>CAZIVW010000014.1:0-74835 GCA_964542975.1 uncultured Sphingopyxis sp.
CGCCCACCAGAACGCGGATGCGGTTCTTGCGCATCTTGCCAGCCGTATGGCCCAAGATTTCATGATCATTTTCTAACCGAACGCGAAACATCGCGTTGGGCAACAGCTCGACCACTTGGCCGCGCATTTCGAGTAATTCTTCTTTCGCCATTTCACCTCTGCGGCCCTAGCTCAGGCCTTTTAGGAAGGATGCGCGCCCATAGCGCCAATTGACGCAAAATGAAAGCGGTCAGTCGCATAGGGGTGGTCAAACGCAAAATATAGCCCGCAGCTATGCTTTGCGCGCATCAATCCATCAAGCGGCCAAGCGCCCGTTCCAGCAACAGCAACTGCCACAACAAACGCCCATGATCCTCGCTGCCCGCCTGATGGGCCGCGACCATGGTGCCAATTTCCGCCATATCGAACCAGCCCGTGCGCGACATGATTTCGGATGCCGCCAGACGCTGGGCCTCCGCCGCCCAACTGCCGCGAAACCACAAGGATATGGGAATTTCGGGCTTGATACGCGGCTGTTCCAGCACCGTCTTGGGCAAATATTTCCCCAACGCCTGTTTCAGCACATGCTTGCCGCCCAATTTCCCAACGCGCATCGACGCGGGCAGGCTGGCGACAAATTCTGCCAAGCGATAATCCATATAGGGGGCCAAGATCATGGGCCGATCGGTGCCGCTCATCCGGTCCAATTTCGCCAACATTTGACCGGGCAAGGCAATTTGCCATTCCGCAAATTGGGCGCGGTCCAAGGGTTCGCGGCATTTGGCGCTGGCCATCGCCCGCCAATATCGCCCCTCGCCAATATGATGTCCCAAGGCCCGCACAGCCCCGTCATGAAACACCCTAACGCGCCGCGCTGGTCCCGTGCGGGCCACCGCCCGCGCATAGGCCTGCGTCCCGCTTTGTCCCAAGCTGCTCAGGCGCGCGCGCAGGCGCGCGCTGGATGGTGCCCAATCCCAACGCGGCAACGTGCGGGCCAGCGGCCCCAACACACCGCGCCGCACAAAGGATGGCAGGCTGTCCCGCAACCGTTCTTCGTGATGATGAAACATCATGCGGCGGGTTCCGGCGAAAATCTCATCCGCCCCATGGCCGACCAAAGCGGTGGAAAAATGTGGCAAGGCCGCACGTCCCAGCGCCATGAAAATGGGAATATCGGTGTCGGCGCAGGGTTCATCAAAACGATCCGCCATCTCGTCCACCATGGCCAGCGTGGCGCTGGGTGCCGCCAAATCATGATGATCGCCCGCAAAGCGATGGGCCAAGGCCCGCGCCGCCGACCGTTCATCCCATTCGCGTTCACCAGAACCGATGGTCATGCTTTTGATCGCGCGCGGGCTGGATTCCGCCATGGCCGCCGCCAAGCCCCCGCTGTCCATCCCGCCGGACAGAAACAGACCCGTCATCGGTTGCACTGACGCATAATCGCGCACCACAACCCGCAGCAAATAGGCCAAATAATCGGCGGCTTCTTTCTCGCTCGCTTTGACGCGGCGGGAAAAATCGGGACGCCACCAACAGCTTGGGGCCACGTCATTCTTGCCCCGTTGCAGCAATATATAATGGCCCGCTGCCAATTTCCGCACACCGGCAACCAGGCAATTATCGTCGGGCACATAACCCAAGGCCAGATAATCTTCGACCGCCGTCAAATTAGCCTCGCGCCCCAGCAAGGGATGGCGCAGCAAGGCCTTTAATTCCGACGCAAAAACCACCGATCCGTCGGACAAGGGCGCATAATGCAGCGGCCTTGCCCCCATGCGGTCCCGCGCCAAAAACAAACAGCCACGGCTGTGGTCATGAATGGCCAAAGCGAACAGGCCGTTCAAACGGGGCAAGGCATCGACGCCCCATTGCCGCCACGCCGCCAACACCAGTTCCGTATCGCTGCGCGCCAAAAAGCGATAGCCACGCCCATCCAATTCGGCGCGCAGTTCCGCTGCGTTGAACAAAACCCCGTCGAAAATGATCGTGACAGCTTCGTCGTCGCTGGACAAAGGCTGGGCTGGATCGGCGCTGTCGCTGTGCGGCGCGGCCTGATCATCCAAATGGGACACAACCCCCAGCCCGACACCCGCCGCCGTCCATTCCCCCTGATGATCGCCGCGATACGGCATCGCGTTCAGCATCACGCGCAAGCGTGCTGGGTCGACGGGCTTGGCCGTCTGCAGATGATAAATTCCAGCAATTCCACACATATCTGCTGACAAGCTTAGCCCCTAAATCCGATCAGGTCAGCAATCTTCTGCGCCCTGCACCACGCTTGTACACATGGCAGGCCCTATGCGTTCCCGCACCGCGCCCAAGATGATGGGTAATGGACGCGGTTTCGGCCCGCCTAGGCTGCGGGGCGGCGCTTATTCCGCCGCTGGGCTGGGACCAAATTTTCCGGGAAATAAAATTTCTGCATCTTGGTCTTGTTGGTCGATCCATTGCATCAGCAAGGCAATCATTTGCCGCATTGCGGCATCTTGTTCGATGATCCGTGTTTCCAATTTGGCAACGCGGTGCTGCAACATCAAATATTCGGCCGTGGCGATCATCGCAGGGGATTCGTCGGGAAATTCCGCGGCGCCAGTGCGGGTCGGCTCCCCTGCTGATTCGGGCGGCAATGGCGGCGATGGATCTATTGGATCGCTTTGCCCGCCAGACGACCCAGCAGCAGCCGCAACCTTTTTTGGGGACGGCTTGTCGGCTGGGCGCGATAAACCACTGGGCGTTCCATCCGCTGCGGCCTTGTGGCTTGATTGTTGTAACAATTCCCCAACATCATCGCCATCGCCGCTCAGTTCCGATGCCACATTCCGCACCGTCTGCGCGCTGATCCGCGTCAGCTCCTCCAGCGCGCCGTGCAGCAAAATCCGGCTGAACAAGCGGTTGACGCGGCGCGGGACACCCTTGCTGTGCGCAAAGATTTCGGCAAAGGCGTCCGCCGCGATAATCGGGTTTCCATTCCAGCCCACCTTGGCCAGCCGATGGAAAATATAAGGTTCCAGCTCATCCGGCTCCATCGCTTCCAGATGATGGGCGGCGACAACGCGTTGGCGCAGCGCATCCACCGACGGGCTGTGGAACAAAATTTGACGAAATTCGGGTTGGCCGATCAGGAAAATCTGCACCAAGGGTTGCGCATCATGGTCCAAGCCCGCCAGCAACAGCAATTGTTCCAAGGCGGCGATACTCAGATTTTGGGCGTCATCGATAATCAGCAAAGGGCGGCGGTCCGCGCGCCGTTCGCCGCGCAAATAAATTTCGATACCGCGCAGCAAAATTTCCGGCTCTTCGGCTTGATAATCCAGCCCAAATTGTTCCGCCGCCATCACCAGAAAATCATCCGCGCCATCGGCAGGAACGGTCAATATCACGCCATGACAAGGGCTTTGGTCGGCAGCAGCGGGGTCAAGACCAGCCAGCAAATGGCCCGCCAGCGTGGTTTTCCCCATGCCCGCATCGCCGGTAATCAGGATAATCCCTTCCCCCTGCGCCAATCCATATTCCAAATAGGACATCGCCTTTCGGTGCGTGGCGCTTTCAAAATAATAATGGGGATCTGGGGTCAGTTGGAACGGACGCCCCGTAAAGCCATAAAATTGGTCATACATCGCGACATGCCCGTGCCTGTGCTGCGCCATTTTGGCGTCAGCTTCCCCTGAACCAGCCACCCTAGAAAAAAAGGGTGAAGATAATCTTAGGCCTTTTTGAAAGCGCCCTAAACCAATATTTCTGCGGCTGGTCCCTGCCCCAAAAATTGTGCGGGGCTGGCGCTGGCCCCATAGGCCCCAGCCTGAAACAGCACGATCAAATCCCCCACATCGGCGGCGGGCAAATGCACCTGATCGCCCAATCGGTCCAACGGCGTGCACAAACATCCGACCACCGACACGATTTCTTGCGGTTCCGCCCCAAATTTTCCAGCCACGGCGATGGGATAGTTGCGCCGAATGACCGTGCCAAAATTGCCGCTGGCCGCCAATTGATGGTGCAAACCGCCGTCCGTCACCAAAAATAGGTCGCCATGGCTGGTCTTGCGGTCGACAATGCGGGTGACATAAATTCCCGCTTCGGCGACCAACCAGCGCCCCAATTCCATGGCAAAGCGGCTGTCACCCAAAATGGCGGGCCGCGCCGCCAGTTGATCGCCCAAACGCGCGCCGACCACGCCAATATCCACCGCCACATCGCCGGAAAAATAGGGCACGCCCAGCCCGCCGCCCAAATTCACCAGCGGCGGCGTTTCCCCAATATCGCTGGCCAGTTCGGCGGCCAAGGCGATGGTCTGCGCCTGTGTGTCGGCAATGGCATCGGGCCCCAGCGCCTGCGACCCCGCGAAAATATGAAATCCGCGCCAATCCGCACCCGCCGCCAAAATGCGCCGAACCAAGTCGGGCACCATCATGGCATCGACCCCAAAAGGCTTGGCCCCGCCGCCCATTTTCATGCCCGACCCTTTCAGGTCGAAATCCGGATTCACCCGCACGGCCAATTTGGGCTGCACGCCCAGCCTGTCGCCAATCGCCAAGGCGCGCTCTGCTTCACCCGCCGATTCGACATTCAGCGTGACGCCCGCCGCAATGGCCGCCTCCAACTCCCGCTCGCGCTTACCGGGGCCAGCAAAGCTGATATGCGCTGGCGATACGCCCGCCGCCAAGGCCGCCGCCATTTCCCCTCCGGATGCCACGTCAAAGCCATCCACAATGCCTGCCATATGGGCCAAGAGCGGCGCAAAGGGATTGGCCTTCATCGCATAATGAAGCTGCACCTGCGGCGGGAAAGCAGCGCGCCATTCCGCCACGCGCGCCGTTAACATGGCGCGGTCATATAGGAACACAGGCGTATCGCCAGCTTGCTCAGCCAGCTCATCCACCCGCGTGCCGCCCATCAACAGCATGTGCTGGGCATCAGCACTATAGCCAGCGGGGATCGGACCAAATGCTTTCATCTCTTTACGCCTGCCACTTGCTTATGCCTGCCACTGCGCCGCAATTTGGGCGCGGTCTAATTTGCCATTGGGATTGCGCGGTAACATGTCGCGCCAAATAATCTGTTGGGGCTGCATGAAATTGGGCAAAGTCTGGCGCAAATGCGCCGTCAGTTCCGCCTGATCGTCGGCACCGCCCCGCCCCGCTTTTCCGCGCACCATCAAAATAATCGCCGCGCCCAAACGTTCATCCGCCACGCCAAAGGCCACCGCTTCCATCACGCTGGGCAGGCTTTGCGCCGCGTCTTCGACCTCCGCCGGGCTGACGCGGTTGCCCGATGTTTTAATCATCGCATCGTCGCGGCCCACAAAATAGAGCAAGCCCGCCGCATCCCGCCGCACCTTGTCGCCAGACCAAACCGCCATGCCGCCATATTGCGAGGCTGGCGGCGCGGGGCGAAACCGCTGCGCGCTCCGTTCACCGTCTTGCCAATATCCCTGCGCCACCAACGGGCCGCAATGCACCAGCTCCCCCACCTCATCATCATCGCACAGGCTGCCATCGGGGCGGCACACAAAAATTTCGGCATGGGGAATAGCGCGGCCCATCGATGTGGGATGCGGGGCAACCAATTCAGATGGCAAATAGGTCGATCGGAACGCCTCTGTCAGCCCATACATGGGTATGATTTTGGCGTTCGGAAAGCAGTGGCGCATCCCGTCAATCAGGGCGGGCGTCAGGGCGCCGCCGCTGTTGGTCAAGCATGTCAGCCGCGCCGCAATCTCGCTCGGCCAGTCCGCCTCCACCAATTGCACCCATAAAGGCGGAACACCCGCCAACATGCTGATATGATGCCGTTCGACCGCTTTCATAATGTCACGCGGTGTCAAATAATCGAGCGGGGCGACCGATGCCCCAGCATAAAAAGCCGACAGCAATTGATTTTGCCCATAATCAAAGCTGAGCGGCAGCACCGCCAGCACACGGTCATCGCTGTTGATCGCCAAATATTGCGCCACGCTTTGCGCGCCCAACCACAAATTGCGGTGGCTCAGCATCACGCCCTTGGGCCGTCCGGTTGACCCGCTGGTATATAATAAAGCCGCCAAATCATCGGGCTTGGCGTCCGACGGCGGCAAAGCCGGACCATCGCCGTCCATCACCGCGTCCAGCATTTTCAATTCCGCAATGGCCAAGTCCCGACCATCTGCCGCCCCATATGCCGCCCCACCAAGCGGCCCGCCATCACGCGGGTCGTCATGATCCGCCAGCGCCGCGATGCGCCCCGCATTGGCGATCAACAAAGTTGCGCCGCTGTCTTGCAAAATATGCTGGGCCTGCGCGCCCTTTAACAAAGGATTGATCGGCACATGCACCAATCCGGCCCGCGCTGCGGCCAGCGGCATCAGGCAGGTCAGGCGGTTCTTCGCGCTCCATGTCGCGACGCGCGCGCCCTTGCCGTCCACCTGCTGCGCCAGCCAAGCCGCCAGCCGTCCGACCTGTTGCTCCATCGCGTCATAGCAGATCGTCTCTGCGCCGATACGCAAAGCGGGGGCGTCCGCCGCGCCGCATCTTGTCAGATGGTCCAGCGGACAAAATGCGATGGATGTCCCTCGGTTTGTCATGTCTGCATATTCATCATGGCTGCAAGGGTCGATAATCGCCGCAGCGCCTTATGCAAATCATAAAGATGCGGCGGTTGCATATTCGCTTTACCAAATCCGGACTTTTCAAGCGGCGCGCAGCACGGCATGGGGAAAGAAAGACCATGCTGCGCTGCGCCAAAATACGCACCCGCACGTCAAAAGGATAAGCATATGACCGATTCTACCCCCGCTTCGCTGGACGTGGAATTGCGCGATTTTCTGGCGGATATTTTGGGGCTGACGCCGGAACGCGCCCTCGCCCTTGGGCCCGACAGCGGCCTGTTCGGGGAATTGCCGGAATTTGATTCGATGGCCGTTGCCGCCGTGCTGACGGGCTTGGAGGATGAATTTCACATTCAAATCGACGATGATGATGTGGATGGCGAGATTTTCGAAACCTTTGGCAACTTGCGCGATTTCGTCGCCAGCAAACGCGCCTAAGCCGCGCCCACAGCCGCCGTCGCAAGATAAAAAAGGGGGGAGACCTTAAAAAACGGCCTCCCCCCTTACATTTCATCAGCATTCAGCGCGGCGTTCAGCCAGCCTTGGCCGCTTCAAATTCCGCCTCTGCCAAGAAACGTTCGGCATCCAAGGCCGCCATACAACCCATGCCCGCCGCCGTAATCGCTTGGCGATAATGTTTGTCGGTCACGTCACCCGCCGCGAACACACCGGCCACCGCCGTGCGCGACGTGCCAGGGATGACTTCCAAATAACCATCTGCGTCCAGCGGCAGCTTGCCCTTGAACAATTCGGTCGCGGGGCTGTGGCCAATGGCGACAAAGCCGCCGTCCGTTGGCTCGTGGCTCTTGTCGCCCGTCACCGTGTCGATCAAATCCACGCCGACCAGTCCGGCCGCACCTTCGCCGCCGACAAAGCGTTCCACCGCTTTGTTCCACAGCACCTTAATCTTGGGGTTGGCGTGCAGGCGGTCTTGCAAAATCTTTTCGCTGCGCAGGCTGTCGCGGCGGTGGATCAGCGTCACATCGTCGCTATGGTTGGTCAGATATAGCGCCTCTTCCACAGCGGTATTACCGCCGCCGATCACCACCACTTTCTTGCCGCGATAAAAGAAACCGTCACAGGTCGCACAAGCCGAAACGCCCTTGCCGCCCAATTCCTGCTCGCCCTCAACACCCAGCCATTTCGCTTGTGCGCCCGTGGCGATGACCAGCGTGTCTGCCATATAAATGTCGCCGCCATCACCCGTCAGCTTGAACGGTCGCTGGGTCAAATCGACATCAGCGATCATGTCCCAAATCATCGACGCGCCAACATGGGTCGCCTGCGCGGTCATTTGCTCCATCAACCAAGGGCCTTGGATCACCTCGGCAAAGCCGGGGTAATTTTCCACATCCGTGGTGATCGTCAACTGGCCGCCCGGTTGCAATCCCTGCACGACAATCGGCTTCATCCCAGCGCGGGCGGCATAAATGGCCGCCGACAGGCCAGCCGGGCCTGAACCCAAAATCAGCATTTTCGTATGATAGGTGGTGGGCATGACGATCCTTAATCTTGTGCAGCAAGGCCCAAAGGGGCGCGGCATAAATGGGTGTTGCCAATCCCGCTAGCAAGGGACAGGCTGCGCGCCAAGAGGGGGAGGAATTTCTTATGCCGCAACGCCGCCATAAAATGGGCCAAATGGCCGCCAACACCGCCGCATCCCGTCCCAATTGGTGGGACCGCAACATGGTCCCCCGCCTGATCCGCTGCGCCTGTTCCCAAGGCCAAATTATGAAAAGCCGCAGCAAAATTATTCCCTTGGCCAGCGGCGATGTGCTGGAACTGGGCTGCGGCGGCGGTATCAATATGGAATTTTACCATTGGCCGCGCATCACCAGCTTTACGGGGCTGGACCCGTCCCCCCAATTATTGGCGATGAGCGAACAAGCCGCGCACGCCCACGGCCTGTATGGCAAAGGGGTTTCGCCCCGCATTTTGTTGGGTCGCGGCGAATCCATGCCCTTTGCCGATCACAGCTTTGACAGCGTGGTGACGACCTTCACCCTTTGCTCGGTCGATGATCCAGCAGCGGTCCTATCCGAAATTCGCCGCGTGCTACGGCCCAATGGCCAGGCCTATTTTCTGGAACATGGCGCGGCCCCCGACCGCGCGCCCGCCAAATGGCAACGTCGTATCGAACCTTTGTGGAAACGCATGGCGGGCAATTGCCATCTCAGCCGGCCGATCAGCGCGGCCTATGAACAAGCGGGATTTGCGGTGGAAACATTGGGCGCCCATTATATGCCCAAAACCCCGCGCCCCTTTGGCTGGGTGGAATATGGCACGGCCCGCGCAGCACCCACCACAATGGAAGCATGACGGTCGGTAAGCAGCGCCTTAGCAGCCTGCCCCGCAAGACATCTCAGCCTTGCTGATCACCGCCCTCGGCCCGCACATCGCCCAATTCCACCAAGCCATGGCCAATGCTGACCCGTTCGTCGAACACAAAACAGCCGCCATGCCAGCGCGTGTCTTCTTCGGGCATTTTTTCCAGATAATTTAAAATGCCGCCCTTCAGATGATACACATCCTCCACGCCTTGAGCGCGCAAAAAGGCGGTCGATTTTTCACAGCGGATGCCGCCGGTGCAAAACATCGCAATACGTTTGCCGTCAAATTCATCGGCATGATCCGCCCACCATTGCGGAAATTCGCCAAAGCTTTTGGTTTCGGGGTTAATCGCGCCGTCGAAACTGCCATAGCCAATTTCAAAATCATTGCGCGTGTCGATGACCACCGTATTGGCGTCGTCGATAAAATCATTCCAATCCTGTGGCTGGACATAATGACCCGCATGTTTTGCAGGGTCCAAGCCCGCGACCTTCATGGTTACAATTTCTTTCTTCAGCCGCACCTTCATGCGGCCAAAGGGCATGTCTTGGGCGGTGGAATATTTCACTTCGAGCCCAGCACAGCCATCCAAAGCGCGGATATGATCGACCACCGCACCAATGCCCGCCTCGCTGCCCGCGATGGTGCCATTCACCCCTTCGGCGGCCAGCAACAAAGTGCCTTTCACCCCTTGGCTCACACATAGGTCGAGCAAAGGCTGACGCAGCGCGGCATGGTCGGCAAAGGATGCGAAGTGATAAAGGGCAGCAACAATGATGGTCATAATCGCCGCCCTTTAACGGCTTTTACGCCTTTTGTCGAAGGGCTGTTTATGCGGCGACTTGCAGGTCCCAAAATGGACGGACGACAGATAGGGCATGGTCCACATAGGCCGCTTTTTCGCCAACTGGCGCGACATAATGCAGGGCGTCCCGCACAATATCTTCGCCGCCCAAACGCCCCATCACCCATGCGGCCAGATAGACAGACGCCATACAGCCACCCGCCGTCGCAATATTGCCATGCGCGATAAATGGCGCGTCAATGACGTCGACGCCTGCATCTTGCACCCATGGCTTGGTGGTTAAATCGGTGCAGGCGGGAACCGACCCCAACATACCCAATTTGGCCAGCAACAAGGTGCCCGAACATTGGGCGGCGATGACCTGCCGTTCAGGGTCCAGTTCCAATTGCGCCAAAAATGCCGGATCCGCCGCATAATCGCGCGTATAAATACCGCTGCCGATAATCACGGCATCTGCTTCGCAGACAAAAGACATGGGTTGCTGGCGCTCCACGGTCAGGCCATTCATCGACGTGACGCGCGCGCTGGGCGATGTAATGGCGGCGGACCATCCGGCCCCGCGCATCCGCCCCAAAATGGCGGCCGCGACGAAGCTGTCCAATTCATTATAGCCTTCCAACGTCAGCACCGCGATTTTCATTTTTCGCATATCCCATTCAAAGTTCAGGTCTATCCATGAACCCGAATGAGATTGAATGGAATATGCGAAAATATAGGCGTTAGGCCGCTTTCTTGGCCTGACGATATTTATGCAGCAAGGGTTCGGTATAACCGGACGGCTGACTGACGCCGTCAAAGATCAGCGCCCGCGATGCTTGATAGGCAATGCTATCCTCGGTCAGCTTTTCATATAGCGGGTCGCCCGCATTTTGCTCATCCACCTTTTTCGCCATGCGTTCCAAGGCGGCGTCCACTTGCGCTTCGGTGCAAATGCCGTGCAGCAACCAATTGGCCAAGGCTTGGCTGGAAATACGCAGCGTGGCGCGGTCTTCCATCAAGCCCACATCGTCAATGTCCGGCACTTTGGAACAACCGATGCCCTGATCGATCCAACGCACGACATAGCCCAAAATGCCTTGGCAATTATTGTCCAATTCGCGGGCGATTTCCGACTGGCTCCAGTTCCGGCCACGGGCCACAGGCACATTGAGCAGCGGGGCCAGACCGGGGGCGGATTTCACCGCCAATTCTTTTTGCCGCGCGAACACATCAACGGCGTGATAATGCAGCGCATGCAGCGTCGCGGCGGTGGGTGATGGCACCCATGCCGTGTTCGCGCCGCTTTTCGGATGGCCGATTTTGGCGTCCAACATCGCCTTCATCAAATCCGGCATCGCCCACATGCCCTTGCCGATTTGCGCCTTGCCCGACAGGCCGCACGCCAAACCGATCCGCACATTGCGATCTTCATAAGCGGCGATCCAATCGCTGCCCTTCATCTCGCCCTTGGGTATCATCGCACCCGCGCGCATCGATGTGTGAATTTCGTCGCCCGTGCGGTCCAAAAATCCGGTGTTAATGAACGCCAGACGGTTTTTCACGGCGTGGATACAGGCCGCCAAATTGGCGCTGGTGCGCCGTTCTTCGTCCATCACGCCGACTTTGATCGTATATCGCGCCAGACCCAGCATATCCTCCACCGCGTCGAACAGACGGTCGGTAAAGGCGCATTCTTCGGGGCCATGCTGCTTGGGCTTCACAATATAAATGCTGCCTTCGCGGCTGTTCTTGCGGCTGCCCAAGCCCTTCAGATCATGCAGCGAACAGAGGCTGGTGATAACGGCATCGCACAAACCCTCTGGCGCTTCGCTGCCGTCTGCCAAGCGGATCATCGGGGTGGTCATCAAATGGCCGACATTGCGAACGAACATCACGCTACGGCCATGCAAGCTCATCGCCGCGCCATCGCGGCCCACCCATTTGCGGTCGTCATTCATCGCGCGGGTGACGGTTTTTCCGCCCTTCTCAAAACTTTCGGTCAAATCCCCGCGCATCAGGCCCAGCCAATTGCTGTAACCCAGCACCTTATCTTCGCCGTCCACGGCGGCCACACTGTCTTCCAAGTCGATGATCGTAGTCAGCGCCGCTTCCAAAATCACATCGGAAATGCCCGCAGGGTCGCTGCTGCCAATCGCGCTGGCGGGGTCGATGACAATTTCAATATGCAGGCCATTGTGGCGCAGCAACAAGCCGCCCTCGCGTGTCGCGACCAACTGCTCGCCATCGACCAAGGGCAAATCGCCGCCCGCCCAATCGGCCCAGCTTTGCCCCGCCAAGGGCACGGCTTCGTCCAAAAATGCCTTGGCCCGCGCAATGACCGCCGCGCCGCGCACGGCATCATATCCGCCCGCCTTGGCTGGCGGCGCGTCCAGCGCGTCCGTGCCATAAAAGGCGTCATAAAGGCTGCCCCAACGGGCATTGGCGGCGTTCAGCGCAAAACGCGCATTCAGCGCTGGCACCACCAATTGCGGCCCCGCCATGGTGGCGATTTCGGCGTCGACATGGGCAGTGGTGATGGAAAAGGCATCGGGTTCCGGCACCAAATAGCCGATGCGGCTCAGGAAATCGCGATATTCGGCATATTCAATGGCTTGGCCTTCGCGTGCCTGATGCCATGCGTCAATTTGCGCCTGCAAATTTTCCCGCTTGGCCAACAGCGCCGCATTTTCGGGCACAAACTGGTTCAATATATTGGCAAAATCTGACCAAAATCGGTCAACGCTCAGCCCCGTTCCAACAATGGCTTGCTGTTCAATGAAGCTTGTCAGACGCGAATCAACGGACAGTCCGTGCCGGTCAAGAAAGTCGGTCATATTTTCACCCTTTTCAATGCGCGACGCATAATCCTGGGGAGGAAAGGGTTTCGGCCCTATGCCGCGAACGGTCCGTAAAAGCAATTGCATTCATTGGCAATTTTGCGTTCCGTCACCCTGTTCGTGCCAACACACCCTTGTTCCTGTCCCCATGATTGATGCACCGCCGCATCGCTGCGACCGCCTATCTTGGGGCAAAGTCCCACCGGAAATCCAGCGACTTAATCCCACAATCTATCATCAATTTTCGGCGGGATGTGGCGGTGCATATCCCCCCTCGCCAACCCCAAGAAAGCCGATATAGTGCAGCCTATGCTGACTATGACCGAACAGCGCCTGATCGATGGAATCGACCAAGCCCCGATGCTGGCCCATGTGCTGGATTGGGCGGCCATCAACAGCGGCACCGGCAATTTGCACGGGCTGGGCGTCATGGCGCAAAGATTGGCCGACACATTTTCCGCTTTGCCCGGCACGCTGCGCTTGCTGCCCCCCGATCCGGTGGAAATGGTCGATGCATCGGGCCAAATTCAGCCGATCATACGCGGCGAACATATGTTGCTCAGCGTGCGTCCCAGCGCCCCTGTGCAATTGCTGTTGACCGGCCATATGGACACGGTCTTTGCCGCCGATCACCCATTCCAACAATGCCGCTGGCTGGACAAAGATGTTCTGAACGGCCCCGGCACAGCGGATATGAAGGCCGGTTTGGCGGTCATTTTCGCTGCACTGCAAGCCATTGAGGCATCACCGCTGGCGGCGCATATCGGCTATGATGTGTTGATTAACAGCGACGAAGAAACCGGCAGCCATGCCTCCGCTCGGCTCATCGCCCAATGCGCGGCAGGCAAAATGGCGGCGCTAACCTATGAACCCAGCCTGCCCGACGGCGGATTGGCGGGGGCCAGACCGGGCAGCGGTAATTTCTCCATCACCCTACATGGCCGCGCCGCCCATGCGGGGCGCAACCCCGATGATGGCCGCAACGCCTTGGTCGCCGCAGCCGATTTGGCCCTGCGCCTGACCGCGCTGAAATCTGCGGGCCTCAGCGTGAATGTCGCGCGCATCGACGGCGGCGGTCCCAATAATGTCGTGCCGGATTTGGCGATTTTGCGGGTCAATATGCGCCCCGCCAACCCCGATGCAATGCACGCCGCCCAAGCATCGCTCGCCGCGATCATCACAGCCATTGAACGCGATCATGATGTCCACGCCCATATTCATGGCGGCTTTAACCGCCCGCCCAAAGCATTGGACAGCGGCGCGCAGCATCTGTTTGAACTGGTCCGCAAAACCGGACGCGATCTGGGCCTGTCCCTGACATGGAAAGCCACGGGCGGCGTATGCGATGGCAACAATATTGCCGCCTGCGGCGTTCCCGTCATTGACACCATGGGGCCACGTGGGGGTGCCATTCATTCCAGTGACGAATTTCTCATCACCTCATCCTTGGTGGAACGCGCCCAATTGTCGGCGCTCAGCATATTAAGATTGATCGAAAGGGGACATGTTTGACTTATGTGATACGCGCGGCGCGCGCTGATGATCTGCAAAGCCTGTATGAAATGGCCAAACGCACGGGCGGCGGCTTTACCAATTTGCCGCCGGACAAAAAGGCCCTGCGCGCCAAATTGGACCGTGCAGAGGCGGGCTTTCAACACCCCAGCGACGAACCGAGCGATCAATTATATCTGATGATCTTAGAAGACAGCGCAACAGGCGAAGTATGGGGCACCTGCCAGATTTTCGGCAAAGTGGGCGAACGCTGGCCCTTTTATTCCTATCGCATCGGCACAGACAGCAAACATAGCGAACAATTGGGCCGCACCTTTCAGGCCAAAGTCCTCATGCTATCCAATGATTTAAATGGATGCAGCGAGGTTGGCGGTCTGTTCCTGCACCCCGCCGCGCGGGCGGGCGGATTGGGCCTGCTATTATCACGGTCGCGCTATTTGTTTATCGCGGGCCATCGGGGCCGCTTTTGCGACCGGATTTTGGCGGAACTGCGCGGTGTCATCGACGAAGCGGGCAGTTCGCCTTTCTGGGACGGGGTGGCCGGTAAATTTTTCGGGATGAGCTTTCAAGAAGCCGATCAATTTAACGCCATGCACGGCAATCAATTTATCGCCGACCTGATGCCCAAACATCCGGTCTATATCGCCATGCTGCAAGATAGCGCGCGCAGCGTCATTGGCGTGCCCCACCCCACGGGCCGCGCGGCGATGCGAATGCTGGAAAATGAAGGTTTTGGCTTCGATCATTATATCGACATTTTCGACGGCGGCCCCACCATGACCGCCCGCACCGATCAGGTCGCCAGCATCGCCCATGCCAAACGCACGCCCCTGTCCGCCATTGTCGCGGACGCAAAAGCCCAAAATGGCAAAGAGGCGCTGATCGCGGCGGGCGAGCTTGCCAATTTCCGCTGCTGCTTTGGTGTCATCACGGACACGGGCGCCGTGGAACAAAGCGTTGCCGACCTGCTGGGTGCCAGCATCGGCGATGAATTAATGTGGATTGAGCGTTAATCCTATGATCCAAGAAATAAATTTTGACGGCATCATCGGCCCCACCCACAATTATGCGGGCCTAAGCCCCGGCAATATCGCGTCCGCCCGCAACGCAGGGCAAATTGCCCAACCCCGCGCCGCCGCCTTGCAAGGCGTGGAAAAAATGCGCCGCAATATGGCGTTGGGCTTGGCCCAAGCTTTTTTTGTTCCGCTAGATCGGCCCGATACAGCATGGCTAGAGAGGATGGGAACCAATATAATGCAGGCCGAAGCGCATCTTCGCGCTCAAGCCTATTCCGCGTCATCCATGTGGGCCGCCAATGCCGCAACCGTGTCGCCCGCATCCGATACGGTGGACGGCAAATGCCACCTGACCGTCGCCAATTTGCTGACCATGCCGCACCGCAGTCATGAATGGCAGGGAACATTGCGCCAGTTGCAATGCGCCTTTGCCGACCCCAGTTTTGTGGTGCACCCGCCCATCCCCGCCCCCTTTGGCGATGAAGGCGCGGCCAATCATATGCGCCTGTGCGCCGCCCATGATCAGGCAGGCGTGGAAATCTTTGTCTATGGCGTGCTCGCAGGCCGTTTTCCGGCGCGCCAAAGCATCGAGGCCAGCAAAGCCATTGCCCGAAACCATGGCCTTAATCCGGATAAAACCTTGCTAATCCGCCAATCTGACGAAGCCATTGCGGCGGGCGCTTTTCACAATGATGTGGTCGCCGTGGCCAATGAACATGTGCTGTTCACCCATGAACGCGCCTTTCAAAATCCGACGCTGGCATATCAGAAGATCCGAACCGCCTTTCCCGATGTTCAAATCATCATTGTTCCAGCCGCCGATGTCAGCTTGCAAGACGCCATTTCATCCTATTTGTTCAACGCCCAGTTGGTCAGCTTACCCGACGGGGGCATGGGTCTGGTCCTACCGACCGAAGCCCAAGAAAATCGTGCTGTCTGGTCATGGTTGCAACGACATGTCCAACAAGGTAGCCCAATCACCCGTTTATTCCCTGTCGATGTGCGGCAATCCATGGCCAATGGCGGCGGACCAGCTTGCTTGCGCCTGCGCGTCGTCGCCGACCCCGCGACCATTGACCCACGGTTCATCGCCAGCGACAGGGTGCTCCGCCAGATAGAGCGAGTCATTTCCACCCATTGGCCACAGGAAATCAGCCCCGACGACCTAGCCTCGGCTGCCTTAGCAGAGCAGGTTCAGCGCGCGCGCCATGCATTGTTGGATGTGCTGAACCTGCAAAACCTAGCCTAGGATATCACCTAATATCGACTAATATCGCTCCTTCTCATCGGCTTGACTTTCCCCGCGCGTCCAGATGTGCAACATGGCGCAATGACCCGTGCCGATGCCCATCCGAACCGCACCTATGATGGCGATTGGCTGTCGCCGGACCATCAACGCATCGTGGCGCGCGGCCTGACCTTCGGCGTCACCCGCTGGCATGTTGGCGCAGACGGTCCCCCGCTCTTGTTCCTGAACGGGCTTGGGGCGAACGCCGACGCGGCAGCCCCCTTGCTGCGCCGCATTACGGACCGCGAGCTATGGACGCTCGATATGCCGGGCACTGGCGGATCGCCCGATTGTTTCTGGCCCTATAGCGCGCACAGCATGGCCACCTCGGTCATGGATGTCGCCAACCAATTGGGCCATCATCAGTTGGACATTGCAGGCTTTAGTTGGGGCGGCGCATTGGCCCAACAAATCACCGCACAATTTCCTGACCGTGTAGGCCGTTTGATATTGATGGGAACGACCGGCCATTTCAGCGCTGCTGACATTGGCTGGGGCGCGATTTTTGATCGCGATGTCCTTGGCGGGGCCATGAATGTCATGAAAATGCCCGTTTCCAGCGCCTTGGGCCTGACATATCAAAGTTTGGCGATAACTGGCTGGAACAATGACAGGCTGATTCCGCGCCTGATCGACCGACCGATCTGCATCATGTCGGCCACCCATGACCAAGTCGTCCCCGCATCCCACAGCGATGAACTGGCCGCCGTTTTACACGCCCAATGTCATGTCAAAATTTCGGGCGGGCATTTATTCCCCTTTACCAAGCCCGAGCAAAGCGCCGCTGAAATATTGAAATTTTTGAATAAAGACCGCACGGCGCAAGGCGGCATGAATGCGGATGATGCCGCCCCCACACGCAAGCGCGCCGCACCGCAGGAAAGCGCGCTGGCTTAATCGCCCATTCCATTCAACGACCTGTCAGATGGCGTTTCTGACGCCGCTTGTGAAGCCGCTGCACCCCGCTTGCTGCGCCGCGCGTTTTTCGCTGCGCGCCAATCCACCACTTCCCATCCATGCAGCGGGGCCATGTGGCGCAGGGCGCGCGACGGCGTGGTCGCCACCGCTTCATCGGCAAAACCCAACATCGGGTGATCAGACACATGGTCGGAATAAGCGCGAATATGCGCCTGTTCCCGCGATATTTGATTATCCGCCAACCATTGGGTGATGCGCGCAAATTTGGCGTCACCATAGCAATTTTCGCCGCGCAAACGGGCATGAACATGGTCGCCCGCGTCCCATTCTTCCAATTCCGTTGCCAACACATCGGTAATGCCCAAGCGCCGCGCAATGGCATCGACATATAAACGGAAACTGGCGGTCGCCAGGACGACCCGATATCCAGCCGCCCGATCCTTGGCGATCTGTTCCAAAGCGGCGGCGTGCAGGCCGTGCTGAACCACATGGTCCGCATAATGTTCCGCCAGCACGGCGATATCCGCACGGCGGAATTTTTTGCCCACCAACAGTCGCAAATTGACCGCCTTCAAGCGCGAACGATCCAGCAATTTTACGCCATAAGCCAGCCCCGCCAAACCAACCAGCGGCAGCAACGCCAGCCGCCACGGTTGGCGACGACGCGCGACGAAAAACAGAAACCCACTGTAAGTCCCTGTTTTCGTTATCGTCCTATCCATATCATATAGGGCCAGTCGATGCGTGACTTGGGCGTCGGATGATAGGGGGCTTGATGCGGGCAAAATATCCATGTCCCGCCCATAATCGACACAGCAAGGTCCGCCAAGTCTTGGGAAAGGCTTGCCCGAACAAGGAAAATACGCCAAAGTCCATCCACCATGGCGACAAGCGCGGACTTCGAAACAAAAGATAGCGCAAATGGCGCTGAAATCTTCCTCACTGGTCGCCTGACTTTGGCCCGTTTGGGCGATTTGCCCGAACGCTTGGGCCAATTGGGCCCCATTTCCCGTATCGACCTGTCGGGTCTTGATCGCATCGACACCGTGGGGGCGTGGCTGGTGACCCGAACCGCCCGCGCCCATGATGCAGAGGTCACGGGCGCTGGCGATGACGCCGTGCGTTTGCTGGGCGCTTTGTCCAAAATTGACGGCGATATGAAGGTCAAGGCGGACCCACTGCCCGCATGGAAACGCTTGCTCGACGAAGTGGGCAGCGCCAGCATTTCGACATGGAATGAATTTCTTGGCATCATCGGCTTTTTCGGTGCGTTGCTGATTGCCTTGGTCAACCAAATTCGGTCCCGCCGCCGCTTGCGTTGGAACGCCATTGTCACGCGTTTCCAAACCGTTGGCTGGGACGCCTTGCCGATTATTGGTTTGATGAGCTTTTTGATCGGGGTCGTCATCGCCCAACAAGGGGCGGTGCAATTGCGGCAATTTGGTTTGGAAATGTTCACCATCAATTTGGTGGGCCGTGCCTCCATTCGCGAATTGGGCCTGTTAATGACCGCGATCATGGTGGCGGGCCGCTCTGGCTCCGCCTTTGCCGCGCAAATCGGCACGATGAAATTGACCGAAGAGGTGGACGCCATGCGCACCATTGGCGTCTCGCCGATGGAAGCCATTGTCATCCCCCGCGTCGCCGCATCCACCATCACCATGCCCTTGCTGGGTTTTTACGCCAGCATTTGCGCGATCATTGGCGGCGGTGTTTTCTGCTGGGTTGGGCTGGGCATACCGCCGCTGACCTATGTTCAGCGCCTGCGCGACATCATCCCAATGACAGACGTGTGGATCATGCTGTTAAAAGCGCCGGTATTTGGCATTTTGATCGGCGTCACCGGCTGTTACGAAGGGATGCAAGTGCGCCAAAATGCCGAACAAGTCGGCCAGCGCACGACATCCGCCGTGGTCGCAGCGATTTTTCTGGTCATCGTTTTGGATGCCATGTTCGCAGTCTTCTTCTCTAGCATTGGGTGGAATTGATGTTCAGCCAAACAGACGAAGAAACCCCTGTGCTGCATGTCGAGGATTATGAATTCGCGATCCGTATTCGCGGCTTGGTGAACCGCTTTGGTGACACTTTGGTCCATGACGGGCTGGACTTGGACGTCAAACGCGGCGAAATTTTGGGCATTGTCGGCGGGTCCGGCACCGGCAAATCGGTGATGATGCGCTCGATCATCGGCCTGCAAACCCCCGATGCTGGCGAGATTGAGGTTTTTGGCCGCACGCTGGATGCGATCAGTGATGAACAAGAAGGCCGCGAATTGCGCCGCCGCTGGGGCGTGATGTTCCAAGGCGGGGCGTTATTTTCCACGCTGACCGTGGCGGAAAATATCCAAGTGCCGTTGCGCGAATATTATCCGCGCATGGACAAAAAATTGATGGATGAAATCGCCGCTTATAAGGTGGCGATGGTCGGCCTGCCCGCCGATGCGGGGCCGAAATTTCCGGCTGAACTATCGGGCGGCATGGTGAAACGGGCGGGTCTCGCCCGCGCCTTAGCGCTGGACCCTGCTTTGTTATTTTTGGACGAACCCACCGCTGGGCTGGACCCGATTGGCGCGGCCAAATTTGATCGGCTGATCCGCGAATTGGCCGATACGATGCAATTGACGGTGTTTCTCATCACCCATGATCTGGACAGCCTTTATGCCACCTGCGACCGTGTCGCTGTGTTGGCAGAGAAAAAGGTGATTGCGGTCGGCACGATCGACGAATTGCTGGCGACCGAGCATGAGTGGATACAAGATTATTTTAACGGCCCACGTGGCCGCGCTGCGGCAAATGGCAATCAAACCGCCTCGCCCCACGGCGCAAAGACAGTGTAGGAACGAGCATGGAAACGCGATCAAACAATGTCTTGGTGGGGTTATTCGTCTTGCTGTTCACCGCGGCGATTGCCATTTTCGTGGTGTGGATGGCGAATAGCAGCGGCGGCGCAAAGCGCGAATATGACGTGTTTTTCAAACAATCAGTCGATGGTTTGAACAAAGGGTCCGCCGTGCAATTTTCGGGTGTCCCCGCCGGACAGGTCAAGGAAATCCAACTATGGCCCGATGACCCGCAATTTGTGCGGGTTCGCATCGAGGTTCAGGAAGATGTGCCGATTTTGCAAGGCACCACCGCCGCGCTCGAAGGCGTGGGCTTTACCGGCGTATCGCAAATTTCGCTGAACGGCGCGGTCAAGGGTGCACCGCCGATCAGCGACGAAGGCCCAGCGGGCAAACCCGTCATCCCCACCCGCACCGGCGGCCTTGGCGAATTGCTGAACACCGCGCCGCAATTGCTGCAACGCTTGACCACCCTGACCGAACGTCTGGCAGAATTGGCGGATGACCAAAACCAACAAAGCATTGCGGGCATTTTGGCCAATGTCGAACGCACCACGGCGATTATGGCGCGCAATGGACCGGCGATTGAACAGGCCTTGGCCGATACGCGCATGGCCATACAGCAAACCGGTGTGGCCGCCGAACAAATCGGCAATTTGGCCGCCTCGACGCAAGGCACGATTGACCGCAATGTCGACCCCGCCATGCGCCATTTGCGCGACACGCTGCAATCCGCCAACCAGTCGATGCAGACATTGGAAGGCGCGATTGCCGATGCCCGTCCTGGTCTGAAAACCTTCAGCGACACCACCATACCAGAGGCCAACGCCCTGATCCGCGATTTGCGCCGCACATCGTCCAGCCTGTCGAGCTTGACCGACAAATTGGACCAACAGGGCGCGGGCGCCGTGATCAGCGGCAGCCGCCTGCCCGATTATAAGCCATAAGGGATAATCCACAGCATGACCCACATGACCCTCATATCCCCTGTGAACGCCGCCCTGCGGCGCTGGAAAACCCCGCTGTTATTGGCCGCTGCGGCGGTCAGCCTGTCCGGCTGTGTCAGCTTGGGCGGCGGAAAAACCCCGCCCTTTCTGCTGACCCTTGACGCCGCCGTCCAGCCCAGCGCCAGCGAAGCGCGCACCGCCGCGCAGGGCAATACGCTGACCATCTTGGTGCCCAGCGCCCCGCAAAAATTGCGCACCACGCGCATTCCGGTGCAGCAAGACCAAGGCAGCATTGCCTATGTCGCCGATGCCCAATGGGTCGAAGCCCCACAGCGCCTGTTCCAACATCTGGTCAGCGCCACCGTCACGGCGCGCAGCAACCGCGTCGTGCTGGACGAAGGGCAATATCTGACCGCACCGGGCGAGCAATTGGCGGGCGAATTGCTGGAATTTGGCGTCGATGCCCGCAGCAACCAAGCGATCATCGTCTATCAAGCCATGCTGGTGAACAATGCCGGAAAAACCGTCACCCAGCGCCGTTTTGAAGCGCGTGAGCCGGTGTCCGGCAAAATCGCCGCCCGCAACAGCGGCCTTGCCCTGCAAAATGCCGCCAACCGCATGGCGGTGGAGATCAGCGACTGGCTGGCCACCCTTCCCGCCAATTGACACAACGGACCGACGGTGGGGCCTGATCGCCCCGCCGACCGACCTCCAACCCTGACCGCCATGGCTGACACACGGCTTGCCCTCTGCGCCTCGCTTATCTATAGGCCCGCGCCAACACCTGTAATCGTCAGCCTCTTACGGGTTTCCGGCTGACGTCATTTTCCTTTCCGAGCCCGCAACAGGAAAGGATCGCCCATGGGCTGGATCATTCTTGGCATTGCTGTTTTCACCGAAATTTGTTGGGCGCTCAGCCTGAAATGGGCCGCTTCGGCGGAAAGCTGGATGGTATCGGCGGTGCCCATCACCCTCAGCTTTGTGAATATGGCGCTGCTTGCCTATGCGATGCGCGAAATTAACGCGGGCACAGCCTATGCCATTTGGACCGGCCTTGGCGCGGTGGGCGTGATTATTGGCGGCACCATCTTGTTCGGTGAAAAAATCAGCGCCGTGCAAGTCGGTTTCATGGCGCTGATCGTGATTGGGGTGGTGGGAACCAAATTATTCTCCACCACCTAAATCCGGATATAACGTTAAGCGAGCAGGCTTTTCGACGCCTGCTCGGTCACATCGCGCGACAGGCCGGGCTGCGCCAAAATCCGTTCCAGCGCGGCCCGCATCATCGCGGCCCGCCCATCGTCAAACCGTTTCCAACGGCCCAAGGGCGGGATCATCCGCGCAGCGGTTTGCGGGTTTTTACCATCTAGCGCGATGACCAAATCGGCAATGAGCTGATATCCCTTGCCGTCCTTGCGGTGAAAGGCCGCCTGATTGCCCGTCAATGCGCCATAAAGAGCCCGCACCCGATTGGGATTGGCCAAGGTGAAATCGGGGTGCTGGGCCAGACGCTCCACCGCTTCGGGCGTATCATCGCGCATCGACCAGCTTTGCACCTGAAACCATTTGTCCAGCACCAAGGCATTGCTGCGATAGCGGTCGTAAAATTCGCCCAGCGCCGTTTCGCGTTCCGCGCTGTCGCCATGTGCCAACACCGCCAAGGCCGCCTGACGATCGGTCATGCCATCGGCTTGACGGAACATCGCCAGCGCCATTTGCGGCGCATCCACAAAGCCTGCGGCGGACAAATAGGTCAGGGCCACCCCGCGCAGGCGGCGTCCGCCCTTTGCGGCGGGTGACAGGTCCGATGCGGGCGGCGCGGCCTTGGTCAACAGCGCACGGAAATCCGCTTCCAAGGCGCGGCCAATGGCGGATTGCAGCGCCAAACGCGCCGCGCGAACGGCATCGGGGTCGACGACCAGCATCTGATCGCCAATGAAGGCCTCGCTGGGCAGCGCGACCGCTTCGGCAACAAAGGCTGGGTCGGCTTCGGCCCCCGCCAACGTTCCGGCCACGGCGTCAATCACCGCCTGATGATCCGCCTCTGCGCCCGACACAGCCGCCACCAACACGCCCAGCATCAATTGCTGAAGCGCCTCGTATCGCGCAAAAGGATCATCGTCATGCGCGGCCAGCCACGCCAATTCGCCTTCGCCCCGCTGATATTCGACAATCACCGGCGCGCTGAACGCGCGGTTGATCGACAAAGCGGGCCTGCTGTCAAAACGGCCCAGCGCAAGCCGTTCTTCCGCGCCTCGCAGTGTAAAGACCTGATCGTCCATGACCTGATCGCCGCCATCCATGGCAAAGGCTTTCAGGCGCAGCGGCATCATCATCGGCAATTTGTCGCTTTGGCCCGGCGTTGCGGGCACGCTTTGCCGCACCACCAAGGTCCAGTCCGACCCATTTTGTTCTAGCACCATCTGCAAACGCGGGGTTCCGGCCTGTTCATACCAACGGCGAAATTGCGTCAGGTCGGTCGCGCCGCCATCCTCCACCGCGCGGACAAAATCCTCACAGGTTGCCGCTTCGCCGTCATGGCGGTCGAAATAAAGATCGGTGCCCGCCCGAAAGAGCTGCGGCCCCAACAAAGTCGCCATCATCCGAATGATTTCCGCGCCCTTATTATAAATGGTCGCGGTATAAAAATTGCTGATTTCCTGAAAACTTTCGGGCCGAATGGGGTGCGCCAAGGGGCCAGCATCTTCGGGGAATTGCGCCGCGCGCAAAATCCGCACATCTTCAATCCGCTTCACCGCTTCGGACCCCATATCCGCGCTGAAACATTGGTCGCGGTAAACCGTGAACCCTTCTTTCAAGCTCAGTTGGAACCAATCACGGCAAGTGACGCGGTTGCCCGACCAATTGTGGAAATATTCATGGGCGACCACCCCCTCTACCCCGTCATAATCCGCGTCGGTGGCTGTATCCGCATCCGCCAAAATATAGCGGGTGTTGAAGATATTCAGCCCCTTATTCTCCATCGCGCCCATGTTAAAATCGCTGACGGCGACGATGTTGAACAGGTCCAGATCATATTCGCGGCCATAAACGCGCTCATCCCAATCCATGCTGTTTTTCAGCGCCTGCATGGCATGGCCTGTGCGCCCTTCATCGCCCGTCCGTACCCAAATGTTCAGCGCGACTTTGCGGCCTGACATGGTGGTGAATTCATCGCTGCTCGCCACCAAATCCCCCGCCACCAATGCAAACAAATAGCTGGGCTTGGGCCAAGGGTCTTCCCACAACGCCCAATGGCGGCCATCCGCGCCATCGCCGCTGTCGATGCAATTGCCGTTGGACAGCAAAATGGGGAATTGCGCCTTGTCCCCTTCCATCCGCACGAAATAGCGGCTCAGCACATCAGGCCGGTCGGGGTGGAAGCTGATGCGGCGAAAGCCTTCCGCCTCGCATTGTGTGCACAGCATCCCGCCCGATGCGTAAAGGCCCATCAACTGGCTGTTGGCGGACGGGTCAATCACCGTGTCCACCGCAACAATCGCTGTTTCCCGTTCCCCCAATTCTATCTGCAAATCGGGACCAACCATGGCCCAATCATTCCAATCTTGGCCATCAACGCGCACGCCCGCCACGCTCAGCCCATCGCCGCGCAGCAACAAGGGCGCGGGGGCAGCGGCTTGGCGCACGATATGCATTTGCGATGTGATTTTGCTGCACTGAACATCCAATTGGAAATCCATATGAATTTCAGGGATCGCCCAATCATAGGGGCGATAATCACCGCGATGGATGGTCACGGGCAGCGGGGGTGTGGAGGATGCGTCTGTCATCACAACAAACTAGGCATTGCGCGCACAAGGCGCAATAAGAGCCGCATGAGTCAGATGTTAATTTTTGGAATGGGCTATAGCGCCCAACATATCGCCAACCGCCTGCGCGCGCGAGGATGGGATGTGGTGGGGACCAGCCGCACCCCCACAGAAAATCACATTGATTTTCACGACAGCGCCGCCGTGCTGCGCGCCATGGCGGACAGCAGCCATATTTTATCAACCGTCCCGCCCGAAAGCGGCGGGGGCAAAGATGGGGATAGCGATGGCGGGTGCGACCCCGTTCTGGCGCTTTATGGGGAGGCGCTGTCCCTGACCCCCGCCCGCTGGATTGGCTATTTATCCTCCACCGGCGTGTACGGCGATGTGGACGGCGCGTGGGTCGATGAAAGCGCCCCGATCAAGGGCCGCCGCCCCGCCCGCAACGCCGCCGATCAGGCATGGCAGGATTTGCGTTCGGATGTGCGCGTCTTTCGCTTGCCCGGCATCTATGGCCCAGAGCGCAGCATGTTGGACCGCATCCGCCAAGGCCGCGCTCACCGCATTGATATGCCCCACCAAATTTTCAGCCGCATATATGTCGATGATTTGGCGAGCGGGGTCATCGCATCTTTTCGCGGGCCAGCGGGCGTCTATAATCTGGCCGACGATCATCCTTGCCCGCAAAATCATCTGGTCGAATATGGCGCGGGCTTGCTGGGCGCGGATGTGCCAGTGCTGCAAAGTCTGGAACAAGCCCATTTGTCACCCGCCGCTTTGGCCTTTTATGCCGAAAACCGCCGCGTCGCCAATGGACGCGCCAAGCGCCTGCTGGGCTGGCAGCCACGCTATGCTGATTATCGCAGCGGGCTGATCGCCTGCCAACAGGGGTTAAAATAGCATATCCACGCTGTGGATCACCAATCCGCACAATCCGCCGACCAAAGTGCCGTTAATCCGAATATATTGCAGATCATTGCCGACCGCATTTTCCAAACGGTCGGTAATGGTCTTGGCGTCCCAGCTTCGCACCGTATCCGACACCAAATGCACGGCCTTTTCGCCATAGCTTTCCACCACGCCAATCATCGCGCGGCGGAAATAGCGGTTCAGGGTGCGGCGCAGCGCCGGATCATCGCCCAGCATCGCGCCAAATTGTCCGGTCAGCTCGCCAATGCGCCCCGCCAACAGCGTATCGGGGTCGCGCGCCGCGCGCAGCAAGGCTGCACGGCCTTGTTCCCACAAACCGTCCAGCCAATTTTTCACGGCAGCATTGTCCAGCATTTCGTCGCGGATACGCGCCACCCGTGCCTGCACCTTGGGGTCATGCTGCAAGTCCTGCGCCAGCTTGGCCAAGGATTCTTCGGTCCGCAGACGCAGCGGATGGTCAGGCTCCGCCGCCATATCCGCCAATAATTTGCTGAGGCCCGCAACAATCCGGTTGGCGATGCTTTCATCCAACCCCGTCAGCCGGATCAAAGCATTGCTATTGTCATGCACCATTTGGTGAATCAAATGGGCGTTGCTGTCCAACGCCCCGCTGCCCCAGCGCACCGCGCTGTCCAACAAGGGTTGATGCCGCCCCTCTGCCAAGGCCGCCTGCAGCGCCTGCCCCAACAAAGGCGCGATATTGATGCCCCTGATGCGGTCCGCCAAGGCCGATTTCACCATCCCGCCCAGCCGTTGATGGTCCAGCGCGCCCAGCGCATCGGCAAAAATCCGCGATGCCCCAGCCTTTAACCGCTCCCCACCCTCTGCCGGAGCCGACAAAAACCGCCCGACCGCCCCCGCCACATCGACATGGCGCATTTTGCGGGCGATCAAGCGCGGCAACAGAAAATTGGTCAGCAAAAATTGCGCCAGTGTGTCGCCAATGCGGTCCTTATTGCGCGGGATGATTGCGGTGTGCGGTATCGGCAGGCCCATCGGATGGCGGAACAAGGCGGTGACCGCAAACCAATCCGCCAGCCCGCCAACCATCGCGGCTTCGGCAAAGGCGCGGATATAAGCCACGGCGGGATGCACATCTTGGAAATATTTGGCGCCGACAAATATGAACGCCATGACGATCAACAGGCCAGTCGCAACCAAGCGAATGTCGCGGCCCCCCGTGGGGATAGCAAGTCCGCGAACGGATGGCGGCAAAGGCGGGGTGGTCCCTGCGCCAACAGGGGCGGCGCGGTGGTTCATAGACGTCATAGAATCAAAATGGCGCTTATGGTCATTGGTTGCAAGCAGGGAGCATCTTTCTGCCCCCTGCCCAATCTTTAAAGCCTAGCTTCCTACCCCTAGCCAGCCGGTGCATGGCCTTTGCTGGGGCCATGCGGGCCAATGTTGGGGTTGGGCTGGTCGTCCCCTTCGCGATAGGTCAGCAAACGGCTGCCCAAATAGCGGCCCAAACGCCGTTCCAAACTGTCGGCGATACTGAAACCCGCTGGCACAATCACCAACGTCAACAGCGTCGACACGATCAACCCGCCAATCACCACAATGCCCATCGGCGCGCGCCATGCGCCGTCCCCCGACAAAGACAGCGCGGTGGGAACCATGCCCGCCACCATGGCGACCGTGGTCATCACAATCGGCTGGGCGCGCTTGCGGCCCGCATCAATCAGCGCGTCGACCTTGGGCACGCCGCGTTCCATTTCTTCCAGCGCGAAATCCACCAACAAAATGGAATTTTTCGCCACAATGCCCAGCAACATCAGCAAGCCGATATAAACGGGCATAGAAATGGGCTGTCCGGTCATCCACAAGGCCAGTAAGCCGCCAAATGGCGCCAATAATAAGGACGTCATATTGACCAGCGGCGACAAGAAGCGCCGATAGAGCAACACCAAAGTCGCAAACACCATCATCAGGCCCGACACGACCGCGATGGCAAAATTGCTGATCAATTCCAGTTGGAATTTTTGGTCGCCCTGCACAATTTTGTGAATACCATCCGGCATGTTCGCAATGGATGGTAACGCGTCGATTTTGGCCTGTGCGATCCCCGCCTTCACCCCGCCCGCCAAATCCGCGCCGACCACCACACGGCGGGTTTGGTTATAGCGGCGGATTTCTGTCGGCCCGACACCAAAGCTGATTTCTGCGACCGACTTTAGGGGAACCGTGGTTCCCCGTGATGTCGGCACGGGCAGATTTTCAATCGTCGCCAAGCTGCGTCGGCTGTCTTCCGCCAACAAAACGCGAATGGGAATCTGGCGATCGGACAGCGAGAATTTGGCCGCATTTTGATCAATATCGCCCAATGTTGCGATACGGATCGTCTGGCTGAGCGCCGCCGTTGTCACGCCCAAATCGGCGGCCAAGTCCAACCGAGGTTTAACCAAAATTTCCGGACGCGGTGTATCCCCCTCGATACGCGGCGCGCGAATTTCCTTCAGTCCCGACATTTCCGCCACAATTTTACGGGCATGCCGTTCCAATTCCACCGGATCGTCACCGCCAATCGCCAGCGTGATATCGCGGCTAGAGAAACCATGGCTTTGGCTGCGGAAGGAAATGCGAGCATCGGGAATCGCGGTCAGCTTGGGCAGCATTTGCTGTTCCCATTCCACGCTTTTCAATTTCCGGTCGCGCTTCAACGTCACATAGCCGCTGCCCGACCCGATTTTGATATCCAGCGTCACGCGGTCGACATCCGCACTGCTTTTCAACGCCGCGTCAATTTGCTCGGCGATGCTCTCGCTTTGCGCCAATGTGGTGCCGGGGGGCAATTCCCACACCACTTCGCTATTGTTGCTGTTCGTCGTGGGTTGGAACTGTTGAGGAACATTGGCGAAAATTACCAAGGTTAACACCAAGGCAATAATGCCGCTGCTCAGCACCCAAATGCGGTGGTCAAACATGCGTGCCCAAAAACGCTGGGCCATGAAATGGGCCCATGCGGCAAAGCCATTGTTCGTCGCGCCCAGCTTATATGCCAGCGCACCCAAGATTATGCCGACCAACAAGGACAGCAAACAGCCCATAATCAACGAAAGGGGCGCAATCACCAGATAGAATATGGCCGCGCTGGGTGGTGCAATTCCTGGACCAACAGGCGCGATAAATTTGGCGAATTGCCACGCCAGCAAAGCCAATCCAAGCAGCGCAGGAATCAACCAATAGATAGGTCGAAATTCGGCCCGCGCCAGATGGGCACGGCGGCGACGGTGCCCGCTGCTGTTCAACGTCCATGCCAGCACGCGTTCGTAACGATCAATCGCAGGCCCCTCGCCATGCTTATCCTCGCCCTGTGCAGACAGAAAATAGGCAGCAATCATCGGAGTGATCATGCGGGCTACGGCTAAACTGATCAACACCGCGAACACAATGGTCATGCCAAATTGAATGAAAAACTGACCCGAAATCCCCGGCATCAACGCCACGGGCAAAAACACCGCGACAATCGACATGGTCGTCGCGACCACCGCCAAACCAATTTCGTCGGCCGCGTCAATGGATGCCTGATAGGCCGATTTACCCATGCGCATGTGCCGCACGATATTTTCAATTTCCACAATCGCGTCGTCGACCAGCACCCCCGCGACCAAAGACAGTGCCAGCAGCGACAGAGAATTGAGCGAAAAGCCCATCAAATCCATGAAGAAAAAGGTTGGAATGGCCGACATTGGAATGGCCAAGGCCGAAATGGCCGTTGCCCGCCAATCGCGCAGAAACAAGAACACCACAACAACCGCCAAAATGGCCCCTTCGACCATCATCAGCATGGCGCTGTCATATTGTTCTTTGATATATTCCGTCATGGTGAACAAAGTGCTGAACTTCACCTTGGGATTATTTGCAGCGATTTGCTCCAATTTCAGAACGGCTTCGTCATGCACAGAAACGTCCGACGCCCCCTTTGCCTTGGTGATGGCAAAGGCCAGCACTTGGCGTTGGTTCATCTTGGCCATAGCGCGCTGTTCGGCATAAGCATCAGTGACATCCGCAACATCGCCAAGGCGGATGGTGCGCCCATCCCCCAAAGATATCCGCGTTTCGCTCAGTTCCAACGCGCTAGTCGCATTGCCCAGCACGCGAACCGCCTGTTCCGATCCCGCAATTTCGGTTCGTCCACCAGCAGCATTGACGTTAATTTGTTGTAATTGTTGATTGACCTGACTGGCGGTCAAGCCATAGCTTTGCATTCGGGCGGGGTCCATCTGGACCCGAATTTCGCGCGACACACCACCAGATCGCGACACACTGGCCATGCCGCTGACCGACAGCAATTCTTTGGCCACCGTGTTGTCGACGAACCAACTCAGCTGTTCCAGCGTCATATCCGACGCCTCGACAGAAAAGAAGCTAATGGGGCCACCAACGGCGTCCACCCGAAATACGCGCGGTTCCAAAATGCCGTCCGGCAAGTCACCGCGCACCTGCTGCACCGCCTGATTGACGTCATTATAGGCGCGATCAATCGGCATACCGATGGCGAATTGCACCATCGTCTGGCTGCTGCCTTCGCGTACAACCGTGCTAATTTCATCAACACCGTTCACCGCGCGCACCGCCGCCTCGACACGCTGGCTGATCTGTGTTTCCAACTCGCTGGGCGCAGCGCCAGGCTGCGACACCTCGACAATCACCATCGGGAATTCGACATCGGGCATGTCGTTAATGTCCATGCGATTGAAACTGACAATCCCTGCCAGCATCAACAGCAAAAACACCACAATGGGCGGCACCGGGTTACGGATGCTCCATGCCGAAATATTGCGAAAGCTCATCTCTAACTCGCCCTTATGCCATCCCATCACCGACGGGGAAGTTCATGGCCATGCCATTCCGGCACCATATGAATTTCAAATCATCGACAGATCATGCTGCAATATTTTGAATTCATTCATATTGAACAGTCACGAACCGATTTATTTACGTCCATCCACTGCGGCATCGCAGCGCCTTTGATGCCAGACGCACCGGTCATTCCCACGCCGAATTTACCGCGCGGGTTTCTGAATGACCGGCTTCACGACATCCCCAATATTCAAGAAAGATCCGGCCAGAATCACAACCTTTTCGCCGCCGCTCAGCCCACTAGCAATGGCGACCCCTTGGTCCGTAACGGTTCCAACGGTGATATTTTGTCGGCGCACAATATTCTTGTCATCGACAATCAAAACATAGCTGCCGTCGGGGCTGCTTTGAACCGCGCTTTCCGGCAACATCGGTACATCGCCTGTCCCGACAGTCAGGCGCGCATCCGCAAAGCCACCGGGACGCAGCAATTCATGATAGGGTACCGAAATCCGAACCGTTCCCTGCCGTGTCTGCGGGTCGATCACTGGCGAAATCTGCCACACTTGGCCCGCAATTTTCAGGTCTGTTCCAACAGGTGTCACAAATGCACGGGTTCCGACCGAAATTTTTTGCAAATCCGATTCCGACAAACGGGCGAGCATTTCCATATCACCGTCACGGGCCATGCGGAACAATGTGCCGCTGCCCGCACCAACAATTTGGCCGGGTTCTACGTCGCGTGTCAGGACCAACCCGCCCGCTGGTGCGACAATATTCAGCCGTGCGTTACGGGCAACAGATTCGCGATATTGCGCTTGCGCCACACGCACGCGCGCTTGCGCAGCGTCGCGCGTTGCACGCTTGCGGTCCAAATCTGCTTTCGAAATAAAACCACGCGAAATCAGCGCTTCGGCACGGGTCAACTCGGCTTGTGCCAAATCAGCATCGGCCTGCGCCACGCGGATAGAGGCGGACAGCGCATCCGCCTGTTGCATTTGAACATCGCGGTCGATGACGGCCAAAACCTGGCCTTGCTTCACCCATTGCCCTGGTTCCACCAACACCCGTTCGACTTGGCCGCCCTCACCCACCACGCCAACCGGCATTTCGCGGCGCGCCGCCACTGATCCGGTGGCGGATAAAATCGTTTCCACTGCGCTGCTGCTCGCCACCACGACCGTTACGGTGGGGGCATTGCCATCCTTTGCCGCATCGGCTTGGGCCTGTTTGTCACCGCGTATGGCGGAAAAGGCAGCATAGGCACCTGCCAAAATCAACGCAGTCAAAATCAAGGACAGGATCAAAACTACCCGCTTACGCCGGCTTACATCGCCATCCGTGGCCGACCCTATAATCCGGTCGCCCACGCTTGACGAATTTTCATACCCCCGATTGTCCACCTATTCATCCTTTAAGCCATGGTTGCTCTGCGAATTTTCAGCATGAAGAACGCCAAAAATACCGCATAAACCGTGGATGTCATTTTCAACAGGTGTGTTATCGGCTTACATCACCCCTGACAAGTACTGAATCCGCCGGATATACAGGTCAAAATCAACACCACCACCCGACTGAAAAAGGCGCCAGCCCAGGGGATGGCGCCTGTCTCTTAATCTTATTTCCGTTCAAACGGATGCTAGATAGGCAATAGTTCAAACCGTATCCATATGTTCAACACTTTAGCGTACGCTGCCGCGACGGAACAAATTCACAATCGCCAACAACACAATAGCGCCGATAAATGCGGTCAATAAGGTCATGGGATCAAAGGCGTTTCCGCGCAAATGCCCACCACCCAAAAAGGCTCCGAACAAAAAGCGGCCCAAGATCGAACCCACGCAACCGACGATGATATTCAGGAAAATGCCTTGCTGGGCATCTGTGCGCATTACAATGCTGGCCAGCCAACCGATAACGCCACCCACGATCAGTGCAATAATGAAGTCCATAATCAGAACCCCTTTTATAAGCTCCATTCCCCAATGGAATATTCTGGAGCGTGTGACTATTTTACATCTTCATATGATAAAGATCATATCAAAATGCTGCGAACGTCAATCTATTTCCGCACCTCGTCCAACACCGATTGAAACGGCCTGCGCCAATTCCATTTAGTCACCATCCAGCATTGGCGCGCAAATATTGCGCGCCCTCACCATGATGGCTGACAGCCTGTACTGAAAAAAATGCGGGGTCTTTAACAGGTCAGACGACCTGACGGATTCAACCGTGCCGGACATCGTGATGATCGCGTGCAACACTCTCTCTCCACAATATGGGACTATGGGCGAAAGCCCATATCCCCAATCCGTCCATGCGCCTTATCGCGCTATGGCATCGGTTGACCGACGATCTATCAATGATTGTAGGCTGGAAAGGTTCCCGACCGCACGAAGGGGCGGCGGTCGGGAGAGGAAGGCCATATCCATTCAGATATGACCTCAGGTCGCATCCCCTATCTAGGGCCGCCTAACAGCCATTGCAGTGACAGCCGTCACACGGCGTCACAGGAATATGAAAAAGGCCGCCCTAATCAGAGCGGCCTTTTTGCGTCCTATTTTTTACGCCCGATGCGCGTCCGTGATGAACGAACGCAAATCGGCGCAGACTTATGCAGGGCGGCCCAAATCGCCTTGCCCAACGGTGCCGCTGGCCATTTCCAACATGCGGTCCAAACTGCGCTTGGCATCCAAACGCAATGTTTCATCCATTTCGATACGCGGCGTCAAATCACGCAGCGCCAAATAGAGTTTTTCCATCGTATTCAGGGCCATATAGGGACAGATATTGCAGCTGCAATTGCCATCTGCACCTGGCGCGCCGATGAAATTCTTATCCGGCATCGCCAATTGCATCTGGTGGATGATGTGCGGTTCGGTCGCCACGATCAACGTGTCGCCACCAAAGCTTTTGGCGAATTGCAAAATGCCGCTGGTCGAACCGACATAGTCGCTATGGTCGACAATATGCGGCGGGCATTCCGGATGCGCCGCCACGGGGGCGTCCGGATATTGCGCCTTCAGCTTGAGCAATTCGGTTTCGCTAAACGCTTCATGGACAATGCACACGCCCGGCCACAACAGCATGTCGCGGCCGAATTTGCGGTTCATATAGCCGCCCAAATGGCGGTCTGGACCAAAAATGATTTTCTGCTCGGGCGGAATTTGGCTGATGATTTTTTCCGCGCTGGACGACGTGACGATGATATCGCTGAGCGCCTTCACCTCGGTCGAGCAGTTGATATAGGTCAGCGCGATATGGTCGGGGTGCGCTTCGCGGAAACGCTTAAATTGTTCGGGCGGGCAGCTATCTTCCAAGCTGCAACCGGCGTCCATATCCGGCAGCACCACGATTTTTTCGGGCGACAGGATTTTCGCCGTCTCCGCCATGAATTTCACGCCGCAAAAGGCGATCACATCGGCATCCGTGTCCGCTGCCTTGCGCGACAATTCCAAGCTGTCGCCCACAAAATCAGCCAAATCCTGAATTTCCGGCTTTTGGTAATAATGGGCAAGGATCACGGCATTGCGTTCTTTGCGCAGGCGATCAATTTCTGCGCGCAGATCAAGGCCCGAAAGATTTTCACGAATGGGTGCAGTCATGGCTTTTCCTCTTACGGCTCCTTGTGCGGGCCTTGGACTTTGGTTCCCCTACACAGGCAGGGTTCATTGGGCAATCATCGTCACCCTTTTGGTCTGTGCTGCCAGCGATCAAACATGGGGTTGCGCCATGGGTTCAGGACGCAAGGCTCCATTTTTCATCATCGCGGCGCACCAAGGATCGGTTTTCCAAATCCAGCAAATGCGCCAAGACAGATCGGCCCGCTGCGCCTGTCAATCGCGGGTCCAACCCTTTATACATTTGCGCTACCATATCGGGAATATCCCGTTCGCCCTTTTCCAGCGCCCGCAAAATTTGGCGTTCGCGCTGTTTGCGATGCCCCAACATCCCGCGCACCAATTGGCGCGGCTTCAGCACCGCAGGACCATGGGCGGGATAATAGACCCGATCTTCGCGGTCATAAAGCAACGACAGGCTGGCCATATAATCGGCCATATTGCCATCGGGCGGGCTCACCACGCTGGTCGACCATGCCATCACATGGTCGCCGGTGAACAAGGCCCCGCTTTCCCGCAATGCAAAGCATAGATGGTTGCTGGTGTGCCCCGGTGTGGCCACGGCTTCCAATGTCCAGCCGTCGCCCGACACCGTCTGGCCGTGGGTTAACACCTGATCCGGCGCATAATCGCTGTCAAAGGCGCTGTCCGCGCGCGGTCCATCATCCGCTATCACCAGCGGTGCGCAGCCGATAATGGGCGCGCCCGTTGCGGCCTTTAGGGGAATCGCCGCGGGGCTGTGGTCGCGGTGGGTGTGGGTGCATAAAATCGCCCGCACCTTTTGCCCCGCCACGGCGCGCAAAATCGCCTCGACATGGCCGGTGCCGTTAATGTCGGCGGGGTCGCCGATGCTCAGTCCGCTGCCCGTTGGGCCGGGGTCGATCACCGCCACATCGGTCCCATTGCCGACAATCCACGTCTGCGTTCCGGTAAAGGTATAGGGGGACGGGTTGGGGGCCAATACACGCCGCACCAACTGTTCATGCTGCTCCACATCGCCCGCGCGGATGCTGTCAGGCCAAGGCTTATCTTCGCTCATGCCCCCAATGTGGCATCGCGCCGCGCCAAGGGAAAGGGGCGAAGCATCAGGAATTTCATTCCATCGCCCTTTTTGGGCCATTCCGTCCCCTGCCCGTACGGATACAGCCATAAAAAAGGACGGGAAAGCCATAAGCCCCCGTCCTCTTTTCAGATCATGCCGCGATCATCCGCCCATAGGTGGATGGCCCAGCGCATGGCATTATAATGCGGCTTGCTCCGCTTATTCCGCGCGCACCGGCAGGTCGGCGACCAACTCATGCAATTCGCCCGCTTCCCACATTTCCATCATAATGTCGCTGCCGCCGATAAATTCACCCTTCACATAAAGCTGGGGGATCGTCGGCCAGTCGGAAAATTCCTTAATGCCTTGGCGGATTTCCATGTCTTGCAACACGTCGACCGAGCCATATTCCACGCCCAAACGGTCCAGCATCGCAATGGCGCGCGACGAAAATCCGCATTGCGGGAACAGCGGCGTGCCCTTCATGAACAACAGAACAGGGTTTTCCGCAACCAGCTTGGCAATGCGGTCATGGACGATAGGATCACTCATCATATTCTCCTTCGGGCGTCATGTCGCCCGAACATTGCGGCGTCCATCATAGGAACGCCTGAAATTTCATCATGGCCTCTTATGAAGGGATGCCAGTGGTTAATTGCAAGGCGTGCAGTTCATTTCCCATGCGGCCACCCAGCGCGGCATAAACGGCCTTATGCTGTGCAATGCGGGTCATGCCGCGAAAAGATTCACTGACGACATGCGCGGCATAATGATCGCCGTCCCCCGCCAAATCGGTGATGGTGACGCTCGCATCCGGAAAGGATGCGGCAATCATCGCCTTCAGATCATGTTCCTGCATGGCCATGAAAGCGTTCCTTAATTTTGCGCTTCGATGAACTGGCGGCGCGCTTCGACCGCTTTTTCAGCCAAAGCCGTGCGAATGTCGGCATCGCTGATATCGACCTTGGCGGCGGTCAGATCGCCCGCCAATTTGCGGATCACATCTTCGTCGCCCGCTTCTTCGAAATCGGCTTGCACAACAGCCTTGGCATAAGCATCTGTTTCTTCGGGGGTCAGGCCCATGCGAACAGCCGCCCATTCGCCGATCAAGCGATTCCGACGCGCCGTGATACGGAATTGCAGTTCCTGATCCCGTGCAAATTGATTTTCAAACGCTTGTTCGCGATCTTTGAAGTTCGTCATATCACCCTCGTCGGAAATAGGAAATTTCTCTTCAAATAGGTCGGCAGGCCAGTGGGCGCAAGCGGCCTGTGGCCTAGATCACTTCCCTTTGCTGTTTCGGCGGGTTAAATAGACGTGTCCAAGGGGGTATTGGCCCGAAAATTCAGCAAGATTGTGTGGATTTGATACAAGGCTGGGCGATGGACGATAAAGGGGACCTAATATGGCACAACGACGGACCATTTCCATGCCAGCATGGAGCGCGCTTGCCGCTTTAAGCTTGGGCGCACTGCCTGCGCCTGCAGCCGCGCAAATGGTCGACCCCAATGTTCAAGACAGCTTCTCCATCGGCGACAAAGGCGGCGCTTTGTGTCAGGTGCAGGCCACGGTTCATGACCCGATTTTATCGGGCCTGTATGAACGGTCGTGGATGATTTTGTGCCGTGATGCCAGCCAGCCCGTTGGCTATATCCGCAAATTATCCGGCAGCCCCAGCGAGGTCGCGACCCGCGTTGAAAAAGGTCGGCCCGTTAGCGTCACCTGCTCTGCGCCCAATAATTGCCTGTTGAGCGACAGCAGCGTGGTTTGGACCCAGCAAAATATCCAAGATGGTGCCTATACCCTTCATGCCGAAGGGTTTGAGGCATATGGCGACGCGCTGAAATTGGCCTTGGCGTCGCTGCACCAACGGCGGGTGGCGTCCGGAACGATCAAGGTTGCGACCACCTCGGTCAGCGCCAATGACGGTTTTGCTCGCACCTTGGCAGGTGCCATTGATTTGGACAAAGCCTTGGCCGAAGGATATCGCCGCAACCATGCGGGCGATTATGCCGAAGCCGCCGAATTTTTCGAAGCCTTGTCCCGGCGCAGCAGCAGCGAACAAAATGCCGCGGGCTTGGACAGCAGCGAATTCACCCTGAACCGCGCGCTGCAAAAAACCAATTTGGGCGAATTTGCCGAAGCCGAACGTTTGTTCGCAGAGGTAGAAGCGATCCCCACGGCCGATATTGTGCAACAGCGCCTACGCCGCAATTTTCGGGCCATGCACGCGCTTAATCAGCAAAAATATGATGAAGCGGACGCAATTTTGAACCAACCCATGGCGCAGATCGTGCTGCCGGTCCAAGTCAGCGGCAACGCCATTACGCTGACCCCCGCCATGGCCGCCAATTTGAACAGCGAAAGCAGCCAAACCGGCCTGACCTCTGACGCTGACACCCAAAAGCTGACCCCGCTGGAAAGAGCCCGCATCATTGACGCCCAAGCCGCGCAATTGCAGGGCACGGTGCTGCGTCTGCGCGGCGATGCGGCTGGCGCGCGCGATGCCCAATTGCGGGCACTGGCTGGCGCACAATCGGTCCGCAATGGCCGCGTCACCGCCACGGTGCGTCTGCGTTCGCAAATGTTGGGCGAATTGGCGCTGGCCGAAGAAGCTTTGGGGAATATCTCGGCCGCCGATGGCCGCTTGGCCGAGGCGGTGCGCGAACTGACCGCCGAATATCCCGAAACCAGCGCCTTGGCGTCGGCCAAGGCCCGTTATGCGGCCTTTTTGACCCGCCATGGTCAGGATGAAAAATCGCTGGCGCTCTACCGCGATGTGGTCAGCATGTTGGCGCAAAGCCAGCGTTCCGCCACCAGCATGGCCAATATCATGGCCCCTTATTACCGCATTTTGTCCGACCGTGCCGACCGCGATCCAGCGGCAATTGGCGAATTTTTTATTGCCAGCCAGCTTCAGGTCCGCCCCGGCGTTGCCGACACCCAGGCGGTTTTGGCCCGCGAATTATCCGCCGGTAACGGCGAAAGCTCGCGCCTGTTCCGCCAAGCCACAACCTTGACGCGCGACATGGAACGCAGCCGCATCGAGGATGCCCGACTGGCCCAATTGCCCGTCACCAATGAAACCACCGCCTTGCGCGCCAGCCTGCGCGGCCAAATTGAAAATCTGTCGTTCCAGCAAGCCGAAACTTTGGCCCGTTTGTCGGAATTTCCGCAATTTCGCGTGGTCGCATCGGGCAGCCTCAGCTTGTCAGACCTGCAAAAGGTTTTGCACGCCGACGAAGCCTATTTGAAAATGCTGGTGGTTGGCGATGCCGTCTATGCGATGTTGATCAGCCCGACGGACGCCAAATTGTGGAAATCCGCCATCAGCGCGCGGGAATTGGACCGCGATGTCGATAGGCTGCGCGATTCTATCTCCACCATCGAAAATGGCAGCCGCGTCACCTATCCCTATGATGCAAAATTGGCGCGCGACCTTTATGCCCGTTTAACGGGGCCGATGGCGGCCCATGTGCCCCAAGTGCCCCATTTAATCTTTGAACCCGATGGCGGGATGCTGCGCCTGCCGATCAACTTGCTGATCACCGCTGACGATGGGTTGGCGGATTATGAAAACCGCCTGCTCGACCCCAATGCCGATCCCTTTGACATGCGCGGCATTGCTTGGCTGGGCCGGTCAACCCGCCCCAGCACCGCCGTTTCGGCCCTATCGTTCCGCAATGCGCGCCGCGCCGCGCCATCGCGCGCGACACGGCAATATTTGGGGCTTGGTCAAAATGCGCCAGTGATTGGCGAACTACCCTCCACCGGCACGCGGGGGGGATTTGGTGCCAGCATGGACGCCCAATGCCACTGGGACGTCACCCAATGGTCGCGGCCGATCTCCGCCGATGAATTGGTCCAAGCCAGCAGCGCGGTCGGCCAGAACAACAGCATGTTGCTGACGGGCGCCGCCTTCACCGACAGCGCGGTGCGCCAACGCAGCGACTTAAGCGATTATCGGATCATCCATTTCGCCACCCACGGCTTGGTCACGGCCCCCATTCCATCCTGCCCCGCCCGCCCCGCCCTTGTCACCAGCTTTGGGGACGCAGATTCGGACGGGCTGCTGACCTTTCAGGAAATTTTTGACCTGAAAATTGACGCCGATCTGGTCATCCTGTCGGCTTGTGACACGGCGGCCGAAGCATCGGTCTTTGCCACGCGCGAAGCGGGCGTGACGGGCGGCGGCGGCAATGCGCTGGATGGGCTGGTCCGCAGCTTCATTGGCGCAGGTGGCCGTTCGGTAATCGCCAGCCATTGGCCCGCGCCCGATGATTATGACGCGACGAAACGGCTGATCGGCGGACTATTCGCCGCCAAAAATGGGGAAAGCGTCGCGGATGCCCTGTGGACAACGCAGGTGAATTTGATGGACGATGTCCGCACCTCGCACCCCTATTATTGGGCTGGTTTCGCCATCATTGGTGACGGGGCACAGGCCTTGCTGCGCGATGTGGCGGCCCCCACCCCGCCCAAGGCTGCCGCCCCCACCGCCGCGCTTGCGCCCAGCCATGATGCGTTGACGCTGGGGCATTAATTTATGGCGAGCAGCGCCCTGCCGCGTGACACAGCGCCCACATCCGCGCGCGCCATTCCCATGGGCAAGCGGCTGCGGCGGCTTTTGTCCCAGCTCGGCCCATGGCGGCTGATCGTTGTCATATTGGCGCTGATCATCGCGGTCGCACTGGCGCGGTTCAGTTGGGAAACCCCCTTGATTGGCGAGGCAGAGCGCGCGCTTTATGACGCGCGCGCCACCGCCATGGCCCCGCATGTCAGCCAAGACAAACGCATCGTCATGATCACTTATAATGACGAAACGCTGTTCAATACGGGTATCCGCTCGCCGCTCGACCGAACGTTATTGGCCAAGGCGCTAGCCAATATCGACGCCATGGGGGCCAAGGCCATCGGCATCGATATTGCCTTTGATAGCCCGCGTCCCGACGATGATCTGTTAAAAGCTCAATTGCGGGCCATGCACACGCCCACATGGCTGGCCTATGCGGAACAGGCCAGCAACCCCAATACCATATTCTTTGAACAACAGCGGTTTTTGGAATCCTTTCTGGCGTCCGTCCGCACGGACAAAACCCAGCCGACCAGCGTGTTGTTCCGCACCGATGGCGACAGTGTGATCCGCAAATGGCCGGACCGCCCAGCCAATCTGCCGCCCTTAATGTCCAATGCTTTGGCACCAGTGGATGCGGCGCATGAACATTATGTCGGCCCCATCCGTTTCTTGTCCCCCGCCCGCGCCAATGCGGGGCAAGAGGAACCGGTCTTCGCCAATATTCCCATCGACAGCTTTGCCATGGACATGGACGATGACATGCGCGCTGGCTTTGCCGATTTGGTGCGCGGACGCTATGTCCTGATTGGCGGGGATATTATTGATAATGACCAATTTAATACACCACTAAGCCGCTTCGTCGACCCGATTACCGGCGAACATGAAACAATGATCGGGCTGGAAGTCCACGCCCATATGCTGGCCCAGCAATTGGACAAAGCATGGTTCCGGCCTATATCGTCGCCCATGCTGTGGGGGCTGGCTTTGTTGGTCGTCTTGGCAGGCGGCGCGACCAGCTTGCTGGACATTCGCGCCCGTTGGATGATCTTGGTGTTCGGCAGCCAGATGTTATTTTTGGCCGCCTTTCCTTTCTGGCTGCAGGGCCAAAATATCGACACGTCGGACCTGCCCTCCTTTGGCTGGGCCTTTGGGTGGTTGCTGGGCTATGCCGCCTTTGGCACAGCAGCCCGCGCAGTCGGGTCCAGCCAGCGCGCCTTCGCCCAATCGGCGCTGGGCAAATATTTGCCCGCTGACATCGCATCGGAAATCATGCGCGACCCCGACCGATTGTCCCTGACCGGCGAAAAGCGCGAGATTTTCTGTGTTTTCACGGACTTGGAAGGCTTTACCAAATTAAGCCATGCCATCACCCCCGAAGATGTGGCGCGATTGCTGAACGAATATCTCGACCGTTTGTCCGACGTGGTGTTGGAATATGGCGGCACCATCGATAAATTTGTCGGTGACGCAGTGGTCGCTTTTTGGGGCGCACCCATCAGCCGCGCCGATGATGGCCAACGCGCCGCTGCGGCCGCCTTGGCGCTGTATCAAGCGGGGGAAAAATTTCGTGTCGATATGGCCGAAGGCGTGCCGCCGCTGGGGATGACCCGTGTCGGCCTGCATGTCGGGGACGCGATTGTCGGCAATTTTGGCGGCGATGGGCGGATTCAATATACCGCGCTGGGCGACAGTATGAACACGGCGGCGCGTTTGGAATCCGCCAACAAAAGCCTGAAGAACAATATATTATTCAGCGCCGAGGCCGCGATGCGCAGCGGGCGGGACGATTTGGTGCCGATGGGCCGCGTGGCGCTGTCTCATGCGGGCGCCAATGTTGTTGTCGAGCTGCCCGAACGCGTGACCTGGCGCGGGCGGTCACGACCCGTCGACCTGTTCACTCCGCGCCCCGACCTGTCACCCCAGCAGCGCCAATTGGTGCACAAGCTGGTCGGTGCCCACGGTGCGGGCGATCACAGGGAATATGTGACGATCGCCACAGAATTAACCAAAATTTTGCCGCAAGATGCTGCTATCAACTTTCTGATTGAACGACTGAGCGCCACGCAAAGGGGAGAAAGCTATGTCCTTACCTGAATTGACCATTCGCCGGCTCGGCATGGGTGTTGCCGCTGTTTGCGCCTTTGCACTGGCGGGCACCGCTGCGGCGCAAACCATGGTGGTCCGCTCGACAGGGCCGTCCGCATCCAAATATCCAGCGGGCAGCCGCCTGAAAGACAGCGACAAAGTGACCTTGATCGCCGGTGACAAATTGGTGCTGATGCAATCGGGCAAGACCCGCACCCTCAGCGGACCCGGCAATTTCACGGCCAATGGCCCTGTATCGGCCAGCCAGAACACCAGCACCGCCGTCACGCGCATGTTGGCCAAGGGGCCAACGATGCGGTCACGCGGCGGATTTTCGCGCGGCACCGACGCGCAAAAGGTGCTGGACGCCCGTGCCCCCAATTTGTGGCTGCTCGATTATCGCGAAGGCGGCACATTTTGCGTAGCCGATGCTGGCGGCTTGTTGTTGTGGCGTCCCGATATGGACAGCGACCAATTGCTGCGCATCGAACAAGGCAGCCATGTCGACACCATCGCCTTTGTGTCGGGGGCCAATTATCGCAAATGGCCCAATGAAACGCTACCCATCGAATATAATGTCGATTATAAACTGTCGGGTGGCGGATTGTCGGCCCCTGTGACCGTCCGTTTTGCTGCGCTGGAAAACCCCTCGGATGATGCCCAAGCATCGATGGAGGCTTTGATCAGCAAAAATTGCACGGGTCAGATCGATCGCTTGGCAGCGGCCATGGCCGATTAAGCATATTTTCTGCCGCTTGAATGGCGGCAGCCATCATGGGTCGCACCAAAAATGGGGGCTTTACCCCCGACGACAACGTAAAAATTCCGTCTGATACAGGCGGAACGAAGGGGGTTTTATGGGGTTTCATGCCACGGCGGGTGCCGCGTCCTTGCAAATGGGGCCAGTTGGGCCAGCACCGGCGCAGACAAGTCAGTTGTCGCCGACAGCGGCTTCGGCAGCGGGCGCTTTAACGGCAGGCGTTTCGACGACGGGCCAAATGGCACGGCCGCTTCGTTACGCGCTGATGGCCAGCGCCTGCGCCCTCACCGCCCTCTCAACCCTCGTCCCATCCACGGCCTTCGCGCAAAGCGGCAATTTGTTGCCCACCCGCGAGGAATTGCAACAGCCCCCCGTCCTCTCGGCCCCGCCCCAGCGCGAACAAGCCATCAGCGCCAGCGATCATCTGATTGAACGCGCCCCTTGCGCCTTGGCGAACCCCGAATATCAAAATATCCGCTTCACGCTGCGCAATGTGAATTTCACCGGGTCCGACTTTGTCGATATGGCCAGCCTGTCCCCCAGTTGGTCGTCGCTGCAGGGGCAGGAATTGCCGTTGTCGGCGGTCTGTGAAATTCGCGACCGTGCTGCCACGATTTTGCGCGGCCAAGGCTATTTGGCGGCCGTGCGCGTTCCGCCGCAAACGATCAACGACGGGGTGATCCAGCTTGACGTGCTGACCGCCAAGCTGGCGCGGGTTGAAGTGCGCGGCAATGCGGGGGCGAATGAAGGGATGCTGGCATCCTATTTATCGCATTTGACCGATCAACCGGTGTTCAACATCCACCAAGCGGAACGCGCCTTGCTGTTGGCCCGCGAAATACCGGGCATGGACGCCCGATTGACACTGCGGGCGGGCAGCGTTGAGGGCGAAGTGATTGGCGAAGTGCAAGTCATCCGCATGCCCTATATCTTTGACTTTGCCGTGCAAAATTACGGTACCCATGATGTGGGTCGTTGGTCGGGCGTTGCCCGCGCCCAAATATCGGGCCTGACGGGCATGGGCGACCTCACCACGCTCAGCTTTTATGCCACGCCGGACCTGAAGGAACAAAAGGTCGTGCAAGTGGCGCATGAACTGCGTCTTGGCCGCAACGGATTGCGGATCGGCGGCAGTTACAGCAACGCATGGACGCGCCCCGACATTCGCGGGCTGGACCTGCGATCAGACGCCCAGATCATCAGCCTTTATGGCAGCTATCCCTTGGTGCTGAGCCAAACCCAGCGGATCAACATCGGCGGCGGGCTGGACTTTATCAACCAAGACGTTCGGCTGACCAATATCAAGCTGAGCGAAGATCGGCTGCGCGTGGCTTATGTTCGCGCTGATGCGGGCTGGGTGGATGCGGCGTCCATTCAAGGACGGGGGGGCTATTCCCCCGCTCATCCCCGCTGGTCGGTGCACAGCTATGTTGAGGCGCGAAAAGGCCTGAATATCTTTGGCGCCAGCGATGATTGCGGCACCAATGGCGCAGACTGTGCCATTGCAGGCCGCACGCCCCTGTCCCGCGTCGAGGGCCGCCCCGATGCCTTTTTGCTGCGCGGGTCGATGCAGATGGAATTTCGCCCGCACCCCAAATGGACATTGTCCGCCGCACCGCGCGGGCAATGGGCCGCCAAGCCTTTATTGGCCTATGAAGAATTTTCAGGCGGCAATTTCACCGTTGGACGCGGCTATGATGCGGGCACGGTGATCGGCGATAGCGGGGCGGCTGTGGCGCTGGAGGCACGCTATGCCGGTGGTTTGACCATGGGCAAAAAACATATCGACCTGCAACCCTATGTCTTTTTTGATGCCGTCCAAATTTGGAATAAAGACACCAGCTTGGCGGGCCTAGACAAGCAGCATATGTTTTCCACAGGTGTGGGCTGGCGCGCCTCGGCCACCAAAATCGGACGCGTCGATATGACTTTGGCTGTGCCGCTAAACAAGGCTGGGCTGCTGACAGAACGTCCTGATCCCAGATTGCTGGTTTCCCTATCAACATTTTTCGGCGTTCGCGCTCGCTAAGCCTGTGCGGCACCCTTGGTGCCACAGCATAAGAGGATGACGGCCATGACATCATTTTCCCCCGCCCGCTTCACCGCCGTGAAAGCCATGCTGCATGGCGGTTGCGCGGCCCTGACCTGTGCCGCCATCTTGGGCCTTGTCGTGCCCGCCCCTGCATCGGCGCAGGTGACCGGCAATGTCTACGACAGCATCGGCACCATTACGACGGACAGCATGACCAACACGAGCCAAGTGACGGTGGGTCAGAATGAAACGGTGATCCGCTGGACGCCCGCTGGTAGCGGCCCATTCATCGAGGCGGGCAACAGCCTCAATTTCGGTGCATCCACCGCCGTCAATGGCAATTACACCGTTCTGAATCAATTTGTGGACTCTAGCGGCACCGAATATGGTTTGCCCATTTCCATAAACGGCACGGTCACATCGTCCGCCAATGGCAATATCTGGTTCCAAAATGGCGCAGGCATTTATATCGGCCAAGCCGGACGCTTTGACGTTGGTTCCTTGGTGCTGACCAGCCGCGACATCCAACATAATTTGGAAGCCATATCCGGCACGACAATAGGCAGCCTGTACGGCACGAACGGAGAGATTCAGTTCGGCGGCATCCGCACCTCCACCGCAGTAAATGACGGCATTATCGATAATCGCGGCACGATTAACGCGACGTCCAACTACGTCGCCATCGTTGCGCCCAACATCGTTCAAGCGGGCATGGTTACGGCCAATGGGTCCATCGCCTATGTTGTGGCAGAGGCCGCAAGCATTCGCATCAACCAAGGCTTGTTCGACATTGATGTCACCACGGGATCAGGAACGCTCAATTCCATCCTGCTAACCCATAGCGGCCAAAGCTTGGTGAATGCGTCCGACCCAAACCAAAATATTTATATGGTCGCCGTCCCAAAAAATAATGCGATCAGCATGTTGGTTCAGGGCAATATTGGCTTTGGCGCTGATACCGCCACGGTCGGGTCCAACGGATCGATCATTTTGTCGGCTGGTCGCAATATCGTTGGGGGACAGATTGACACCAGCAGCCCAGCACAACCCAGCAGCACTATTCGCATTGAAACAGCCGCGGGCGGCACAACCCGATTTAACGGACAAGTCACGGCCCATGCGTCCGGTACTGTATTTTCACAGGTCGGGGCTGGCTCCACATTAGGATTTGCCAATGACGCCACACTGACAGGGGACGAAAACCTCACCGTTTCGGTGTCTGGGCGCTTAGAAATGGGCTATAGCGGTAGCGCAAACCCCGCCAATTTGACTCTTGCGTCCGGCGGCGCGACGACGGCAGGACAAGTGTCCCTACGGGCGACCGGCGGCACGGTACAACTGGACGGCGACCTGACCCTGAATGGTGATAGTTCACGCCTGATAGGCCCAGGCACATGGGTGACTGGCAGTGCTGTAAACTTGGAGGCTTCCAATAATGGCCAAATCTTGTCGGGCGCGAACACGCAGGTCACACTTTCGTCCAATGCCTTAGACCCCAGCAGCGGAACAGCCGGTCTGGCCATGAATGCTGGATATATGGTGGTTCAAGCCAACAGCGGCGGCCTGTTGGACCTAAACACCATCATCGCGAACGCCAATGTTGATACGCTGGACCCAAGCGTCACCCAAAATAATCCGGGAAGTATATATTTCTACGCCGACAATGGCACAATCCGCAGCAATGATATCACCGCCAACAAATTGGGCAGCAGCTCGTTCACGAACTTTGAAGGTATCAGATTTCGGGCCACCGGCACTGGGCGTATCATATCGACGGGCAGCATTACCGCCAACACTTATGCTAACGTGGAGTTCAGATTGAATGGCACCGCTGACAATATGATTAGCGCGCAAAATAGCCTGACCGTTAACGCGGGCGGCCTGATCGACATAAACCACAGCGGACGCGCTGCTGGCACCAACAGCCTGTCTGGCGGTCTCGTGGAATTTTCGACTGGCGACCGCATTATATCAAACGCCGACAGCAAAATCTTGGCAACCGAACGTCTTGACCTCTTTGGCGGCAGCGGCATTGATATTGGTGAGGCGCAAAGCCAAGCCCGCACAACCCTATATGCCGAAGACGGCGACGTTGCGGTCGATAATTTATTATCAGCCGGCGACGTCAATGTGATCGGCAGAAGCATCGACATTGTCAGCACCGACGGACTGAGCTTTGATAATATCGATGCATATGAGGGCGATGCCACCATCCGCGTCGCCAACACATTGGGCATCAGTGGCTCTGCGCGGGCCCAAGCCAATATGACGCTGACCTCCGCCGATATTGAAATCGACACCAGCAACGCCTTCGTTGAGGGCGGCAACGTTCGCTTGATCAATGGCAATAGCGCGAACACCACCAAAGTCGGTGGAACGTCTGGCGGTAATGATTATCACCTCAGCAGCGATGAACTGAATAGCATCCGCGCCGATCATATCTTCATCGAAGCGCCCGCCAGTGCAGCCAATGCGTCCCCCCAAATTCTTGTTGATGATATGTCCTACGGTTTCGGGGATATCGGTACTCTGTCCATCATTTCGGGTGGGGATCTCTCGGTCGTCGGCGACGTCTATATCGGGGCCGAAAACAATGACGTCACGCTTGAACTAAGCGCAGGGCGCGAAATGCGTATTTTGTTAGACCAAGGGTCCATCGCCATGAGCAATGGATCCGGCTCCTCGGTCCCCACTGGCACCTTGCGCCTCAGCGCGCCGCGCATCATTGCTGCCACCCAATCGGCCATCAATGATCTGGCAACCGCCACCACCCAGCGCCAATATGAACAGCGATTGATGGACAGCGATGGTTTTGTGTCCAGCGGCTATATTGCAGCCAACAGAATCACCGCCGATGTCGATACGGGCTTCTTTGTGCAAAATAGCGGCGATGGCGACACCACCGACGCGCGCACGGGTTTGCTGTTCGGTGGCGGCGGGTTGAACATCAACACCAGCAACCCCAACGCCCTGATTGTCATCAATGGCATATTGTCCACCTTCAACGCGACGCTGACGGGGGCCGAGGTCATTACCGGTCGATCCGACGCAATTACCGGCATTACCATCAATGGCGAACGATATAGGGATGCCACAGGTTTCGACGCCATATCCTTGATGAACGGTTGCTTGATCGTCGATCCGACCGTCTGTGGTGCGGCCGCTCTGGGTCCAGACACACCAACGACAACCAATCTGCCGGAATTTCCAATTCAAGTCATCATTGGTGATCCCACCTCCCCCGACAATGAGCCGGAGGATGAGGTGATCGCCGAAGAACGCGAATCCGCAAAAGCACCAGACAGCCTGATCAGTGTCAGCGACATTCACCCCATGTCGGGCGAGCCGCTGATCATCGATCCGGTCACGGGCGCGGCCAATGATGATTTGTGGACACCCACACCCTAGGCCCAACACACCCTAACCCTAGCGAACAAAAGCCTTCGCTAGGGATAATCACCACGGACGCGCTATCGGCTTGACGATGGCGCGTCGCTCAGGGCATGGCTTCGGCCATGACCGATCACCACCGCCACACCGAAACACCGCTGCATCTGTTCAACAGCCTGACCCGCAGTCTGGAGATATTCACCCCTGTCCATGCGGGCGAAGCACGTGTCTATAGCTGTGGTCCCACCGTTTATAACTATCCCCATATCGGCAATATGCGCGCCTATGTCTTTGCCGACACGCTGGGCCGCACCTTGCGGCACAAGGGCTATAAGCTGACCCATGTTATCAACATCACCGATGTCGGCCATTTAACGGACGACGCCGATGCAGGCGAAGACAAGCTGGAAAAAGCCGCCGCCGAAAAGGCGCAGTCCATTTGGGACATCGCCCGCCATTATACCGAGGCTTATTGGTCCGATATCAAGGATTTGGGCATCACCCAGCCCGCCCATTGGTCCATCGCCACCGATTATGTGCCGCAAATGATCGCATTTGCGCAGGCGATTGCCGACAAACATTGCTATGAACTGCCCAGCGGTCTGTATTTCGACACCAGCACGGTGTCCGATTATGGCCGCCTTGCCCGTCATGGCACGGATGAGGGCGAAAGCCGCATCGACCCTGTGGATGGCAAACGCCACCCCGCCGATTTTGCGATTTGGCGCAAGACCCCCGCAGGCGAAACGCGCCAGATGGAATGGGACAGCCCATGGGGCAAGGGCGCGCCGGGTTGGCATTTGGAATGTTCGGTGATGTCCGAAGCCTTGCTGGGCTTTCCCTTCGACATTCACACCGGCGGCATTGACCACCGCGAAATTCACCACCCCAATGAAATCGCCCAGAACCAAGCCCATAGCTGCACATCGGACAGCGGCGCCCGTTTTTGGATGCACAATAATTTCTTGGTCGAGCGATCAGGCAAAATGTCCAAAAGCTCGGGCGAGTTTCTGCGCCTGCAATTGCTGATCGACAAAGGCTATCACCCCCTCGCCTATCGTCTGATGTGCTTACAGGCCCATTATCGTAGCGAATTGGAATATAGCTGGGACAATCTGGCCGCCGCGCTGACGCGCCTAAAACGGCTAGTGATGGCGGTCATGCCGCTGCGCGATATCGCCAGCGCGCCCATTGAACATCCGCGCCTGTTGGACTTGCTGACCAAATTTGATGCCGCCGTATCGGACGATCTGAACACCGCCATCGCGCTGACCTTGATCGAGGAAGCATGTGCGATGAAGAAAGTCGACGCGGGTCAAAAACGCGCGCTGATTGAAGCGATGGACAAGGTGCTGGGCCTGCAAGTGCTGAGCATCAGCCGCGAGGAATTGCGCGTGCGCCCCAAGGCGGCAACGATCAGCGAAGCCGACATCGCGGCTATTTTGGACCAACGCAAAGCGGCGCGGGCCGACAAGGATTTCGCCGCATCCGACGCTCTGCGGGACCAGTTGATCGCCGCTGGCGTCGATGTAATGGACGGCGACCCGCTGGCGTGGGACTGGCGTCCGATAGAATAATATGGCGGCGGGGCTTGTGAACCATCCCAAGCTCCGCCATCCTCTGCCCCAATAATGGAGAGGATAATATGCCCAAAAGCGTTGCCGTCATGTCGGCGATGATCCGCCCCTTGCTGGAATCAAAATTACCAGACTGGGTTGAACCGCATTATTTCAGCACCCGCGAAGAAGCGGTGGAATTGGCGCCCCTCGCCGATATCGGCTGGTTCGACATGTATCACCGTTCCGATATGGCCACCGCCATTATAGCGGCGGACAAGATGAAATGGCTGAACAGCATTTATGCGGGTGTCGATGGTCTGCCTTTGGATTTAATGGCCCAGCGCGGCGTCGCCCTGACCAACGGCGCGGGCATTAACGCCATCACCATTGCCGAATATGTGGTGATGGGCATGTTGAATATCGCCAAAGGATATCGGGATGTCATCTATGCCCAGCAACGCCGCGAATGGCTGATCGAAAGCCCCGGCAAGCAGGAATTGTTCGGCAGCAAGGCTTTGCTGCTGGGCTATGGCGCGATTGGCAAGCTGATCGAAGAACGGCTGCGCGCCTTTGCGGTCGATGTCAGCGTGGTGCGCCGGTCCGGCGGCCAAGATGGCGTGTTGGGCCCCGACGATTGGCGCGCCAAGCTGGGGGAATTTGACTGGGTGATCTTAGCCGTGCCCGCCACCGATGAAACGGATGGCATGATCGGCGCGGCAGAATTGACCGCCATGAAAAACAGCGCGGTTCTGATAAATATCGCGCGCGGCACGGTGGTCGATCAAGACGCGCTGATTGATGCGCTGAACCAAGGCGAAATCGGCCATGCCTTTTTGGACGTGACGACACCGGAACCCTTGCCCAGCGACCATATTTTATGGACGATGGACAAGGTGCATATCAGCATGCACCTGTCCGGCCGCGCGCAGGACAAGATGTTTGCACGCTCGGCGCAGCGGTTTTTGGATAATTTGGCCCGCTGGCACAAGGGCGAAGCCTTGCAGCATCAGGTGAATTTACAATTGGGTTATTAACGCGGCTTTGCTGCGGGGTGGGTTGATCCCGCCCCGCCGCAAACACGATTTCAGCCGATCAAGATTTCTTCAGGTTCGCCGCGCCGCCCGCAATAATAGCGGTGGCAGAGGCTTTGGCATCCACATAGGCTTCCTGAAACTCGGCGCTCCAATATTTCAGGTCTTCTAAGGCGATTTGCTGGCCCGTTACCGCGCACAACACATATCGACCGGGGCGCACCACCTCAAATTCAGGGGTGTCATATTCCAAAATGGCAAGATCATTCTTGGTAAACATGGCTCGTATTTGCGCTTCTGATCCCCAGATGTCCAGCCTTGATGCGCTGCCCCCTAGGGGCTAGCATCCTGAGCTTGGGCGGCAAAGCATAGGCCTTGCCGCCCCGCCCGCCCCCTATTCCGCCGGAACCACTTGCAGCGCAGCGCGATATTGGCTGGCATCCGTCGTAAATTCAGCATGACCAAAGCTGGCCAATTGCGCCTTAATTTTACGCACCAAGCGGCGATCGGCCCAGTCCCGAACCAGCGGGATGTGCCGCATCAGTCCATAGAAGCCCAAACGGGTGAACACGAACAGGCCCGCCATAAGGGCCAATAATCGGTCCTTTCCCGTGATAACGACGCCCATATTACGGGCTTTTTCCTCATCCCCTTCCAAAAAGCTTTTCAGGAAGAACAGCTTGGAAAATCCCATTTCAAACATGCCATAGATGCGGGATTTCAAGCTATTGTCGGGACGCAGATCCGCCGCCATGGTGGAACGCAGCAATTCGCCGCAGGTGCTGTCATCAAAGCCCGCACGCAATGTGCCGCCCCGCGCCGTCATCAGGTCAACGATTCCCTGCGGCGTGTCTGCCAGCAATTCTTCGGGCAAGCCCAGCAAGAAGCAGCGATAGCGGGACAATTCCACTCTGGCCCGTTCGGCGTCGGTAAATTCCGTGCGCCCCTGCCGCAGCAATTTATAGGATAACAGGAAAATGGTGATCAGACCGGCAGGCATCTGGTCCACCTGTGGGATGGGGACACCATAAACACCAATGTCCCAATCCTTGGGTCGCCGCATCACATTGACCCGCACCATACTGTGCATCAAACGCACCATCGCCGCCGATTTGAAACCGGGGCCATAGCGTTCCAACGCGCCCGGCAACACCGATGTATTAAAAAATGTCGCCGTTTCCTTGACCCGCCGCGCCGATGTGTCGCTGGACAATGTGTTGGTAATCGCCATCGGCAGGGCAGCATATTTGTTGATAAAGGTGGCGATAAACGCACCGCGAATGATGAACGGCCCCATATTGGCAGCGCTATTGCGGTCCAGCCGCGCGCCTTCCTCGACCAATTCCATATTCAGCCACTTGGGCGTTTGTTCCATTGCGTGAATGAATTCGACCAATTCCGCTGGGGCGTCCGGCACCGCTTCTAGGCCTTGGTCACAAGCCAAGGTCAACATCTCCACCAAATGGCGGAAACCATATTCCCGCATCAATCCGGCATAAGAATCAGCCACGCGGTCGCCCATCATGGAATAAGCGCGAATAAATTCCATCATGTCGCGGTCCGCCAATAAAGCGGTGCGCTCGGCTTCATATTTGCCGGAAATGGTGGAATGATCCTCGGCCTTTGCGGCGAAGCGTTCGGGGATGACAGAAAAATCAATATTGCCATAAATGGCTGGATTTTCCTGTTTCTGGGATTCCACCCTTTGCCACAAATTTTGAAGGTCGACGCGTGCCATATTATAATGCCCTCTCACCATTTTCAGATAGAATATCTATCAATTGATATAATTTCAACAGGCTTTATAGATCCTCCATGATGACGTCCAAATCCGCCCTCTCCGCCCCCGCATCCGGCCGACAAGCCCGCGCCTCCGCCCAAGGATATAAAAAGGGTGAGGAAACGCGTCGGCGCATCTTGTCCGCCGCATCAGAAATATTTGGCGAGCGTGGCTATGCGTCCGCCACCACGCGGCTTATTGCGCAAAAGGCCGAAACCAATTTGCCAGCGCTGACCTATTATTTCGGCAATAAAGAAGGTTTATATCGCGCCTGCGCCGACGAAATTGTGGCCGATTATCATCAAAGTGTGGGGGCATTGGCCGAGCAAATTGCCGACATGCTGGCCAGCAATATGGACACCGCAACGGCGCGGCAGCTTTTGTTCGACCTGCTCAGCAATTTGGCGCGTTTTCTGCTGACATCGCCCGACACTGAAAGCCGCGCTTTGTTCATCCAGCATGAAATGGCCAATCCCGGCGCGGCGTTTGAAATACTCTATTCCCAGCTTTGGAGCCCCGGCATCGGCTTAACCGCGCTGCTGATCCGCGCGGCATCCAACCAAGAAATCGCCGAACGCGCCGCTTGGGTCCGCGCTGTGATGATGATCGGCAGTCTCACCAGCCTGATTTCCGGACGCCCCATCATCACGCGCACGGCGGGCGATCAAGATTTGGAAATATTGGTGCTGGACGCCCTGAACGACCAAATCCAATCCTTAGCCCGCTAACCCGCAGCAGCGACGATCCGCACGGGGTTGCGCACCAATTGGCCGCGCCCCCGTGCTCCAAATCGAAACTAGGGTCTTGACACTAAAACTCAATACTGATACGGACACGCTCTGGCGGCACGGATGCCGCATTGGCGATGGCGGCACGGGCCGATGCGATCACCCGATCAAGCGGCGCGCTGCGGGGCTGTCGCTAGGCACAGCGAAGGCCGCATTACTCCCTTGCACCGACCCTGCATCACGGCCCAAAATTTCCGTTACATCGACACCTAAAGCCCGTGCCAAAGCATCGATGCTGCGCGCGCGCGGCACGGTTTTTCCGGTTTCCCAAGCCCAAATGCTGGGTTTGCTAATGCCTGCACGGCGCGACAAGGCCGCCAAACTCAGCCCTTGCGCCTCCCGCAGCGTCCGCAGCCGCACCGATAGCGGCATGTCGGCACTGGCCTGCGCTGTCGACGCGGCCGGAACGGTTGCCGTGATCGGAGCAGCCGTGGCGAACGAAATATTGGGTTTCGATGCGTCCGCCCCATATGGGTCGACAAGCAAGACGTCCGTCACATCAACGGCATCCGGCATTGTCAGAACATCTTGCTTGCGCGCCGCAACAAGCGCCTCTTGGCTGATCGGCTGTTCAAAGCGGCAGCCATATAAAGCCTCACCTGTCCATACAACTATGGCGGCTGTCGGCCCTGCATCTGGCAGTGCGATGTAAATCCGTTGCCCCGCCTGCAACATAGCCTCTGTCTCAACAAGCAATCCTGTCGCCGACAGATTGTGCACCACAATCGTTTCGGCCCCGCCGTGGGACAAAACACCCTCAGTTTCCGTATAAAGTTCGAAACGATCCGCCCCGCGCGCGTCATGCTTCATATTGATATCGGGACAGTTGATAGGATTATACATTCGTCTCGCAATCGGATGGTTAGCTATGCCGTAAAACTTAGACATCTGCTGACAGACAAACAAGCCAAAGACCCAATATGGCATCAAAATTTATCCTTTGCGAACAACTCGCTGCTTCCCGATCAATCCAGCGATTGCCAGCCCCTTCACCGGATTTTCTTGGATCAATGAAGCGTTGCGCCGCAAAGCCTGCGGGAAATACATCCATTTCAAGGCATGCTGATTGACAACCAGCAGAACTGGCGTGCGGGACCTACCGCCCCATTATTTCAGGCACATTCGCTGCACCACGCGCCCCGATCGGCAGATCGCAGCGGAACGGCGGCGCAAGTCCATCCATTTTCGCAGCAGAGTCGAACCAACCCTGTCTATCGCTCTGCGCTGCGATTTCGCACCATCCGGCTTCCTTGGGGGACGCACGGATGAAAATCGGACTATTCTTGGCCTGTCCATTGCAGCAACAGAGCATTTCGTCGCATCTATGTGACCATGACCTTCACGATTTTATGCTCATAGAGCAGTTCGCCGACTTGCCGCCACCCCCATGGCCCGACATGATCTTGCTCGTCGATTGGGGCCTGCTGACACCGCCAGAGCGGGAAGCGCTGCTGGAAAAATCGGGTGCCAGCCCCTGTTTGGCGCTGATCATCATCGCGCCCCTGATAAGCGGGGAAGACGCCCGCCATATGCTGCATGCGAGCGTCGCCGATATTGTGAACAGCGCCGCAGATTTGGCCGCTATCGCCAGCATCGTGCAGCGCCAAAGCATGCGGCTGGCCGCGCGGCGGGCATGGCTGAACGATCAAGAAAAAGCTGCCCAAATTTTGCACCATCTAACCCCACGGGAACAGGATATATTGCGGGCGCTCCACGGCGGTTCCAGCAACAAATATGCCGCACGTTTGCTGGGCATCAGCCCCCGCACGGTGGAAGCCCACCGCGCCAACATGCTACGGCGGACGGGCATGGCCTGCATCGCCGACCTGTTAAAAATCCAAACCCAAATGGACCAAGCGCGCGCGGCGCTGGCACCGCGCCCCTATGACGATATGGTCCTGCATGAAGCGGATGTCCCGTCCAAGCCGCAGATCGGACCCAAGGCCACTCTGCCCTATGCCCCATCCCGCCCCGCATCCCCGATGCGGTGGAATTAACTGCGGCTCCCCGCTTAGGGTTCTGGCCCAACGCATCCCCCCCTTTCATATTTATGAAAAAGCGATAGCTATACGTCATGATTTTCCTGACCTAGGGTGTGGCAAACAGCGGCAACACCGCAGCTATGATCGTATAAGAGGGGAAATTCATGCCTGACACCGCTTCGTCCGTTTCCGTCAGTTCGGCTTTGGCGGCGCGCCGCTCGGTGCGGGCCTTTCAGGACAAGCCTGTCGATCCAGCCTTATTGCGTGATATTTTCCGCAAGGCCCAGCGCGCACCATCCGGCGGCAATTTGCAGCCTTGGCAAGGCGTCATCGTCGCGGGTGATCGTTGGGCCGCTGTTCAGCAAGCCGTGGCGGGCCGCATCGCCATGGGCAAAGCGGGGCAGCAACCCGAATATGATATTTACCCCCCCGCCATTACCGACCCATGGGAAAGCCGCCGATATGGCGTTGGCGAGGGTCTTTATGCCGCGCTGGACATCCCCCGCGACGATCGGGCAGGCCGCCTGAAACAGTTCATGGAAAATTACCGTGGTTTCGGCGCACCCGTGATGCTTTTCGTTCATTGCTCGCGCATCATGGGGCCACCACAATGGTCTGATATGGGCATGTGGTTGCAATCGTTGATGTTATTGCTGGTTGAGGCAGGACTTGCTACATGTCCCCAAGAATGTTGGGCCATGTATGGCAAGACGGTTCGCGACACGCTTGGCTTGGACGATGGGCAAATTTTGTTTACAGGTCTGGCCATCGGCTATGCTGACATGGACGCGCCCGTAAACCAATGGCCCGTGCCCCGTGCAGATATTGATGACATATTGGAATGGCAGGGATTTTAACGAATGACATGGCAGCATAGCAAGCATCGCTGGGCCTTTTCCGCCGCGCTCATCATCGCGCTGGGCGGCTGTGCTGCCATCCCCAAGGTTGAGGAAACACCCTCTCAGCCAACCCCTGCCCCGCCGCCTCCGCCGCCGCCATCTGTCGCGAAACCCGTCCAAAATTGGGAAGAGCGCGCGTTGACGGCCGGTGCTTGGCGCTATGATGCCGCGCAGCGCGCTGCAACCTATATGGCCGCAGGGCAAGCCACGCCGATCATCAGCATGACCTGCACAGGCGGGTCGATGCGTCTGGAAACTCAAGCCTTTGCGTCTGGCGGACAAGCTGTTGCGGTGGATTTCAAATCCAGTTTTGGCAACACGCGCCTGCGTTTTGAACCCTTTGGCAGCGCGGGCAATATGCTGCTTCTATCGCCGCGCGATCACAAGCTGGACCAAATGGCCTTCAGTCGTGGTCGCTTTGCTTTGGACGCCAGCAATGGCCGCACGCTCACCCTGCCCGCCCATAGCGAGGTTGGCCGCGCCATCGAAGATTGCCGAGGCTAGGGTCAGGACCCTAGGCCCCCATTGGCCAAACGATAGCCCGCTCAATCAAAACGGCTGATCCATAAGGAACAGGCGGCCCAGCCCCAATGGGACGGGCCGCCTATCTCTGTCGCCCCAAGTCGCGCCTTCAACGACTGCGCCATGGGGCGGCCCGAAGCATTAGCTGCCGAGGCGGACCGATCCGGCCTTAATCCAGCCCCAACGGCACGGACCTTGATATTCCTGCTGGCTGGCGACCGAACGGCTGACACCGCACATTTCAGCTTCCGTGCGCGGCGCAGCGAACACAATGCCAAACCATTGGTCATTCTCTGCCGCTTCGCAGACAGAAACAGGCGTTCCCGCCGCCAATTGTGCCTTGACGGCGCGCGTCTCATTGGGGGCCCAATAAACGTCCGTTCCGCCGTCTTTGACCTTGGACACGCTGGAACATGCCGGCAGGCTGGGCCCTTCGGTGCCAACCAGCACAGGGCGCACCGCCAAAGCCTCACCCGATACCGCAGGCGCATTATCCGCAGGGGGCGCGGGCGAGGAACATGCCGTCATCATGGCCAAGGCACCGACGGCAAAGAGCGATTGAGGGGCCATAGGGCGCGGCAACCGCGAAAGGGAGATGGGTAATTTCATGCTGTGAAACTAGCGTCCCCAGACGCTGCGCGCAATGTCACTGAACAGCTTTGCTTGGGGCGCATTTTCGCTTGGGTTTTTCGGGTCTGGACCCTATATCATCGTCATGACGGAAAGCACTGAAAACACGACGCCGCAAAATGCAACCGGTGAAACGCTGACAGAAGCACAGCACCACGGCGAAAGCGCGTCCCTCCAACCCATTAAGAGCAGCTATGGTGCCGACTCGATTAAGGTTCTGAAGGGCCTTGACGCCGTTCGCAAACGTCCCGGCATGTATATTGGCGACACCGATGACGGTTCCGGTCTGCACCATATGGTGTTCGAAGTGTCGGACAATGCGATTGACGAAGCCTTGGCTGGGCATTGCGACTTGGTGCTGATCACGCTGAACAGCGACGGATCGGTCAGCGTCGAAGATAATGGACGCGGTATTCCGACCGGTATCCACTCCGAAGAAGGCATATCGGCTGCCGAAGTCATCATGACCCAGCTTCACGCTGGTGGTAAATTTGAAAACTCCAACGACGACAATGCCTATAAGGTATCCGGCGGTTTGCACGGCGTGGGCGTGTCGGTGGTGAACGCTTTGTCCGAATGGCTGGAACTGACGATCTGGCGCGATGGCATTGAACATTGGATGCGCTTTGAACATGGCGACAGCGTTGCGCCGCTAATCGAACGCGGCCCCGCCCCTGCGGGCAAAAAGGGCACGCGCGTAACCTTTTTCGCATCGACCGAGACATTCAAAAATGTCACCGAATTTGACTTTGCCAAGCTGGAACATCGCTATCGCGAATTGGCATTCTTGAACAGCGGCGTTCGAATCAAATTGGTCGATGCCCGCAGCACCGACCATGAAGTGCATGACCTGTTTTACGAGGGCGGCATTGCGGCCTTTGTGAAATATCTGGACCGCAACAAAAACCCATTGCTGCCAGACCCCATTGCCATTTCGTCGGAACGCGACGGCATTGGCATTGATGTCGCCTTGGAATGGAACGACAGCTATTATGAAAATGTGCTGTGTTTCACCAACAATATTCCACAGCGCGACGGCGGCACCCATTTGGCGGCCTTCCGTGCGGCGCTGACCCGCACGCTGAACAATTATGGCGAAAAATCGGGCCTGCTGAAGAAAGAAAAGGTCAGCTTGACCGGCGAAGACATGCGCGAAGGCCTGACCGCCATCGTGTCCGTCAAGCTGCCGGACCCCAAATTCTCGTCCCAGACCAAAGACAAGCTGGTCAGCAGCGAGGTTCGCCAACCATTGGAAAGCCTGATGGCCGACCGATTGAATGAGTGGCTGGAAGAAAATCCGACCAACGCGAAAATCGTGGTTCAGAAAATCGTCGACGCCGCCGCTGCCCGTGAAGCCGCCCGCCGCGCCCGCGAACTCACCCGCCGCAAAGGGGCGATGGACATCGCCTCCCTGCCCGGCAAGCTGGCCGATTGCCAAGAACGGGACCCCAGCAAATGCGAACTGTTCCTGGTCGAAGGGGACTCCGCAGGTGGCAGCGCCAAACAAGGCCGCGACCGCAAAGTTCAAGCGATTTTGCCCCTAAAGGGTAAAATTCTGAACGTCGAACGCGCCCGTTTTGACCGCATCATTTCATCCAAGGAAGTCGGCACGCTGATCCAAGCGCTTGGCACCGGTATTCGCGATGAATTTAACCTCGAAAAACTGCGGTATCACAAGATTGTGATCATGACCGACGCTGACGTCGATGGCGCGCATATCCGCACCTTGCTGCTCACCTTCTTCTATCGCCAAATGCCCGAAATCATTGAAAACGGCCATTTGTATATCGCCCAGCCACCATTGTATAAAGTCGCCAAGGGCCGCAGCGAAGTCTATTTGAAGGACGATGCGGCGCTGGAAAATTATCTGGTTGATGCGGGCATTGATACGCTGGTGCTGGAAAGCCAAGGCGGCGCCCGTTCCGGTCAGGACCTGCGCACCTTGATCGACCATGGACGGCGGATGCGCGCCTTGATGCGCTATATCCCGCGCAATCTGAACCATGGCCTGATCGAAGCCTTGGCCTTGACCGGCGCGCTAAATCCGGAATTGGACATGGCTGGCCGCGCCCAAATCGCCGCCACTTTGTCAAACTGGCTCAGCGCCGCAGACAAAGCATTGTCTGGCACCAATGAAGCGGTCTGGACCATCTCTGCCGACGATCATGGCGGCTATCAATTGGAACGCCGCTGGCGCGGTGTCAGCGATTTTCACAGCATCGACGCAGCCTTTTTGGCCAGCCAAGAAGCCCGCCGCCTGCACAAATTGGCCGCCGAACAGGCGAACAGCTATGCCGCGCCATCGCGCCTTGTAAAACAAAGCGCCAATCATGTGGAGGCCGAGGCCAGCATCGAAAATGGGGATATGCAGGTCGCCGTCACCGGCAAATCCAACCCCGTGACTCGCCCGTCGGAACTGCTGGAAGCGATCTTCGCCAACAGCCGCCGCGGCCTGTCGGTCAGCCGTTACAAGGGCCTCGGCGAAATGAATGCGGAACAATTGTGGGAAACCACCTTGGACCCGTCCAACCGTTCCTTGCTGCGCGTGGAGGCTGAACAGGCTGATGTTGCACATGAAATTTTCGAACGGCTGATGGGCGACGAAGTGGAACCACGGCGCGAATTTATTCAAACCAACGCTTTGTCGGTGGCCAATTTGGACGTGTAAAACCGCCCCTTTTCCCATCTCGTAAAAATAAAAAAGGGCGGTTTTCCGCCCTTTTTATTGTCAAAAATCCAAAAAACAACACTCCATTGGTCGGATTATCGGCTCAAACCATCGCCAAAATATTGCAGGCCAAACGCCATGCTGCTTGAAGCCCCTCAGCAGAAAACAGGGGATCCCTATGCGTTATTTGATGGCCATCGCACTACCGCTGATGCTCGCAAATTCGGCCACCGTTCAGGCAGAAACGCTCCCCCATGGCATCAACGCTTCGGTCAATGCCATGTTGTCGGCTGTGTCTGTCGTGGATCAACGCCTGTCGCGCCAAAATGTTGCGACCACCACCATCCCCGGCCTGTCGGTCAATGATAGCGCCAACGCGCTGCCCACCCCCACATTGCCAACCGGCACGGATGTCATTGATGCGGGCGAAGCCGATCTGAATGACGAAACCCATGTTGGTGACGGCATGGCCAGCTATTATGGCAAAGAATTGGCCGGAAACCGCACCGCCAGCGGTGAACGCTTCAATCCCGAAGAATTAACCGCCGCCCACCCTTCGCTGGCCTTTGGCAGCCGCGTTCGCGTCACCAATTTGAACAATGGCCAAAGCGTGATCGTCCGCATCAATGATCGCGGCCCCTTCACCCATCGCCGCGTGATCGACGTATCCCACGCCGCCGCCCGTGAAATCGGTATGCACCGCAGCGGCACCGCCCGCGTTTCCATGGCCCTGCTGGGCGAATAATATCTCGGCCCACCTGCCGATCCGGCCCAATTTGGCCCCTTCCCCAAAATGACCAGATGAACCTTTTGGTTCCTGTCACCGGCTTAGCTCTATCATCGCGACTTGCCGCAACTTCGCAGCCCCCGCATCGCCTATAATATAGCGCGTGATGGCCCGTAACGCCGCTTCCGCCGCCCACCATTGCCCCACGCCCAACCAGCTAGACCAAGGCTGCGCGGGTGATCTTGGGCCATGCGCCGTTTATATTATCCGAGGAATTGTTCAGAAAGTCATAGAGCTTATTGGATTTTCCGCATATCAATCGCCCCGATGCCGTCAATTTTGACCCATCCAATATCGGCGCAATAGCCCGGCACGGAGGAATAGCATGAACCCTCGTTCAACCATCAAATCCTATGATGCGTTCACACGTCTGCTTCATTGGGTGATGGCCTTCATGCTATTCTGGCAATTGGGCGGCATGGTTGCGGAAAAAATTTGGGGCGAAACGCCCTTTATTTCAGCATGGACGGGCACGCATGGCTCGGTCGGCTTGGTGATTTTGGTCACCGCGCTTGTTCGGCTCGGTTGGGCGATATTTCAACGCCCCCGCCGTCCCGCTTATTCCGCCAGCGTATCGGGCACCATTGCGCGCTTGGTTCATATGCTTTTCTATGCCGCTATGGTGATCATTCCGTTGATCGCCCTGATACGTTCGATCGGCAGTGGGCGCGGTCTAAAATTTTTTGGCAACCAATTGCTGGCCCCCACCGGACAAAAAATTCCAGTGCTGATGGCCCCCGCCAATGCCGCGCACGGTTTGCTGGGCTGGATTTTGCTGGTCCTGATCATCGGCCATATCGCCATGGCCCTGTTCCATCATTTCGGATTAAAAGACGCGACATTGGCCAAAATGGTGCCCGCCCTGCGGCGACATCGTTAACAACCGCCAAGCCATGGACGGACGCCGATACAAAAAGCATTAGCAGATGGAACGTCGAAGGGTTTCAGCCGTTATGCCATCACCAACCCAAGCGGTCTAACCATCCGCACGGCTAGAATCCGCAGGCTCCATCACCCACAGGCTTGTAAAAGGGCGCACCCGTTCCCATATGCAATATCAGCCCATCCAAGCGGAGATTCCGCACGGATGGCGTTGGCCCTTTCGGGCACGCTCACAAACCGCACCCCTCGCCTCTGCGACTGGGAATGGCGTGATGCGCTTTCACGATCCAACCGATCAACCACCATGATGCCCAACATAATCGGGTGTCATGCCGTTGTAACATTTGTTCATTAAAAGAGTAATATGACCTATAGTAATAATATTTTTCCACGGCTCTCCGGCCTAGCCTTGGCTGGCAAAGCCATAAAATTGCCCACCGACAAACGGCCACCAGCCGTCATCCCCCGCCGCGAGCTGCAGCGCCTCATCGCCGACATGGTCGATTAAGGCGCTGCCCTCCTTCTCCCAATCTCTACCAATAATATTCTCAGCCGCACCCGTATGCGCGCCCCTCTTTTCACAACCAATCGCCTTACCAACTTAGGCAACATCCGGCTGAGTTTCAGAGCCATGGATCAGTAAAAAACTATATGCTATATTGGATATCTTAATTCTATTTTAGGATTTCAAACAGATAGCAATCCTCACAAGAAGTGAGCCTGACCCATGCCGCCATTGGCGCCCCGATCCGAACAAAAAAATCTCTACACCGATGACCGTCCAAGCACACATACTGGTGTCGATGTGGCTACGCTGGATGCCCCCCTGCCTATTGCCGTGCAAGCCGTGCCAGCCAATCCGCAAGAAGTCCTGCAGGCTGCCTTTGCCAACCCGCGCGAGGCGTTAAATCAGGCCGCTATCGTCGCCATCACCGACGCGCGCGGCACCATTGTCGCGGTGAATCAGAAATTTTGCGACCTGAGCGGCTACACGCAAGAGGAGCTGATTGGGCGCAACCACCGCCTGTTAAAATCAGGCGAGCATGATCGGGGCTTCTTCCAAGATTTATACCGCACGATTACGCGCGGCCAAACATGGCATGGCACGGTATGCAATCGCGCCAAGGGCGGTCATCTCTATTGGGTCGACACCACCATCGTGCCCAACCGCAGCGCAAACGGGAAAATATTGGGTTACACCGCCATTCGTTTCGATGTGACCCCCTTGACCCACGCCAGGCAAGAGTTGTGGATTCAAGCGCATTTTGACGTTCTAACCGGCGCGGCCAACCGTCGCCACTTTCTGGGCCTGCTCGACCAACGCACCCAAATCAAGGGCCAACCGCCCTTTACAGTGGCGATGCTCGATCTTGATCATTTCAAGGAAGTGAATGACGCGGGCGGCCATAATGTCGGCGATCAATTGCTGAAAAAAGTGGCCGAAATCGTCTCCGCGCATCTGCGGGACGGTGAAATGCTAGGCCGTCTGGGCGGCGACGAATTTGCGATGTTGCTGCACCATGAAGGCGGGCCGGCCCAGTTGGACCATCGGTTGCGGGCGATATTGCAAGACATATATGTCCACCGGCTGGAAGATACAGCCGCGCCGCGCAGCACGGCCAGTATCGGCCTGTCCCGATTTCCCGCCGATGGCGATAGCAGCCATGAATTAATGCGCCGTGCGGACCTCGCGCTTTATGCCGCGAAACGCGAAGGCGGGGATGATTGGCGCGCCTTCCAAATCGGCTATGAAGCGGAGGCGGAGCGGCGCTTGGAATTGCGCAGCCGCTTTTTCCATGCGCTTGCCAACCAGCAAATCCATATTTTTTACCAACCCATCGTTGCGCTATGCGCATCCGGTCCGCCCGCCTTTGAAGCTTTGGTCCGTTGGATTGAAGCCGATGGCACCATATTGAGGCCGGGCAATTTTATCGAAATTTTACAAGAAGAACCAACCGCCCGCGAAATTGGTATCTTGGCGTTAAATACCGCCATCAGCCAAATACAGGCGTGGAATGCCGCTGGCATGGCGTTTAGCACGGTGACCGTCAACGCAACCGGCCCCGACTTGCGGTCCGATGCTTTTGTCACCACTATCGTCGACGCGGTTGAAGCAGGGAAAATCCGCCCCGATCAATTGGGCATTGAAATCACCGAGGGCATGTTGCTGGACCGCCAAGCCAAGCGGGTGCGCGGCAGCATTGATAAGCTGCACAAATTGGGCATCCGCATTGCCTTTGACGATTTTGGCACCGGCTTTGCGTCGCTAACCCATTTGCGGGAATTGCCCATCCATGTCGTCAAGATCGACCGCAGTTTTGTGCAATCCATATGCAACAGCAGCAAAGACCGTGTGATTGTCGACAGCCTGATAACCCTTGCCCATCGGTTGGGCTTACAAGTCGTGGCGGAAGGCGTCGAGACCGAGGACCAATTGCGCATGTTGGCCCGCATGGGCTGCGACCGCATTCAAGGCTTTTTAATTGCCGAAGCATTGAGCGCACCGGTCGCCAAAGCCTTTTTGGAAAATGTCAGGACATAATGTTAAACTTTTGGTCTGCATCAACCTTTGATTAAAGAGTTTGGCCTAGGGCTCCACCATCGATCCTAATCGGTAAATTACCGGTATTAGGAAACAATATACTGATGGAGTCGCATAGTGGACCGCAATCAACGCGCTGAAGAAATTGCTGCACGGATTAACTTCTTTGGTATCAGCCGTTCCGACTATGCGCAATTTCCGGCGATTGCCAAGTCGCTGGACGACCATGCCCCAACGGCCATGACCGCATTTTATGGCAAAATCGGTCAGACGGCCCAATTGTCGCATTTCTTTTCATCGCAGCAGGCCATGAACCATGCGCGCGACAAGCAATTGGGCCATTGGCAACAGCTTTTCGCCCGTCCATTGGACGAGGGTTATTTTCAGCGCGCCGAACGTATCGGCAATGTCCACGCCCAAATCGGCCTGAAGCCGACATGGTATATTGGTGGCTATGCGTTGGTGCTTGAACGTGTCATCCAAGCCATCGTCAATGAATCCCTTGTCCAGCGCCTGAATGGCAAGCAAATGGGCAAGAAGATCAGCACCTTGGTCAAATTGGCCCTGCTGGATATGGACGTTGCATTGTCCGCCTATTTCCATGCCGAAGAAGGCCAGCGTTTGGCGGTCATCGACCAATTTGGATCAGCCCTGTCGGAATTGGCCAAAGGGGATTTCACGTCGGAACTGGGCGAATTGCCCGAAGCCTTTGCCCAAATCGAAAAAGATTTCGAATATATGCGGGAAAAGATCAGCGAGACACTGGCCCAAGTGTCCGTCACGGCGGACAGCATCAACACCGGATCGGTGGAAATTGCGCAGGCATCGGACGATCTGTCCATCCGCACCGAACAGCAAGCGGCATCGCTGGAACAAACCGCTGCCGCCATGGACCAACTGACCAGCGGCGTCCGCGAAGCGGCCGAAGGCGCGGCGCATGTGAAAAACAGCGTCGAAGAAGCCCATCATGACGCGGCCCAAGGCGGCGCGGTGGTCAAAGAAGCCGTCAAAGCGATGGATGATATCCACCGTTCGGCCCAAGAAATTACCCAAATCACCAATGTCATCGACGGCATTGCATTCCAGACCAATTTGCTGGCCCTGAACGCTGGTGTCGAAGCCGCCCGTGCGGGCGATGCGGGCAAGGGTTTTGCGGTGGTCGCCAATGAAGTGCGCGCGCTGGCCCAGCGTTCTGCCGAAGCCGCCAAGCATATCAAAGATTTGATCAGCGCCAGTTCGCAGCAAGTCGAACGCGGCGTTGCCTTGGTCGGCCAAAGCGGGGAATCGCTGGACCGGATCGTCGACCGTATCGGCTATATCTCGCAATTGGCGGGGAATATTTCGCAATTGGCGGGCACACAGGCCAACAGCTTGCAACAAATTAATGTGGCCGTTGGCGAAATGGACAAAATGACCCAGCAAAATGCCGCAATGGTCGAACAATCCACCGCCGCCGCGCGCAGCTTGGCCAATGAAGCCAGCCAGCTTGCCGGCTTGGTTGGTCATTTCAACTTGGCCAACACCACCCGCTCGATCAGCTATCAAAATGGTCTGGCGTCCATGGCCGCGCCGGTGCCTTCGCCGTCCCAAAGCCGCTTCACCACCTCAGCACAGGCTCCACGTCGCGGCAACGCGGTAACATCCCCTACCCCCACTTTGGGCCGTGGCCGCCCCGCCGCCCAGCCCGCCCAGCCCGCCCAGTCTGCGGCTCCCCAGCCCATCCCTGCTTTGACCAGCGTTGGCGCAGACGATGATTGGTCGGAATTTTAACAGGCTAGCGGGTGGAAACGGACATGCGGCACATCATTTTGCCGGCGCGGCTGGATCAAGAAGCGGTGCGCCAGTTGGTGCAGGATATGCAAAATATTCTGCACGACAGCGGCGTCACTATCGACGGGTCGGCGGTTGAAAAAACAGGTTTGGCGGGGTTGCAGTTGCTGGCGTCCGCACTGCGTAGCGCATCGCCATCGTCCCCGATCAGCCTGACGTCCGCTAGTCCGGACCTGCTGCGGGCGGCGCACTTGGCGGGCCTGAGCGACGCCTTATCGCTGCCGCGGCCCCATCAGACCGAGGAACGAGCATGACCAACGAAGAAATTCAGGCGATCTATTTGCAGGAATGCGAAGAAGGTCTGGGCCATGCAGAAGCCGCCTTGATGGATATAAAATCCGGTCAATATGATGCGGAAACGATCAACAGCATCTTTCGCGCCGTTCATTCGATCAAGGGCGGTGCGGGGGCCTTTGGCTTTGCGGATTTGCAAAGCTTCACCCATCATTTTGAAACGCTGTTGGACAAGGTTCGGGACGGCGAGGTCGCGGTAACGCCGTCATTGGTCGATCTGTTGATGGCGGCTTTTGACATGCTGGCGGACCATGTCGGCGCGATCAGTGGCGAAAATGCCACCCCCGACGACGCCGTGATGCTGGATATGCTGCAACAAGCGGCCATCCCCGCGCAAGATCCCGCCCCCGACGCACCGACCGAGGCAGCAACAGTTGCGCCCGATCTGGGCCTAGACAACGGCTTGGGTATGGATTTGGGCTTTGATCTGTCCGCCATGATGGCCGAAATGAACGTCTTGGCCAAAGATGTAGCACAAGACGCCGACAGCGGCCGTGAAAGCAGCAGTGATTTCGCCCCCGAAATCGCAAGTGAATGCGAAACCGAAACCGCTACGCCCGCCGATGGGCCAGTGGCTTTGGATATCGGCATGGACTTGGGATTTGACCTGTCCGCCATGATGGCCGAAATGCATGTCTTGGCCGAAGATGTGGCACAGGATGCCGACGACAAAGACGCCGAAGACGCCGATGCAGACACCTCGGACGCCGACGAAAATTTTGGCGGGAATCTGATTGTCGGCGACATCACACCGTCCGACTGGATTTTGCGCTTTGCTCCCACCGCCGCCGATATGATGCATGGCGGCGACCCCTTGCTATTGGTGCGCGAATTGGGCCGCCTGGGCGGAACGGTGCGCTACGTCGATTTGCAAAGCCTGCCGACCCTAGAGAATTTCGACGCGGATGAGGCCTATGTTGGTTGGACCATTCAATTACCCCATCATGTTGCAGAATCGCAAATCCTTGAGATTTTCGATTTTATCGCCGACCCTGCCAGCCTTGACCTAAAGCGCACAGACTCGCCGGATTGGGACGAAAGCAATGTCCCCGACACCGTGATGGCCGTGCATGCGGATCCCGCCCCGGCTGGAGCCGAAACCGCGTCAAACGCAGCGGCCAAGCCCTCTCCCCAACCCTCGCCGCCCGTCTTGCCAGCGCCCAGCACCCCGATCATAGCGGCGCAGCCTGCCGCGACCGCTCCGCTTGGCGTTCCAGCGCCAGCCGCTATGCCAACAACGCCCGCACGACCAACGCCAGCGCCGCATAGTCCCACGCCCGTGCCGCCCCCCGCACGCTCCGGACCAGCGCCAGCAGCAGCCCCGACCGCAGTGCCGACCGCTCCGTCGGCACCAAAAGCTCAGGGCAGCGCCACCATTCGGGTGGAGTTGGAAAAGCTGGACCGTCTGGTCAATTTGGTCGGCGAATTGGTTATCACCCAATCCATGCTGTCCCAGCGCCTGTTGGGCGATTCCACCGATGATATTCAGGAATTGACCGATCTCGACCATCTGACCCGCGAATTGCAGGACAGCGCCATGGCACTGCGCGCGCAGCCGGTGAAGTCGGTGTTCAGCCGTGTGCCGCGCATCGTCCGCGAATTGGAAGCATCGACGGGCAAACGCGTGATATTGGAGGTGGAAGGCGAAGCCACCGAATTGGACAAAACGGTGATCGAACGGTTGGGCGAACCCCTGACCCACTTGATCCGCAATTCCGTGGACCATGGGATTGAAATGCCCGACGACCGCGTGGCCAAAGGCAAGCCGGCCGAGGGCACCGTCCGCTTGGCGGCCGAGCATAAAAGCGGGCGCATCGTCATAACGGTCAGCGACGATGGCGCTGGCATTAACCGCGAACGGGTGCTGGCCATTGCCACCGAACGCGGCATTGTTGCGCCTGATGTCCGGCTGAGCGATGAGGAAATCGACAATCTGATCTTCGCCCCCGGATTTTCCACGGCCAAAAGCGTGTCGAACATTTCGGGTCGCGGCGTGGGCATGGATGTGGTGCGCCAAGGGGTCCACGCCTTGGGCGGACGCGTGACCATTGAATCCAAGCCGGGCCTTGGCAGTGTCTTCACACTCGCCCTGCCCCTGACCTTGGCGATTGCCGATGGCATGATCGTGTCGGTCGGCGATGAAACCTTTATCGTTCCGCTGACCCATGTGATCGAAAGCCTGCGTCCCGCCGCCGATGCCGTCGAACGCACCGGATTTGGCAATGATGTGCTGAATGTGCGCGGGGCCTATTTGCCGGTGATGTCGGTCGGCGAGCAATTGGGTGTATCGGGCGCGATGGACGACCCCTCGCAAGCGGTGCTGATTATTGTCGAAACCGAAACATCCGGCCAAGCCATTTTGATGGTCGATGCCATTGTCGATCAACGTCAGGTGGTCATCAAAAGTCTGGAAACCCATTATCAACAGGTCGAAGGCGTGTCCGGCGCGACCATTTTGGGCGATGGCCGTGTGGCCTTGATTTTGGACGTGGAAACATTGGTCGCGCTGCGGACCAAAGACGCGCCGCGCCAATGGGCCTGTTGATCATGGACGCATCATTGGCAGAACCGCGCCCATCGCGCACCACATTGGACGACAGCACGTTATCGTCTCGGGACTTTGCGATCGTGGCGCGCTTGGCCTATGAACATTCGGGCATCACTTTGCCGGAAAACAAGCGTATATTGGTGGCTTCCCGCCTCGCGAAACTGGTGCGCGAGCGGGGGTCCACCCTGTCCGCCTTTATCAGCGAAGCGGCGAAAAATGCCGACACGCGCCAAGCGCTGATTCAGGCGCTGACCACCAATCACACGCGTTTTTTCCGCGAACCGCATCATTTCGCTCATTTCGTTCAACATGTGCGGCCCCAAATTTTGGCGGCGGTGGATCAAAAGCGCCCCGTCCGCATGTGGTCGGCAGGGTCATCGTCGGGCGAAGAAGTCCATTCGCTCGTCATGAGCTTGCTGGGCAACAACCGCGTCGAGGCCAAACGTATCAGCAAAGCCAATATCGCGATTTTGGCGACCGACATTAATCATGACGTGCTGACCATCGGACGCACGGGCCGCTATGATGCAGACGCCCGCGCCGAAATTCCTGCCGATCTGGCCGCCCTGTGGCTGACCGATGACGCAAACCATGTTCAAATGACCGATATCGTGCGTAAAATGGTGCGTTTTCGTCATCTCAACCTGATTGGCGACTGGCCCATTCGCGCCAGTTTCGATGTGATTTTCTGCCGCAATACGATGATTTATTTCGATGCGCCGACCACCGAAAAACTGCAATGCCGCTTGATTCAACAGCTTCGCCCCGGTGGCCATTTCTATATTGGCCATAGCGAGCGGTTGATTGGACGCGCCGCGACATTGGTCGAAAATGTCGGCCAGACCATCTTTCGCAAGGCCCTATCATGAGCGTGCGGACCATCATTGTCGATGACAGCCCGACCATGCGGGCGATCATTGCGGGGCTGCTGCGTCAGGACCCACAAATTGATGTGATCGGCACCGCCGCCAATGCCGCCGAAGCGCGGATTATGATCCGCGAACGTGACCCCGATGTTGTCACCTTGGACATTGAGATGCCGGGAATGAACGGCATTGATTTCCTAGATAAGATCATGAGCCTGCGTCCCACACCCGTCGTCATGCTCTCATCGCACACCGCCAAAGGCGCCGAAGCCACGCTGCGCGCCTTGTCGCTGGGCGCGGTCGATTGCTATGCCAAGCCGGCTGGACGGATCAGCGATTTGTTGGACAGCGATGCAGGCCGGCTGGCGCAAATGGTGAAAGCGGCGGCATCGTGCAAGCCCAAGTTGCAGGGCCGCACCTTGGCCCAGCCCAGTTGTGCATCCGCCCATGCGGGCAAGACGTGGAACGGGCGGATTATTGCGATTGCAGCGTCCACCGGCGGCGTAGAGGCGCTGAATCATCTGCTCGGCAGTTTTCCGGTGGATTGTCCGCCCACAATCATCGTGCAGCATATGCCCGCAGGCTATACGACAATGTTGGCCCGCAGCTTGGACCGCGCTGTCGCGCCAAAAGTGGTGGAAGCACGGCATAATATGACGCTGGAACCTGGGCATATCTATATTGCGCCAGCCGGGCCGCAGCACTGCATCATTAAGGGCCGCAATCCGATGCGCTGTGTCATCCAAGACGGCGATCCGGTAAACGGCCATCGCCCGTCCGCCGATCGATTATTCACATCCTTGGCAGGCTATGGCCCCAGCGACGCAGTTGGTGTCATTCTGACCGGCATGGGCGATGATGGCGCACGCGGGCTGACCGCCATGCACGCAGCAGGCTTGCCGACCATCGGCCAAAATGCCGAAACATCGCTGATTTACGGTATGCCGCGCGCCGCCGCCGACATGGGCGGGCTGGATGATGTCCTGCCCCTGTCATCCATCGCGGCCCGCCTGATGGAGCTTTGCTCATGCTAAGCCCCCTGCCCACCACCGCCCCGCGACAACGCCGCCACAGCGTGATGCAGGGCGAAAGCGAAGTGTCCAGCGACGCCGATTTGGTGCTGACCACCATCTTGGGCAGTTGCATTGCTTGCTGCTTATATGACCCACGCGCCAAGGTTGGCGGCATGAACCATTTCCTGTTGCCCCTGCCCCCCCAAGCCGCGCCTGATGATGTGGGCGCCGCCCAGCGTTATGGCCTTTATGCTATGGAATTGCTGGTCAATGAAATGCTGAAGGCTGGTGCACGGCGCAGCTTCATGCGCGCGCGCCTCTATGGCGGGGCCAATATGCACAGCGGCATGCGCAGCATTGGCTTGGACAACAGCAAATTTGCCCAACAATTTCTGGCCGCAGACGGCATTGAGCTGGCCTATTTGGACACGGGCGGCACATCCGCCCGCCGGCTGGATTTTCAGCCCGCCACGGGCCGCATTCGCTGCCGTTTGGTCCAAGACATTGTCCCTGAAACACCCCGCATCCCGCAAAAGCCCCCAGTCGGCGAAATCGAACTTTTCTGATCAAGTGGAAAATAATATGTCCAACATCAATATCTTGACGGTCGACGACAGTGTCAGCATGCGTATGTTGCTGCGCGCTGCTTTGACCAAAGAAGGTCATCAGATCAACGAAGCCGAAGACGGTGTCGCGGCTGCAGAGTGGTTGGAACATCATCAACCGGACTTGGTGATCACGGACATCAATATGCCCCGCATGGATGGTTTCGGCTTGATCGAACATATCCGCGCCCAACCGCGTTTTCGCGACATGCCGATTTTGGTGCTGACCACCGAAAGCACCGCCGAAAAAAAAGCCCGCGCCCGCGCTGCTGGGGCCACCGGATGGATCGTCAAACCCTTTGACCCAGATCAATTGAACAGCGTCATTCGCCGTGTAGCCCATTAACATTAGGCCATGGAAACTAGGCCATAAAACCTAGGCTATTGAACATTGCCGTGATCATCAGGATATCAACATGACCCGCCAACTCATCACCTTTCAAATTGACGACAAATTGCTGGGTGTGGACATCATGGCTGTGCGCGAAATTCGGGCATGGACGCCAACAACCAAAATCCCCCACGCCCCCGCTTATGTGCGCGGCGTGGTGAATTTGCGCGGCACTGTGTTGCCGGTTATCGACCTGAGCAGCCGCTTGGGCTGGGGCGATACCGAAGCATCGGCGCGTCATGTCATCATCGTGATGGAAATTGGTCATCAATTGCATGGGCTGATCGTCGACAGCGTGAATGACATTGTGCTGATTGACGAAGCCACCATGCAGCCGCCGCCCGATTTGGGCGATCCGCTGGTCCCCTTCTTCATCGAAGGATTGGCCACGGTCGACGACCATATGGCGATGGTGCTGGATTTGAAATCGCTGACCCTTGGCGCAACGCCCCCCGCTGCCACAGCCGCGCAAGCCCCCAGCGGCGCGGCCCCGCATATTCTTGCGGACGCAGCCTGAGTTTTCATAGGAGTTATTGACATGGCCCCCCCCGTTCGGGTTTTGGTTGTTGACGACAGCGTCACCATGCGCGCGCTTTTTTCGGGCATTTTGAACGATGCCCCCGGTATTACCGTCATTGAACATGCCGCCGACGCCGACGAAGCGCGTGACCTGATTAAGAAACTGCGCCCCGATGTCATCACCTTGGACGTCGAAATGCCGGGCATGAGCGGTCTGGAATTTCTGGAAGAATTGATGACAGAGCGTCCAATGCCGGTCATCATGCTGTCCACCCTGACGCAAAAAGGGTCTGATGCGACGCTCAAGGCCTTGGAATTGGGGGCCTTTGACTGTTTCCCCAAACCGACCAAAGCGACGATGGACGAATTTGCCAAAATCGGACCGCGATTGGCGCGATTGGTGAAATCAGCGGCGAAAAACGGCGGCAAAGCGCGCAAAGCCGAAACATCGGTGCCAGTCGCCGTCTCAGCGGTTGCAGCGGATTATAGGCCCAGCGACGCCCTGCTCACTTTGGTGGCCAATACCGGCGGCGTCGACGCCCTCAGCGATATGATCGCCCAATTTCCGGTAAACTGCCCGCCCACCATCATTCATCTGGCCAGCGCCAGCGGTTTCATCGATGCCTTTATCACCAAGCTCGACAAGGTCACCCAGCCGCGCATCCGCTTGGCCGCCGACGACCAACCCCTAGAAGCGGGCAATGTCTATATTGTCTGCGACCATGCAAAACATGCGATCATCGACAAATGGCCCGCAGGCCGCTTGCGCTTGATCGACGGGGAACCCATTGCGGGCCACCGCCCATCCGCCAATTTGCTGCTCGGCACCATCGCCAAAACCGCTGGCGCAGCAGGCGCAGCGGCGATTTTGACGGGCATCGGGGACGATGGTGTTGCCGGATTGATGGCGATGAAGTCCACGGGCGGCCTCACTTTGGCCCAATCGCCCGACACCGCCCGCGCCGCCGAATTGCCGGAACTGGCCATTGCCAAGGGCGCAGCGTCGCAAGTCTTGCCTCTGACCGACCTGTCCGCCGCGATGCTGCAATATCGGATACAGGCAACGGTATGAGCAGCGCTATCCCCCCCAACCCCAGCTTGCTGCAAAAAATTGCGGATGAACTGGAGAATATGCGCGCCGAAACGGAATCGCTGGGGGCCATGCTGTGCGGTGATCCAGATGTGGCCCTGCGCCATATGTCGGCCCTTCAGGGGTTGGATTTATTGGCTCAAACCCAGTTGGCACTGGCAAAAATATTGCGCGCCGATAATCCCGACGAAGCCTTGGCCAACACCGACCTTCATAATTTACGTGAACGGTTGATGAATTCCCACTGGTAACGCATCGACCACCCGTTTAGCATCCTTTCCAAGCCGTCCGCCTTCGCGGACGGCTTTTCTCTTTTTCAGCAGTTGGGCTAAATAATGCACATTACCACATCTCATCAGTAAAATATAAAACAATATAGAATAAAAATAATTCCCAATATATACAATTATACACTTTATTATTTTAATAATTAAATTATGTCATTCGCCAGTTAATCTTTTATATATACAAGATGAAAAGTTATATATGACATTAAAACCCCTGAAGATTAAATTATTTTCATCCCTACCAATAAAGACCAGCTTAAAATTACAACATATCATTCGCAATGGACGTCGATTAGACTTGGAAAATCCGACAACATTGACGGACAAGATCCAATATCGAAAATTATATGATAGCAATCCACTGCTCGCGACATGTTCGGACAAGGTCTTGGCCAAAAACTATGTCGCAGAGCGAATTGGCGCCGAATATGTCATCCCAACGCTATGGCATGGAAAGTCACTTCCTCCGCGCGCAGAGCGCAACTGGGCGCGCCCCTATGTCCTAAAAGCCAATCATATGAGCGGTGCCAACAGCTTTATCAGGCCCGATGATGAGGTGGATTGGGACGACGTAGAGGCCTTGGCTGCCCGATGGATGAAAACCTCCTATCGTCCAGACCTGTTCGAACGCCATTACGACCAAATCGACCGGCAATTGCTTGTCGAACCCTTGATCGGCGAAGGACGCTTTCTGAACGATTATAAATTCCACGTCTTCCATGGCAAAGTGCAGTTCATTGCCGCCTATACGGGGCGGGGCGATGACCCGCGCGCCCATATCGCCAGCCCAAATTGGGAAACGATGGACTGCCGCGATTATATGCAGCACCCCGACACGCCCCCTCCGCCGCCGTCATCGCTGGCCAAAATGCTGGAAATTGCGGAGGCATTGGGGCGCGACTTTTGCTATGTGCGCGTTGACCTATATGAAAATGAAGGCACGCCTTTATTCGGTGAAATGACCTTCACGCCAGGTTCGGGATATCGTGGGTTCAAGCCCCAACATCATGACGAATATTTCGGCAGCTTGTGGGACATCAGCAAAATGCGCATGGCACCGCAACACTGACAGAAGAAAATGGGACGGGCCGCGCACCACGCGCGGCTCAGGCCTCAGATCATGCGCCGGACCCAATATCCGCCACCATTGCCGATAGCGTGCAAGGGACATGACGACATGCTACGCTTATCCTAAGCGATTGGGTCAATATCGATGATGGGTAAATGGTGCACCCGGAACGATTCGAACGTCCGACCCTCAGATTCGTAGTCTGATG
>CAZIVW010000015.1:0-69219 GCA_964542975.1 uncultured Sphingopyxis sp.
ATATCATGCGCCGACTTTTGACTTTCTTTGCCACCAATGAACGGGCGGCGAACCACACCGCTGACCGCGTCGAGGACGTTTTTGCGACACTGACGATCACAGAGACGCTGAAGGCGCTGACGATCACGGCCACCTGCTTGACCATGATCCCTGTGGCGTTGCTGCTCCTCTCTGTGTCGGACATGAGCGCATGAACGCGGGTGTGAAATCCGCCTTGGGCTGGGCGCGCCGTGCGTCCGCCAACCAGCGTGTCCGCTGCAGCTGCGAATGCTGCCACACCGCACGCCGCCGCGAACATATGCAGGCGGCGTATATTTCCACCGCCACCTCGCTCATCGCCTTCATGGCTGCGGGCATGGCCTATGCTTTGGGAAGGGCCTTTTTATGACAACGCTGCATCGCATCACGCAAGCCAATGTCTCGCGCGCTATCAAGGCGGTGCAGGCTTTGGGGTTGGACGTGGTGAAAACCGAAATCGCCCCCGATGGCACCATCCGCCTGACGCACAGCGAAGCGGCGCAGGTGCAAGATCGCTGGACTAGCTGGAAGGCAAGCCGCCATGAGAATTAGGCTCAAAGGATTGAACCGTGCGCGTAAGAAATTGGCGGATGGCACGGTCGTTACATATTTCTATGCATGGCGTGGTGGGCCGCGTTTGGACGGTCAGCCTGGGTCGCCTGAATTTATGGCGAGCTACAATCAAGCGATTGCGGAGCGGCAAGGGCGGCATCGCAAGGATAGCCTGCGCTGGCTGATTGATGACTATCTTGGCTCGGCTGAATTTAAGTCGCTGTCTGAGCGTAGCCAGAAGGATTATGCGGCCCACACGCGGCACATCGACGCTGAGTTTGGCGACATGCCGTTAAAGCTGTTGGAGGATCGCCGTGCACGCGGTGAGTTTCTGGCGTGGCGCGATAAGCTGGCGATTAAATCGCGGCGCAATGCGGACTATCGCTTTGCTATTTTGGCACGTGTGCTGTCGTGGGGGCTTAATCGCGGGCTGATTGCTACCAACCCCTGCGAGAAGCCGGGCAAGCTCTATCGCGCCAATCGCAAGGACAAGGTTTGGACCGCGCAGGATGAGGCGGCCTTTTACGAAAAGGCACCTGCTCACATGCATTTGGCGCTGAAGCTGGCTCTGTGGACCGGTCAGCGGCAAGGCGATCTGTTGGCGCTCTCATGGGGGCAATATGATGGGTCACACATCCGCTTGAGCCAGTTGAAGACGGGTAAGCGCGTCATCATCCCTGTCGCCAAGGTTTTGCGGGAAGAATTGGATGGCCTGCGGGCGCAATTGGTGCTGCCGAATGATCAACAGCGGGCGCATCACATATTGCGGACAACGTTAGATCGGCCTTGGACGCGCTTTGGCTTTGGTTCGTCATGGCGCAAAGCCTGTGCGAAAGCGGGGGTGGTGGATCTTACCTTCCATGATCTGCGCGGCACGGCGGTCACACGATTAGCGCTGGCGGGATGTAGTGAAGCGGAGATTGCTACGATCACTGGTCACAGCATGAAAGACGTGGGGAGCATCTTGGATGCCCATTATCTTCACCGCGATAGCAGGCTAGCTGAAAGTGCCATTCGTAAGCTGGAAGAAAGCGTGGAAATTTCAAACTGAAGTGCAAACCACCGTTTTCAAGTCTCTCTTAAAATCAAGAAAAATGCTTTAAAAACAGTGGTGAGCCCTGCTGGATTCGAACCAGCGACCTACTGATTAAAAGTCAGTTGCTCTACCGACTGAGCTAAGGGCCCATCATCGTTCGGCGTTGCCGTCCGTTGTGGTGAGAGGGCCACTAGAGGGTGTTTCTCTGTTGGTCAACAGGGTAACGACGAAGAAGTTGCGATAAAATTTGACGAATGTTCCGCTGGAGCAGCGGATGCCGCCATTTTGGGGTGATTTCCGCCAATGGGGAGAGGACAAAATTTCTGGTCAACATTTCCCGATGCGGGATGTTTAACTGGTCATCGCTCCAAATTCCTTCCGACCAGAGCAAAATATCGAGGTCGAGAACCCTCGAACTCCATCTTTGGCCCCGCCGTGTGCCGAATAGAGATTCGATATGCTTGAGATGATGCAATAATTCGGGTGGGGAGAGAGGGGAGGCGATCAAGATGGCTGCATTGGCATAGCGGCGTCGCGATGGGCCGATGGGCGCGCTGGACATGATCCGGCTGGTGTCGACAATTTCAACAGCATCGCTTTGCAGCGCGTCGACGGCCGCGACCAAAACAGCGCGGGGGTCGCCGAAATAGGGGTGGCGGCGGTTGGAGCCCAAACCAATGGCGTAAAGGGCCAGAGGGGGGCGTGTAGAGGCCGAGGGGGATGGGGCAGGAGCAAATAGGGACATGATGCGCAATTATCCGAACTTTGCAGCCTATACCAGACGAGTGGGCCGATATGCCGATAGATAGGAGCAGGGATAAATAAAGCGGCGCAGCCAATGGCCGCGCCGCTTTCTGTCTGGCTGTCAGCCGCAAGCGGGACGAAAATTAGACGATATGCGGTGACAATTCTTGAATGACAGCGTGATAGAGTTCGCGCTTGAACGGAACAATTAACGCCTCAACCTCATCCAAATTGGCCCAGCGCCAAGCGTGAAATTCGGGATGTTTGGTGACAATATTAATGTCGCTATCATCGCCATGGAATTTTAGCAGGAACCAAATTTGGCGCTGGCCGCGATATTTCCCGCCCCAGATTTTCCCTTTCAGTTCCACCGGCAAGTCGTAAAAATGTTCGCCAGCACTGCGCGCGATGACCGTGACGAGTTTTGGGTCAATGCCCGTTTCTTCCTGCAGTTCGCGCAGTGCCGCACTTTCGGGGTCTTCACCGGGGTCGATGCCACCTTGGGGCATTTGCCATGCCTCGGTGGTGGAATCGATCCGTTGACCAACAAAAATGCGCCCTTCGCCATTTACCAACATCACACCGGCACAGGGGCGATAGGGGAGGTGATCAAATTCACTCATCGATTTATGGTTTCCGCTATCATAGATTTTAATACATTTAATGCGCCGCGAATATCATCCAAGCTGCTGGGAATCGCTTGCGCCAAATTGATATAGCCGTGAATATTTCCCTTTGCTTCCCGATAAGTGGTCGGCACACCGGCTTCGATCAATTTTGCGGCATAGGCCCGCCCTTGGTCACGCAGCGGGTCGAGGCCAGCGGTGACCAGCAAGGTGGGTGGCAGGCCGTCGGCGGGAAAATCCAACGGTGAATAGCGGCGGTCACTGGCGTCGGGGGCATATTGAGCGCCAAACCATGCCATGCTGCTGGCGGTCAGCAAATGACCCTCGGCAAAATCGTTGAAACTAGGCCAATCGGTGCGCGACGATGTAGCGGGATAAATGGGATGCAGGGCCAGCACCGGTGCGTTGGCGGGGTTGTCGCGCAGCGCAAGGCCGGTGACGATGGTCAGGTTGCCGCCTGCGCTTTCGCCGCACAGTATCAGGCCGGTGCAGGGGCGGTTTTCGGCGATCCAGCGCGCGGCGGCTTCGCAATCATCGGGCGCGGCGGGAAAGGGATGTTCGGGGGCCATGCGATAATCGACGGCATAAACCGGAATGTCCAAGATACGCGCTGCTTCGGCACAAAAGGCGTCATGGGTGTCCAAATCGCCAATCACCCAGCCGCCGCCGTGAAAAAAGACCATGACAGGGCCAGCGGTCCGGTCAGGGCGATTGTCATAGCCGCGAATGGCCAGATCGCTTGCGGGGCCGGGGATCAGAAAATCTTCGACCTTGGCGATGTCGCCGCGTGGCAGGTCGCCCAACTGGGTCATGGCGCGAAACATTTCGCGGGCCGCCGCAACTGGCACATCCTCCATCTTGGGGCCGTCTTGACCGTTTAAATAGGTCAGAAATGCCGCCACATCGGGCCGCGTATAATGGGATTTGCTCTCCGCCATTTTGACACCTCATTATGTTATGTTGTTGGCAAGCTATTCTGGAATGGTTGCTCACTTCAATGGGCAAAACGCTGTGCCATTATATTTTCGGATGGCGGGGTGAATATGGGGATATTTTATGGGGCCATTACAAGGACCCATGGATCATGGACGCGATAAGCCTATTTTTCGGATGATTTTTGAATTTTACGCCCTATCCCTTGGGCATGGATAATCTAACGCACAGCCTGTTTGGCGCGATTTTGGGGCAGGTCGGTCTGAAGAAAAAGACGGGTCTGGCGATGCCAACATTAATCATCGCGGCCAATTTGCCCGACATTGATGCAAGCTGTGTGATTTACGGCCTTGAAAGCCTGTCGATGCGGCGCGGCCTGACCCATGGTCCGCTGGCGATGCTGATCTTGCCGATGCTGCTATGGGCCATCATGTTGGGCTATGATCATTGGCAGAGCAGGCGCGGCACGCGTCCGGCTGATCGCCTGCCGATCCACAAGGGGTGGTTGCTGGCCTTGGCTTATTTGGGCTGCCTCAGCCATCCGGCGTTGGATTGGATGAACAACTATGGTGTTCGGCTGTTAGAGCCCTTTTCATCAACATGGTTTTACGGCGATATTTTGTTCATCATCGACCTGTGGATTTGGTTGATGCTGGGCGGTTTATTGTGGATGTCGCGCAAACAGGAAAAACGGGGCGCACCGCATTGGCGCCGCACGGCGGCGGCGGGGTTGCTGGCCGTCTGCGCCTATATTGCCGCCAATGGCGTCATCAGCCATCAAGCCGAGCGACAGGCGGGCCTCTTGTTGGCGGATGCGGGCCATGGTCATGCGCTGACCGTGGCAAGCCCGCCGCCGCTCGCCTTTTGGAAGCGTGACATTTTTTGGCGCGATGGCGACCAATATGGCAGCGGTTCTTATCATGTGGGGCAAGGCGCGCAGGTGGATGAGCCGGGCAAGTCCAGCGGCATGGACAATCCGCGACTGGGCGCTTGGTTGGCCGACAATCCTGCCGCGCGGGCTTTTATATTCTGGTCACGTATGCCGTTGATTGAGCAGGATGTGGCGGGCGGACCGATATGGCTGCGGGATCAGCGCTATCATGACGCACGGTCCAAGACGCGCTTTCAGGTTATGCTGGAAGAGTGAGCATCGAAATATCATCACAATAGGAATGATATGGGATGGGGAGAGGCAATATGAAAATATGGATGACGGCATTTTTGCTGATGAGCAGCAGCGCGGCCTTGGCATATGAGCCAGCGCAAGCGCGGCCAGAAGGAGGCGCACAGGTTGGGACGAAGGCTGGGGCGGCGAAGACCACCGCAACAGCCGCGGGCCAACAGACGGGGCCGGAGATGCCAAAGGACCTGAATGTGCTGTTTTGGAGCCAAGATGTTCGCGATCAAGCCTTTCAGGCGATGGAGCATTTGCCCAATGTTCCGATGCACCAGATTAAGGCGGGCGGCACAGCCTTTCCTTTGCCGGACGGCAAGCCGCTGGCGATTGACGTGGACGCCTATATGGCCAGCCAGCGTCATGCGGGCTTGATAATTTTGGTCGACGGCAAGGTGCGGCTGGAAAAATATGCGCTGGGCTTTTCGCGGGAAAAGCGCTGGACCAGCTTTTCCGTCGCCAAAAGCTTTACCTCAACCTTGGTTGGGGCCGCGCTGAAGGATGGGTATATCAAGTCGCTGGACGATGCGGTGACCCAATATATTCCGGCCCTGAAAGGGTCAGGCTATGACGGCGTCACGATCCGTCAGATTTTGACCATGTCGTCGGGTGTTCGCTGGAACGAAGATTATCAGGACCCACGCAGTGATGTCGCGCTGTTCAATTTGCAGCAACCCGTGGCGGGTGAGGATGTGACCGTCACCTATATGAAAAAGCTGCCCCGCGCTGCTGAACCGGGCACGCGATGGAATTATAATACCGGAGAGACGAATTTGATCGGCGTGCTGGTCAGCAGCGCCACCGGAAAAACGTTGGCGGATTATCTGACCGAAAAGGTCTGGACCCCCTATGGCATGGAAAGCGATGCCATGTGGATGCTGGGCGCTTCGGGGCATGAGGTAAGCGGTTGCTGCATCTCCGCCACTTTGCGCGACTATGCGCGCTTGGGGCAATTTACCTTGGGCGGCGGTGTGGCGGGCGGTCAGCAAGTGGTGCCGGACAATTGGTTTTCCGACGCCACCACCGGCTATTATAATATTGGCGTGCCGGGGCGCGGCTATGGCTATCAATGGTGGACCTATGCCGATGGCAGCTATGCGGCGCAGGGCATTTTCGGCCAAGGGATTTTCATTGATCCCAAGCGCAAATTGGTGGTCGCCAGCAACGGCAATTGGCCCAAGGCGACCGACCATGAAGGCGTGGGGGAACAGCGCCAGCAATTTTACAAACAGGTGCAAGACGCCCTAGATGCCGAAGCGGATGCCGAAGCGAAATAAGGGGCCATGTGTTGACCCGCGCGGACCGTGCGTCATGCAATGGACGTGCTCGTGGGTCTGAAAAGAGAAAAACCCGCCATTGGTGAAATGGCGGGCTTTTCTATGTCGGTTGGGATGGGCCGCGTGGCCGCTTACATCACCTTGGGCAGGTTGAAGCGCGCCGTGCTGTCAAAGCCTTCGATCATCCGTGCGGCGACAAATTCACCCACAGCTTCGGGGTCTTTGATGCTGGCGGGGTCTTCGCCCGGATAAGCGCGGGCGCGCATCGCGGTGCGGGTTGCGCCGGGGTTCAAAATCGCGGTGCGCAGCGTGGAAATATTCCGCATTTCCGCGCCATAGCTGATGATGAGCGTTTCCAGCGCTGCCTTGGACGCCGCATAGGCCCCCCAATAAGCGCGTGGTTCGGTGGCCACGCTGCTGGTCAATGCCAGCAATTTTCCGGCATCCGAACGGCGCAGCAACGGATCGAAATTGGCGATCAGGGCTTGCTGAGCGATTAAGTTGAGCGTCAGCGTGCGGTTGAATTCTTTGCCATCAATCGCGGCCACGGGCGTCAATGTGCCCAGCATCGCGGCATTGAGCACCAGCATGTCCAGCTTGTTCCACCGTTCCGCAATGGCAGCGGCCAAGCGGGCGATGCTGTCGCCATCGGTCAGGTCTAGCGGCGCGATGGTCGCGCTGCCCCCCGCATTGTGAATGCGGTCCTCCAGCGCTTCCAGCCCGCCAGCGGTGCGTGCGGTGATGACCACATGGGCACCGCGTATCGCAAGCGAATAGGCAATGGCTTCACCAATGCCACGGCTGGCGCCAGTGACGACGGCGATCTGACCCGCCAAATCTTGCGATACCGATGTCATAATTTAGACCGTTCGTTCTGCAATAAGGGAAAAATTGTCCGTGCCGCTTTGATCGTCAAAATCGGTCAAGCGGGTGGGATAGTCGCCCGTGAAGCATGCATCGCAATATTGCGGTGCATCGTCATTGCGGCTGGCTTCGCCCAAGGCGCGATACAGGCCGTCGATGGTCAGGAACGACAGGCTGTCGGCGTGGATGAACTTGGCCATTTCCTCGACCGTCATCTGCGCCGCCAGCAATTTTTCGCGTTCCGGCGTGTCGACGCCGTAAAAGCAACTGTGCGATGTCGGTGGGCTGGCGATACGCATATGCACTTCGGCAGCGCCCGCATCGCGCATCATTTGCACGATTTTCAGGCTGGTCGTGCCGCGCACAATACTGTCGTCGATCAGAACAATTTTCTTGCCCTGAATCAGCGCGCGATTGGCGTTATGCTTCAGTTTGACGCCAAGGTGGCGCACCTTGTCGCTGGGCTGAATGAAGGTGCGGCCAACATAGTGCGACCGAATGATGCCCAATTCAAAGGGAATGCCCGATTCTTGCGCATAGCCAATGGCGGCGGGGGTGCCGCTGTCGGGAACGGGAATGACCAGATCGGCATCAACGATATTTTCGCGGGCCAATTCCGCGCCAATGGCCTTGCGAACCGAATAGACGCTGGTGCCGTCGACAATGCTGTCGGGGCGCGAGAAATAGACATATTCAAAGATGCACGGACGGGCCGATTGATCTTGGAACGGACGGATGGAGGTGAGCTGGCCGTCGCGAATGATGACCATTTCGCCCGGTTCCACCGACCGAATAAATTCGCCGCCGACCACGTCAAAAGCGACGGTTTCGGATGCCAGCAAATAAGCGCCGTTCAGCTTGCCCAGCACCAAGGGACGAATGCCCAAGGGGTCGCGGCAACCAATCATACCCTCGGCGGTCAGGACGATCAGCGAATAAGCGCCTTCGACCTGTTTCAATGCGTCGATCAGGCGGTCGAGCAAGGTGCGATAGCTGGAGGTCGCAACCAAGTGCAAAATGACTTCGGTGTCGCTGGTCGATTGGAAAATCGCCCCGCGACGGACCAATGTTTTGCGCAGCGTAATGGCGTTGGAAATATTGCCATTATGGGCGACGGAAAATCCGCCCGTTGCCAATTCCGCAAACAAAGGCTGGACGTTGCGCAGCGCGGTTTCACCGGTGGTGGAATAACGCACATGGCCGATGGCCGATGCGCCTTCCAACTGGCTCATAATATCGTCGCGGTCAAAATTTCCGGCGACCTGACCCATGGCACGATGGGTGTCGAAATTTTCGCCGTCGAAGGCCGTGATACCAGCAGCCTCCTGTCCGCGATGTTGAAGGGCATGAAGGCCAAGCGCAACCACAGCAGCAGCGCCGTCCGCTCCATGAATGCCAAAGACGCCACACTCCTCGCGGAGCTTGTCGTCATCGAAGGGATGAGTCGTTAGCATTATCAATCCAGGGCAGGGGAAAGTGTTGGGGGGCATATAGGGACGGTGAATGCAAATGTCTCCCCCCAGCGGGTGGGTTTTTTGCATTTATGTTACCCTATATGTTGTCGAACGGGATGACAGCGACAGAAGATATCGTTTATGGCCCAATTTATGGACGAAAAGCGCGACAATGCAGATCAGTTTATGCCCCGTTTTGATGCGGCTGGCTTGGTAACGGCGATTGTAACAGATGCTGATGACGGCGGTTTGTTAATGGTGGCCCATATGAATCAGCAGGCCATCGACCTGAGTTTTGAAACCGGACAAGTGCATTTCTGGTCGCGTTCGCGGCAAGCCATGTGGCGCAAGGGCGAGACATCGGGCAATGGTCTAACCCTTGTCGATATATTGGTGGACTGTGATCAGGATGCTTTGTTGGTGCGGGTGCGTCCGGCTGGGCCGTCATGCCATACGGGGCGGCGGAGCTGTTTTTACCGCCGCTTGGGCGCGGATGGATCGCTGACCTTTTTGGATTCGCCGCATTCGCATGGCTGATAGGCGGTTGGCGGTGTTGGTGGCGGTGCTGGCCTTGGCGGCGTGCAGCGACCAAAATCCCGATGATGGGACGGCGGAGGCGGGCCAGCAATTGGAGCAAGCCGCCGCTGAACGTGGATTATTTGGCGGCGACTGGGCCGAACCCGCTGGGATTTTTGAACGGCGTAGCGGTGATGGCCGTGATCGTATGTGTGTTACCAGCCTGTCCGGTCAGGACGCATCCGGTGGCGATGCGGCGAGTGGCGATACGGCGGATGGGGATACGGCGGATGGCGAAGGGGCATGGCGTTTCGCCATGGAGATTAAAGCCAAGGATGGCGGAAGCTGTTTGACCGGCGGCACTTTGCGGGTTGCCGAACAGGGTTCCGAAAAAAATAAGCCGAAAAACAATGGGGAAACCCGTTCCGCTGACGAGGTTCTCGCGCTGCGCCAATGGTCGTTGCGGTTTCAGGGGCTGGACAATTGCACCTTGACCGCGGCGGAGCAGGGGGATCAGTTGATTTTGCCCGCGCATCTGCCCGCTAGCTGTGCCGCACTGTGTGCGGGGCGTGTGGATTTGGCGGGAGCGGAACTGGATCGGACCAGTTGGTCGCAGGATGAAGCGGCTATTTTGCGGTTGCGGCGGGCCGATGGACGTATGGAATCGGCTTGCGCTCCTAGGGAGAAGTCCTAGATACGGCTTTGTAATGGCGTCATATTGTCGTTGCTATGCAGCATATTCGCGCATATCGTCATGAAAATGACAGCTTAATTGCTTGGCTACCTTGACGTTCACGTCAACGGAAACTAACCTGCAATCTATGACCGACGAATACGGCCACGCCCATATCGACACGCCCGATCATTTGGGCCGCGAACAATTTTCGATCACGGATCTCTCGACCGAGTTCGGGGTGACGGCTCGTGCGTTACGCTTCTACGAGGATGAGGGGTTGATTAGCCCGTCTCGTAAGGGGCTGTCACGCATTTATTCCAAACGCGACCGCGCACGGCTCGCTTGGATTTTGCGGGCCAAGCGCACGGGCTTTAGTCTGGCCGATATCCGTGAAATGATTGATCTTTATGACGTGGGCGATGGCCGCAAGTTACAGCGTCAGGTGACAATCGAAAAATGCCAGCAACGGATAGAGTTGCTACAGCGTCAACGGGACGATATTGACAGTGCTGTAGATGAGCTCACACGATTCATCACAACGGTAAAAATGGCAGACGCGGGCCAGTAAGACCACCAAGCTGATTTGGTGCCTGTCCGGTTCCGCATGCCAATATCTGGTTTTGCGGAAGGAAGAATTATGCCTGTGTATCGCGCGCCTGTTCAGGACATGTTGTTCCTGCTCAATGATGTGCTGCGGATCGATCAATATGCGGATTTGCCCGGCTTTGCCAATGCGTCCCCCGATATGATCGAAGCGGTTCTGACCGAGGCAGGGAAGTTTTGCGAAGAGGTGCTGTTTCCGCTGAACCAGTCGGGTGACCTAGAAGGCTGCACCCGCCACGCGGATGGGTCTGTTACCACGCCTGCTGGTTTCAAAGAGGCTTATCAGCAATTTATCGCGGCAGGTTGGACCCAATTGAACCAACCTGAGGCCTTTGGCGGGCAAGCCATGCCCCATGTGGTGGGCTTTCCGGCCGAAGAATTTCGTATGTCGGCGAACCAAGCCTTTGCCATGTATCCCGGCCTGACGCAGGGCGCGATTTCGGCAATTTTGGTCAAAGGGTCGGCAGAGCTGCAGGCCAAATATGTGCCCAAAATGGTGTCCGGCGAATGGGGCGGCACGATGAACCTGACCGAACCGCATTGCGGCACCGATTTGGGCCTCATTCGCACACGCGCGGTGCCCAATGGCGATGGCAGCTATGCGATCAGCGGGGCCAAGATTTTCATTTCGTCCGGCGAACATGATCTGACCGACAATATCATCCATCTGGTGCTGGCCAAAACCCCCGATGCCCCAGACAATGTCAAGGGCATCTCTTTGTTCTTGGTTCCCAAATTCCTTGTGAATGACGATGGGTCTTTGGGGGCTCGCAATGGCGCGGTCTGCGGGTCGATTGAGCATAAGATGGGCATCCACGCCAACAGCACCTGTGTCATGAATTATGATGGCGCGACCGGCTGGATGGTGGGCGAAGAGAATAAGGGCTTGGCCGCCATGTTCATCATGATGAACGCCGCGCGCTTGGGCGTGGGCGTTCAGGGGCTGGGTCAGGCCGAGATCGCTTATCAAAATGCGGTCGAATATGCCAAAGATCGCCGCCAAGGCCGCGCGTTAACGGGGCCGCAAGACCCACAGGAAAAAGCCGATCCCTTGTTGGTCCACCCTGATGTGCGCCGCATGTTGATGGACGGTAAAGCGACGGTCGAGGGGCTGCGCGCTTTGGCCCTATGGGGCGCGCTGCAGGTCGATCTGGTCCATATGGCGGCCAGCGAAGAAGATCGGCAAATGGCCGATGATTTGGTCAGCCTGTTGACCCCTGTTATCAAGGGTTATGGCACCGATAAAGGCTATGAGGTGGCAACCAACGCCCAGCAAATCTATGGCGGGCACGGATATATTGAAGAACAGGGGATGAGCCAATATGTGCGCGATGCCCGTATCACCATGATTTATGAAGGGGCGAATGGCGTTCAGGCGATGGATCTTGTGGGCCGCAAATTGGCCCAAAATGGGGGCCGCGCTATCCAAGCCTTTTTCGCCATTGTCGACGCGGAATGTGCGGCGGCGAAATCCAAGCCATCTATCGCCGATTTGGCGGGCAAGTTGGAAAAAGCGAATGGCGAGTTAAAGGCTGCGACCATGTGGTTCATGCAAAATGGCATGGCCAACCCCAATAATATCGGGGCGGGCGCGCATCATTATATGCATATCATGGGCCATGTTGCCTTGGGCTTGATGTGGGTTCGTATGGCCGAGGCATCGCAAAAGGCGTTGGATGAGGGGCACGGTAACGCGTCGTATCACCAAGCCAAATTGGTAACGGCGCGCTATTTCGCCGAACGCTTCTTGCCCGATGCAGGCGCGCTGCGCCGCAAGATTGAAGCGGGCAGCGAGGCGATGATGGCCCTGTCGCCAGAACAATTCCACTTTGCCTAAGGGGCGCCGCTCATGCCATAATTGGGGCATGACAAATTAAAAAGCCGCCACTTGCAGCCATGCAAGCGGCGGCTTTTTCTGTTTATCATTATATCGTCTGCAACCGGACCCGCCATTGATCCATTGGACAGACAAGAGCATGATCGCCCCACAAGGCAGACGGCATGATCGAAATATGGGGAGGACAAAGCGGCATGGCGGACAAGATATTGCAACCTGTGGTTCAGCAGGGGCGCAATTGCTGGCGTATTGAACGGGCCGATTGTGCCAAGATGATCGTCGATGCTGCCGATTATTACGCCCTGCTCGAAGGGTTGATGCAGAACGCACAAGAGCGAATTTTGCTGATCGGGTGGGATTTCGATCCCCGTATCGCGCTGAAACCCTCCGCCACTGGAACGTCCCAATCTTTGGGGCAGTTCTTGCTGCATTTGGCCAAGGATAAGCCGGATCGTGATATTGATATTTTGCGATGGAATTTTGGCGGGTTAAAGCAATTCTTCTCCCCCACCATCGTATCGACGGTGCTGCGCTGGAAAATGACCAAATCCATTCGTTTCCGTCTGGATAGCGCGCATCCCTTGGGGTGCAGCCACCACCAAAAGGTTGCGGTGTTTGACGATCATCTGGCGGTGTGCGGCGGCATTGACGTGGCTGACCGGCGGTGGGACACGCCAGAGCATAAGGATGATGATCCGTTGCGGGTCCAACCTAATGGCAAAGCCTATGAGCCGTGGCACGATGTCACCATGTTGTTGGCGGGGCCCATTGGCGGCGCTTTGGCGGATTTGGGTAAAGAGCGTTGGAAGCGGGCGACCAAAGAAGAATTGGCACCGCTGCAGAATGATGGCGAAAATTGGCCCAAGGATTTGACACCGGATTTTGAGAATGTGGACGTGGCCATATCGCGCACCCGCGCTGAATATGACGGAGTGTCAGAGCTGCGGGAGATAGAGCAGCTCTATGTCGATATGATCAAGGCGACCGAAAAATTCCTTTATTTTGAAAATCAATATTTCTCTAGCGGCAAGATAGCGGCGGCCATCGCGGAGCGTCTGAACGAAGAAAATCCGCCTGAATTTGTCATGATCATGCCAGAAAAAGGCGATGGCTGGCTGGAACAAAAGGCAATGGACGGCGCGCGAGTGCTGTTGGTGCGCGAAATTGCCAAGGCCAAATATGGCAAGAATTTCCGTATCTATGTTCCCCATACCAAGGGCGGCACGCCGATCTATGTTCATGCCAAGGTTGCGGTGATGGATGACCGCTTACTCCGCATTGGATCCGCCAATTTGAACAACCGTTCCATGGGGTTGGACAGCGAATGCGACGTAACCATCGACGCGGCCTTGCCCGCCAATTCCGAAACGCCGCCGCGCATCAAGGCGCTGCGCGAGAATTTATTGGCCGAGCATCTGCATGTTTCCCCCAGCGAAATTTCGCGCCTTCACGCGGAAACCGGCTCGATCTTAAAGGTGATTGAGGCGCTGAGTGGTGACGGCAAAACGCTGGAGTGGCTGGATTTGGAACAGCCCGGGCCGTTGGACGAATTTATCGCGAACAATGAATTGTTGGACCCGACGCGGCCCGACGCCGTTTTTGAAGCGCCTGGCGAGCATGGTGTAAAAAGCTATTTCCGGCGGCGCTTTGGACGTCGTCATATCAAATAATGCGGCCGCGTTGAAGCTAGTTGGTCACAACAGGGCCGCTGCAACACGGCCCTGTTTGATATTTTTCGGTGTTCGTCGGCCTTAATCCGCCAGCGACAAGATATGGCGCGCTTGCTTCAAATGGGGCGCGTCGATCATTTTTCCATCGATTTGCAGCACGCCCGCACCGGGGTTGTTGTTAAATGCTTCCACAATCGCATGGGCGCGTTCCAATTCCTCGGCGCTGGGCGTGAAGGCGGCGTTAATGGCTTCGACCTGTGATGGGTGAATGGCCATCATGCCGGTAAAGCCGTCGCGCCGCGCGGTGGCGGCATAGCGAGCCAGCCCTTCGCTGTCTTTGATCGCCGGAAATACGGTGTCGATGGCGGCGGTTCCGGCGCCATGGGCCGCAAATAGCGTCAGGGACCGTGCGAGTTGATAGGGCGCGGTATAGCTGCCGTCCGCTTCGCGCGATGTCGACGCACCAATGGCGGCGGGCAGATCCTCTGCGCCCCATGTCAGGCCGAGCAGTCGGTCCTTCACTTCGCGATAGCTGCCCAGCGTGAAAATCGCTTGCGGCGTTTCGGTGGCAATGGGCAAAATCGCGGGCAGGGAGGCATGCTCTGCGCCTTCGCTGCGCAAAATCGTGTCCAGTTGGGCGATGCTGGGCGCACCATCGGCCTTGGGCAGCATGATGGCATCGGGCCGCGCGCCGATCACGGCGGCGACATCGGCGGCGGTAAAATGGCTGTCCAGCGGATTGACACGCACCAACGTAAAGGTCTGGCGCTCGCCAGACAAATAATCGGCAATGGCGGCGCGCGCTATGTCTTTATTGGCCAGCGAAACGCTGTCTTCTAGGTCCAAAATAATCGCATCGGCACCAGACGCCGCCGCTTTTTCAAAACGTTCGGGGCGGTCGCCGGGGACGAACAACAGGCTGCGCAATCTCATGGGGCTTCCTCACTCACTTCCTTATGCGGCGTTGCGCTTGATGAGCGCGCTGCGTTCGCTTTGGCAGACAATCTCACCGCGCTGGTTGGTGCAACGGTGCAAGAAGGTCACAATACCCGCATTGGGGCGCGATTTGCTTTCTTTCAAGGCGATCACTTCGCTGGTCGCATGCAGCGTATCACCCAGAAAAACCGGATGGGGCATGACCAGCTTATCATAACCCAAATTGGCAACCAATGTGCCCAATGTTGTGTCGCCCACGGACAAGCCGATCATCAGGCTGAACGTAAAGGTGCCATTGACCAAAATTTGCCCAAATTCCGATGCCTTGGCTGCTTCGACGTCCAAATGCAGGGGTTGGGGATTATGGGTCATCGTGGAAAATAACAAATTGTCGGTTTCCGTCACGGTGCGCCGAATTTCATGTTCGATCACATCCCCGATCGCCCATTGGTCAAAGAAACGGCCAGCCATATTTGCTCCTTTAGTGCCTCTATATTGGATACGGTTCAGCCTGCGGTCGGCAGAATGGCCGTCGGCATGCTGTAGTGAACCTTCGCGCCAGGCCCAAGCGGCAAATCAAAACCAACCCATGCAATGGTCATCAATATGCCGGCCACCATGAAGGTCAGCGCATAGGGCAGCATCAACGCCAACAGCGACCCAACGCCCATATTCTTGTCCCAACGCTGACCAAATGCCAGAATGAGCGGGAAATAGCTCATCAGCGGGGTCATGATGTTGGTATAGCTATCGCCCATCCGATAAGCGGCGGTGGTCATTTCGGGGCTGATGCCCAGCAACATGAACATCGGCACCACCACGGGGGACAGGGCGCTCCATTTGGCGGAAGCGGACCCGATGAACAGATCGAGAAAGGAGGACAGCAATAACACGCTGACTAGCAAGATGGGCGCAGGTAGCGCCAGATGGCCCAGAAAGTCCGCGCCATTAATGGCCAAAATCGGCCCAATGCGCGACCAGTTGAACATGGCCACAAAATGCGCCGCGAAAAAGACAAAGACCAAATAAGGGGCCATGGTGCGTACACCATGTTGCATCATGTCCATGACATCGGCAGCGGATCGGATCGTCCCTGCCGCGCGGCCATAGGCGGCGCCGGTTGCCAGAAACAATAAAAAGAAGCCGGCAATTAAGGACGCATAAAGCGGCTGGAGCCGCGCTGTTCCGACCGCATCGTCATTGATAAGCGGCGTGTAATGGGGCCATAAGGCAAGCGCCGCAAACAGGCCGACGATCAGCAAGGCCGCGATGCCCGCATGGCGCAGGCCCCGCCGTTCCTGCGCGCTGATTTCGGTTTTTTCCAGATCCGCTTTGGTTTCGGCGTCCACCTCGCCATTCCATTGGCCGAGGCGCGGTTCGACGATTTTGTCGGTAACATACCAAATGACAGGGGTGAACAGCGCGACAATAGCCGCGATAAAATACCAATTGCCGAGCGGGTTCATCGTCCAATTGGGATCAACAATCCGCGCGGCTTCTTGTGTGAAACCCAGCAACAGCACGTCGATTTGACCGGGTAGCAAATTCCCCGCATAACCGCCGGAAACGGCGGCAAAAGCCGCCGCCAATCCCGCCAGCGGATGTCGACCCGCCACGGCAAAGATGATCGCCGCCAGCGGAATGAACACCACATAAGCCGCATCGGACGCATGGTGCGAAATCATGCCAATGACCGCGACAATCGGGGTCAGCAGATGTTTCGGGGCATTGCGCAGCGATGAGCGGATGAGCGCCGAAAACAGGCCAGACCGTTCCGCGACCGCCGCGCCCATCATGATGGTTAACACCAAACCCAAGGGAGCAAAGCCCGCAAAGGTTTTCGGCATTTCCGTGAAGAGGCGGGCGATATTTTCCTCGGAAAATAGGTTCGACGCGCGATAGGTTAATATGCCATCGCGCAATTCCGCAAATTCAGGGGGCTTGGTTCCGCTATAGGATATAGAGGCCGACCAACCCAGCCATGCGCCCAAAGCCGACAACAGCATCAGGGCGACGATTAAATAGATGAAGATGATCGTCGGATCGGGCAGCAAATTGCCGGCTTTTTCGACAAAGGCCAGAAAGCCGCGCTGGCGCTTGGACGGAATAGGGGGAGGGCTTGGCATCGCTTTATAATTCCAATCTATTCCGACGCTTGCTGTTCGCGCTTGGCAAAGAGGTGACGATAGACGCCAAAGCCATTGATGAACAATAGCGCAATATTTTGCATTCCAATGCCGTCGCTATGGTCTTGTGAAAACCCCCACATAAGGAGGGATAGGCTGCTGGTGACGAAAATGATAAAGGCGATGCCCGTCCATCTTTCGCCAAGGTTCATGGCGATCATTAACGCGGCAAGGACACCGCTGATCGCGCCATAATATTGTAGTATGTCTAACATATCCGAACCGTCATGGGCTTTTCTATCTGCATCAATTGGCGCAACGCGGCCCGTTTTGGAACGGTGTTGCGTTTTTTAAGGTAACGCAGGGCTGGGTCGGAGGCTGCGCGGGTGTGGGCTGAAAGTCAGGCTATGGACGATGAAAGGCCATTCAGCTTGATTGACGGCGTCGCTAGCGGCAATTCACCCCCTATGACCGAAGCAATGACCCACTTGGACCGGCTGGAAGCCGAATCTATCCACATCATGCGCGAAGTGATGGCCGACGCCGTCAATCCCGTGATGCTTTACAGCGTTGGCAAAGACAGCGCCGTAATGCTGCATTTGGCGCGCAAGGCTTTTTATCCATCGCCGCCGCCATTTCCGCTGCTGCATGTGGATACCACGTGGAAATTCAAAGCCATGTATGAATTGCGCGACCGTATGGCGCGCGAAAGCGGCATGGAATTAATCGTCTATCAAAACCCCGAAGCCGCGGAACGCGGTATCAACCCCTTTGACCATGGCCCCTTGCACACCGATATGTGGAAAACCGAAGGGTTGAAGCAGGCGCTGGACAAATATGGTTTCGACGTGGCCTTTGGCGGCGCGCGCCGTGACGAAGAAAAAAGCCGCGCCAAAGAACGGATTTTCTCTTTCCGCACGGCCAGCCACGGCTGGGACCCCAAGCAACAGCGCCCCGAATTGTGGAATATTTATAATGCCCGCAAAGCCAAGGGCGAAAGCATCCGCGTCTTTCCGATCAGCAACTGGACGGAATTGGACATTTGGCAATATATTAAACGGGAAAATATCCCCATCGTGCCGCTCTATTTCGCTGCGCCGCGCCCGACCGTGGAGCGTGACGGCATGTTGCTGATGGTCGATGATGATCGTTTCCCCTTGAAGGACGGCGAAGTACCGGTGGATCGGTCCATCCGTTTCCGCACCTTGGGCTGCTATCCCTTGACCGGCGCGGTGGAAAGCACGGCCAGCACCTTGTCCGAGGTTATTCAGGAAATGCTGCTGACCACAACCAGCGAACGCCAAGGCCGTGTGATTGATAAGGATGGCGGCGACGCCTCCATGGAAAAGAAGAAGCAAGAGGGTTATTTCTGATGTCAGATCCAGTTTACGTCACCGACGCGCTGATCGCCGAGGACATCGACGCTTATTTGGCGCAGCATGAAAAAAAATCTCTGCTGCGTTTCATCACCTGCGGCAGCGTGGATGACGGAAAATCCACGCTGATTGGCCGTTTGCTCTATGACAGCAAGATGATCTTTGAAGATCAACTCGCTGCGCTGGAAGCGGACAGCAAGCGCGTGGGCACACAGGGCCAAGAAATTGACTTTGCGTTGTTGGTCGATGGCTTGGCCGCCGAACGCGAACAGGGCATCACCATCGACGTGGCCTATCGCTTCTTCACCACCGAAAAGCGCAAGTTCATTGTGGCCGATACACCGGGGCATGAACAATATACGCGCAACATGGTGACGGGCGCATCGACCGCCGATCTGGCGATTATCTTGATTGATGCGCGTAAAGGCGTGTTGACCCAAACCCGCCGCCACAGCTTCCTCGCCCATTTGCTGGGTATCAAGCATATTGTGCTGGCCGTGAACAAAATGGACTTGGTGGATTATAGCAAGGAAGTGTTCGACCGCATTTGCTTGTCCTACCGCAGCTTTGCGTCCGAAATTGGCATCACCAATTTCCAAGCCATTCCGATTTCGGGTTTCAAAGGCGATAATATTGCTGGCGCGTCCGAAAATACCGATTGGTATCAAGGTCCTGCCTTGATCGAGCATCTGGAAAATGTCGAGGTTGGCACCAGCGCCGACGAAGCCCATCCCTTCCGTATGCCCGTGCAATGGGTGAACCGTCCGAACTTGGATTTCCGTGGCTTTTCCGGTCTGATTTCCAGCGGCCGCGTGACGCCGGGGGATGCTGTGCGGATTTTGCCGAGCGGCAAGACCAGCAAGATTGCGCGCATCGTGACCTTGGACGGTGACTTGCCAGAGGCAAAGGCAGGTCAGTCGATCACGCTGACCTTGGAAGATGAAGTCGACTGCTCGCGCGGCGATGTCATCGCCATTGCCGACCAGCCCGCCGAAGTGTCGGACCAATTTGAAGCAACGGTGGTGTGGATGGCCGATGACGCCATGATCCCAGGCCGTGCTTATTGGCTGAAGCTGGGCACCCAGACGGTATCGGTGACGCTACAAGCCCCGAAATATGAGATTAACGTCAACACCTTGGACCATCTGGCTGCCAAGACGTTGGAACTGAACAGCATTGGCGTGGTGGCCTTGGCGACCGACAAGCCGATTGTGTTTGAACCTTATGGTGAAAGCCACACATTGGGCGGGTTCATCTTGATCGACAAGATGACCAACGCCACCATCGCGGCGGGCATGCTGCATTTCAGCCTGCGCCGCGCGCAAAATGTCCATTGGCAGGCAACCGACATCAGCCGCGATATGCGCGCTGATCTGAAAAACCAGAAACCAGCGGTGTTGTGGTTCACTGGCCTGTCAGGCAGCGGCAAATCGACCATCGCCAATTTGGTCGAAAAGAAGCTGCACCGCATGAACCGCCACAGCTTCTTGCTGGACGGCGACAATGTGCGCCACGGCTTGAACAAGGATTTGGGCTTTACCGAAGCCGACCGCGTGGAAAATATCCGCCGCGTGGGCGAAGTGTCCAAGCTGATGACCGACGCCGGTTTGGTGGTCATCACGGCCTTTATCTCGCCCTTCCGCGCGGAACGGGAATTGGTGCGTTCGATGCTGCCACAAGGTGAGTTTATCGAAGTCTTTGTGGATACAGCCTTGGATGTTGCGGAAAGCCGCGATGTAAAGGGCCTGTATAAAAAGGCGCGCGATGGGCAATTGAAGAATTTCACGGGTATTGACAGCCCCTATGAAGCACCAGAAGCGCCGGAAATTCATATCGATACCGCCAGCGAAAGCGCCGAAGCGGCTGCTGACCGGATTATCGACTATTTGTTGGGACCAGCATGAGCATGAGCCACAATGAAAGTGATAGCGCGCTGGCCGCAAGGCTAGCCGCTGAGGCTGGTAAAATCTTACTCGACCTGCGCGGTACAGGCGAGTTTGAGGGCAAAGCCTTGGGCCATGCGGGGGATGAAGCCGCCAATGCCATGCTGATCCGCGAATTGCGCGCGGCGCGGCCCGATGATGCCATTTTGTCTGAAGAGGAAAAGGACAGCGAGGCACGGCTGTCGGTAAGCCGCGTATGGATTATCGACCCGCTGGACGGCACCCGCGAATATAGCGAAGGCCGTGATGATTGGGCTGTGCATGTGGCGCTGGCCGTGGACGGTGTGGCCAGCATTGGCGCGGTGGCTTTGCCATCACTGGGTCTCGTGCTGACCAGCGATGCGCCGCTTGCTTTGGGTGCGACATCCAACCCGCCCAAAATGCTGGTCAGCCGCACCCGTCCCGCCGCCGAAGCTGTTTTTGTGGCCGAGAAATTGGGCGCGGAATTGGTCGGCATGGGCAGTGCAGGGGCCAAGGCGATGGCCGTTGTGCGCGGCGAGGCGGATATTTATCTGCACACCGGCGGGCAATTTGAATGGGATAATTGCGCCCCAGCCGCGGTAGCTGCGGCGGCGGGCTTGCACGTCAGCCGCGCCGATGGTGGGCCGCTTGTCTATAACAACCGCGACACTTATTTGCCCGACCTGTTGATCTGCCGCCCCGAATATGCGGCGGATGTTCTGAAAATCGCCGCGGAGTATCAACCCACGGCGGCATGACGCCGCGCGGTGCATTGCCATGTCGGTCATCGCCCGATACCCTTCATCCTGAACATAAGGATGAGGGAGAGCGAGACGATGACCGACCTGCCAACCAGCCATAAAGTCATGCTGACTTTGGTAAAGCCCGAGGGCGGCTTAGAAATTTTTCTGGAAGAACGGCCCCTGCCACAGCCCAAAGCCCATGAGGTGTTGGTAAAGGTGCTGGCAACGCCGATCAACCCGTCGGACCTTGGCTTGTTGGTGGGCGCGGGCGATATGCAAAGCGCCACGCAAGGGACGCGGGGCGGCCTGCCGATGATTAGCGCGACCATCAGCGATGCCGGAATGCGGGCGATGCAAGGCCGTGTGGGCGATGCGCTGCCCATCGGCAATGAAGGCTGCGGCCTTGTGGTGGCGGCAGGGGACAGCCCCGAAGCCCAAGCCTTGCTGGGCAAGACCGTGGCGATGCTGGGCGGGGAAATTTACGCCGAATATCGCTGCTTACCCGTGCAAATGTGCATGGTCTTGCCGGATGGCACCGACCCCAAAGATGGCGCGTCTTGCTTTGTGAACCCGCTGACCAGTCTGGCCTTTACCGAGGTGGCGAAGGCAGGCGGGCATAAGGCGCTGGTTCACACCGCCGCTGCCAGCAATTTGGGCCAAATGTTGGTGAAAATCTGCGCGGCAGATGGGCTGGATTTGGTCAATATTGTCCGCAGCCCAGACCAAGCCGACCTGTTGAAGGGGCTCGGCAGCCGCTATGTTGTGAACAGCCAAGATGCGGATTTCATGGATCAATTGACCGCCGCCTTGGTGGAAACGGGCGCGACCTTGGCTTTTGATGCCATTGGCGGCGGCAAATTGGGCGGTCAGATTTTAACCGCCATGGAAGCGGCAGCGGTGAAGCGGATGACCAGCTATAGCCGCTATGGTTCTGATGCTTATAAAGAACTTTATGTCTATGGCGCGCTGGATGTTGGGCCGACGCAATTTTCCCGCAATTTCGGTTTTAGCTGGTCGATCAATGGATTTTTGCTCACCCCCTTCATGGCCAAAGCGGGGCCAGAGGTTGTGGGCCGGATGCGCCAACGGGTCGCTGACGAATTAACCACCACCTTCAAAAGCCATTATTCCAACGAAATTACGCTGACCGAGGCGCTGAATTTGGATGTGCTGCAAGCCTATAATGCCAAGCGGACGGGGGAGAAATATTTGATCCGCCCACACGGATAAATTTGGTCCATTAACCGGATTTCCAGCAGTGGGCCGTGGCTTGTGCCAAGGTCCTCTGCTGGGAAGGGGCTGTTATCGCTTCATACATTGGCGGCTGTCATCACGCCGATATTCGCTGCAATTCCACAGCGCCTTTTCAAAATTCGCGCTGTCGTCGCGCAGATAAGAAAAGCTCATCGCGGCGCGTTCCAATTCGCCCATCGCTTCGCTTTTCGGTTTCAACATGGGGTTGGTCCAGCCCAGCAATTTGCAATAGGGCCGTTCACCGCACAGGCGCAGCGCCATGGTCAAATAGGTTTCGGGCGCAGCGCGTGGGTCGAGTTCGACCAAAATTGTATCGGGCTTGCCCTGATTTTTACGGTCCGCGATGATTTTCGCTTCTTTGGCCGCCGACAAGCTATCTTCGTCCGTCATGACCGGCTGGTCGGACGCGAGGGCCGCCGTGCCCGCATGGGCGGGGGATAAGGGCGCCATTTTGGCGATGCGCGGTTCGGCGGCGGCTATATCATGCCGAAAGGCGGGCGGGGTGCCCCAAAAACCGGGCCAACGAAAAAAGAGATGCGTGTCGACAATCGCAATTTTGCTGAGCGTATCGCTCCAATAGGGGCGGACCCAGTCGGTGTGATAATGAGTCGCCAAGCCGACCTCGGCGTCGATTTTGCCGTTTAACATTTGGCGGGCATGGTCCTGCGCCCGCGTCCATGCTGCGGCGCTATAACGCCGTGCCAGCGCCCCGTCACAGGTGAAGGTGAATTGACAGCCCGTCGCCCGTTCTTCGCCCTGAAAAACCACGGCGCAGATGGATTTGGGAAAAGCGGCATGACGGGCGCGGTTAATCACCACCTGACCCACGGCAAATTGCCCGCGCGCATCGTCGCCCGCTTCATATAGCATGGCTGCCGCCATACAGTCATTGGCGCGGGCGAGATCGTCGCCGGTGCCAGCATAGACAAAGGGTTTGGCCTTGGAAAATCCCGCCAAGTCCAGCGGAATAGCGGCATTTTGGCTGCGCGCGTCATCTTGCGTCACGGGCGCCAATTCCATCGCGGGCGGCGCGGGAATATGGTCGCGCGGTGGCGGGGCTTTGGCGGCGCGCGGCGCGGATACAGTCTGCTGCGGCGCAGGGGTCGCGGATAGCGTCATGACAATCACAGCCGCAGCGGCCAGCCAAAAAAGCCAGCCGCTGAACTGATGCCATGCCGATGTCGGACCTGCCGGTTTCGGACTTGCCGGTGTTGGCGCGTTCGGCGTCATGCCGAATATCGTGTCTTATAGTTCGGGCAAAAAGTCTGGAACGGACAGATAGCGTTCGCCGGTGTCATAATTAAACCCAAGGACACGGCTGCCTTCGGGCAGTTCCTTCAGCTTTTGCGCAATGGCGGCCAGCGTCGCGCCCGATGAAATGCCAACCAGCAAACCCTCTTCGCGGGCGGAGCGGCGGGCATATTCTTTCGCGTCTGCGGCATCGACCTTGATCACGCCGTCGAGCAGGTCGGTGTGCAAATTGCGCGGCACAAAACCAGCGCCAATACCCTGAATGGGGTGGGGGGCCGCTTGGCCACCCGAAATCACCGGCGATGCTTCGGGTTCTACGGCAAAAACCTTGAGGTTCGGCCAATGGGCTTTCAGAAATTTCGCCGTGCCCGTAATATGTCCGCCGGTGCCAACGCCGCTGATCAGCACATCAATTGGCGTGTCGGCAAAATCGGCCAAAATTTCAGGGCCAGTGGTGCGAATATGAACGTCCACATTGGCTTCATTTTCAAATTGTTGGGGCATCCAGCCGCCATCGGTGTTGTCGACCAATTCGATCGCCCGCTCAATCGCGCCCTTCATGCCTTTTTCGCGCGGCGTCAGGTCAAAGGTCGCACCATAAGCCAGCATCAAACGGCGGCGTTCCAGCGACATGCTTTCTGGCATGACCAGCACCAACTTATAGCCTTTGACGGCGGCGGCCATCGCTAAACCAATGCCGGTGTTGCCCGATGTTGGTTCAATGATGGTGCCGCCTGGCTTTAATGCGCCGGATGCTTCGGCAGCCTCGATCATCGCAAGGCCGATACGGTCCTTGATGGACCCTGCCGGATTGCTGCGTTCGGATTTCACCCACACCTCGGCATCGGGGAATAATTTCCCCAAACGAATATGCGGTGTGTTGCCGATGGTATCGAGGATCGAATTGGCTTTCATGGTCGGTGAATGCTTTCTTGATATCCGAAGCGATGTTCGCGGTGGGGCTGTGGGGCAGGGGCCGACACGCTTTGGTCCCCATCCATCACAGCATTTACAGAGGTTTGTAACGAAGCCAGAAGATACTGTCCATAATGCCAATCGCCGATATCGGAATCGGCATTGATATGGCCAAAGGGACCCGCATTGACAAAGCGCGCATCCCAATGACGGGACAGACGCCAGACATGGGCGGTTTGCGCATAATGATCATTGTCGCTGCCGACGACGATCATCGGCGTTTGGCTCGTGAAACTAGCATGCTGGGCAAAACCAGTGACGCGGCTGAGCTTGGTTATGCGGCCAAGGTCGGGCGGCGCGACCAGCAAGGCACCGCCGATTTTCGCGCGGTCAATCAGCGACGCGTGCTCGAACCAATGGGTGAAGGCATGGCAGCCCAAACTATGGGCGGCGATCAGCACGGGTTGGTCCAGCGCGGCCAAAATCGCATCAAGTCGGACCACCCATTGGTCGCGGTCAGGCGCGCCCCATTGGCCCAATTCTGCGCGATGGCAGTGGGTGAATTTTTGTTCCCACAGGCTTTGCCAATGGGTGGGGCCGCTATTGTCCAATCCAGGGATGGTCAAAATGCGGGTGGCGGGGTGTAATAATGGCATAACGGTTTCTCCATCACATCCTATGGGAATCCGCGGGAACGGGTGAGTTTGTTTTAACTCAACCAAAATAATCGACAATATGTTTTTTCTTAACTGCCCTATATTTGCGATATGTCGTTGGACCGGCCATTTGATGATGGATGGTCCCACGATAGGTCCTGACCCTAGATTTTCGGGGCTTCCTCGGCAGGCAGGCTGGATGTAAAGCTGGGCTGCGGGGTAAAGGTTCTGGCGCGGCGCAGTTCGGGAAAACGCCATGCCCACAGCGCCGTGACGCCAATGGCCGCCACCCCGCCGACCGCCACCGCGCCCACAGGACCCAGTACGGCGGCCATCGATCCAGCGCGCATTTCGCCCAATTCGTTGGACGCGGAAACCGCAAGGCCGGAAACCGCGCTGACCCGCCCGCGCATATGGTCGGGTGTGTTGAGTTGGATCAAGCTGCCGCGCACAAAGACAGAGAACATATCCGCCGCGCCAATAAAGGCCAGCAAGCCCAGCGACAGAAACACATTCGTCGAATAAGCAAAGGCGGTGGTCGCCGCGCCAAACAGCGCCACAGCCCACAGCATTTTCACGCCGACATTGGTTTCAATGGGACGAAAGGCCAGCATTAACGCGACCAAGGCCGCGCCCACACCGGGGGCGGCGCGCAAAAATCCCAAACCTTCGGAACCGGTTTGCAAAATGTCGCGGGCAAAAACCGGCAGCATGGCCGTCGCGCCGGACAAAATGACAGCGAACAAATCCAAGGTGATGGTGGCGAATAAAAAGCGTTCACGCCATGTGAATTTCAATCCCTCGGCCATTTCGGTCAGCGGCTGTGCCCGCGATGGATTGACCGGCGGATGAACCGGACGAATGCGGCTGAGGAGCAGGGCTGCAATCGCCATCAAAGACGCGGTGAAAATATAGACCGAGGCCGGATGGGCCGCAAAGATCAGCCCGCCAGCGGCAGGGCCGACAATTGAGGCAGATTGCCATGCGATGCTGCTCATCGCGATGGCGCGCGGCAAGGCGGCGGGCGGCACGATATTGGGCGCAATGGCGCTGAGCGCGGGACCCGAAAAGACGCGCGCCACGCCATGCAGCGCGCCCAATGTGAACAAAATCGGCAGGGTGAGGGCGTTTTTCCATGTCAGCCATGCCAGCACCAGCGCGATGGTAAAATCGATGCACAAGGAAAAAATAGCAACGGTTCGCCGTTCAAAACGGTCCGCCGCCCATCCGGCAACGGGCGTTAACAGGGCCAGCGGCACAAATTGAAACAGCCCCAGCAAGCCAAGCTGGAAGGATGCCTCGCCAATGGTCATGCCATAATCGCTGCGCGCCGTATCATAAAGCTGATAGCCAATGACCACCACCATCGCGACCGTCGCCATGACCGCCGTAAAACGGGCAAGCCAAAAATAGCGATAATCGACAAAAGCGAGGGGGGAAGGGGCTTTATGGGCCGATGCGTGGGCGTCGGCGTCGGTTGCGCTGCTGGTCATGGGGACGTGCTGTAAGGCAAATGGCCCTCGCTTCCAATGGTTAGGAGAGCGAGGGCCACCAAATTTTATTTCCGCCCCTGATGTTTTCGCTTGGCGGCGGTCGCCTAAGGGGCATGCCCCCAGCGACGGAGCACGGCGAGGAAAATTATTCCGGTGCAGTCAGGCGGGCGATGAAAAAGCCATCCATACCGCCCTGTTCGGCCAACATATGCGGCAGGGTGCGAAGTTGGCCTTGCTCATCCGGCGTGACACCCGCAGGCAATTCCTCTGCGCCAATGGGGGCCAAGGCCCAATTGGGATGTTCATACAGGAAGGCCTCAATCTGATCCTCGCCCTCGGCCCGTTCCAAGGAACATGTGGCATAGATCAACGTGCCGCCCGGCTTGACCCATTTCGCCGCACGGTTCAGCAGCCGTGCCTGCAAATCCGCCATTTCGGCAATATTGCGTGCCTCAACGCGGTGCAATACATCAGGATGGCGGCGGAAAATTCCGGTGGCGGAGCAGGGGGCGTCCAGCAAGATGGCGTCGGCCTGTTCCTTGGGCTGCCAGTGCAGTAAATCGCCTTTCTTTACATCGGCTTGCAAGCCCGTGCGGCCCAAATTGTCGGCCAGACGTTCCAGCCGTTTGGCGCTGGCGTCCACGGCGGTGACATTCCAACCATTGGCGGCCAATTGCATGGTCTTGCCGCCCGGCGCGGCGCACAGGTCCAGCACGGTGCGGCCCTTGCCCTCGCCCAGCAAACGCGCGGCAAGGCTGGCGGCCAAATCTTGCACCCACCAGCCGCCGTCTTGGAAACCGGGTAGGCTTTCGACGGCATGGCCGCGGGGTAGACGCAAATGCAGCGGTGCAAGGCTTTGCGCGTCGGGCCAGCCGTCCGTCTGCGGCGGCGCGGCAAAGCTCAGGTCAATCGGCGGCGCGCTGCTCCACGCCGCTTCGGCGGAGGCAATCATCTCATCACCCCATTGTTCCGACCAACGTTCGGCGACCTGTTCGGGCAGGCTGGCGGTCGGCGGCAGGCGCCATTCCTCTTTTTGCGCGCGCGACAACAGGGCATGAACCAATCGGCGGGGGCCGCCAGCGACCAGCGGTAAGGCCGTAGATACCACGGCATGGGCGGGGCTGTTCAACGACAAAAGCTGGGCCAGCGCAATACGCAGCACCGCACGGCTTTTTACATCTTCGGGCAATGGCTGGGGCGTTGCATCATCGATCATCGCGTCGATATCGGTCATCCAGCGCAGGCTTTCCGACGCAATGGCAATGGCAAAGGCGCGGTCGGCGGGCGACAAGCCCTGTGTTGCGGCGTGGGACGCAATTTCCAGCGGATCGCCGCGCCGCAAAATGGCATCGACCAACCGCAAAGCGGCACGCCGCGTTCCCGTGCCGGGGGGATCGCCTTCGCTATGGCGGCGGTTGCGGGGGCGGCGTTGGTCAGTCATGATATTCTGTCTCTGTTATGAAGGTGCGGCGATAATATGGTGTGCGCAAACAGTTGGCGCGGCGGTTAAACCCGTCTAATATGCTTTATATGAGCGAGATCAGCGATAATCCATCCATTGGCGGCACAGCGCGCGCCACCAAACGTCCCGATGATATCAAGGCACCCGACGGGTGGGAAAATCCGCCTGTGCCCTTGCCCGCTGACCCGATTATCGACGCGGCGCAAGATCAGCCAACGGGCCGTGATCCTGTGCGCTATGGTGATTGGGAAAAAAACGGGCTGGCAGTTGATTTTTAATCGGGCCATGGCCTGTTATTGAACAGGTCTGAACAGCGATAATCCGATAGAAAATGGACGGCAGGATGATCCCGCCGTCCATTTTTATTGGCCGATAAACGGGCTTAAGCGTTGGCGGGTGCCGTTGCTTCTGGTGCGTTGGGCACCTTGCCAGCCTTGACTTGTTCCGCGAAAATTTCGCGCATCAGTTGCAGCGAGAAAAGATGCGCGAAAATCAGCGGCAACATGCCATTTTGCGTCATCTTACGCAGCACGTCACCGCGCAGCTCGCGCAGCTTATTTTCGTCGATCATCTGGAAACCGCGATAGACGAAGGGGGTGGGATTGCCTTCTTGTTGAATGGCGACTTCGCCTTCCATCAACAGATCGGCTTTCTTCAATTCTTCGACAAATTGGCCGGTACGCATGCCAGCTTCTTCGAAGTTTTGGCAGAATTGCAAAATGCCATTCACCGCATCCGAAGGCTTGCCGTCTTCGAACAATTTGTCCCCATCTTCGAACGGGCCAATGGCGTCGGCCTTGGGGTCAAAGCACAGCGACAATTCGTCGCTGTCGGGACGCAGGCGCGCCAACAAGAAAGGATAGCGGCGAATATAAGCCGGAACATAGACAGGGTTCAGCAGCTTGCCTTCGGCGTCCACAAAGGTGTTCACGCCTTCGTTCAAACCCATCAGTGCCAAGGGCACAGGGTTTTCGCCCGACGAGAATACAATGGGGTAAAAGCGCGATGCGGCGACAAATTCATCGCTGGTCAGTGGCACGGCATGCTGCGAAATCAGGAAGTCTGCGCGGTCCAAGGGACGGGCGCGCCATTCTGCATGGTCGACGCTGGAAAGCGGTTGCAGGTCTTGATAAAAAAGCGGCAGATTGGCAGGTGCGGGCGCAGTGGCCATGGGTCAAGCTCCGAAATCGAGGGTGGCCTTGCGGCCCTTTAGACTTTGATGGGGCCAAGCCATATTTGCCAAAGCGTGATGACGCAAGACAAAGCTGATTGCATATAGGAAAAGAGGCGAAGCTTGGCTATTTTTGCCAATATTCGCGGTCCATCTGTTCGAATGTGCGGTGGTTCTTTGGTTATTTTTGTTGGCGGATCAGCTTGTCCGGATTGCAAATCTGATGCGGGTCCATGCCCAATTTGATGGCGCGCAAGGCCGCCAGTCGGGCAGGGCTATCGAGTTCGGCCAATATATCGCGTTTCATCTGTCCGATGCCATGTTCGGCTGATATTGACCCGCCACATTCCATGACATGGCGATAGACGGCGCGGCTGGCATCGGCGCCATATTGTGCCAGCCAGCTTTGGCCATCGACACCCAATGGCGGCTGAATATGATGATGGACATTGCCGTCGCCCAAATGTCCAAAGGACAGGCAGCGGATACCCGCAAAGCTGGCGGCCAAACGGGCGGGATTGGTTTCGATAAATTCCGGCATTTTTTCCACCGGAACGCTGATGTCATGTTGAATGGCCGGTCCCTCGGCGCGAGATGCAGCGGATATGCTGTCGCGGATGCGCCAGAAATCCTCGCTTTCTTGGTCATTTTTGGCGATCACAGCATCTTGAACCAATGATGCGTCAAGGGCGTGGGCCAACGCTGCCTCTAAGGCTGTGGCCATCGCATCATGGTCATCGCCAGCCAATTCGATGAGCGCATACCAAGGATGGTCATGGACCAAGGGGCTGCGACTGTTTGGAATATGGCGCAGCACCGCCGTCAGGCAGGATTGGGGCAATATCTCAAAACCTTCCAACATTTGGCCCAAGCCGCTGTCCAATTGCCGCAATAGCGCCAGTGCCTGATGGACATCGCTCAGCCCCACCCACGCGGTCTGGCGGGCAGGGGTGTTGGGGGACAGGCGCAAGGTGGCGGCGGTGACGATCCCCAGCGTCCCCTCTGCACCGCAAAATAAATGGCGCAGGTCATAGCCGCGATTGTCTTTTTTGAGCGGCGATAGCGCGTCCAAAATCTGTCCATCGGGCAGCACAACCTCAAGCCCCGCGACCAATTCCCGCATATTGCCGTGGCGCAAAACCTGTGTTCCGCCTGCGTTGGTGGACACCAATCCGCCAATGGTGGCTGAACCTTTGCCGCCCAGCGTGAGGGGAAAGCGCAGGCCATGATCCAGCGCCATGTGGTGGAAATTTTCCAAGATCACACCCGCTTCGACACAGGCCATTTTTGCGTCGGTATCGAAATGACGCAAGCGGGTCATCCGCCGCAGGCTGAGCAGGATCTGATGGCCGCTATCATCTGGCGTTGCCCCGCCGACCATGCCGCTGTTCCCGCCTTGGGGAACAATGGCGATGCGCGCATCATGGCATAGCGCCATGATTTGGGATATTTGGATGGTGGAGTTGGGGGACAGCATAGCGGCGGCTTTGCCATGATATTTGCCGCGCCAGTCCGTCAACCATGGCGCCATGTCGTCGGCATCGGCGGTAAAGCCTTTATCGCCCACAATTTCGCGGAGCTGATCGAGCAAATATTGTGTCGGCGCTCCGTGTGTCATGTCCACGCTATGTTAACCCCATTTCCAGATATAGGCTGCAATATAGAAAAAGGCGTTGCAGCGATGCAATGCTCTGGGCATCAGTTCATATCTTGTTCAACCATATCACCTATATATAAAAAAGATCAGTTTGTTTGAACCGTTTCATCGTCTGCGAAGTGGATTACATCACGTGACGCATCTTGCATCGCCAAATCTGTCTGTGCGGGCCGTTTCTGTGGCTTGTACCCGCAGTATGCGGCGTGATCGGTGCTTTGCGGCATGATGGTGTGGCCATTTTTTCTGGTGGCAGTGATGCCCTTTGGGGTGATGGGTGGTCCTGCGGATACACAGGCCATCCAGCCGAGTTCCGCGACCAGCCTGCCATTTGCGATTCCCCAAATCGAAGAGGCTGGCAGTCAATGGCAGGTGGTGATCGAAGAACGGATTATCATTCGTGTTCCAGCGCGCCGTTCATCGTTGACGAATTTCTCTATGCCCGCACAACAGGCCGTTCCGCGCGGCACATCCGTCGTTTGGCGGGAGAAAAAGGGCCCGAAATGCGTCACCATGCGGGACATTGCTGCGATGCAGACGACCCAGCGCGACAGCATTGATATTATTACACGGCAAAATCAGCGCCTGCGTGCGCAGCTTGATCGTGGCTGCCGTGCGCTCGATTTTTATGCGGGCTTTTATATGGAACGCAATCGTGATGGGCGATTATGTGAGGGGCGCGACCAATTGCATGCCCGCACGGGCGCCAAGTGTGAAGTGGCCAAATTCCGTTTAATGGTCCCCGAAACCCGCGAAGATTGACCCGCAGGCATAGTTTTTCTGTCGGATAGCTCAGGCATTTCTTGACATTTTCCCTATGGTTCGCCATGGCCGCGACATTCAGTGGCTCGCTTGGGTTGGCCAGGCCTATGCCGCTATTCCGGACATGATGCCTTTATGAAATTTGCCGACCTCGGCCTATCCGACGAGCTTATGCGCTCCGTTATCGAAGCGGGCTATGATGAACCGACGCCTATTCAGGCTGGGGCCATCCCGTCCGTGTTAATGATGCGCGACCTAATTGGTATTGCACAAACGGGGACCGGTAAAACCGCGTCTTTCGTGCTACCGATGATCGATATTTTGGCCCATGGCCGGACGCGCGCTTTGATGCCGCGATCTTTGATTTTGGAACCGACCCGCGAATTGGCGGCACAGGTTGCCGAGAATTTCGAAAAATACGGCAAATATCACAAGCTGAGCATGGCGTTGCTGATTGGCGGCGTGCAGATGGGCGACCAAATCAAGGCCTTGGAAAAGGGCGTTGACGTTCTGATCGCCACGCCGGGCCGTTTGATGGATCTTTTTGAACGCGGCAAGATTTTGCTGACCGGTTGCGATTTGCTGGTGATCGACGAAGCCGACCGTATGCTGGACATGGGCTTTATTCCGGACATTGAGCATATCTGCACCAAGCTGCCCGCAAACCGTCAGACATTGCTGTTTTCGGCAACAATGCCCGCACCGATCAAGAAATTGGCGGACAAATTTTTGTCCAACCCGAAAATGATCGAAGTGTCGCGTCCGGCGTCGACCAACAAAAATATCGAACAATATCTGGTCCCAACCGCCGAGCGGAAAAAGCGTGAAACCCTGCGCGCCTTGTTGCAGGCCGAAGATGTCAGCACGGCTATTGTCTTTTGCAATCGCAAGACGACGGTGCGTGAATTGGCGAAATCCTTGCAACGTCACCGCTATTTGGCCAGCGAAATTCACGGCGATATGGATCAGTCCAGCCGCTTGGCGGAATTGGAACGGTTCAAGCGTGGGGATGTGAATATTTTGGTGGCGTCCGACGTGGCGGCACGCGGTTTGGACGTCAAAGGCGTCAGCCATGTATTCAACTTTGACGCGCCATGGCACCCCGATGATTATGTGCACCGCATTGGTCGCACGGGACGGGGCGGCGCCAAAGGGCGCGCTTTTACATTGATGACGCCGTCCGATGCCGAAGCGATTGATAATATTCAAAAGCTGACCGGCGGCAAAATCGACGTGATGAAGCTTGAATTGCCCGAAGCCGCGCCGCGCGGACGCGGCGATAAGGCACGGCGTCCCGATGCTGAACGCGATGAAGCGGATGCTGGCCGTGAGAACCGTGACAGTCGGGAAAGCCGCGAAAGCCGCGATGGTCGTGGAGGCCGCGCTGCGCGTGAGCGGACCGAATATCGTGATGAGCCGGAAATGCGTGAAAATCGTGACGGCCAGTCCAACGGCGATGGCCGCGATTATGGCGCCTCGCGTTCGTCCAAGCCGCGTCGTTCGGGCCGTGGGCAAGATCGCAAGCCGCGCTGGGATGAAAGCTTGGGCCGTGATCCCAATGCCGTGGAAGGCCCGGATGAGGGATGGAATGGTCCCGTTCCCGCCTTCTTGTCGGTCGGTGTCGGCGGCTAATCGGTTTCGTGCCGAGCTAGGTTTTAAGAAGGACGGAGAAGCATGGCTTCTCCGTCCTTTTTTATTGTCCGAGCCGCAATGGGCTGCGCCGTGTTTTATTCGGGCGGATTTATTCGGCGGGCTGGGCAGGGGCTGCTTCGGTCGCTGCGCCCGCTTCCGGTGTGGCTTGTGCGATGGCCGAGGCGAATTGCTCGGCCGTGAAGCTGCTCGATAGGCCATGGGCTGCGATGAAGAAGCTGTTGGTCGGCAAGCGAACATCGCCCTTGGCCGTGGTCAAAACCACGCCATCTGCATCGGCGGATTTCACGGTGCCAAGCTCTGCGGTGCCGTTCAGGCTTTTAACCGGTGCACCAGCGACCAAGGCTGCGGTCACCGCAGCTTGGGCGGCCGCCTTTTGTTGTTCAATCCCGGCCTTTAATTGTTCCAGCGTGGCACCGATAGTCGGGCCTTTCGCGCCCGCGCCGAAGGAGGCGTTGGGCAGGGCGACTTGCTGATCGCCATCCATGCTAATCACGCTGTTCGTGCCATCATTGCTGGCGACTGTTCCGATGACCGCACCAGCGCTGTCATAAACCGTGGTGCCATTGGTCAGGGTGACGCCAGCGGGCGCCGCCGCATCTTGCGCCGCCGCAGTGGCTGGGGCGGCGATTGTCCCTGCCGTGCCCAAGGCAAAAGCGATAGCAAGATTGGCAAAGCTTTTCATGATTTTAAATCTCCGAATGAGTGAAATTCGAAGCATTAAGTTAAACGGGCGGTCTTGGCGGATTAAAGCCTTTGTGGATGATTGGTGGCATCTATGGGGTGGGTTGATGGTCCGTTAACGCTGTTGCGGGGGTGAATGACCCCATCCTATGCGGTTATGGGGCCAGCCCAAATGCGTGTCTGGCACTATGGGATATCGCTGAAAATTCGGAGATTAGCGTTAGAATTCAACCCATCCCAAGCGGCTTAGGCGATTTTCACAAAACTATCCAAAACTCGCTTGCTGCCGGTTTTTTCAAATTCTACGTCCAATTTATTGCCATCCATATCGACGATGCTGCCATAGCCGAATTTTTCATGGAAAACGCGTTGGCCAATCGCCAGATCGGACCGCGCTTTGCTGGCAAAGCCGGCTGACCCGCTTTTGCTGGGGGCGGGTGCCCGTGTGATGGTGGTGGGCTGGGCCATGGCGCGTTGCCATGCGGGGCCGCGCTCTTGCCCCTGACGTCCAGCAACATGGGCGAAGGGGTCGCTGTCTGCGCCCCATCTTGTGCTCCAATGATTGGCGCTGCCGCCCACGCTATTTTCCGCTTCCACATGTTCAGGCGGGATTTCGGCGATAAAGCGGCTGGGGATGCTGCTGGTCCATTGGCCATAGATGCGGCGGTTAGCCGCGTGGAAAATGCTGGCCCGTTTGCGGGCGCGGGTAATGGCGACATAGGCCAAGCGCCGTTCTTCTTCTAGGCTGGCTATGCCGCCTTCGTCCAAAGCACGCTGGGACGGGAATACCCCTTCTTCCCAGCCCGCCAGATACACATAGTCAAATTCCAAGCCCTTGCTGGCGTGGATGGTCATGATGGTGACATTTTCCTGATGGTCTTGGTTGTCGCGGTCCATCACCAGACTGACATGTTCTAGAAACGCGTCTAAGCTTTCATATTCCTCCATCGCCCGGACCAATTCGGAAAGATTTTCCAAGCGGCCCGCATTGTCGGCGCTGCGGTCGGCTTGCAGCATGGCGGTATAGCCGCTGTCTTCCAAAATAATCTGCGTGAGTTCGGCATGGTTCAGCGCCGCCGTCTGGTCGCGCCAGCCGCGCACCATCGCCACGAAAGCGGCCAATTGACGGCGAGCCTGCGGTGTCAGTTCGTCCGTTTCCACCAATTGCGATGCCGCGCTGAACAGGGACAATCGCTGCGCGCGGGCATATTGGTGGATACGCGATAAGGCTTTGTCGCCCAAACCGCGTTTCGGAACATTGATAATGCGTTCAAACGCCAGATCATCGCTGGCCGAATGAACCAACCGTAAATAGGCCATGGCATCGCGAATTTCGGCCCGTTCGTAAAAGCGAAACCCGCCAATGATGCGATAGGGCAAGCCCGTCGCCATGAAGCGTTCTTCAAATTCGCGGGTTTGAAATTGGGCGCGCACCAAAATGGCGGTGCGGTCCAAGCCAATACCTTGGCGTTGCAGGCTGTCCAATTCTTCGCCAATGCGGCGCGCTTCTTCGGGACCATCCCAAACGCCGTTGATCTGAACCTTTTCGCCGGCGTCCAATTCGGTCCACAAGGTCTTGCCCAACCGCCCGCTATTTTGGGAAATCAGCGCCGAAGCGGCGGCCAAAATTTGCGGTGTGGAACGGTAATTTTGTTCCAGCTTAATCACCGCCGCGCCGGGGAAATCCTTTTCAAAGCGCAGGATATTCGCCACCTCTGCACCGCGCCAGCTATAGATGCTTTGGTCATCATCGCCAACGCAGCAGATGTTTTTGCGGCTTTGCGCCAGCAAGCGCAGCCACAAATATTGGCTGGCGTTGGTGTCCTGATATTCGTCGACCATGATATATTTGAAACGCTGCTGATAATATTCCAACACATCACGGTGGGTGCGCAAAATCACCAGCATATGCAGCAGCAAATCACCAAAATCACAGGCGTTTAATGTTTTCAGGCGCGCTTGATAGAGGGCGTAAAAATGTTGTCCCTTGCCATCAGCAAAGGCTTCGCTTTCCACCGCGTCCAAGTCGCTGGGCGTCAGGCCGCGATTTTTCCAGCGGTCGATGAGCGCCGCTAATTGTTTGGCGGGCCAGCGTTTATCGTCCAGCCCCTCGGCCTGAATAAGCTGTTTCAGCACCCGCAATTGGTCGTCGGTGTCCAAAATCACAAAATTGCTTTGCAGGCCGACCAATTCGCTGTGGCGGCGCAGCATTTTGGCGGCGACCGAATGGAAAGTGCCCAGCCACGGCATGCCTTCGACATCATCGCCAATCATCCGGCCCATACGTTCGCGCATTTCGCGGGCGGCTTTGTTGGTAAAGGTGACGGCCAAAATTTCCGATGGCCATGCGCGGCGTGTCGCAATGATATGCGCCAAACGCGCGGTCAGCGCCGCCGTTTTACCGGTGCCAGCCCCCGCCAACATCAATACGGGGCCTTCGGTGGTTAACACCGCTTCGCGCTGCGGGGCGTTGAGGCCATGTAAATAGGCTGGTTCCGCCGCGAGCGGGGCGGGCGTGGGGTTATGAAAAGGATTTTGGGTCACGGTGAACGATTAGGGAACAGGGGCGTTTTTGTCCAGCGGGGTCGCTGGCTTATTTGCACGCTTTGGCACTTGCATCCTTGGGCGTTCCGCTCTCTAACACGTCTCCATCGTGCGCCATTGCGGGCTATGCGGCTTCGCCATGGGGTGATTGACCATATGGAAAGGTCCGCATTTGCTAAATCTAGCGCCATATCGCGCGAATGGGCGCGTGCTCTCCGCCAGCCTTGTTGGAACGGCGGTCGAATTTTACGATTTCTATATTTATGGCACGGCGGCGGCCTTGGTGTTCGGACCGCTGTTTTTTCCCGCCGAGTCCCCGTCTGCGCAGTTGATGCTCAGCTTCATGAGCTTTGCCTTGGCTTTTTTTGCGCGGCCCGTCGGTGCCATACTATTTGGGCATTTTGGCGACAGGGTTGGCCGTAAATCGACACTGGTTGCGTCCCTGATGTTGATGGGCGCGTCCACGACCTTGATCGCGTTTCTGCCGACCCATGCCATGGTTGGTTGGGTCGCGCCGCTGTTGCTATGCTTGCTGCGCTTCGGCCAAGGGCTGGGGCTGGGCGGTGAATGGGGCGGGGCCGCGCTGTTGGCGGTGGAAAATGCGCCAAAAGGCTGGCGCGCGCGCTTTGGCATGTTCCCGCAATTGGGCGCGCCTGTTGGTTTTATTGCGGCCAATGGCCTGTTCCTTATTTTGGGCCTGACGCTGACGGACGCCGATTTCATGGCATGGGGCTGGCGTATTCCCTTCCTCTTTTCGGCGGTATTGGTGGGCTTGGGCCTGTGGGTGCGCTTGAAAATTGGCGAAACCCCCGCCTTTGCCGAGGTGTTGGAAAAAGGCCCACCAGAAGGCGTGCCGATCAGCCTGTTGCTGCGTCACCATCTGACGCTGACCTTGGCGGGTATTTTTGCGGTGGTGGCCTGTTTTGCGATTTTCTACCTCGCGACATCCTTTGCCTTGGCGCATGGCACCACGGTGCTGGGCTATGATCGCACCGAATTTTTGATCGTTCAATTGTTCGCCATTTTGTTCATGGCCGCTGGCATTATCTATTCTGGCTATAAAAGCGACGCGACCAGCGCGCAAAAGGTGCTGACATGGGGATGCGGGGCGACGATTGTGATCGGCCTTGGATTTGGGCCATTATTGGCGTCGGGCAATTTATGGTTGGTGTGGATAGGCTTGTCGGCTTCGCTCTTTGTGATGGGGCTGGTCTATGGTCCGCTGAGCGTCTGGCTGACCGAGCTATTCCCTGTCCATCTACGGTATACCGGTTCGTCCATCGCCTTTAATGGCGGCGGCATTTTGGGCGGCGCTGCGGCCCCGATTGCCGCACAGGCCTTGGGCGATTGGGGCGGAACGCAGGTTATCGGCCTCTATCTGGCCTTGGCAGGTATCATCAGTTGGCTGGGGTTGATGGTGGTGCGCCATAAAAGAGCCAGCGTTTAATCCCCCATAATAAGTGGGCAGGACCAAAGCAAAAACGCCGCCCCAATTGGGCGGCGTTTTTTTCATGGATAAAGGCAGACGGGCTTCGTGTCCTGAGCCTAATCTGGGGAACCCGCCTCATCCACTGTGGTCGCGGCCAGCGTGCGCAGCAAGGTCAGCTTGGCTTTGCCGACTTTGCGTTCGGCCTCAATCTCAAAGCCGCGAATATTCACCTCCTCCGCGCCAGCGGTTTCGATGGATACCCATGTTCCAGCGCCAATCCACCCCAAACGGTGCAGCTTGTCCAATGCCACGCTGCCCGCGCCCGTGCCATAAGGGGCGTCGATAAAGATGATATCATAGCTGCTGCGCGCTGGGCCCAAGGACAAAACCGAACCAGCGCGCACATCGGCCCGCTTGCTGGCGTCTAGGCTGGACAGGTTTTTCTTTAACGCATCCAAGGCCTCGCGGTCTTGCTCGGCAAATAAGCAGCTTTGTGCGCCGCGTGACAAAGCTTCCAGCCCCAAAGCGCCGGATCCCGCAAAAAGATCGGCTACCGCCAAACCTTCAAAGCTGCCAACGCGGCTGGTCAGCATCGAAAACAGCGTTTCGCGCGTGCGATCCGCCGTGGGACGGGTGGCGTCATTTTTCGGTGCGACCAATTTGCGCCCACGCCATTCACCAGAAATAATACGCATTAACCCAGCAACCTACGGAATTGGAACAATATATCACGCGGAACAACATCAACCTGACCGGGTTCCAGCCCGTCGATGCTAAATTCGCCATAGCGCACGCGGATCAGGCGGCTGACTTGCAGGCCCAAATGTTCCAGCACATTACGCACTTCGCGGTTTTTACCCTCGGTCAGCGTCAGTTCAATCCACTGATTGCGGCCCGTACGGCGTTCCAAATTGGCGTCGATCTTGCCATAGCGAACGCCGTCGATTTCCACGCCCAGCACCAAATCTTCCAATTGGGCTTGGCTGACATCGCCAAAGGCGCGGGCGCGATAGGTGCGCTCGACACCGCTGGCGGGCAGTTCCAGCTTGCGCTTAAACTCACCGTCATTGGTCATCAGCATCAGACCTTCGGTGTTATAGTCCAAACGGCCCACCGGCATCAGGCGCGGCAAGCCTTCGGGCAACACGTCATAAATCGTCTTGCGGCCCTTGGGGTCACGGGCGGCGGTTAAACAGCCAACGGGCTTGTAAAAACGATAAAGGCGGGTCGATACGGGCTTTTCGACGGCTATGCCGTCCACGGTCAATCCATTGAGGCTGGCCAGCAGCGGCGCAGGCTGCACGATCATCTCGCCGTTCAGGGCGATGCGCCCTTCATCGATCATCCGTTCCACCTCGCGGCGCGAACCGACGCCAGCGCGCGCCAGCAATTTGGCGATGCGCTGGGGTCCGTTGATCAGATCGCCTTCGCTGTCCACTTCGCCATCTGCGCTTGGGGCGCGGGGGCGGGCAGGCGCTTTGCGCGGTGCCGATTTTGCCGACAGGGCGGGACGCTCCGTGCGGGCGTCAGCGCGGCGGCCTTCGCCGCGACGGCTGTCGCTGCGGGTATCACGGCCACGGTCGGCAGCGGAACGGTCGCCGCGCGCGCTGGGGCCATCGCGGCGGGCAGGGGCACGCTCGCCGCGCGGGGCCGAACGGTCTGCGCGTGGGCCAGCATGTTTTTCAGGCGGCAGGCCTTCCGAACGGAATTCCGCCGACCATGGGCCAGCATCGCTGCGGCTATCAATGTCGCGATCTGACATGCCGCGCTCACCGCGCTCACCGCGCTCACCGCGCTCACCGCGCGAAAACTCACGGCGCGGGGCTGGTCGGGCATCGCTGCGACCGGCGCCGAAACGCTCAGCGCGCGGCGCGGCATCGCGTGGGCCGCGATTGTCGTCACGGTTGGGGCGCGGGGCTGGACGGGCATCGCTGCGTCCGGCGCCGAAACTTTCACCGCGTGGGGCCGCATCGCGCGGGCCGCGCTCAGCGCGCGCTGCATCGCTGCGGCTGGAAAAAATTTTGTCAGATCGAGGGCCATCACGGCCTTCGGCGCGGCCTGGGCCACGGCTTGCGCCGCGACCCGATGGGGTGCGGCTGGTGCGATCGCCGCGCGGCGTATCACGATCTGAAGGGGGGCGAGGTGGACGGCGTGTCGTCATCGCGGGGGTAAGGCTTTCTGTTAGGGCCGATTATATGGCCGCATATGTTGCGTTTCTGCCACGTTCATAGCCCGAAAATGGTCGGTTCGTCGATGGGGTGCATATGCCATCTTGTAAGAATCTGTTTGGCAAGTCATGCAAATAGCGACTGAAGGAATAAAGATGCTCTTCGCGTTTCGCCCGTCATCCGTCAAGCGGCTGTTGATCATCGAAGACGATCCGTTGATCGCTTTCGACAATGAATATGCGTTGAAACAGCATGGATATGACGTGATCGCAACGGTGGAGAGTGGAGAGGATGCCGTTCCCTTCATCGCGGACGTTCCGTTGGACGCTTTGATCTTGGATATGGACTTGGCGGGCCATATGACGGGCCGTGATGTTGCGCGATTGGCAAGGGACCGCAAAATTCCGGTCCTGTTGGTCACCGGTAAACGCCCTGATGATGTGGCAGAATTTGCGGTATCCTGCCTGTATAAACCGCATACGCCCGCGCTGTTGTTGTCGGCGTTGCGCGGGCTGGAAACGATGATCGCCAAGCAGAAAATGCCCCGCAAAATTCGCGGGATAGAAACATTCTGGCGTCCCGAAATTATCTGATTTATCCAAATATCGACGGTTGCTGAAATTCCCCGTTTCAATTGCTGACCAAGGCCTTAAACCCCAAGACTTGACCCCAGCGGCGGAGGATATGCAGATATGGCAGGAACAGATGGCAAGCTGAGCGGTTGGGCGCTGTTTCGCGCCGCAATGACCAACCGCAAAATGGCCATCATGCTGATCTTTGGTTTTGCATCTGGTCTGCCCAATGTGTTGCTGCTGGGCACACTTTACGCTTGGTTGGGCGAGGAAAAGGTCGATTTGGAAACCATGGGCGTCTTTTCGCTCATTGGTTTGGCCTATGCTTTTAAATTTTTATGGTCGCCTGCGGTGGACCGGGTGCAATTGCCGATTTTGCATCGGCTGGGCCGCCGCCGCAGTTGGTTGCTGCCGATCCAATTGCTGCTGGCGGGCAGCTTCATTTTATTATCGCGCCTCGACCCGTCCAGCTATTTGGGTTGGTTTTCCTTAATTGCGGGCATCGGGGCCTTTGCATCCGCGTCGCAGGATATTGTGATCGACGCGTGGCGCGTGGATGTGGCCGATGAAAAGGCGACCTTGGAAATCATGTCAGCCGTCACCCAATTGGGTTATCGGGTCGCGACCTTGGTCGGCGGCGCATTGGCCTTGGTCTTGGCGGCGCGTATCGGTTGGCCGCAAGTTTATTTGATGCTGGGCATCGCGATGCTCGCCGCCGTCATTGCGACGATTTTTGCACCCGACACCCCGCGCCCCCATGCGTTGGTGCGCGAAAAGGGCGCGCGTATGCATGACAATCTTCCCTTCCATATTCGTGCGTCGGCCATTGGCGTGGTGGGTGCGGCATGGGCTTGGGCCATTTTCACGGTGTTGCAATTCATGGTGCAATCGCTCACCGCGACGCCCGAATTGCGACCCGACGCAACCGCCTTTATCAAATTTACGGGGCCGTTCATCGTCATCGCAACCGTATTGGTTCCCGCAATCATCGCCGCGATTTTAAATGGCATGAGCCAGAATGCGGCCAATGTGTCGGACGCTGTTTTGGAACAGCAACTGACCAGCGGTGGCGCGCTGCGCAACTTCCTAAGCCATGCTTATGATGCTTTGCTGATGCCACTTGCCGAAATCGTCGGGCGGTTGAAATGGGGCGCGGTGACGGCGCTGGGCATTATTTTAACCTATCGCCTGACAGACAGCGTTTGGGGCCCCTTTGCCTTGCCATTTTATTTGCAAGAATTGGGATACAGCAACGATCAAGTGGCCATTGCCAGCAAATTTTTCGGCGTGGGCATGACGATGCTGGGTATCGCCATTGGCGCGATGATGTTTGTGTGGGCGGGGCGTTTGTTGACGCTGTTTTTGGGCGCTGTGTTGGCCGCCGCGACCAACTTGCTTTATGCCGATCTGGCGACGGGCGGGGCATTTATTGATATGTTTGGCCGCCTGTCGGGCTTTTATTGGGCGGTGGCCCATTTTGGGGTGGATGAACGCTTTGGACGCTTGCTCATTGCGATTGCGGGCGAAAATGTGGCGAGTGGCATCGCGGGTGCAGCCTTTGTCGCTTATTTGTCCAGCATCACGTCCAAAACTTATTCGGCGGTGCAATATGCTTTATTGTCGTCGCTGACCTTTTTGGTGGGGGCCTTGGGCCGCGGGGCCATTGGTGAAGCGATTGAGCAAAATGGCTATGCCCCGATTTTCATCTTTGCAGCGGGGCTGGGCTGTATCGCCATTATCTTGTGCTTGTTCGAATGGTTGCGTGATAGCTGGCGCAAGGGGCGCGGCACAGCGCAGGCTTAATTCGGCCCAGCACAGGGCTAGGCCGAACCATGGCAAGCGTCATTCCGGATATTGGGAATTGGCCTCTAGCGCGAGGCCGACCAGATATAACGATCCGCCGATCAACACAGGGGCGGCGGTGGCTGATGCGTCATCGGCATCACTTGCGGCCAAGCAGCGCAAGGCGGCATCCACATTTGCGGCATGGTCCGTCTCGCGGATGCCCACAGCCTTGGCCATAGCGATTAATTCATCGGCGCTATAATGGTCATGACCGTCAATGGGGACGGCGATCATGCGGCGCACATGGGGCGCGATGCTGGTCAGAAATCCGCTGGCGTCTTTGTTGGACAACATGCCTAACACCAGATCAATTTTCTGATCCACCGCAATATGGCTGGCTAGGCTTTTGGCCAATTGCTGGGCTGCGTCCAGATTATGCCCGCCATCGACCCAGATCGGGCGTGACAGCGGCAGGATATCGGCCAGCGGACCGGCATCCAACCGCTGAATGCGGCCCGGCCAAACCGTATGGGCCAGCCCTTTGGCCGCCGATATCGGATCAAAATCCGGCCCATCCGCCAAATAGAGCATGGCCACGGCCAAGGCGGCATTTTGCATTTGGTGCGGCCCAATCAGCGCGGGGGTGAACGGGCCAAAATCTTGACCATCGCCGCGCCAATAAAATTGACCGACCGTAACATCAGCGCGCCAATGCAGGTCCATTGCAAACAGCTCTGCGCCAACGGATGCCGCTTTGTCGGCGATGACGGCGCGCACCGCTGGCGGGTAAGCCAGCGTGGCGACCTTGCTGCCCGCCTTGATGATGCCGCTTTTTTCAAAGCCGATACGCGCCAAGGGTTGGGTCGGCGTGCCGTCCTCAGGGGCTAGCAAAAAGGCTTCATGATCAATCGCTAGGGATGCAATGCCGCACACGGCGGGCGCAGGGATGATGTTGGTGGCATCCAATCGGCCGCCAAGCCCAACCTCAATGACCACATCATCGGCGGGATGACGGGCAAATGCCAATAAGGCCGCAGCCGTGGTGACTTCAAAGAAGCTGGCTTGCAAATCTTCGGCGACATCCAACACTTCGCTGAGCAATTGCGCCAAATAATCATCGTCGATCAATGTTCCGGCGATACGAATACGTTCGTTGAACCGCACCAAATGGGGGCTGCTGTAACAATGGACGCGGCGGCCTTGGGCTTCGAGCATGGCGCGCAAATTGGCGCAGGTGGACCCTTTGCCATTGGTGCCCGCGACATGGAAAATGCGCGGCAATTGGTTTTGCGGATTGCCAAGGCGGGCGCATAGCGCCGTTATGCGCTCCAAGCCCAGCACATCGCGGCCTGGGGACAATGCGGTCAGCCGGTCCAGTTGCGCTTGCACGCCAGCATGTGCGGAAATAGCGTGATCGACCATTTTGTCCCTCAGCCTATCTTCAATATAAAACAGGCGGCGAAATTGCCTTCGCCGCCTGATAGATGATGCCTGTGATCGGCGGTTAAGCGGCCTTTTCAGGCGCCATATAATCGATCAAACGGCCCAAAGTTTCGGGCAGATCGCGGCGGTGAACCACCATGTCGATCATGCCATGATCCAGCAGATATTCGGCGCGCTGGAAGCCTTCGGGCAATTTTTCGCGGATCGTATTTTCAATCACGCGGGCCCCGGCAAAGCCGATCAACGCGTTGGGTTCCGAAATTTGAATGTCGCCCAGCATCGCATAGCTGGCGGTGACGCCGCCGGTGGTCGGGTCGGTCAGCAGCACGATATAGGGCAAGCCAGCACGGCGCAGACGGGCCAAGGCCACGGTCGAACGTGGCATTTGCATCAGCGACAATGTGCCTTCCTGCATCCGCGCACCGCCAGCGGCGGTGATGGCAATGAAGGGCACTTTGCGGCGAATGGCTTCGTTGACGCCCGCAACAAAGGCTTCGCCCACCGCGACGCCCATCGAACCGCCCATGAAGGCGAAATCTTGTACGCCAACCACCGCGCCTTGGCCCTGAATGGTGCCATAGGCATTTTGGAAGGCATCGCGATCGCCCGTTTGGGTGCGCGCCGCCTTGATGCGGTCGACATATTTTTTGGTGTCGCGGAATTTCAGCGGATCTTCGGGCGCAGCAGGCGCGCTGATCAGTTCGTGACGGCCACCGTCGAACAATTGGGCGAAACGCTGTTTCGCGCCGATGCGGTCATGATGGTCGCAGCGCGGGCAGACATGCAGATTGTCCTGCCATTCCTTGACGAACACCATCTGCGAACATTGGCGGCATTTGTGCCACAAATTATCGGTGGTATCATTATCGCGTTTTGCTGCGAAGGGAAGGGCGTTACGAACGCGGTCAAGCCAGCTCATGCGGCGATCTCCTTTGCGCCGTGAATAGCATCGGCAAGATTTTTTGTTAATATTTCAATATGGCGAGGTGCGTCCTTACCATATTCTGCGATGATGTCGATAAGCGCGGAACCAACGACCACGCCGTCCGCCACTTTGGCGATTTCGCGGGCCTGTTCCGGCGTGCGAACCCCAAAGCCCACGGCGACAGGCAAATCGGTCGACGCTTTTAAGCGCAGGACCGCTTCGTCGATGCTCGCTTGTGCGGCTTGCTGCGATCCGGTGATCCCCGCAACCGAGACATAATAAAGGAAACCGCCCGCACCGCCCAACACCGCTGGCAGACGCTTGGCGTCCGTCGTTGGGGTAGCAAGGCGAATGAAGTCCACGCCCGCGCCGCGCAATGCGGGGCCGAGTTCCGGATCTTCTTCGGCAGGAATGTCAACGCAGATGATGCCATCGACGCCAGCCGCCTTGCATTGTTCGGCGAACCAATCGCCGCCGCGCACCGTCATCGGATTGGCATAGCCCATCAGCACCAAGGGCGTTTCTGGGTGACGCGCGCGAAATTCACGCGCCCATTGAAACACATCTGCCGTGCGTGTGCCCTTGGCAAGGCTGCGCAAATTGGCGGCCTGAATGGCGGGACCATCGGCCATTGGGTCCGTAAAGGGCATGCCCAATTCGATGACGTCCGCGCCGCCAGCGACCAAGGCGTCCAAATTGGCGGCGGTGTCGCCGTCGCCCGCCGTAATGAAGGTGACAAGGGCGGGACGGCCTTTGCCAAATGCAGCTTCAAACCGGCTCACAGCTTTACTCCCAACGCATCGGCAATGGTGAAAATATCCTTGTCGCCGCGACCCGACAGGTTGACGATGATGATCTGATCCTTGGACATGGTGGGGGCGATACGCTCTGCCGCCGCAATGGCATGGGCGCTTTCCAACGCCGGAATAATGCCTTCCAACTGGGTCAAGCGTTGGAAACTGGCCAAGGCTTCGTCGTCGGTGACGGGTTCATAGCGCACCCGGCCAATTTCATGCAGCCAGCTATGTTCCGGGCCAATGCCGGGATAATCCAAGCCCGCCGAAATGCTGTGGGCGTCGGTGATTTGGCCGTCTTCGTCTTGCAACAAATAGGTTTTATTGCCGTGCAAAATGCCGGGCTTGCCGCCGGTTAGGCTGGCGGCATGGCGCTTGTCCAGTCCTTCACCCGCCGCTTCCACGCCGACGATTTTGACGTCCGTGTCGTCCAAAAATGGGTGGAACAGGCCAATGGCGTTGCTGCCGCCGCCGACAGGGGCGATCAGCATGTCGGGCAAGCGGCCTTCGGCGTCCAAAATTTGTTCGCGCGCTTCGGTGCCGATCACGCTTTGGAAATCGCGCACCAATTCGGGGTAGGGGTGCGGACCAGCCGCTGTGCCGATGATGTAGAAAGTGTCATGCACATTGGCGACCCAATAGCGCATGGCTTCGTTCATCGCGTCCTTCAGCGTTTTTGCGCCGCTTTCCACCGCCACAACTTCGGCGCCCAGCAATTTCATGCGGAACACATTGGGTTGCTGGCGCGCCACGTCCACCGCGCCCATGAAAATGGTGCAGGGCAGGCCGAATAGCGCCGCCACGGTGGCGGTCGCCACGCCATGCTGACCCGCGCCGGTTTCCGCGATAATCCGTTTTTTGCCCATGCGCTTGGCCAGCAAGATTTGGCCGATGCAATTGTTGATTTTATGCGCGCCGGTATGGTTCAAATCTTCGCGCTTCAAATAGATTTTTGCCCCGCCCAAATCATCGGTCAGGCGCTGCGCCAGCCACAGCGGGCTGGGGCGGCCAACATAATGTTTCAGCAGATATTCAAATTCGCGGCGGAATTCGGGGTCCGCTTGGGCCGCGCGATATTCGCGTTCCAGATCAAGGATCAGCGGCATCAGCGTTTCGGCGACATAGCGTCCGCCAAATTGGCCGAAATGGCCGCGGGCATCGGGTTGCTGGCGCAGGCTGTTGGCCGTGGCCGCGTCGGGATTATGGTCGTTCATGTCGTTCATCGCCCTGCTGCTTTAAGGAATGCGGCGATCTTGTCTATATCCTTGATGCCTGCTTCGCTTTCGACGCCCGATGATACATCGACCAATGGCGCGCCGGTTTCGGATATCGCTTGTGCCACATTGGCGGGGTTTAGGCCGCCCGCAATGCCCCATTCGATGCTGTGACGGTGGCCGTGTAGCAGCGACCAATCAAAACGGGTGCCATTGCCGCCCGGCAAATCCTGTGCGGGGGCGTCATAGAGCATGCGGTCCACAAGGCCTTGATATTTTGCCACCTGGTGCAAATCATCGCGCGATTTCAGGCCCATGGCCTTCCAAATTTCCAGCCCCGTTTCTTGTTTTATCGTGGCCAGCCAATCGGGCGTTTCCGCGCCGTGAAATTGGATGATGTCGGGCTGAATGGCGGCGATGGCTTCGCCTACCAAGGCTGGCGAAGCGTTGACCAACAGCAAGGCGACTTTGGCACGTGGGCCAATGTCTTGACGCAATTTCGCGGCATCGGTCAGGCTGAGATGGCGCGGTGAGCGTTCAAAATGCACAAGGCCAATATGCGTAGCGCCGCCCCGAAGGGCGGCGTCTATGGTGTTTGGCGTTGATAAACCGCAAATTTTGACGAGCGGCGGCATGATATAGCCTATCTTGTCTAGGATGAAATTACAGCGTAGCGCTGATGTCGCGCGCAGCTTGATCGGGGTTTTCGGCTTGGCTGATCGGACGGCCAATCACCAAGATGGACGCGCCATCAGCCTTGGCCTGCGCGGGCGTTACCACACGCTTTTGATCGCCGACTACGCCATCCGCAGGGCGCACGCCGGGGACTACGAAAAAGCCGTTCGACCAGATTTTGTGCACATGACCAACTTCTTTGCCGGAACATACGATGCCGTCCAAGCCCGCGTCCTTGGCGAGCAGCGCCAAACGTTCCACTTGCTCCAACGGCTGGGCTGCAACGCCGATATCTTCTAGATCAGGCTTGTCGAGGCTGGTGAGCACCGTGACGGCAACAACCTTGGTTTTGGGGGAGGCTGCTGCCTTGGCGGCTTCTAGCATTGCGCGGCCACCCGCCGCGTGAACCGTCAGCACAGCGGGTTCCAAGCCGCGCAAAGCCTCCACGGCTTTGGCGACCGTATTGGGAATATCATGCAATTTCAGGTCAAGGAAAATGGGCAGTCCCAGTTTTGCGACCTCATGAACGCCATGATGACCATTGGCGCAGAAAAATTCGAGGCCAAGTTTCAGGCCGCCCACATGGTGGCGAACCTTCTGCGCCAAGGCAATTGCGTCATCTACTTTAACCGTATCAATCGCAAGATAGATGGGAGAGGTCATAAATTTTCCATTGGCGGAGGTGGCACATTGTCCCCGCGCGGCGGCACGACCAGCGTTTCATCTTGCGATATGCTGGTGATCGGCGCGGGATGAGGTTCCGGCGTTGCTGCCACGGCGGCAGCAACAGCGGCATTGGCTTCGGCCTGACGATGGGCCATGGCGCGCAAATCGGCCAACTGACGCTCGCTATCATTTAAGCGGCGGTTCAGCGTCCAGCGCGTGGTGCGCAGCGCAATCCACATCGGCAGGCTGCCGATTAAGAAGGAAATCAAGATCAGCAGCGGCAATTTGGTATCCAGCACCTGACCCGGCCAGACTGTGACGGTCACAGGGCTCCAATTCGCCATGGCGAAAATCACCAAAAAGGCGGTCAACAACACCCAAATAATCGTGCGCAGCATATTCATATGCCTGATCCTTCCGAGATGCTTCATGGCCTGTCTGCGATGCAGGCTAGGCCATGAAGACAGATATTACTAGCGCCGCCCGTCAAAGACAGGCCTATCCATGACAGAGGCGACCTGTCTTTGACGTTTGAACGGCGTTAGGGTTCAATCAGGCTGCGCCGAAGACGCGATCAAAGATCGTGTCGACATGCTTCATATGATATTCCAGATCGAACAAAGCGGTCAGTTCGTCGTCCGACAGGCGTGCCTTGACGTCGGCGTCGGCCTTCAGCAGTTCGAGCAGCGACAATTGACCGTCGCTTTCCCAAACGCGCATGGCGTTGCGCTGAACCAGCACATAGCTTTCTTCGCGGCTGGAACCGGCCTGTGTCAGGGCCAGCAATACGCGCTGTGAATGAACCAAACCGCCCATGCGGTTCAAATTCTTTTCCATACGCTCTGGGTAAATGACCAACTTGTCAATCACGCCGGTCAGGCGGGCAAGAGCGAAGTCCAGCGTGATGGTCGCATCGGGACCGATGAAGCGTTCCACCGACGAATGGCTGATATCGCGTTCGTGCCACAAAGCGACATTTTCCATCGCCGGAATAACCGCGCTGCGCACCATGCGGGCCAGACCGGTGAGGTTCTCGGTCAGCACTGGGTTGCGCTTGTGCGGCATCGCCGACGAACCCTTTTGGCCGGGCGAGAAATATTCTTCGGCTTCCAGCACTTCGGTGCGCTGCAAATGGCGCACTTCGGTGGCCAGACGCTCAATCGAGCCAGCGATCACGCCCAATGTCGCAAAGAACATGGCATGACGGTCGCGCGGGATAACCTGTGTAGACACGGGTTCGATGGCTAGACCCAGCTTTTCGGCTACATAGGCTTCAACCTTGGGGTTGATATTGGCAAAGGTGCCAACCGCGCCCGAAATCGCGCAGGTCGCAATATCTTCGCGGGCGGCGATCAGGCGCTTTTTGCAGCGGTCAAATTCGGCATAGGCTTGGGCCAGCTTCAAACCAAAGGTGACGGGTTCGGCGTGGATGCCGTGGCTGCGGCCAATGGTTGGGGTGAGCTTATGTTCATAAGCGCGGCGCTTAATGGCGGCGAGCAATTGGTCGAGGTCGGCCAGCAAAATATCGGCGGCCTGCGCCATTTGGACAGCAAGGCAGGTGTCGAGAACGTCGCTGGACGTCATGCCTTGGTGCATGAAGCGGGCTTGTTCGCCGACATTTTCGGATACCCACGTCAAAAAGGCGATGACGTCATGCTTGGTAACGGCTTCGATGGCGTCAATGGCAGGAACGTCAATGGCGGGGTTAGTTGCCCACCAATCCCACAAGGCTTTGGCGGCGGATTCAGGCACCACACCCAATTCGCCGAGGGCCTGCGTGGCATGAGCTTCAATCTCAAACCAGATTTTGAAACGGTTTTCGGCAGACCAAATCGCGGTCATATCCGGCCGAGCGTAACGCGGGACCATGAGAATTCCTTCCTATTTTGACGGCTTGTCGCGGAATCAAAGCGCAACAGGGATTGACCGCCCCCTAGCATCGGTGGGCTGCTTCGCCAATCGGCTGTTGCATGCAACGGAAAGGAAAATTGCGGCTTTATCCCCCATGTCTTTCAGAAAGGGCGCCGATCGCGATTGTGCGGATGCGCGCCCATAAGGAGAATATGATGTTGAAACAGATTTTGTTCTTTGGTGCCGCCGCCGTCAGCTTCCCTGCCTTGGCTCAGGCTGCACAGCCCGTTCCTGGCGAAGATAATGCGCAGGCCCCCACAGAACAGGTCGCGCAGCCCGTTGCTGACCAAGCACCCGCCGCATCGGCAGGGAAAGCCGCGACCACGGACCAAATTTCCGCCATTGTGGACAAGGAATTTGCCACGCATGACAGCGACGCCAATGGGGAATTAAACGCGGCAGAATTTGCGGCATGGATGACCAAGCTTCGCGCTTCTGCGCCGCAGCAATCGGCCAGCGTTGATCCGGCCACATGGGCAGCTCAGGCCTTTAAGGTGGCGGATGCCGATAGCTCGGCCAGCGTGAACAAGGCCGAGTTGATTGGCTTTTTGTCACGCGGGGCTTAATCGATCCCAAGCCCATCTATGGGACCTGAGCGACCCGATGGTCCCAGCCCCATAGGACAGAAAAAGCCGCCGGAATGCCCCGGCGGCTTTTTTCATTTTTCCATTTAAGCGGCCATGCCGTGCCCCTCAGCTTGGCGCTGGCAATCGGTGATTAACGGGTCGGTAAGTCTGCGGGTTGGCTGACGTCGATGATGGTCAAAATGCGTTTCTTGCCATCGCGGTCGGGCCAGTTGATGGATGCCCCTTTGGTCATGCCGATCAAGCCAGCGCCAATCGGGGTCAAAATTGACACGCGCCCAGCAGAAATATCGGCATCGCGGGGAAAAACCAGCGTGACACGGCGCTCGGCACCGCTGGCTTCGTCGACATAGGTGACGTGCGATCCCATCGCCACGGCGTCGGCAGGGAATTTCTGCGCGCTATGGATGGAGGCGCGGTTAATCTCGTCCAACAGCATTTCGCAAATTTCGGGAAGATCATCTTCCTTGGCCAGCGCCAATGTGGTCAGGGCATCGGCTTGTGTGTCGATCATATGAACGCGCGGCTTACGAACCGAGGGACGAGTGGTCATGCTACGGACTTTCCGTGAAATAAGGGATGTAAAAATATAGCCAAGGTCAGCGCAGGTCATGCGCTGGCATCAAAAATTCGTTGATTTGGGAAGAAATTCAGCGGCTGCCCCGGGCTCTATGCGCGGGCGCGCTGGAACCCGGGGCTAAATGCCCGCGAGAAGTTGACCCCCGTGGAGGCGAAACAGAAAAAGGTCGCGTCGAATCTTCATCCTGCAATGATGTCCTGCATGGGCGGGCAAGTCAAATGCGCTGGCGGTCAAGCGACCGGTTCACAGCAGCCCCATGGAACGCAGACTGCGATAATCTTGGCCGCCAATGATGATATGGTCGTGCAATATGATCCCCAATTTTCCGGCGGCATCCGCCAAATCACGGGTGATTTGAATGTCCTGACGGCTGGGTTCGGGGTTTCCGCTGGGGTGGTTGTGAACGATGATGATCGCGGCGGCCGACAGTTCCAAGGCGCGGCGAACAATTTCGCGGATATAAATGGCGCTTTGGTCCACCGACCCTTCGCTGACCAATTCGTCGCGGATCAGCATATTGCGGCTGTTGAGATAGAGCACCCGAACCCGTTCGCGCTCAATCGGTCCCATATCGGCGCGCAGCCAATCGAGCAGGGCGTCCCAACTGGACAAAATGGGCTGGTCGCGAAATCGGTCGCGCAACATGGTCAGGCTGGTGGCTTGGGCAATTTTCAAGGCCGCAATCGCGCCGTCCCCCATACCCTTGATACGGCGCAGCGATTCGGGGTCGGCGCTGATGGCTTGGGAAAAGCTGCCAAATTCACGCAGCAAGGTTTTTGCTAAAGGCTTGGTATCGCGGCGCGGAATGGCCAGCGCGAGAAGATATTCCATCAGTTCATAATCCGCCAGACTTTGCGGGTCCGCCAGCAAACGCGCCCGCAATCGCGCGCGATGGCCCATATGGTCCGGCTGATTATTTTCTGCATCCCCCATGAAATTCAGAATAGCTGCCTTGCGGGCGCACCTCAACGGTCATAAGATCGGCGCAGTGATGATGATAGCGACCATTTGCGTAAGGCGCTCTATATTCTGCTGTAAAGCGGAGCGGTTGCTGAGCATCCTTGGCATATCACCACAAAAGCAAAAAATATGAGCGATAGCACGCCGCCCGACAGAGCTGACCGGTCCGGTGATGCGCCGCTTGTCGCCGACGATGACGCGGCGGTCGCACCCCATGCAGCGGGCGGTGGGCGCGTAAAGCGCTCGTCACGTTGGAAAAAAGTCCTGCTGATTGGCACGGGGACGCTGGTGGTGGCGGCTGGCCTGTTATGGGCGCAGCGTGTGGCCATCAGCGATGAACTGATTCGGCAGCAATTGGATGATCGCGGCATCGCGGCGCGCTATGACATCCAAGCCATTGGACTGCGGACACAGCGGCTAACCAATGTGGTAATCGGGCGGCCTGGTCGACCGGATTTGGTCGCCAAATCATTGGAAATGACCCTGCATTGGGGGCTGTCCGGCCCCACGATTGACAGTGTGCGGGCGGATGGCCTGCGGTTGCTGGGGCGCTATCGAGACGGCAAAATTAGTTTTGGGGAATTGGATAAATTCTCTGATCCCACCAGCGATAAGCCCTTTACCTTGCCGGACTTTTACGCCCGACTGGATGATGCACGTTTGTCCATTGTCACGCCATGGGCGAATATCGGGGCGTCGTTGAACGGCGCTGGAAATTTACGGCGTAACTTCAATGGCAAGCTGGCCTTTCTTGCCCCTTCGTTGCAACTGGGGGGCTGTGCAGGGCAGCGGGCCGTTTTTCAGGGTGATGTGCGGATCCGCCGTGCAGAGCCACAATTGATCGGCCCGATGACCTTGGACAGCCTGACCTGCGCCGCGCAGGATTTGCGACTGGCTCAAGTCCGTGTCGGCTTGGATGCGGGAATATCCGAGGATATATCCCGCTGGCGCGGGCGGGTGGATGCGGTGTTGCCATCGGTCAAGATGGCCGCGATGACGGCCCATGATGCGACGGTGGGCGGACGTTTTTCCGGCACAGCCAAGCGCACCGAATTGGACGTAGCAGCTTCCGTTAAACGCTGGACGGCCCCGCAGGGGCAGGGGCTGGCGGCTACGTTGAACTTCGCAGGCTATATGGGGTCCGAAGGGCAAGCCATTGAAGGTGAAGCCAAGATGATCCGCGCATCATTGGCATCATCGCTGCGCCAGCGCCTTGTTCAAGGCGGGTCAAGCCTGTCCTCGACACCTGTTGGACCGGTCGCGCTGCAAGCGGGACGGGCGGCGTCCACCGCCTTGGCTGATTTTTCAGCCAGCGCGGAATTTGCCTTGCTGGGCGACGGCGATGCGGCGGAGTTTACGCTGGCCAATCTGCAGTTGCGCAGCGGCGGCGGCGGCCAAGTGACGAGCAGCGCGGACAGCCGTGTCAGCTATAAAATGGGCGGCGATGGGTCCACATGGACCATGAATGGTGAATGGGATGTGCGGGGCGGCGGACTGCCGCATCTGTCGGCGCAATTGCAACGCAAGGCCAGCGGTCAGGTGGATGGGCAGTTGGTCATGGCCCCTTATTTGGCGGGCAATTCGATGCTGGCCATGGGCCCGCTGCGCGTGAGTGGCGCGGGGGATGGCAATTATCGTTTCGACGGTCAGCTTCGCTTGTCGGGGCCAGTGGGGGACGGGCGCATCGAAAGCGCCAATATCCCGCTAAAAGGCCGATGGGGCCGCAATGGGGTGTTGGCGCTGGATGCGGGCTGTCACAAGCTGGATGCTCAAATGATCTTGGTTGGCGGCTATCATGTCGATCAGCCGCGTTTGTCGCTGTGCAGCGCGGCTGGGCGGCCCTTGATGGCAATGGGGCCGCAAGGCCTGTCGGGTCAGGTCCATCTGCCCCAATTGGCGCTGCGCGGCCTGTCCAAGGATGGCAGCCAGCTCGATATTCGGGCGGGGCGGAGCGAGGTGGATTTGGCCAGCGGTCGATGGACCGCGCGCGATGCCATGGTCCGCCTGTCCGCCAGCAATGCTGGGACCGCCAACAGTGCCGCTATTGCCAAGGATCAACCAACGGGCGACGGAACGTCCGACCAGCCCAATCAAGATGTGCCGCCAGCGGTGCCAACCCTGTTCACGGCCCAGCGTATTGAGGGGCGGCGCGAGGGCGGCGTCATGGTCGGCAGCCTAAGCGGGGCAGAGGGGCGCATTGGCGCCGTGCCGCTGAATATGGGCCAGATTGACGGCGCGTGGCAGTGGGCGAACGGCGCGCTGACGCTGGACGGGCATATGCGTCTAACCGATGCGTCGGATGATCCGCGCTTTCAACCGCTGATCGCGCCGGCAGCAACGCTGCGCTTTGAAAATGGGCGTATTACCGCCCACGCCGCTTTTCAGGAAGAACGCAGCAACCGGCCTATCGTCGACGCGGATATTGTTCACCAATTTGACGGCAGCGGCGGGACCGCCAAGCTGAGCGTCAAGGAATTGCGGTTCGATGAGCAGTTCCAGCCGGACCAATTGACCCGTCTGGCTTTGGGTGTGGTCGCCAATGTCGATGGTGCGATTGTCGGCGATGGCATTATTCGCTGGAGCGATATTGGCGTTACCAGCACCGGCACATTCGCGACCGCCCATACCAATTTGGCGGCGGCTTTTGGTCCGGTCCGTGACCTGAGCGGCACGATAATATTCGATGACCTGCTGAATTTGCGCACAGCGCCCAAGCAAATTGTCACGATCGGAGAGATTAACCCCGGCATCGCCGTATTGGACGGCAAGGTCGAATATATGCTGACCGGCAATCAAACGGTGCGGATTGAGGGGGGGCGTTGGCCATTGGCGAGCGGAGAGCTGCGCTTGCATCCGGCTACCTTGAATTTCGGTGTCGAAGAAACACGCCATTTGAATTTCGAGCTGGTCGGCATTGATGCGGCGCATTTAATGCAAAGCTTTGATTTTGAAAATTTGAACGTGACGGGCGTCTTTGATGGCAGCTTGCCTGTTGAATTTGGTGGGCTGGGCGGGCGCATTGTCGATGGGCGTGTCGATTCGCGGCCAGGCGGCGGAAATATCGCTTATGTTGGTGAATTATCGAACCGCAATTTGGGCGCGATGGCCAATTTTGCCTTTGGTGCGCTACGTTCGCTTAACTATTCCGAGCTGTCGATTGTCTTAAATGGCGAGTTGGACGGCGAAATGGTGACCGACATACGCTTTGGTGGCGTGGGGCAGGGCGAGGGGGCGACCCAAAATTTCCTGACCCGTCAGATCGCGCGTATTCCCATGATATTTAATGTGAAAATCAGCGCGCCTTTTCGGTCGATTTTCACCACCGTTCGGGGGCTATATGACCCTAGTGTCCAAATAGAGCAGAATTTGCCTGAGTTAATGCGCAGGCAAGAGGAAATGGAACAGCAGGTCGAACAGCAAAATAAGCTTGTTCAGCCTTCAGCAAGCGAGCCTGTGCAATGATAGTCTGGAAGATGAAGGAAGGTCCATTGGCCTTGAGTGGGAAAAATATAGGTGTGACCGCTGTGGCGATGATATTGGCTGGCTGTGTGCAGATCAAAGCACCGGACAAGCCAATAGAGATCAACCTGAATATCCGCATCAATCAGGAAATTGTATATAAGCTTGATGGGGATGCCAAAAAATTGATCGACCAGAATAGCGGCATATTCTGACAGGACATTCTGACAGGGATGAAGATGATGACAAAGATTGGAGCACGCAAAGCAATGGGTAAGAAGGGATGGGCCGCAGGGGCGCTGCTGATTTCGGCGGCTGTCGCCTTGGCCGTTCCGTCGGCGATGGCACAGCGCGACCCTGCCTATGAAGCAGCGCGTGCCGCCGGACAAATTGGTGAGCAGCCGGACGGCTATTTGGGCTTTGTCACGGCGCCGACACCAGCCATTCGCAATTTGGTGACGGACATTAATATCAAGCGCAAGGCAGCTTATACCAATGGCGCCCCAGCGGGCAGCACGGTGGAGCAATTTGCCTTTACGACCGCTTGCAATTTGATCGCGAAAACCAAGCCGGGCGAAAAATATAAGGCACCGGACGGCAGTTGGCAGACGCGCGGTGCCGATGCACCCCTGCGTGATTCGCGCTGCATCTAAAAAATATTTTTCGATATTACGGCGCAATCCATTGAATAGCGCCAAAATTTCATGCCGCAGTATCATTTGATGCTGCGGCATTTATATATGGTGCAGCAGAAGCATTGACTTACGGGGGATGCATACCTAAACGGACCGCGCCTTAGGGGCTCCCAGAGTTTCTGGGCCTTTTTCGTAAATGGAGTTCGGAAAGCTTCCGGCCCGTTCAAGGAGGATGGCCAATGACGATGGAGAGTGGCAGCGATCCGAAACGCACTTCGGAGGATTCGCGTCTGGTCTCGCTGAACAAGCGATTGGATCAGGCTGCGGCCAATGAAGTGAAGCGGACAGCGGTGAAAGGGACGGCGGAAGGCGATGCCAACTACCGACTTGGAAATCGCGTTCTGGCGGAATTGCTGGGTGGTTTGATTGGCGGCGCTCTTTTTGGGTGGCTGATTGATCGGGTCGCAGGTACCCAACCTTGGGGTTTGCTGGGCATGTTGTTCTTGGGCGTCATTGTGGCGTTTCGGAACATTATTCGCCTGGTTTCAACGCCGCGCGAATAGCGCTGGCATAGGGTTTCTCAGCGGGGCAGTCATGCTGCTTCGCAATGCGTGTGGAGTGACGAGTGGCGGCGGAATCCGGCAAGATCGATCCGATGCACCAGTTTGAAGTCTCGCCAATCGGCGGTGGCTTTGACTTGGGCGGTCAGGAAATCATGTTCACGAACAGTGCTTTGTGGATGGCTGTCGCAGCCGTTCTGCTGGCTGTGTTCATGATTGGCGGCATGAAGCGTCAATTGGTGCCTGGCCGTTGGCAAGCGGCAGTCGAAGGCTTCACCAATTTTATCGCTGGCATGACCACGCAAAGCATTGGAAGCGAAGGTCGTAAATATACGCCTTATGTTTTCTCGCTTTTCATGTTCATCCTCTTTTGTAACCTTGTCGGCATGTTGCCGCTGGGTGTGTTTGGGCTTCATCCCTTTACAGCCACCAGCCATTTGGCGGTGACCGGCGTTTTGGCGCTGCTCTCCTTCTCCATTGTGCTGATCGTTGGCTTTTGGAAGCATGGCCTGCATTTCTTCTCGCTGTTCGTGCCGCAAGGTACGCCCAAGGTGATGTTGCCGCTGATCGTTCCGATCGAGTTTTTCTCGTTCATGATCCGTCCGTTCAGCTTGGCATTGCGTCTCTTTGTGGCCATGACAGCCGGTCACCTGTTGCTGAAGGTTCTCTCCAGCTTTGTGATCAGCGGCTTTAACGCTGATACGTTGTGGCTTGGTTCGATTGTTTCGGTTCTCAGCTTCACGCTGATGATCGGCATCACCGCGCTGGAACTGCTGGTGGCTGGTATTCAGGCTTATGTTTTCGCCTTGTTGACCTCGTTGTACATCAACGACGCGGTTAATCTTCACTAATAGTAGAATTTTAAGTTATCATACGAAGGAGTTAAGATAATGGACGCAGAAGCAGCAAAGCTGATCGGTGCAGGTCTGGCCGCAATTGGCGCCGGTATTTCGGCTCTGGGCGTGGGCAATGTTTTCTCCAGCTTCTTGGAAGGCGCTCTGCGCAATCCAGCAGCTGCTGACGGTCAGCAAGGCCGCCTGTTCATCGGCTTCGCCGCGGCAGAACTTCTGGGCCTGTTGGCGTTCGTCGTCGCAGTTCTGTTGATCTTCGTCGCCTAATCCCAAGAGAATTTTGCCGGTTGCCCCAGTGGGGTGGCCGGCTTACTCTTGACGTGTTTCCTTTCATCAAGGCTCGATTTTCATGCCTCAGATAGCCCAGCTAACCGCTGACAATTGGTATCTTGCCTCGCAACTCTTTTGGTTGCTGGTCATTTTTGCCAGCGTCTATGTGGTAATCGGCCGCGGCATGCTGCCGAAGATCGAGGCGACGGTTGACGCACGCGATCGCAAGGTCGCAGACGATTTGGCAGCCGCCAAATCGGCCCACGCCGCCGCCGACGCTTTGGAAGAAAGCTATCGCCAAAAAAATGATGCCGCCCGTGCCGACGCCCAGCGCGTTGTAACGGAAGCCAAGGACGCCGCTGCTCGTGATGCAGAAAAGCGCCTTGCGGTTATCGACGCAGAATTGGCACAAAAACTGGCTTCGGCTGAACAGGAAATTTCGGCTGCTCGCACCTCTGCTATGGCAGAAGTGGAATCGGTTGCTGCAGAAGCGGCGACGGATTTGGTAGCCAAGCTTTCCGGCGTTAAGGTCGATCAGGCCGACGCCCAGCAGGCAGTAAAGGCGGTGATCCGTGGTTAATGCATCCCTGATTTTGGCTGCAGGCGCCAATGAGCCCACAGCTTTTGGCTTTGACGCCACGGGTTGGGTTTCGATCGCCATGCTGGCGTTGCTCGCCATTGTCTTGTGGAAAAAGGTTCCTGCGATGATCGCAGGCAGCTTGGACAACAAGATTGCTGAGATTTCAAAGCAGCTCAACGAAGCAGAGGCTCTCCGCAAGGACGCCGAAGCGTTGAAGAGCGAATATGAAGCCAAATTGGCATCGGCAGAACGCGAAGTCGCAGACATTCGCGGCCGTGCCAGTGCAGAAGCCGACAGCCTGATCGAAAAGGCCAAAGCCGATGCGACCGCTTTGATTGGCCGCCGTCAGCAAATGGCCGAAGATCGCATCGCAGCAGCAGAAGCTGGTGCGTTGGCGGATGTTCGTTCGGCTGCTGCCAAGGCTGCGACCGACGCTGCTGCTGCGCTGATTGCTGCCAAGCATGATGCCGCTGCTGACAAAGCGTTGGTGGATAGTGCGATTGCTTCGGTCACCAAAGCTTGATCTGACCGAATAGGTCTTCGGACCCGATAAAGATGCGAAGGCGCTGATCCCACAAGGGGGCAGCGCCTTTCTTCATTTTTGCGTGACCATTTTCTTGTCAGCACCTGCTCAGCGAGCATTTTGCGCTGCTTGTTTTGGGAACAGGCTGGCGGCGGCAGTAAAGACCCCCTAAATGGGTTTTATGTCCGTAACGAATAATCCCGACCGATTTCACGAAGAAAAATCTGCCTATTTGGTGCGCGGCGAAGATCAGCAAGATTTGCCGGATTTGGAACGCGGGGCTGGGGTCATTCGCGATGTCGTCAAGACATTGCCGCTGCGGGCGGGTGTCTATCGCATGCTGAATGCCAAGGGCGATGTGCTCTATGTCGGCAAAGCCAAGCAGTTAAAGCGCCGCGTCGCCAATTACACCCAAATTGGTCGTCTGACCCAGCGTATTCAGCGCATGGTGGCCCAGACGCGGGCGATGGAAATCGTCACGACCGTCAGCGAGGCTGAGGCTTTGTTGATGGAAGCACAGCTCATCAAACATTATCGGCCGCCCTATAATGTGCTGTTACGCGACGATAAAAGCTTTCCCTTCATCCTGCTCCGCACGGATCATAAATTTGCGAGGGTGCAAAAGCATCGCGGCGCGCGGCGGGCCAAGGGCCGCTATTATGGCCCCTTCGCCAGCGGCGGGGCGGTGTCCCAGACACTAAACGCGCTGCAAAAGATATTTTTGCTGCGAAGCTGCACCGACAGCTATTTCGCCAATCGATCGCGCCCATGCTTGCTTTACCAAATCCGTCGCTGCTCCGCGCCTTGTGTCGGGCGCATCAGCCAGCCCGATTATGCGGCCTTAGTGCGCGATGCACAGGATTTTCTGGAAGGTCGCTCGACCGCCGTGCAAAAACGCTTGGGCGATGCCATGATGAAGGCCGCCGATGATCTGGATTTTGAATTGGCAGCGGTGCTGCGCGACCGCTTGAAATCACTATCTTTTGTCCAAGGGTCGCAAACCGCCCATGCCGAAGGGCTGGGTGATGCCGATATTTTTGCATTGGCCGCGCGGGGCGGACAATTGTGCATCGCTGGATTTTTCATTCGCGGCGGTCAAAATTGGGGGCATCGGAATTTTTTCCCCGCCCATATTGCCGATGTTCCCGAAGATGAAGTGATGGCCAGCTTCCTGACCCAATTTTACGAAGGCGTTCCACCGCCCAAGCTGATCTTGCTGGACCGCCAGCCAACCGAAGCCGAATTGCTGACGGAGGCGTTGAGCGAGATTGCAGGCCGCAAAGTCGAATTATTGGTGCCTCAGCGGGGCAGTCGCAAACATTTGCTGGATCAAGCCATTCGCAACGCCAGCGAAGGGCTGGACCGCCGCTTGGCGGAAAGCAGCAGCCAAGCGAAATTGGGGCAGGAATTGGCCGAGCTATTTGATCTGGACGGTCCGCCGCAGCGCATCGAAATATATGATAACAGCCATATTCAAGGCAGCCACGCCTTGGGCGCGATGGTGGTTGCGGGACCCGAAGGTTGGATTAAGGGGGCGTATCGCAAATTTAATATCAAGCGCGCGGAAACCCAGCCGGGCGACGATTTTGCGATGATGAGAGAGGTATTTACCCGCCGCTTTGCCCGCGCCATCGAAGAAGATCCAGACCGCGAAAAGGGCGAATGGCCCGATTTGGTGCTGATTGACGGCGGCAAAGGCCAAGTATCGGCGGTGCGCGAGGTTTTCGCCGAATTGGGCATCGATGATCTGGCCTATGTGGGCGTTGCCAAGGGGCCGGACCGTAACGCAGGGCGGGAAACATTTTACCACCCCGATGGGCGGGAATTCACGCTGCCGCCCAATAATGCGGCCCTATTCTATATTCAGCGCCTGCGCGATGAAGCCCATCGTTTCGCCATTGGGGCGCACCGCCAAAAGCGGTCTAAGGCGATTGGCAGTTCCCCGCTGGACGAAGTGCCCGGCATTGGTCCTGCGCGCAAAAAAGCGTTGTTGATGCATTTTGGCACCGCGCGGGCGGTGAAAAATGCGACCTTGGCGGACCTGCAGCGCGCGCCCGGCGTCAGCGCGGGAGTCGCACAAACCGTCTATGATTTTTATCATCCGGAAGGATGATCGGGGAGGAAGGGAATAGCATGGAATTGGCCGAGATGATGCCGCTGGCAAAGCATTTGGGTGTTGAAATCGGCGATGCCAGCCCCGAACAAGTGGTCGGCCAATTGCTGGTGCGGCCCGAATTTTGCACGGCTGGCCAGATCGCCCATGGCGGGACGATCATGGCCTTGACGGATTGTGTGGCGGCCATTGGGGCCTATTTGGCCCTACCGGCAGGGGCCCATATGACCACAACCATTGAAAGCAAAACCAATTTCTTGGGCAGCGCGCCGCAAGGCAGCCGGTTAATGGCCACAGCCACACCTGTGAAGATTGGTAAGCGCCTGTCGGTCTGGCAATGTCATATCCGGACGGAGGATGGCACAGACGTGGCCTTGGTCACGCAAACGCAGTTGGTGCTGTGGCCAGCCTAAGCCAAGAGGCGATTATCGTTTCGGTGCGTGCGCATGGCGAGCATGGGGCCATTGTGCGCGCCCTGACGCGCGAGGCGGGAATATTGGCGGGCTATGTGCGCGGGGGCCGTTCGCGCCAATATCGTCCCATCCTGATGGCGGGCAATGCCGTCCATCTGGACCTACGTAGCCGCACAGAGGGGCAGTTGGGCGGCATGACGGCGGAACTGCTGGTCAGCCGAGCGCCATGCCTAAACCAAGCCTTGTCGGCGGCGGCCTTGGATTGGCTGACCAGCCTGACGGCCGCGACTTTGCCCGAAGGCCAGCCTTATCCGATTTTATATGATGCGCTGTCTGCGACATTGGATGCGGTCGTGGTGGCAGCCTCTGCACGGCAATGGGCGGCGGCGGTGGCGCGATATGAATTATTGTTGCTGGCAGAGCTTGGCTTTGGATTAAACCTAACATGCTGCGTGCTGACCAACCAAATTACCGATTTGACCTATGTCAGTCCCAAATCGGGCGGGGCGGTTTCACGTCAGGCCGCAACAGGTTATGAAAAAAAGCTTTTTCGTCTGCCGGATTTTTTGAAAGGCGTTGATCGTGATCCATCTTTGCGCGATGTAATGGATGGATTGTTGATAACAGGCCATTTTTTGGACCGCGACATTTGGGATGGACGAGCGCGGGATTTGGCGGATGTGCGCCTTCGTTTGATCGCGCGGTTGCACAGGGCTGTTGCGTGACTCGCAATCGCTCCGTAAGCGGCTGGAATGAATTGAAAGGGGATGTTGTGAAAATTCTTTTGCTCGCCGGCGACGGCATCGGACAGGAAATCATGGCGGAAGCAGAAAAGGTGCTGGCAGCACTGAATTTGCCCGTGACGCTGGACCGTGGCTTGGTGGGCGGTGTGGCCTATGCTGCCACGGGACATCCCCTGCCACAAGAAACGGTCGACAAAGCGCGCGCCTCGGATGCTGTTCTATTTGGCGCGGTTGGCGACTTCCAATATGATAATGTCGAGCGGCATTTGCGCCCAGAACAGGCCATTTTGGGCATCCGCACCGCGCTGGGCCTCTATGCCAATCTGCGCCCAGCCAAAGTTTTTTCGGGCTTGGAAGGTCAATCTGCGTTGCGCCCCGAAGTGGCTGCTGCGATTGATTTGCTGATCGTTCGCGAATTGAACGGTGACGTGTATTTCGGCGACAAGGGCATGCGCCAGACCGCCGACGGCCAGCGCGAGGGATATGACATAATGTCCTATAGCGAAAGCGAAGTCCGCCGCATCGCCCATGTCGCTTTCCGTGCCGCCCAAGGCCGCAAAAAGCGTCTTTGCTCGGTCGATAAAGCCAATGTTCTGGAAACATCGCAATTGTGGCGCGACGTGATGATCGAGGTTTCGGCCGAATATCCCGACGTTGAACTGACCCATATGTATGTTGACAATGCAGCCATGCAATTGGTGCGTAACCCCGGTCAATTTGACGTGGTGGTGACGGGCAATTTATTTGGTGATATTTTGTCGGACCAAGCATCGATGTGCGTTGGGTCCATCGGCTTGCTGGCATCGGCTTCGCTGGGCGATGGCAGCTTGGGGCTGTATGAGCCCATTCATGGCAGCGCGCCGGACATTGCGGGCAAGGGCATTGCCAACCCGCTGGCGATGATTTTGTCATTGGCGATGTTGCTGCGCCATTCGGGCGGCGATGAAGCCAGCGCAGCGCGGATCGAAGCCGCTGTAGCGAAAGTATTGGCCAGCGGCGCACGCGGCGCCGACTTGGGCGGAGATATGGGCACGGCGGCATTGGGTGATGCTGTTGTTGCTGCCTTGTAACGGAATGGGTAAATGAAAAAGACAACCGGCTTTGATCGCAGCAAAACACGTCAATGGCAGCCCGCAACACAGGCTGTCCGTGGCGGCACGTGGCGCAGCGAACATGGGGAAACGTCCGAGGCTTTGTTTCTAACCTCTGGCTATACCTATGACAGTGCAGAAATTGTCGCAGCGCGCTTTGCGGGCGAAGATAATGGCATGACCTATAGCCGGTTGCAAAACCCCACCGTGGCGATGTTGGAAGAACGTATCGCCTTGCTGGAAGGGGCAGAGGCTTGCCGTGTGCAAGCCACGGGCATGGCCGCGATGACCACGGCGCTGCTATGCCAATTGTCGGCGGGCGACCATTTGGTCGCCGCCAAAGCGGCATTTGGAAGTTGTCGCTGGTTGGTCGACAGTTTGTTGCCCCGTTTTGGTATCGAAACCACCGTCGTTGATGGCCGCGACCTAAAGGCTTGGGAAGAAGCCATTCGCCCAAACACCAAAGTGTTTTTCTTTGAAACACCGGCCAATCCGACGATGGATATCGTCGATCTGCGCGGCTTGTGCGACATCGCAAAGGCGCATGGCATTACCACGGTCGTCGACAATGCCTTTTGCACCAGCGTCATCCAGAAGCCGATGGATTTTGGTGCCGATGTTGTTGCCTATTCCGCAACCAAATTGATGGAAGGCCAAGGCCGCGTCTTGGCGGGCGCCGTGTGCGGCACGGAACAATTTATCAACGATGTGCTGTTGCCATTCCAGCGCAACACCGGACCCAATTTGTCGCCGTTCAACGCTTGGGTGGTTTTGAAGGGTTTGGAAACGCTGGACCTCCGGGCACGGCGTCAGTCGGACAATGCCTTGGCGGTGGGCCGCGCCATGGAACATCGCGTGTCGCGCATTTTGCACCCCGGCTTGGAAAGTCACCCGCAATATGATCTGGCGAAAAGCCAAATGACGATGTGCGGCCCGATCTTTTCCTTCATTCTGGACGGCGGGCGTGAACAGGCCATGGCCTTTTTGAACGCGCTGGAATTGGTGGATATCAGCAATAATATCGGCGATGCGCGCAGCCTATGCTGCCACCCCGCCTCGACCACCCATTTCAGCGTCAGCGCCGAAGCGCGGGCCGATATGGGGGTCGTCGAGGGGATGTTGCGGATCAATATTGGCCTTGAAGACCCGCAAGATTTGATTGCGGACATTGGGCAGGCATTGACGCAGGTCGGACTTTAAGGGATTTTCAGCCGGTCATGATGGAATCCTTCTTTCCCTATGTGGCTGTCAGTGGCCCGATCACGGTTCGCGTTTCGGTCAGCTATTTGGCAGATCAATCGCTGCCATCCATGGGACGTTGGTTTTGGTCCTATCATATTCGGCTGGAAAATCATGGCGATGTTGCCGCACAATTAATCAGCCGTCATTGGCTGATTACCGACGGCAATGGCGCGCTGAGCGAAGTGGAGGGCGAGGGCGTCGTGGGTGAACAGCCTGTGTTAATGCCTGGTTCTTCCTATGACTATGTGTCCGGCTGTCCCTTGTCGACGACCGAAGGGTCGATGGAGGGCAGCTATTTGATGGTCTTGGCGGACGGCACGGAAATGCTGGCCGCCATTCCCCATTTCCTTTTGACTGCACCGGCGACAACCCCATGAAAAGAACACATCTTCCGTTAAACGCCTTGCGGGTATTTGATGCGGCGGCCCGCCATCTGAGCTTCACCCGCGCGGCGGACGAGCTGGCGGTGACCCCTGCTGCGGTCGGTCAACAAATCCGCGCCTTGGAAGATATGCTGGGCGTGGTATTGTTTCGCCGAACACCCAAAGGGCTGGAGTTGACCGGAGAGGCTGAGGCTGGGCTAGAGGCGCTGCGCCAAGGCTTTTTGCAATTTGAAGAAAGCGTGCGCGCCATGCAGGCGGGGCAAAGTTCCCAATCGCTGACCATCGCCGCGCCGCGCGACTTTACCGCCAAATGGCTGGCCCCCCGTTTGGCCCGCTATAGCCAGAGTGCGCCGGACGTGCGCTTCACGCTGGTGGCATCCGATGACGGTATTGATTTTACCGAAGCCAATTTGGATTTGGCCATTTTATGGGCAGACAATGCGGGCGAGCATGAAGGGCTAGCCCTGAACGGCCATGGTTTGATCGAAGTTACCGGTCCCGATGGCAAAGGCCAGCATGTGATTAGCTGGCCGGGTTCGCTGCATGCGGACAGCGACCCTTTGTTGCGGCTGGGCGATGCGGGATTGGCCATTGATGCTGCCGCCAATGGCTTGGGACGCGCGATCGTGCCAGCCTTGCTGGCAGCGGGCGATTTGGCATCGGGCCGTGTGCAGCAAATGGGCGAGGCGGTGCACACCAGCAAAGCCTATTGGTTGGTCGCCCCCTTGCCGCAATGGCGGCAGGCCAAGGTCAAGGCCTTGGTGGCGGCGCTGAGCGCGGACGATTAACAAGATAAAATTGTTGGCGTGCGCAATGCCGCCTGCTGAACCAAAAAATGCGCCAGTCCTTTGGGGAATGGCGCATTTTTTATGGGATGTCCTATGGCCTTGCGTCCTGACAATTGGACAGGAAGCGGCGAGAGGCGAATGATTTAAGCGTCAATGGCTTCTTCATCCAAGGTCGCGGCATTGGCCTGAATGAATTGAAAACGATGTTCGGGATGTTTGCCCATTAATCGGTCCACCAGATCCTTCACCTGATGCCGTTCTTCATATTCCTGCGGCAAAGTGACGCGCAGCATGGAACGGCTGGTCGGGTCCATCGTCGTTTCTTTGAGCTGGTTGGCGTTCATTTCGCCAAGGCCCTTGAACCGCCCCACCTCGACTTTCTTGCCCTTGAAGACCGTTCGTTCCAATTCTGCGCGATGTTCATCGTCGCGGGCATAAGCCGATTTCGCGCCCGATGTCAGGCGATACAGCGGCGGTTGGGCCAGATAAATATGCCCGCGCCGCACAATGTCCGGCATTTCTTGAAAGAAAAAGGTCATCAACAAGGTGGCAATATGCGCGCCATCCACGTCCGCGTCGGTCATGATGACGATGCGTTCATAGCGCAGACGGTCGGCATCGCAATCTTTGCGCATCCCGCAACCCAGCGCGAGGGCAAGGTCGGCGATTTCCTGATTGGCGCGAATTTTATCGGCGCTGGCGCTGGCGACGTTCAAAATTTTACCGCGAATGGGCAAAATCGCCTGTGTTTTGCGGTCGCGCGCTTGCTTGGCACTGCCGCCCGCGCTGTCGCCTTCGACAATGAACAATTCCGTGCCCTCTGGCCCATCATTGGCACAGTCGGTCAATTTGCCGGGCAGGCGCAATTTGCGGGCACTGGTCGCGGTTTTGCGTTTGACCTCGCGCTCGGCCTTACGTTTCAGCCGCTCGTCCATGCGGTCGATAACCAAGCCCAAAATGGCGCGGCCACGGTCCATATTGTTCGACAAATAATAATCGAAATGGTCGCGGATGGCGGCTTCTGTCAGGCGCGAAGCCTCGGAACTGGTTAGCCGATCTTTGGTTTGGCTTTGGAATTGCGGATCGCGAATGAACACCGACAGCATCATCTCGCCGCCGTTAAACACATCTTCGGGCGTAATCTGCGCGGCTTTTTTCTGGCCGATCAATTCGCCAAAGGCGCGTAGCCCCTTGGACAGGGCGGCGCGCAGGCCGCTCTCATGCGTTCCGCCTGCTGGCGTCGGAATGGTGTTGCAATAATCGCTATAGCTGCCGTCGGACCATAAAGGCCATGCAATCGCCCATTCGGCGCGTCCCTGTTCATCGGGAAAGTCTTGGCGTCCAACAAAGGGTTCGGCCGCCGCGCATTCGCGATTGCCAATTTGTTCTTTTAAATGGTCGGCCAAACCGCCGGGGAATTGGAACACCGCTTCGGCTGGCGTGTCGTCACCAATTAGTTCGGGCGCGCATTTCCATCGAATTTCGACGCCCGCGAACAAATAGGCTTTGGATCGCGCCAAGCGATGCAAACGCGCAGGGCGAAAGCGATTATGCTCGCCAAAAATGCTGGCGTCTGGCGTGAAGGATACGCTGGTGCCGCGCCGATTGGGCGCTGCGCCCACTTCTTCGACAGGGCCAAGGCTTTTGCCCTGTGAAAATGTCTGGCGATATAATTTTTTGGCGCGCGCCACTTCGACGATGGTTTCGGTAGACAAGGCGTTGACCACGCTGATGCCGACGCCGTGCAAGCCGCCGGACGTCGCATAGGCCTTGCCTTCGAACTTACCGCCAGAGTGCAGGGTGGTTAAAATCACCTCTAGCGCCGATTGGCCGGGATATTTGGGGTGCGGATCGACCGGAATGCCGCGACCATTGTCGGTGATGGTCAGGCGGTTGCCGACATCCAACGTAATTTCAATGCGGGTGGCATGGCCCGCCACCGCTTCGTCCATGCTATTGTCCAGCACTTCGGATGCCAGATGGTGCAGGGCGCGTTCGTCGGTGCCGCCAATATACATGCCGGGGCGACGCCGGACAGGCTCCAGCCCTTCGAGAACCTCGATTTGCGAGGCATCATAATTTTCCACAGCGGGCTGGGAGGCGTCGAACAAATCGTGACTCATGATGCAGATATAGGGGGCAGGGAAGGGGGCTGGCAAGGCCAGTTTTCATCCATCGTCATGCCATGCGCGCAGCGGAAGTCGCTCACATGAATGAGTATTAAAAGATATTATTATTATAAAAATAACATCATAAATTATTTGTCTGGGGAACTATGAAACAGGGCGCACGTTGCGCAGCCGACACTTGGTCAAAAAAGTGGAGGAAAATAAAATGAAATTCATCGCTCTCCTTGCTGTTACAACTGCTGCGGTCGCCGCTGTTCCTGCCATGGCGCAGTCGAACGATCGGTCGGAACATTTTAACGGCGGATATATTTCGGTCGTTGGTGGTAAGACCATGCAGAATAATGACACGGGCGAAAGCTTGGTGTTCGACACTGATGGTGACGGGGTGTTCGACAACACGCCGCAGGTCGGCGGAGTTGATGTGTTCACAGCCCGTTGTAACGGCGCGGCCCGCACGGCCACCGCTGGTGACTGCCGCAACGACAAAGACGGCTGGGAATATTATGCCCGCGCCGGTTATGACCGCCGCATGGGCAATTTCGTCATCGGTGGTTTGATCGAAGCTGGCCGGAATGATTCGACCGACAGCGTCAGCGGTTTCACGCCGACCGATTTCTATACCATGACCCGTAAAGCCAAATGGAATGCAGGTGCCCGCCTGCGTGCCGGTTATACCCCCAATGGCGGCGCGCTATTCTATGTGACCGGTGGTGGTGCTTATGCCCGCCTCAAGAACAGCTTCAGCACCACGGACGCGGTAAACACCATCAGCGATAGCGGTAACAGCAACGCTTGGGGGTGGTCCGCTGGTGGCGGCGCCGAAGTGATGCTGGCGAAGAATTTGTCCTTGGGCGTGGAATATCTCTACACCGATATCAAGGATGATGATTATGTCGCCAATATTGCGGCCCCCGGCACGCCTGCGGCCACGACTTTGGCGGATGTTCAACGCAGCAACCCAAATTTCCGCACCCACTCGGTGCGCGGCAGCTTGAACTTCCGCTTCTAATCTAGCGGATTAAGCTTCGCCCAAAAAAGGCGCCATATCCCGCGATATGGCGCCTTTTTCTATGTCTTCATATTATTATGAATATCGCGCTGAGCTTAGGGGCAGGGCCCTAGGTAGCGTTTACATTCAGGGTTCCCAAAGCCGTGAAAGTCTGATTCAAGCA
>CAZIVW010000016.1:0-68604 GCA_964542975.1 uncultured Sphingopyxis sp.
CACTCCTTAACTCGCAACCTCAAATCTGTGCCATAGGCGCTGACGGGGGACAGGAAAAAATTGCCGGCAAAAAGCACCATCGAGAGCAGGTTTTAGCGACCCTTGATGAGATGGAAGGGGGCACTCTTTCGGGGCGAGCCAACGCTTTAAATGGAATGGGTTTGCTGACACATGGCGGCAAGCCGTGGACAGCTGATAATCTGCGTAAATTTTTGAAGGTGATAGACGCGTAATGCCAATAGGCAAATATGCAGCGTTGTTAGATTCTTAAGCTTAGATAGACATAAGCGCCCAAGGGGCAGGCAGTGTGGGGGACGTTGTGCACTTTCCATTTTTGGTGGCCGATACAGTATCCGGCGTTCATACGCGCTTGACGGCGCAGCGTTTGGCGGAGGTGTCTTTGGCTCCAGCCGCAGCTGGGTGGAATATTGCACCGATTATCACCCAAGCGAATGAGGCCATTTGGGCCGATAGTTTGGCTAATGCGCCAGCGGAAACCTGCGCGGCGATTGCGGCGGCGCTGCATGAGTTGGTTTTAGCGACACCAGATTTGCGTCCGCCTGTCCTAGATAGGCTGGACGACAGCCGCGCAAAACAGCGGATGGAAGCCTTGCTTCGTCTTTGGGCCAGCGCGCAGGATGCGTTGCCAGAGGGGTTGGCTGCGGTGCGGCATATATTGTCTTTGCCGCATGGGCGCTGTTTAACGGATTTGACGGTGGTGGAGGGGTCGTTGGACCCACATGCACCCGCCTTGATGCAGGCGCTATATGCGCGCCTGCGCGATGAATTTGGCAGTGTGCCTGATAAGAGCGTTGTGGTGCGCGCCGCGGATCCCAGCTTGCTACATGCTGTACAGGCTGGGCTGGCTACGCCCAACATGCCCAAAATGCCGCGCGATGACAGCCTGTCCTTTTATGGATTGAGGGATAGGGCCGCTTGCGCTGATTTTGCGGCCGCGCAGGCAAGAGCATGGATTGATGCGGGGGTGCAACCCCGCGACATTGCGGTGTTGGTGGCCGGCGATACTTACCACCTGCAGCGGGCATTCGCGGCGCAGGGCATATCTTTATCGGGATTAGCGCAGACGCCCGATCGGCGCGATGTGATCGGTGAGGCGGCGCTGAACCTGTTGTTGGCAAAGCGTAGCCCGACCCCCCCGATGGTGCTGGCAGCATTGGCTTTGTCGCCGCTTATGCCTTGGACAAGAGTGATAGGGCGGGCGATGGCAGAGGCCATGATGGCTGGCAATTTCCGGGCATTGGGGGTGGAGCTGGACGCAGAGCAGGCCGATCTATGGAATGATATTCGACGGTCCGTCAGTAACGTGCAGGAGCTGCGATTATCCTGCGAACATATTTGCAAAAAATTGGCTGAAGGCGATACGCTTCGAGGCCGATTGTCCGTCGCGTTTGAAGGGGATGCGTTGGATTGGGAGCGGATATTACGCTCTATTTCGATAGCCGCGCCAGTTGCTTCGGATGCGGTGCGCAATGTCGAAGGGGTCAGCCTGTGGAGTGCACTAGAGCATCCATGGCGGCCTTGTGATTATTTGATTGTGAGCGATTTTACCGAAGGCCATTATCCATCGCGCCCAAGCCCGAACCCCATGTTTTTGGACAGCGAAATAGAGGCGCTGAATGGAGCCACTTCGTTGCGATTGCGCGGACGTAGCCAAGGGTTGGAACAAAGCCTCGCTTTGTTCGATACGCAGCTACAAAATTGTCAGCAACGAGCGGTGTTTTTGGTGCCATGGCGCGGCTTTGGCGGCGAACGATTGGCACCATCGGTTGGTCTTTCGCTGTTGGCGCGAGCTTATGCAGATGATGAGGACGCCAAGCATTTGGTCCAAGATATCTCTAAGCTGGAACCACAGCATTGGCCGGTGGACTATCACTGTATCTTGCCTAATCATCAGCCCTTGGAATTGCCAGAGATGCTAGAATTTAAGGGCGTGGATTTGCTAGGGCTGCGTGTCAATGATGACGGCGAGGCCAAACCCCAATCTCCATCACGGTTGGAAACTTTGTTGGTGAGCCCCTTGGCATGGCTGCTGAGCGAAATGGGCGCAGAGGATCAATCATGGGGTGCAGAGTCGCTGGATGTGATGATGAAGGGCAATATTGCCCATCATGTGTTTGAACATATTTTCCCTGCCGGCGACATCGGAAATGCCGACAGTATCCGAGAAGCGCTTCCCGAGGCGTATGATGAGGCCGTGAGCCTGTATGCCGGCTTTTTGAAAAGTGCGGTTTGGGACATGGAACGTAATGGTCTCGAGCAAGATATATTGGCGGCAGCACTGCGCTGGCGTGAGCATCTGGAACAGATGGAGGCCAAGATTGTCGGCAATGAAATGTGGCTCGCGGGTGAAGCCCATGGTGTGAGAATGCACGGCAAGGCGGATATGATTTTAGAGCTTCCCGATAGGGAATTGCTGATTATTGACCACAAGAAAAGTGGGACCAAAGGGCGGCGGTCGCGCATGGAAAAGGGCTGGGATCTGCAAGCCGGACTCTATCGCGATATGTTGAAACGGCCTATTCGACGTGAAGGGGATGGGCTGGACCTGTTGATTGGGCGGGGTGCCAGCATTGCCTATCATTTGATGAATGACGGGGGCGTACTGAGCTCGGGCCGCGACTGGGGAACGGGCGTGGGCGTCCGTGATATGGGTACAGAGGTGGATAGCGGAGCTGTTGCCAAATTAAACGAGCGTTTGGCAGAATTGAAAAACGGTCGGATCATGCTCAATAGCAGCGAAGATCAGAAATATTTTACCAAAGAAGGGGGCTTCACTCCTTATGCGCTGACGGATGGCCCTTTGTTGGTGCGCTCTTTCATCCGCGATATAGAGGGAGGGGACGAATGAGCGTGGATCACGGCTTAGTCATTGTACCCGCGGGTGCGGGTGCGGGCAAAACGCACCATATTCAATCGCAATTGTCGGATTGGGTGAAGCGCGGTGTTGTGCGACCGGACCGGATATTGGCCGTCACCTTTACCGAGACGGCAGCAGGCGAATTGCGGGAGCGTATTCGCGATGGCTTGCTGGCCGATGGATTGGTAAAAGAAGCGATGGCCGTAGAACGGGCCTATGTTTCGACCATCCATGGTTTGGGTTTACGCCTGTTAACGGAACATGCTTTTGCGGCCGGATCATCCCCGCAGCCACGCCATATTGGGGATGAAGAAAAAGATTTGTTGATCCGCCAAGCCCTGGCGCATGTGAAGTCCTTGGATCCAATTAAGGCAGAACCCGCGCGATTTGGTTATACGGAAAATTTCCAACAGGGCACCTCCGTGGAGGATAGCTTACGATCGGACCTGTTGAAGATGATCGACCTGCTGCGCGGGTTGGGGGATCAAGGGCGGAGTGCCGGTTTGATAGCGCCCGCACTACAGCGGCTAAAGAAAATTTACGGCAAAACTGTCGATGCCGATGCTGCCAAGGCTGATCTGCTGGATGCGGTTCAAGCGATGCTGAAAACATTCCCTGAAGGAGGCATGGCGGAGGTAAAAGCCAAGGGGCCACGAGACACATTAGAAGCACAGCATGCTCTGTTTCAGCGGGTGCAGCGTGATCCGTCTTTGTTGGATTGGGATTGGACGTCTTGGCAGCGCCTGCGCAATCTTTTTACCTCCAACAGAAATTCCAAGACGCCAGATGGCTATGATGACTTGGCTCAGGGTATCGTCGAGGCGGCTGGTGCGCTGCCCCAGCATCCTGGCCCCTTGGCCGATGCACAATTACATTTTTCTTGCCTTGTCACCAGCGCCCAAGAGGTCATGGAAGCCTATGAACAGCGTAAACGGGCGATGGGCCTGATTGATTACGCGGATATGATTAGCGATGCGGAGCGTTTGCTGCGCACCGATGAATCCGTGCGACAGGCTGTTCTGGCGGAGATAGATTGCGTTATTATCGACGAGTTTCAGGATACCAATCCGGTGCAGTTTGCGCTGCTTTGGCAATTGGGCGCGCGAGCGGAACGTACATTATTGGTCGGCGATATTAAGCAAAGCATCATGGGGTTTCAGGGGGCTGACCCCCGCTTGTCTGATGCGCTGGCCGCCCAGCATGCTGATGCAACGCAGCCTTTGGATCGCAATTGGCGTTCGACGCCGGCGGTGATGGAGTTTGTGAACGCTATGGGAGCCAGCCTTTTTGGCGACGGCTATCATCAATTGACGCCTACGCGGGATGTGGTGGATGGCCCCGCGCTAGAATTGCTGCGAGTCAGTAAAGGACGCGGCGTGCGTAATTATGCGACGCCACCGCAGCATATTGCCGATCGCATCGCCAAAATTTTGCGGGACCAAGAGGAAGTCACGGACCGCTATAGCAAGGCTAAACGGCCGGTGCGCTTGTCCGATATAGCCATATTGGTTTGCCGCCATACAACGGCAGGCCGCTATGCCCAAGAATTGCGGGACCGCGGGGTTGCGGTACGCATCAGCGAAAATGGCTGGGCGGACAGCGCACTGGTTCAGGCGGCGCGCGCGGCCCTAATGTATGCGGCTAACCCCATGGATATGCATGCGGCGCTAACGCTGCGCTTGCTGGGGCCCGATCCCTTGCCGCCGGAAATTGGGTTTCATCTCCAAATGCAGGGCACGCTCGCGGAGGATGACACATTATCCCAATTGGCCGCACTGAGCGATGCCATCATGGTCATGCCGGCGCGGCAGGCGCTACAACATATATGTGATGCAGCCGGATTATGGGATTGGGCCGACCGGCAGGATAATGGAGCACAGGCCCGCGCCGATCTGTTGCGACTGGAGGCTGAAGCCGCAGAATTTGATTCTGCTCACCGTGATTTAAAAGCGGCATCGGGTCTGTATGGAGAAACTGTTAAAGTATTTTTGGCGTGGTTGGATGCGCGGCTTGAGGAACGGGGCGCGGATCAGCGACCGGACCCGTCGGCAGGAAGTGCGGAAGCGGTCGAAGTCGTCACGTGGCACGCGTCCAAAGGACGAGAATGGCCGATTACGGTGGTCTGTGAATTTGACCATCACATCGAAGAATGGCCCGGCACCACATCCACTCACTTTGACCGGTTGGATGACATTCATGACATGGGCGTCGTGATGGCATCAGCCCAGTTGTTGTTCACACCCAAATTCACCGCGCCGGAAAGCCAAAAGCTGTTCATTGAAGATCGACGAGAGAGTTTTGAAGCGAATGCCCGCAATCTTTTATATGTGGCGTTGACCCGTGCCCGTGATCGCCTGATTCTGGAATGGCCAGATTTTTTGAAAGCACGGGACCCCGAAGAACCATCCGCCAAATGCCTGTTCCATGTATTGGACGATCATGCAGAAATGCAGGTAGCGGGGGGACATTTGGAAATTGGCGGCGTGTCTTGTGCGGCCACGATTATTCAGTGCCCAGAAGATACCGCCTTCATTGAAGTGGAGAGCGAGCAAGCCGAGAATGTTTTGCGCTTTGGCCGCGTCAATCCTGCCAAGCTGGAGGCTCTCACCCCATGGAGAATTCAGCCGTCGGCCGTCAGGTCGCTTGGTGAAGCGCCGCCCGTTCGCTCCATTCCACTTGGTGAGCCATGGTTGCCTGATGTTAATGACGCAGATCGTGGAACGGCGTTGCATTTGGCCTTACATTGTTACCTGGTACGCCCCGATCTTACTGGTCACTTGCCTGCGTCAACGGGGCTGGACGATGCAACATTGGCGATGATTGCGGAGCGGGCGGAGGCATTGAAAATCTGGCTTCGCGATCAGGGCTATTCCAAGTTTTACTGCGAAATTCCAGTTAAGGGTCATAATGTTGAAGGTTCGGAAATTCACGGAACCATCGACTTACTTGCTGTAGGGGAGCAAGGCACGCTGTTGATCGACCACAAATCCGGTGGTGCGGGGGATGGGTTGGGCGCCTATTGGGGGCAATTATCTACCTATGCCGCGCTCGCTCAAGACATGCGGTCTGATTGGAAAATCAATGGGGTCGGCATCTTCTGGTTGGATCATGGACGTTTGGAAATGAGCACATCTTTTGAACGCGGAAGGATCGTAGAGCCGTTCGACAGTTAGGATTTCCGGCGGTGCTGATCACTGATTCATTGTTTCCCGCAGCAAGCAGGGGCTGTGATCTGGCGTCCACTGATGCGCTTTGCCTATCAAAAGGCGTGCAGAGGTGATGACAAGGGCTGTGCGGCCTGTTATTTTGATCAATTCTCCTGTTTGGCTCTCTAAGTTTCCCCGTTCTAGTGCTTATTTCTCCTGTTATCCGCAAGAGCAGGAAAGTGATTTCGAAATCCTCAAGTATCTGAATCATTAAGATATAATTTTTAAATGTCTGCGCGGATATACATCGATGGCCTGTTTTGCATGAAATTTAACAAAAATTTCCCTGTTAAATTGAAAGAACAGGCAAGGTGATCGTCATGAGCCAACACGATTTTTGCTTTGTATGATGGTAAGCTAAGAGACGTTTGCGTGTTCGACTGCCCACACCTCCATTATCCAATTTTGACATATGATCTGATATTTTTGCGTCAGCGAATTTGACCATATGCGTTCTATCAACTGGCGGATTTTGCCTGCTTGCATCGTATTGCTACACATGGGGCCTTGGCAAAGGTTTGAATAGGGACGGCTTGCGGCGTCCTGAATAGCCTGTGTTCCGAAATGCAAGATAGGGCTATATTGCCGTCCAGCTTGGGACGTTGGGCGCAGCAACCCGTGTCAGTTTATCGCCATTTCGAACAAGCAGTGCGTTGAATTTACATGCTGCGGCTTGTCGCATACGCCGTTCGCATGACTTATAATTTTGATCTTGTCGTTGTCGGCTATGGGGCCGCTGGTGTGGCTGCGGCAGTTACGGCTGCTCGTTTGGGTGCGCGGGTCGCGCTGATCGATAAGCAGCCTGAGGATGCTCATTATTCCAGCACGCGCATGTCTGGCGGATTGTTCATGGGTGTGGACGATGTTGAAAAGGCTGTCGTCTATCTTGATGCCTGTTCGGGTGGGATGATCCCGACAGAGGTCAGCCGAGCGTGGGCAGAGCGTGGCTTGAAGGTGCAAGAATGGACGCGCTCTATTGGTATTGAAACTATGCAGGTGGCGGGCGGATGGTATCCCAAATTGCCCGGTTTTGAAGCGATTAAGGTTTATGGTCCGCTGCCGCGCGGTGTCGACGCCGCGAGCATTGAATATATATTGCCTGCCCCCGGTGAATTGGCTTTCAAAGGTCCTCTTCCGTTCGGTAACGGGCAGACGTTGCATGACCAATTGGTCGAAGCGGTGCAGGCTGAACCCAATATCACCACTTTCTTCGGTCATAGCGCGGAGCGTTTGATTGTCGCCAATGAACGCATCGTAGGCGTGAAGGTTATGACCGCTGATGGGGTGCAAGAATTTAGCGCGTCCAAAGGCGTCGTGCTGACATGCGGTGGTTTTGAGCAAGATCAGGAGATGATCCTGAATCACCTCAAGGCTTATCCCATTTATTTCTATGGTTCCCCAGCCAACACCGGCGATGGTATTCGTATGGCGCAGGCCGTGGGTGCTGATTTGTGGCACATGAACCAAATGATTGGCCGCGCGGTTGGGCATTTCGAACATCCGGATGGCCGCGAAATTAGCTTTAATATTTCCGTGAATCCGCCAGGATATGCGATTGTCGATAAATATGGCAAACGCTTCGCCAATGAATATTTGCAAGCGGTATCAAAGCCGAATTTCTATTATGAACTGCTGCATTATGATGCGGATTTGCTCGAGCATCCGCGTATTCCAGCCTATTGGATTTTTGACAGCAAGCGCATGAAGGCGCGGCCTTTGTCCGGTGGGTCCTATGGCCATTATGACTGGAGCAAGGACAACCGCGCCGAGGTTGATATGGGTTGGATCAAAGAAGCCGACAGCGTCGAAGAAGCGGCCCGTGCGGCGGGCTGTCTGGAACCTGAAGTGGCCGCCGCGACGATCGCCGCCTATAACCAAGCCTGTGAGAAGGGCGAAGATGAGTTTGGCCGCCCCGACGTTTCTATGGTGCCGATCAACGAAGGACCATTTTATTGCGTGCCCGTTTATCCGGGCGGTGCGACGACCAACGGCGGCCCGCGCAGAGACGAAAAAGCGCGGGTGCTGAACAGCTTCCGTGAGCCGATCAAAGGCTTGTTCGCAGCCGGTGAATTGGGCGGCGCTATTGGGATGCTTTATCCGTCACCTGGGGCCAATTTGGGCGAAGCCTTTGCCTTTGGCGTGATCGCGGCGGAGACGGCCCTGTCGGAATAAGTGACCATCACCAAAACGGGCAGGGAGACCCCATATGTTGTTGGAAGATAAGGTGATGCTGATTACCGGCACCGCCAGCGGCATTGCGCGCGAAACAGCGTTGATTGCGGCCAAAGAAGGCGCGCGGGCTATCTGCTGTGTCGACGTGCATGCCGAGAATAATGAAAAGACCGCCCACGAGCTTGAGGCGATGGGCGTGAAAGTCATCGCGGTGCAAGCCGATTTGGGCAACGTCGACCAGATACGCCATGCTTTTGCGCAAACGTTGGATGCCTTTGGTCGGCTGGATGTATCGGCGCATATTGGCGGATATTCTTGGCGTGGCGAAACGCTCGATGTGACGGAGGAACTGTGGGATCAGGTGATGAACGTCAACCTGCGTGGCACATTTTTCTGCTGTCAGGAGGCGCTGCGCATCATGTATCCACAAGGCCGGGGGGCGATTGTGAACATTTCCGCCGACGCTGCCTTTAACCCGATTTATGGCTTTGCGCTGCAAGCTGCTGGCAAGGGCGGAATTGTCAATATGACCAAGACTTTGGCGCTAGAGGCTGCGCCGCGCGGTGTTCGTGTGAATGTCGTCTCGCCGGGTATTTGTCGGACCGAAAAAGCAGGCGTGGACCGCCCCCAGCAACCGCAATTACGGCGGGAAAATGCTCCGCCAGCGGATGCCGTTGGCCGACTGGCAGAGATGACGGCGATTGGCCGCTATATGACCATGACCGAAGTTGCGGACGCTTGTATTTTTCTGGCTTCGGACCGTGCCTCCGGCATTAATGGGGATTTGATGTTTGTGAACGGCGGGGGATATCCGACATTAGATTATTGATCCGTCCCTATCGCCAGATCAGCAATTTCAAAGACCGAGCTAGATTTCCCTAGCTCGGTTTTTTGTGTCTGCTCACGCCCGCCATCTGTTGGTGTGGTTGGCATGCGTTGTGACCATATTGCGGAATTGGAACTTGCTGGTGATGCGCATGAAGCCGCCGCCCTGATAAGCAAAAGGCGCCCCAGCACCGATAGTCTGTGCTGGGGCGCCTTGGCTGTTTGAGAGGAGGGTGTTTATTCGGCAGCCGCCTCGATCTTAGCGATTTTGCTGGACGCACGAGCGAAGCAAAGGCCAGCTACGGCAAAGAAGATGGCGACCACCGCCAGCGACCAACGCAAGGGGTCGTCATAGCCTGCTTGGCCAAAGACATCGCTGAGTGTGCCAGCCAAGGTTGGCCCGACCCCATAGCCGACCAAATTGGTCGCGATCAGCAAAATTGCTGAAAGGGCGCCGCGCATTTGCACCGGGGCAAAGGTCATGAAGGTCGCAAAGGTGGCACCATAATAAGTGTAGTTAAAGAAATTATACCCCGCAAAGAAGATCGCGGCGACCACCCAGTCATTTGCGAATAAGCCGAATATGGCCAATGGCGATGCAATGCTGATCAGGATGGCACAGCCCCGCATACAGGCCGCCGACGACCGACGTGTAAGCCAATCGGCAAAGAAGCCGCCGATGATAATGCCAATGATTCCGGTCGGCCCCTTGATCATGGCGACAATGCCGCCAGCTTCCTCGACGCCCATGCCATGCACGCGGATGAGGAATGGCGTCATGAAGGCGGACAGGCCAGCCATGGACAGGATAACGCTGACCGAACCCAGCAACATCCACAGCAGGGGACGCACTTCGAATAGGGATTTGGCGGCGTCTTTCAAACGATAACGATTTTTTGCCGTTTGCGGATCAATGGGGTCATATTGGCCGCGCGTGGGTTCTTTGACGGTCGCTAGCAGCACCAGCGCTAATAGAACGCCCGGAATGCCAAAGACAAAGAACACATGGCGCCAGCCCATGGTCGCGGCCAAATAGCCACCCAGGCCAAAGCCCAGCATCGTGCCGATTGGCGTGCTGGCGTAGAACATTGCCATGGCAGAGCTGCGTTTCTCTTTGGGGAAATAGTCTGCAATCAACGATACACCGGCGGGTGAAGCGCCGGATTCCGCAGCGCCCACCCCAGCGCGGGCGAGGGCAAGGGCTAGCCACGAGGTTGCTAGCCCGCTTAAGGCGGTCAGGCCGCTCCATATGGCCAGCAAGGCTGATACCAATTTGGTCCGGCTGCACCTGTCCAGCATCATCGCCACAGGGATGCCAGCGGCGGAATATGCCACGGCGAAAATCAGGCCGGTTAACAGGCCGACTTGGGTGTCGGACAAGGAAAATTCGGTTTTGATCGGTTCAACCAAGACCGATACGAGCGCCCGATCGACCGTGCAAAGCATGCTCATAACGGCCAATAGCCCGACCATATAATATCGGTAGCCAGCGGAAAATTCGTCCTGCACAGTTTTGTTCTCTGTGGGAACGCTGTCGTCTGTATCTACAGTTTTTAGCATGATGTAATTCCGCTTTTGCTGCCCAGAAGTCGCTCCAGTCCATGGATCGTTGCTGCTGGAAACATGGTCCGTTAGCGAAAAACCGGCACTGTCTTGTGGGACAGTGCCGGTTTCTTAGAAATTAGAAGCGGTAGCGAATCTGTCCACCAAAGGAACGAGGTTCTCCGGGCAAGAAGACTGCTACACCCAAGGATGTAGACACATCTGCAAAACCGGACATGAAATATTTATTGGTCAGATTGCGGCCATAGAATGACAAATCAAATCCTGATCCAATAAAATTATTCCATTCTACCCGCGCTGTTAACTGGCCAAAGGCATCTTGTACCGGAGTTGTGCCATTGGGAAGCGGCGAATCCTCGAAGAATTCCGTGCCCTTCCAAGACCAGGCCCCGCTTAGCGCAATTTCACCATTGTTGTTCTTTAGGTCAACGGCATATCGTGCGTTGACGCTATATTTATGCTTGGGCGTGCGGGTGAAGGGGTCATTGGACAAGTCAATCGGATCGCCGTCACGGTCGACTGTGAAATAATCCTTATAGCGCGCGTTGATATAGTTATAATATCCGCCGACCTCAAAGCCTTGGAACGGAATTACGCGGAACTCAAATTCCGTACCATAGACACGCGCCGACGCGGCGTTGCTGATCAGGCCTTGTGGCAATGGTACACCCGGCACCGGAACGCTAACTTGGCGCTGCAAGTTGCGGTATCGGTCATAAAATACCGCCAAGTTGGTGCGGATGCGTACGCCGCCAAAATCCCAGTCTGCTTTGATACCGGCCTCGAAATCATCAACAGTTTCAGGGGCATAGGCAATGAAGGTCTGGGTTGTGGTGGCCCGCGCATTATAGCCACCAGCGCGATAGCCGCGGCGTGTGGTTACATAAAATAGGCCGCGTTCCAACGCCTCGATGGTTCCATCCGGGATGCTATATTCCAGCGATGCCGTCCATGTGGTCTTCTTGTAATCGGCATCGCCCGCAATGACACATTTGTCCATTGGAAGCGGGACGAGGGTGCCTCCCGCGTTGCTGGATCCGACGCCGCATCCCGAATAGACATGGTCTGCAATGGGCTCGAGTGGCGACGAGCTGGCGAGGATACGCGAACGATTGGCCGCTTCTGCGCGGTCATAATTATAACGGACGCCCAGCGTTAATTTCAGTTGTTCGGTGAGCGCATAAGTGCCTTGAGCGAACGCAGAATAAGAGCGATTACGGCCTTCGAACAAATTGTAACGGCGGCTGAGGAAGTTGACGGCGATGATGTCATCAAAGCCTTTTTCGTCAAAATAGAATCCGCCAACCACATAGTTGAGGCGATCATCGAATGCTTCGCCAAGCAGTTGAAGCTCTTCGGTATATTGCCGCAGATGTTGGCGGCTGGCAGGACTGGTTAGGAAGTAGTTTCCGCTGGCATAATCCGTGTCATATTCGGTCTTAATGCGGCGATAGGACGCGATATTGCGCAGGCGCATGGTGTCCGACAAATCCAAGGTGATGTCGCTGGTGACACCCCAGTTTTCAATGCCAATCCGCGATGGGCGGCCATAGATATCGGCCGGTCCGCCGGTGCCGAAACCGCTGGCAATGTCGAAGCGATCATTGCCACGTTGATTTTGCTGGCGATTATATTCTTCAAGAACTTGATCAAGCAAAGCTGGACGGTCGCCAAGGCGGCTGCCGCCAGCCTCGTCGGACGGCGTGCTATTCACAAAGGCGAGGCGTGCACCGCCGGGGGAGCCTTTTTTGGTGTAATAGTCCGCAATCGTCAGGATCGTAAGGGACGGCGTTGGTTCCCACAGCAAAGATCCGCGAACGGCCTCGCTATTGCCAGCACCCAAATGCTGACCAGTGGCACGGTTGACCATGAAGCCGTCGGTTTCCCGATGCTCGCCCGCCACACGCAGCGCGAGCTTTTCAGAGAGGGGCAGGTTAATTGTGCCGCCAACCGTCATGCTTTCAAAGCTGCCATAGCTGACATAGGCGTCGCCGCCGAAATTATGGCTCGGCCGATTGGGCTCGACAATAACCGCGCCGCCGGTCGAGTTTTTGCCGAACAATGTTCCTTGGGGGCCATTGAGCACTTGCACAGACCCGATGTCGAACATCGTGTCACCAAAACCTGCGGGGTGGCCTTGGGGTGCGCCAGCGAAATAGGTGATGACCGTTGGGGCCTGTTGCAACAAGAAGCTGTCGTTGCGCTGACCACGAATACCATAGTTGGGATAGACGCTGAAGATCGATTCACTGCCGATGGACAGTGACGGCACATAGGCTTCCAGATCCGTTGTATCTTGAATACCCAGTCGTTCCATCGACCCTGCGTCAAACGCCGTGATGGCAATCGGGACCTCTTGCAGATTTTCTGCGCGGCGGCGCGCCGTCACCACGATATCGGCCAGCCCATCATATTGGCTGCTGCTATGTGTCGGGGTTGCAGATGATGGATTGGATGCGGAGTTGTTATTATTATCTTCTGCATGGGCTGTTGCGGACAGGGCCAATAGGGATCCACCCATCAGGGGCCATAAAATTATTTTACGAAGTGACATTAGAAACCTCTCCTCCCTCGAGAAATTTTTTCGTTGTTTCCACCGCACATGGCGTCTCGCCGTGCTGGCGGAGCTAATGTCTCGATGCCGGTAGTTCTGTCGGGAAAGCTGATGATTCAACAAGGAATATCGGCATGGCGAATATTTATATCGATCATGCGAAATTGAAAGAAATGGCCACGCTATATGTTGCTGGGGTGGCTGCGTGGTGCGCTTAATGACGGGCATGTCAACTATAGTAGAAAATTCGAAATGAGCGCGTCGGTTACGTCGTTATCGACAGGGGATTCGGCCTATGAATGGCCATCAAATTCGATGACTGCTGGGTAAAATGCCCCAGTCAGCCACGAATCTGTCAGCGGATTTCATCATCATTGGCGGCGGCACGGCGGGATGCGTGCTGGCGAACCGATTAACCGCTTGCGGGCGCTATCATGTCGTTATGATAGAAGCTGGCGGCGTGGATCGGAATCCGATGATCCACATCCCCATTGGATATGGAAAATTATTCAATCACCCCACGCTCGATTGGCGCATGAGCACGATATCGCAATCCGCGTTGAATGGCCGTCAAATTGCGGTTCCACGCGGAAAAGTGTTGGGCGGGTGCAGTTCGACGAACGGTCTATTATATGTGCGGGGGCAAGCAGAGGATTATGACGCATGGGCCGATGCCGGAAATGTCGGCTGGTCCTATGACGATGTGCTGCCTTATTTCCGCAAGGCCGAAGACCAACAGCATGGGGAAAATCCGTGGCATGGCACAGGCGGCCCGATTGCGGTGCGCGATCCAGTGTCTCTGCATCTATTAGCCGAAGCCTTTATCGCTGCGGCTGGGACATTGGGTATACCGCAGACCAAGGATTTTAATGGGGCCAGCCAAGAAGGCGCGGGCTATTATCAAATGACCGTTCGCGGGGTGCGGCGTTGCAGCAGCGCGCGCGGATATTTGGGTGCGGCAGCCAAGCGGCCCAATTTGCAGATTGTAACAAACACGACTGTCGAACGTATCATCATCGAACAGGACCGGGCTGTCGGCGTGGAATGTCAGCGTGATGGTCAGCGGACCATGTGGCGGAGCCGGGGCGAGATCTTGTTGGCCAGCGGGGCAATTGCGTCGCCGCAACTTTTGATGCTGTCGGGTATTGGATCGGGCGCAGAGCTTCGCGCGATGGATATTCCCACCCGCCTTGACCGACCAGAGGTCGGTAAAGGCCTGCAAGACCATCTGAATATCCGCAGCAGCTATACGGCCAACCGCCCGATCACCATGAATGATCGTTTGGGCAACTGGTGGGGACGTGTTGGGGCGGGTATCGAATATCTGTTGAAACGCCGCGGCCCGTTGACGGTGGCGGCGGGCTATGGCGGCGCATTCTTCCGTGCAGACGGCGCCCCAGGACGGCCGGATACACAGGGATATTTGTTGCTGTTTAGCACCGACAAAATGGGAACGCGGCTGCTGCCCAATTCGGGCTTTATGACCTCATCTTATCAACTGCGCCCGACCAGTCGGGGAAGCGTGCGTTTGGCATCCCCCCATGTGCAGGACCAGCCATTGATTGACCCTGCCTATTTAACCACCGACTTGGACCGCGAGGTGGCGATGGCGGGATTGCGGCGGATGCAGGCGTTGATGCGCGCGGCCCCTATGCAATCTTATCTGGCCGATCAAGGCGAGCCTTCGCTAGCTTGTGACGATGATGCGTTGTTGGCGCATATTCGCGAAGCATCCAGCGCGGGACATCATTTTGTCGGGTCGTGCCGCATGGGCAGTGACGCCGCAAGCGTGGTTGACCCGCGTTTGCGCGTGCGGGGCGTGGACGGTCTGCGGGTGATTGATGCGTCCATCACCCCAATGATCCCATCCGGAAATACCAATGCGCCCGTGATGATGATTGCGGAAAAAGGCGCGGACATGATTTTGAACGATATGAGACTGACATGACGCAGACGCAAAAATTTACGAGCCGATATACGGACCAGCTTTATATTGGGGGGCGCTGGATCAAGCCGCAGGAATCGGCACAATTGACGGTGATAAACCCCGCGACGGAAGAGAATGTGGCCGTCGTCGCACAAGCCGGTTTGCGCGATATGGATATGGCGATTTCTGCCGCGCGCCATGCTTTCGATCATGGGCCTTGGCCCCATATGACACCCGCTGCGCGGGCTGCAAAGCTGCGGATCGTGGGGCAGCATTTGCGGGCGCGTTTGCCAGAACTGGCGCGGGCGGTCACGTTGGAAATGGGGGCGACCATTGCGGCGTCGACGGCCAGCGCCGCTGTTCCGCCGATGCTGTTCGATTTCTACGCCGCTATTATCGAAAATGACCCGGAACGCACGGCGCGGCAGCGCGCAGGCGGCGCGGCCTATACGGTGATGGACCCTGTGGGTGTTGTGGCGGCTATTGTGCCGTGGAATGCACCGCTCAATCTCAGCGCACTCAAGGTTGCGCCAGCCTTGGCGGCCGGATGCTGTGTGATTTTAAAAGCCGCCCCGACGACGCCATTGGATGCGCTGATTTTTGCGGAATGTTTAGACGCGGCAGATTTTCCGGAAGGCGTGATCAGTGTTGTTGCGGCGGGGAATGAAGCTGCCGACGCGTTGGTGCGGGACAAACGCATCGACAAAGTGACGTTTACGGGATCGACCAATGTGGGCAAGCATATTGCCCAAATATGCGCGGACCGTGTGGCGCGGGTGGCCTTGGAATTGGGTGGAAAATCCGCCGCCATATTGCTGGATGACATGCCGGTGGATCAAGCCGTGACCCATTTGCTGCCCGCATCGACGATGCTGAGCGGTCAGGCTTGTTCGGCGCTCACCCGGGTTTTGGTGTCGCGCAAGCGCCATGCACAATTTGTCGAGGCTTTTGCAGCGGCTTTGGCCGATGCACAGGTTGGTGACCCTTTTGATCCGCACACGGTCATGGGGCCGATTTCGTCGGCCATTCAGCGGGACCGTGTGCAAAATTATATTGCGATTGGCCAAGCCGAAGGGGCGCGATTGGTCACGGGCGGCGGCCGACCAGACCATCTTGATCGTGGGTATTTCTTGCAGCCGACCTTATTTGATCAGGTCGACAACCAAATGCGGATTGCACGCGAAGAGATTTTTGGTCCGGTCATCAGCGTGCTGACCTATGATGACGAAGATCAAGCCATCGCGATAGCCAACGACAGCGAATATGGGCTGTATGCAAGCATATTCACACAGGATGATGAAGCGGTTTGGCGTTTGGGGCGACGACTGCGGAGCGGTAATGTCGCGAAAAACGCGGTCATTGTGGATCGCACTTTGCCTTATGGCGGATTTAAACAATCCGGCATTGGCCGCGAGGGCGGTGTAGAGGGGCTGTGGTCCTTTCAGGAACAGAAAACTGTCTATCTGTCCTAGGGTCCTGACCCTAGAATTATGCCCTGATCCCAAGTGGTTCTTCGCTCCTTCGATAAATTGCGAACGGGCGGCGGTCTTTCCGCCCGTTCGTCATCTGTGCGCCTAGCATGTCCCCAACTACTTCGTTTTCCGAGAGAAATGCTCGTTGTAACAAGGACTAATGCCATGCACGATTTGGTTTTCCGTAATGCGTTGATCCTCGATGGTCTGGGGCGCGAACCTTTTTATGGTGATCTGGCTGTTGATGCGGGACAGATTAGCGCCATAGGCACCGTAACCCAACAGGGGCGTCAGGAAATTGATGCCAATGGACAAGCTTTGATGCCCGGCATCATCGATTCTCACACCCATTATGATGCGCAAGTTACGTGGGATAGCCTGTGCGACCCGTCGCCAGCGCTGGGAGTTACCACCGTGGTGATGGGCAATTGCGGCTTTACGCTGGCACCATGTCGGCCGGATGACCGCAATTTGATGATGGGCCATTTGACGCGCGTTGAAGGCATGGCCATCGAGGCTTTGGAAGAAGGGATTCATTGGGGCTTCCAAAGCTTCCCAGAATATCTGTCGATGGTCGAAGAAAAAGGCGTTGGGCCGAATGTGGCCGTCTATATCGGCCATTCTGCTTTGCGTACCTATGTCATGGGCAGTGAAGCAACCGTGCGTGCCGCGAATGATGATGAGATCACCGCCATGACCGACTTGGTGGCCGAGGCGATGGAATGTGGGGCTCTTGGTTTCTCGACATCGACCCATGAACAGCATGTCGGCTGGGGCGGCGTGCCTATGCCGTCGCGACTGGCTGATGATCGCGAGTTCAAGGCCATTGCTGCGGCCGTTGGCCGTGCTGGCAAAGGCACGATGATGGTGGTTAAAGGGTCCAGCACCACGGTCGGCTGGGTCGAGGAACTGGCTGTTGAATCCAATCGTCCGGTGCTGGTATCGGCGATGCGCCACCATCCCGCTGCGCCCAACAAGGTATTCGACGATCTGGCAGCCTTGCGCAATGCGCGGGAACGTGGTCGTCGGCTTTATGGCCAATGCTCCTGCATGCCCATGGCGATGGATTTCACCCTCGAAAATCCCTATCCGTTCGAAGCCTATGACGCTTGGAAACCAGCGATAGAGGCCGATGGACGGGATGCCTTTATCGCCGTGTTGAAAAATGCGGATTGGCGGGCTGCGATGAAAGACGAAATTGCCAATAATCCTGGCATGCGTATTTTTCGCGGGAATTGGGATACGCTGACAATCGCCGAGGCGGGGACGGACGCGCATCGGGCGTTGGAAGAGAAGTCGGTCGGTGACATGGCGCGCGAAAAGGGCGTCCATCCCTTTGATTATTTCATCGACCTCGCGCTCGAGGAGGATTTGAAAACGCTTTATGCGACCGAATTTTCCAATTTCGACGTGCCAGCCGTCAGCCGCATTTTGCAAGATCCGGATAACCAAATCTCGCTGGGTGATGCGGGCGCCCATCTAAGCTTCTTGTGCGAGGCGGGCTTTGGCTTGCATTTGCTGGGCCGTTGGGTGCGGGATTTGGGGGTGTTGAGCCTTGCCGAAGCGGCGCGCCGGTTGAGCGGACAGCAAGCCAATCTCTTTGGCATGCGGGATCGCGGAACGCTGGAAGTGGGCAAGGCCGCCGATCTGTTGTTGTTTGATCCGGCAACGGTTGGCATCGGCCCGAAGGTGCGTCTGTTTGACTTGCCGGGTGGTGCTTCGCGCCTGAGAACCGATGCACGCGGGGTTTCGGGCGTGTGGGTCAATGGCCGGATGATGGCCGATGAAAATGGCCCGATAGCAGTGCCATCGGGCGATCTTCCTGGTCAAGTGCTGCGCGATTTCGCAGCTTGAGGCATTAGGCCCCGCGGAACAGGGGGGGGCGGCGTTCTTTAAAGGCGTTGACCCCCTCGTGATGGTCGTCTGAGCGCGACATCAACGGTTGCATGCTGGATTCCGTTTCCAAAAATTGATCAAAGGACATGGTATCGGCCCATTCAAATTGGCGCTTTGCCATGCCCAAGGCCAAGGTGGGGCCATTGGCCAAGCTGGCGGCCAATTGCCGCGCTCGATCCATTAGATCGTCGCCGTTCACCTTTTCCAAGATTAGCCCCAAATTCAGCGCCTCGTCCGCGCCGACCATGCGGCCGGAATAGACGATTTCCTTGGCCCGCATCGCGCCGATTTGCTGGCGCAACTGCCAAACGGCACCGCCGTCTGGAACCAGACCGATATTTCGAAAAATCTGTGCGAAACGCGCGCTGTCGCTGGCGATCACCATATCGCAGGCCAAAGCATAGCTCCACCCCACGCCAACACACACACCGTCCACGGCGGCGATGGTGGGCTTTTTCAACGATTGAATGGCACGCGCAATGCGGTGCAATCGGCGGATTTTGGTGAGCGACCATGAAATGCCGCCGCCGCCCATTTCCTTGACGTCCATACCGGCACAAAATGCGCCGCCTGCGCCGGTTAAAATTACGGCACGAACATCATCATTTTCATGCAGATGTTCAAAGGTCGTCCACAGTTGCTCGCGCATTTCCAGGGTAATGGAATTTTTGGCTTCCGGACGATTTAGTGTCACCACCGCGATGCCGTCGGTGATCGATAAATCTATGCTCATGGCGTTTCCTTCATACTGCTACATCTCAGGGGCCAAGCGATGGGATGGCTGGGATGACCTGCGCGATAGAGGGATGAAGGGAAAAGCTGTGCGGCCTGATCGGCCGGTTGAAATCGTGTAAGCGATAATCTGCATTGATGCAGCGCGAGGTGGTGGGCAAGCGCGGCCATTCGCCGCCAAGCTAGGCGGAAGGATGATAGGGAGACGGCATAGTGACGGATAGTGCGCTGACAATCGATTCTGCGACCACCGCTTTGGTGGTGGTGGATGTGCAGAATTTTACGATAGCGATGGATACTGTTCCTGTCTCGACGCAAGAGGTGCTGGCCAATAATGTCGCGTTGAGCCAAGCCTGCCGCAAAGCTGGTGCCTTGGTGGTGCTGGTGCGGGTCGGCCATGACAGCCACAACTTACCCATTCTTCAGCCGACAACCGATTCTAAATTTTCGGGATTTCAGTTCGGCCCCGATGCCAAGGAAATCCCACCGGCCCTTGGGCCAGAGCCTGCGGATATTGTGGTGGATAAATATAATTGGGGGGCCTTCTACGGCACCAATTTGGACGATCATTTGCGCCGCCGTGGTATCAAGACGTTGATCGTCACAGGCTTGGTGACCAATATTGGCGTCGATACCACGATGCGTCATGCCCATGAACGCGGATATGACCAAATATTGGTGAGCGATGCCGTCGCCGCTATGACCATCGAAGAGCATGATTATACATTGCGCGTTGTCGCGCCGCGCCTATCGCGGGTGCGCACGACAGAACAGGTCCTTGGGGCGCTCTGAGCATCTATGCGCGTGATAATTGCTGATCCGTCTGCGCCTGGCGGGGTAAGGGTGGCAGAGCTTGCAGAGCCATTGGAGCTGGATCCGCAGATGGTCCGTGTGCGGATGCTATATGCAGCGCTGAACCCTGCAGATCGTTTGGCGGCGGCTGGGGTCTATCAGCCTGTTGGCGGGTTGCCGCCGATATTGGGCGCTGAAGGGGTGGGCGTGGTCGAAGATGTGGGGGCGGCCGTGTCCTTCGTGTCGGTTGGGCAACGGGTGTTGCTGATGTCACGAGGGAATATGACGCAAATACGTCATGTTGCTCAGCACGACCTATTGCCCGTTCCGGAAGGTTTGACCGACGAGCAAGCCGCCATTTTGCGTATCAATCCGGCTACGGCAGCGCATATGTTGGAACGGCTATCGCTGCAAACGGGCGATGCGTTAATCCAAAATGCGGCCCGATCATCGGTTGCCCGCTGGGTGCGGCGACTGGGGGAAGCACAGGGTCTGCATATCATCAATGTGGTGCGGGATGCGCCACAGGATGAAGAAATAGGCGATAGTCCCAATCTGGCGGCGGATGTGCGGGATCATTATGGCGCATGGACGATTGCAGGGGCGCTCGACGCGGTGGCTGGTCAGGCGACGGGACGCTTGGCGGCATGCTTGAACCCAAATGCCATGTTGTTGGTTTATGGCCATTTATCGGGCGAGCCGTGTCAGATCGCGTCGACACAATTGACCACCAAAAGCTTGAGCGTGAACGGCTTCACCTTGCGATCCGTGCAGGCGGCCAAAAGCCGAGCGGATTTGACAAATCTCTATCGCTATTTGGGAGGCTTGGCTGCCGCTGATCCGGAGCCGATCAAGGCCATTTTCCCTTTGGACGACGTTGCCGACGCGCTGGCGTTTCGCAGCACCCAACGGGGGCGCATCATCTTGTCCTGTTGATCGAGGCGAAGGAAGCATCGCTTACGCGAAATGGCCGTTGGCAAAGGGGCTATCTGGTTGACCGCTATCCGCCTGACGCCTTGGAAGAGGCGGAATATGACGGAGATTTCGACATGGCCATTGCTGAACAAATTGCACGCTATGTGTGCAACACGGGCTTCGATGATTTTGACAAAATAGTGATAGAGCGCACCAAAGATTTGTGCATCAGCGCGGTGGGTTCCACCGTGCTGGGGGCGGGAATGGATGTGCCCGCCGTGCTGGCCGATTATGTGCGCGCACAGCAAGGCATCGGACAAGCCGGGGTCATCGGATTCGGTTTTACCGCGCCCGTCGAATTCGCCGCGATGATGAACTGTGTGTCGTCGCACTGCACCGAGCTAGAGGATGTCGCGTGGCCAGAGGCACAATATACATGCTGCGTCATTCCCGCGATGTTCACGCTGGCCCAAGCCTTGGGGCGCAATGGGCGCGAATTGCTGGAAGCGATTATCATTGCATTTGAAGTGGCTGCACGGCCGGGCATGATCTGTTCCAATGGCGGCGCGGCGGCGCGTGGTTTCTTGTCCTGCGCCAATAATGGCACCGTGGGCGTTGCGGCAGGGGCGTCGCGATTGCTGGGTTTAACCGTCGATCAAACGCGAGATGCCGTGACGATGGCAACGTCCGTTGGCGGCGGTTTGGTCCGCCAAACTGGTTCTGCCGCCCATGTTGTCGAGGCCGGTTTTGCCGCGCGTGATGGTATTATGGCGGCGACGCTAGCGGCGCGCGGACTGGGCGGGAACCCGTCGATCATGGACGGAAAAGCGGGATTTTTTGATGCTTTGGCAGGGCAAAGCGACATCGCCTTTGATCTGGGCACGGGCGAGGATTTGCGCGTGATGGCCGTGGGGCAAAAGAAATATCCCTGCTGCTATTTGGTTCAGCGCATCATCGACGGTGTGAAATTGTTGATGGCACAACATCAGCTGACGGCCGACGATGTGGCCTTGGTCGCGGTCGAGGTAAACCAAGCCTTTCCGACCATCGTCAAATATCCGGAACCCAAGGACGTCGAAGAAGCGCGTTTCAGCCTTCCACATGTGGTGGCAGGGGCGCTGGTGGGCGAACCGATGGATTCGCGCAGCTTTGCCGAAGATAAGCTGCACGATCCCCAAATTGCGGCCCAGCGTGCGAAGGTGCAGATGATCGTTCATGATGAATGGGGTTATGACCAACTGGGCAAGCAAGATATCATCACGCTGACAACGCATGACGGTCAAAGCTATCACATTGTTTGCACCCTTGCGCATGGGGATGCCGAAGACCCGCTTTCACGCGGTGAGACCATCGACAAATTCCGCGTATGTGCGGCAGATATTTTGCCAACTGACGTGCAGAATGAAACCCTTGCTCTGTTGGAAGCTCTCGACAGTGTGGTTTCGTTGACACCCTTGATGGACCTGTTGACGCCGGATCGCTTCCGCGCATGTGAAGGGGTGTAATCCATGAACCTAGATTTCACGCCAGAGGATAAGGCATTTCGGGCCGAGGTCCGTGACTTTTTGCAGACATCTTTGCCCGATGACCTGCGGCAAAAGATGATCGAACGCCGCCACTTGGGCAAAGCCGATGTGGTGCGTTGGCAGCGGATATTAAACGCCCGTGGCTGGGCCACGCCCAATTGGCCCGTGGAATATGGCGGCCAAAGCTGGACACCGGCGCAGCGCTATATTTACCAAGAAGAAATGGCTTTGGCCCATGCGCCAGAAGGGTCGCCGTTTAACGTCAATATGATCGGTCCGATTTTGGCGAAGTTTGGCACCGACGACCAGAAAAATCGTTTCTTGGCGCGGGTCGCCAATATTGATGATTGGTGGTGTCAGGGCTTTTCCGAACCGGGGGCCGGATCGGATTTGGCATCGTTGAAAACCCGTGCGGACCGCGACGGCGACGAATATGTGATTAACGGCCAGAAAATCTGGACGACACAGGCCCAGCATGCCGATTGGATGTTTGCGTTGGTCCGCACGGACAACAGCGGCAAAAAACAGCAAGGCATTACCTTCTTGCTGATCGACATGACTACGCCTGGCATCACAGTGCGCCCGATTGAAACCATCGACGGGGAACATGATGCCAATGAAGTGTTCTTCGACGATGTGCGGGTGCCTGTCAGCAACCGCATTGGCGAAGAAGGACGCGGCTGGGACTATGCCAAGCATTTGCTGGGCAATGAACGCAGCGGCATTGCCCGTATTGGCTTGTCCAAAGAACGCTTGTCGCAGTTACGGCATTTGGAAAGCAGCTTGACGGCTGATGGCCGCCTGACGGGACGCGAACAAGAGCGTCTGCGCCGCAAATTGGCGGAGGTAGAGGTGGAATTGCGCGCATTGGAACTCACCCAGCTTCGCGTGGTGGCCGCCGACGCACATGGCGGCGGGGCAGGGGCTGCGGCCTCGATCTTGAAAATTAAGGGCACCGAAATTCAACAGCGAATGACGGAATTGACCGTGGAATTGGCGGGGCCTGCGGGTCTGGCCATGCCCGAGCATCATGCGCCCAATGCGGTGGCGGACAGTAACGACGCCATCGATGGTTGGATCGAAGCCGCCGCGCCATTTTATTTCACCATGCGCAAAGTTTCGATCTTTGGCGGATCGAATGAAATCCAAAAAAATATCATCGCAAAGACTGTTTTGGGTCTGTGAACGAAAGGCTGGACTGTGGATTTTGAATATACAGATGAACAGCGTTTGCTGGCCGAAAGTCTCGAACGCTTTGTTTCCGATCGCTATGATTTTGAAACACGCCACAAGGCCTTGTTATCGGATGATGGTTGGGACCGTGGCGTATGGCAAGAATTGGCCGATATGGGCTTGCTGGGCTTGCCATTTTCCGAAGAGGATGGCGGTTTTGGCGGCAGCGGCGTCGACACGATGATTGTGATGCAAGCGATGGGGAAATGCCTGTCACTTGAGCCTTATTTTGCGACAGCCATTTTGGCGGGTGGGGCGCTTCGCGCTGCGGCATCGCCCGAACAAAAGGCCATGCGTATACCGGCCCTGATCGCTGGTGAGCATATTATGGCTTTGGCCCATCAGGAAAAATCTGGGCCACGCTATGGGTTATCAGCCAACACCCGTGCGCGCCGCGATGGCGATGGTGACGCTGGCGGCTGGGTGATGAATGGCCACAAGATATCGGTGATTCACGGCGCGTCGGCGGCGGAATATGTTGTCAGCGCGGCCACCGAAAAGGGCGTGTCACTGTTCTTAGTGCCGCGTAGCGCAGACGGGATTAGCGTCCATAGGCGCAAGGGTTATGATGGCGTTCCGGTTGCTGAATTGGTCTTTCATGATGTGCGCCTTGGTGCGGACGCCTTGCTGGGCGACGAAGGCGCTGGCGAGGCTGTGCTGAACACGCTGTTGCAAGAAGCCAATGCGGCACTGGTGGCCGAGGCTGTTGGCGTGATGGACGATACGGTTGCCGTCACGGCGGAATATTTGAAAACCCGCACGCAATTTGGCGTGTCGATTTCCACTTTCCAAGCCTTGCAGCACCGCGCTGTGGATATGTTAATCGCCCTAGAATTGTCCAAATCTATGGCGATTTTGGCGGCGCTTTCGCTGCCTATGCCAGCCGAGGAACGGCGGAATAATGTCGCCGCCGCCAAGGCACAAATTGGCAATGCCGGTCGTTTCATTGGCCAGCAAGCCGTGCAAATGCATGGCGCAATCGGTATTACCGCCGAATATAAGGTGGGTCATGCCTTCAAACGTTTGACGGCCATTGACGCGCTGTTCGGCGATGTGGACCATCAGATTGATGTGTTGGTCGATGCCGGCGGATTGATGCGCGACGCGGCCTGATGGCTTGATGGATAAAATAAGGGGCGCTGCAGAATGTGCAGCGCCCCAAGGGAGAGCAGGGTAAAGGCTCGAAACGCGTTAGAAGCCTTTGAATTGCGGCGTTTGCTTGTTGGCAAACGCATTGGTGGCTTCTTTATAATCCTCGGTCAGCATGGTCAGCGATTCATAGGCAATTGACAGCTCAAGGATCTGGCCAAGTTGGGCCTTTAATTGCTTGTTCACCGCAGCCTTGGACCAGCGCACGGCCCAGACGGGATTGGCGGCGATTTCCGTTGCGATCTTGGTAGCTTCTGCCAACACATCATCCTTTGGAAAGGCGTGGTTGATCAGGCCTAGGCTGGCTGCTTCGGCACCCTTCAGCAATTTGCCGCGCATCAGGAATTCCTTGGCGCGCTGAGGGCCGACCAGCAGTGGCCAGATTACGGCACCGCCGTCACCTGCGACCAATCCGACCTTGACGTGGGTGTCGCCCAAACGAGCATCATCGGCGACCACGCTCATATCCGCGAACAATGCCAAAGTCATACCAAGCCCAATGGCATCGCCGTTGACGGCAGCGATGATGGGCTGTGGAACCAACAGCATATGCTCGAAGATACGCAAGGTGTTTTGCGGAACCCGCAGCGCATATTCCAGCCCGAATTGCGTGCCCGCACGCTGGGCCATGCGCTTGACGTCGCCGCCTGCGGAAAAGGCACGGCCTGCACCCGTCAGAACAATCGTCTTGATCGATTCATCACGGGCCAGGTCCAGCCAGATATCCTCGACCTCCCGATGCTCTTCGGGGCCAATGGAGTTTAGCTTGTCGGGGTTGTTGAACATGACAGTCGCGACGCCATTGTCATCAACACTAACCTTGATGAACGTGTAATGGTCATAGCTAACTGGTTTAAGCCACGTACGTTGCATAGCATTTCCTCCTGATTATTGGGCCGAAGCCTGTTGCTTTTGCCATAGTGAAAAACGGCTGCCTTCTTCGGCGAGACGGCGTAATAAGGGGGCTGGGACCAAGCTTTCATCGCCGCTGGTCGCCGCATAATGGGTCAGTTGTTGGACGATATAGGGCAGGCCGATTTCATCCGCATAAGCGAGCGGACCGCCGCGCCAGCGCGGGAAACCATAGCCATAGATCCACACGACATCGACATCCGACGGGCGCAGGGCAATGCCTTCTTCGACAATGCGGGCACCTTCGTTAATCAGGGCAAAGACCATGCGTTCGATCATCTCGCGCGGATCAATATCGCGGCGCTCTATGCCCAAGGCGCGGGATGTTTCTTGGATGATTTTGGTGGTCGCATCATCCGGAATGGGGTCGCGTGATCCGTCGGCATAGCGATAATAGCCCGCGCCTGTTTTCTGACCCAAGCGACCGGATTCGACGATGGCATCGGCAATATGGAATTTGGTGCCCCGCCGTTTGCGAATGGCATAGCCGACATCCAAGCCCGACATGTCATTGGTTTGCAATGGCCCCATCGCAAAACCAAATTCGCGGATGGCTTGGTCGACTTGTTGGGGCAGGGCCCCTTCTTGCAACAGGCGTTCGGCTTGTGCCGAGCGGCGCGCGACCATGCGATTGCCAATGAAACCGTCGCAGTTTCCTGCGACGACGGGCACTTTGTTAATCGCCTTGGCCGATGCGGCCACCGTCGCAATCGTGTCGGCATCGGTGGTGTTAGCGACGACGATCTCGCACAATTTCATGACATTGGCGGGCGAGAAAAAGTGCATGCCGACGAAACGGCCTGGGTTGTTTAACGTGGCGGCAATTTCGTCTACATTCAACGCAGAGGTGTTGCTGGCCAAGATCGTGTCGGGGCGGCAGATATTTTCAAGATCCGCGAAAATTTCTTTCTTTAAATCCATATTTTCGAACACCGCCTCGATAACCAAATCGGCATCGGCATCGGCTGCGGCGCTGCGCTGGGTTGCGGGCGTGATGTGGCTTAAACGGCGGTCCGCCTCTGCTGCGCTGATGCTGCCGCGTTTGACCGAGGTTGCATAATTGCCGCGAATGCGGTCCATCCCGCGTGTGACGGCGCTGTCATCCATGTCGATCAGCGTGACCGGAACCGATGCTGCGGCAAAGGACATGGCAATGCCTCCGCCCATCGTCCCCGCACCCAAAATGGCCACGTTGCGGATCGGCCGTGCGGTGCCATGGGTGATTTTCCCAGCCTGCCGCTCCGCGAAGAACATATGGCGCAGAGCGCGCGATTGGCTGCCCGCTGACAGGATGGCAAAGGCTTCGCGGTCGGCTGCGATGGCATCGTCGAAGTTCATATTTTGGGCACGGTGAAGCGATTCGACAATCGCCGCCGGAGCGTCCTGACCGCGCGATTTTGCGGTCAATTTGCGGACGGCGGCGGCAAATTCTTCGGCGTCGACGGGGGGGATTGGACAAGCGCGCGTGGGGCGCGGACCGGCTTGTTCCAGCGCCAAGGTGTTGGCGTAATCGATGGCGGCAGATTGCAGATTGCTCTCCACCATGCGGTCGACGATGCGCGAGCCAAGGGCGCGCTGTGCGGTGATCGGATCGCCTTTAATCGCCAGTTCCAGGGCCTCTATTGTCCCAGCAATGCGGGCCAAACGGTTGAGGCCGCCCGCGCCGGGGATAAGGCCCAATTTGATTTCAGGCAGGCCCATATGTGCATCTGCCAAGGCGATGCGATAATGGGCAGCCAGTGCTATTTCAAAGCCACCACCTAGCGCCGTGCCGTGGATGGCTGCGATCACCGGCTTGGCGCTGGCTTCGATCATATCACATAATTCAGCCAGCGTGGGGCCGGTCCGTTCTGTGCCGAATTCACGAATGTCTGCGCCTGCAATGAAGGTTTTACCAGCGCAGGTGATGACGATGGCGTCCACCCCATCCGCATTCAGCGACAGGATGGCATCATAAAGGCCCTGCCGCACGGCGTTGCTGAGGGCGTTTACTGGTGGGTTGTCGACCGTGATGACGCCGATATTTTCATGACGGCTGGTGGTGACAAAAGAGGTCATGCTGCGTCTCCGGTTTCAATAACAGCGTCCAGCGCCAGCACCCCATGGCCGGTGGTACCAAGGCGCAGCGGGTTGATTTCGATGGTGTTTATGGTTTGTGCATTGGCGGCGGCGAGGGCGCTGACCGCAGCAATGGCGGTCGCGGCGGCTGCGACATCTGCTTTGGGGCCGCCGCGCCATCCATCCAGCAAAGGCCAGCATTTCAAACTGCGCAGCATTTGCTCCGCACTATTTTTGTCGATTGGTGCTAACTGGATCGCGACATCATGAAATAATTCGGCGGTCACCCCGCCCAAACCCACCATGACCAGAGGCCCAAATAAGGGGTCGCAGCGGGTCCCCACAATGATTTCTGGTCCCGCAGGCGCCATTTCTGACAATAAAAATCCGTCGATTTTCGCATGTGGCATCGCGCTGGTCACGCGATCAAGCATGGCGCTGGCTTCTTCTTGCGCGGATGCGGCATCTGCAATGTTCAGGCGAACACCGCCGACCTCGGTTTTGTGCAATATGTCAGCGGAAACGATTTTCAGGGCGACGGGCATGCGCATGGTCGCGGCCTTCGCTGCAACATCCGTTTTTGACACCACCACAATTTCGGCAGGGGATGGTACGCCCTGCTCGCTCAACAAGGCCTTGGCAGAAGCTTCGTTAAACGCGCAATTGGCCGTGATTTGCGGGATATTGTCCAATGATGGTCGAACCAGCGTGGGGCGATCAAAGGCGTCGGACAATTTTTGCAACGCGGATATGGCGTGCACCGCGCGCGCCGGCTCTTCAAAGATTAAATAGCCTGCTTCTTGATAGCGTGAAGCCTCTGTTTCTGGGCAGACGATGCTAACAATCATCGGTATCTGAGGAAAGTCCGCGCGCAGTTGACGCAGGTCCCCTAAAAATACCTCAGAGAGGGCTGGAACATTGGCGTAAACACCAAAAAAGGCCAATATGGCATCATAGGACCCGGTTTCGAGCAAGGCGCGCATACTGGCGGCCAACAGATGCGGATCGGTTGAAAGCTGGGCCGTGATATCCACGGGATTCAACGGGGACCCCGGTGGGCAGAGTGATTTTAAATGGGCTTGGGTGGCGCTGTCGGGCGTGGGGAAGGTCAGCCCGGCATCGGATGCTGCATCGGCAATTTGGGCCCCCATGCCGCCTGAAATTGTTACGGCACCAATGCGGTTTCCACGCGGTAAAGCGGGAACCGCCAAGGCGGCTTGAGCGATATCAAGCAATTCTTCGGTCGAATGGGCGCGGTGGACGCCATAGCTGCGGAAAATGGCGTCATAGACGCGATCTTCACCGGCCATAGAGGCGGTGTGCGACGCAGCGGCTTGCGCACCGGCGCTGGTGCGCCCCACTTTCAGCATCAACACGGGTTTGCGTGCGCGCCGTGCGGTTTCTAACCCCGCTAGCAGGCTGGCGCTGCTGCGTACGCCTTCGATATAAGCCACGATGACGGAGGTCTGTGGGTCATTGGCCAACGCCAATAATCCGTCGCCAAATTCAATATCGGCTTCGTTGCCGGTGGTGATGAAAGTGCCAACGGATAGGCCCCGTGCTTGCGCAAGCTTGAGGATATGCGCCGCGGACCCGCCGCTTTGGCTAATCATACCCAAGGCGGGGCCGTCGACTCGTTCTTGAAACAGCGATGTGAAACTGCACCATGCGCCATTGCGGCTGTTGAACGTTCCCAAACAATTGGGACCGATCACCCGCATTCCGGTGCGCGCGATAATGGCATCCAATTGGTGCTGGCGTTCCACGCCTTCGTCGCCAGCCTCGTTAAATCCGGCGGAAAAAATGACCAGCGCACGAACATTTTTGGCGGCGCATTGTTCGACGGCGTCCAGCACCAATTCGGCGGGCAGCGCGATAATGGCGCAGTCGACATCCTGCGGCACGGCGCTCATGCTGCGATAGGCAGGGACGCCCTGCACGACATCGCGTCCCGGATTAATCGGGAAAATAGGTCCGGCAAACTGGCCCTGCAAAATGTTGAACAGCGTCCGCCCACCGATGCGGGTGGGGTCGTCGGATGCGCCAATGACGGCGATGGATCGGGGGTTTAGGAACAAGTCTAGCGGCGATGTTTCCACCGCGCCGTCGCTGGTGTGCGAATCAAACATGCCTCTCTCTCCCTTTACATTTTTTGTTGGCTGATCTGCCGTTAGCAAAAAGATCGTATTGATGAACTGTCGACAGAGTATGGTAACTGTATTTCGCCATTTCGATATAACTACATATTGAAACAGTTTTCTCGGCTTTTTTAGCCTGTCGCTGGCTGGCGATGAAAATAAGTGTCGACACATTGGATTTTTCGAGCTTAGTTTCGATCCCATGAGAAGGGCAGTCGCCCCCGCCAAGCTTCAGTGAGGGAGAGGTTCCGATGGGACGGTCACTTGATCCAAAGTCGATCAAATCAGCGCAGCGTGTGTTCGAGGTGCTGGAATATTTTGATGAAGAACATCCCGAAGCCAGCGTCACCGATATCTCAAGGCGCTATGGCTATCCCCAATCGAGCGCGTCTGAATTGCTGAGCTATATGGTGCATCTGGGATATTTGCGTCGCAGTGATCGCGGACGGAAGTTTCAGCTGTCGATGCGCGTTGCGATGCTGGGCACATGGGTACAGCCGCAATTGGTACGCAATGGTAAATTACTCAGCTTGATGGACGATTTGGCGGACAGTACTGGGGCCAGCGTCGTATTGGCGTCGCGCGTCGGCGTGCGCGTGCAATGTGTTCATGTGGTGCGCCGCCATGGATTTGCGCCGCGCCAAGGGGAATTGCTGGATTTGCTGGCGTCAGCAGAAGGGCAGGCCTTGTTGCTGACGACCGACCGCAGTTTGGTCCGCAAATATGTGCACCGCATCAACAGCGAGATGGAACCCGAGATGGAGCGTTATCGCTTTGATGAGCTGGCTCAAGATCTCGATGGGGCCAGTTTGCGGGGTTATGTTCGCCGACAAGGCGAGCATGGCGCACAATATTCGATTCTGATCCCCAACGCGAACCGTCACGAGCAGTTGGCGCTGTCGGTTTCTGTGACAGCGGGTGTTCGCGAGGAAGATGTCGTGCGGGCGATGCGCCAGATTGTGTCGCGCACCTTGGGACTGGTGAGTGTGGGTTCGGCCATGCCGCCACATGTCGTGAATTCGCGTCAACTTGTTAAATACGCACGATAATTCGAAAGTATTAGATATGATTTCGCCGATTGAAGACTTGATTGAAGAAGCCCGCAATGGTCGACCCTTTATCATTGTGGATGCGGAAGATCGGGAGAATGAAGGCGACATCATCATTCCCTCGCAATTTGCAACGCCGGAACAAATTAATTTTATGGCGATGCATGCGCGTGGGTTAATCTGCGTGTCGATAACAGAAGAGCGTGCCAATGAACTTCGGCTCTCCCCGATGGCACCTCAAAACGGCACGCGCCACAGCACCGCCTTCACCGTTTCTATTGAAGCGGTGGAGGGGGTGACAACGGGCATTTCGGCCCATGATCGCGCCCGCACGGTGGCGGTGGCGATTGATCCTGCGAAATCTGCTGCTGATATCACAAGCCCCGGCCATGTTTTTCCGCTGGTTGCGCGGTCAGGCGGGGTTCTGGTCCGTGCTGGCCATACCGAGGCGGCGGTGGATATTGCGCGGTTGGCAGGGCTGATCCCGTCCGGTGTTATTTGCGAGATTATGAATGATGACGGGACGATGGCGCGCTTGCCAGAACTGATCCCATTTGCGGAACGCCATAGTTTGAAAATCGGAACCATCGCCGATCTGATCGAATATCGCCGCGCGACCGAACGCAGTGTGGAGCGGGTGGTGGAAGTTCCGTTCCGAAGTCATGGCGGCCATGATTTCCGCATGGTGATCTATCGCAATATGATCGACGGGGCTGAGCATGTCGCGTTGACGCGCGGGGAAATTCGGGACGGTGAACCTACGCTGGTGCGGGTCCATTCGGTGGATTTGGCTACAGATTTGTTTCGCCATGATGGCCCGCGAACCGGTTATATTTCAAAGGCGCTTCAGATTATTGGCGAACATGATGGGCCGGGTGTGATGCTGTTTTTGCGAGATTCTCGTATGAGCTGGTCACAGCGTTATGGCGCTGGTTTGGAAGAAGCTGTGGCCAGTTTGTCGCTGCGCGAATATGGCGTTGGAGCGCAAATTTTGCGCGACTTGGGTGTGAAGGATATGGCGTTATTGTCATCCAACCCGCCCCGCATGTCCGCATTGGAAGGCTATGGCCTACGGGTGGTGGGGCACCGCCCGCTTATATCCAGCGATCAACCCTTGCGCATGGTTGCAGAGGCTTAAGCCGACCTAATCGCTATGTCCGAGCGGGGTTTCGACAAAATGCCCCGGTTGGGCTTGCTGGATGAACGGACGTAGCAGGGCGCGGATTTCGGTGGCTTCTGCTGTCTGGGGGTAGTGATCTTCGTGGTCCTTCAACTGCTGCCACACGACTTGTACTTGATATTGCGCGGGACGTTCTAGGCAGCGCAGCAGGCGGACTTGTTCGCAGCCGCGCACGCGCAGCAACAGATTTTTGGCCGTTTCGAAAGCTGCTTCAAAGGCGGAATTTTGGTCAGGGCCGATGGTGATGCTGTTGAGTTCAATAATCATGACTGATCTGATGCGCGCATCGCAGCGCGATACAAGCCATCCCTATCTGTCGACATAATAGTTCGCCTATTCGAATATTGGACGAAAAATGATCGAAATCAGGAGTTTTTCTTGGATGGGGCACGAAGAAATGCGTAAAGTGTCGACAGTTTAACGCTTTGGATGAGCATGATGGTCAATCAAATAACAAGCGATGCGCTGTCGGTAACGCGTCACGAAATACAGGAATTATTTGATGATTATGTCGCCTGCCTTGATGCCGAGGCGCTGCGCGACTTTCCTGCTTTTTTCACCACGGACGCGCTGTACCGGGTCATTTCGCGGGAAAATTACGATGATGGTTTAGACCATGCGCCGATTTATTGCCTTGGCCGTCCGATGATCGAAGATCGGGTGAATGCCACGGTTGAGGCGGCTTTGTATCAGCCGCGTTCCTTGCGTCACTTTGTCAGCGGCATTCGCATAACCGAACGCAGCGCAGATGAAGTGCGTGTGGAATCGAATTTCCTCATCATTGAATCGTTGATCGAGCAGGAACCGCAAATTTTGATGGTCGGCCGCTATCTTGATCGCATCACCCGCGAGGCGGGCGCGCTGCGCTTTCGCGAGCGGAGCTGTGTCTACGACAATTACCGGATCCGCACCACATTGGTGATCCCAGTTTAATCGAGGAAATGTGATGAGCGAGCAGTTGCAAAACAACGAGCGCGTCTGGCCCAGTGATGGCGTAACCCGCGTTCCGGCGTGGATCTATTCGGACCCAGAAATTTACGCCCGCGAGTTGGACGTGTTCCATTATGGCGAGACATGGAATTATGTCGGGCTGGATTGCGAAGTGCCAGAGCCTGGCAGTTTTAAGCGATCATGGATTGGCGAACGGCCCGTGATTATCACGCGCGATCTGGATGGCGACATTCATGTGGTGGAAAATCGTTGTGCCCATCGTGGGTCGCTATTGTGCTGGAAAAATCGTGGCAAAGCCAAGGATTTGACCTGCCCCTATCATCATTGGGCCTTTAATCTGAAGGGCGATTTGATGGGCTTACCCTTTTTGCGCGGGGCGCATGGTAAGGGGGGGATGCCACGTGATTTTGATAAATCGAAAAATGGTCTGACCAAATTGCGCGTTGCTGTGCGGGGCGGATCGATTTGGGCGACCTATAGTGAGACGGTTGAACCGCTGGAAGAATATCTGGGCGCAGAGATTTTGATGCGTTTGGACCGGCTGGTTTCGCGCCGACCGCTGCGTTTGGTGGGATATAGCCGCCAAGTCGTGGACAGCAATTGGAAGCTTTATTGGGAAAATAGCCGCGACCCCTATCACGCGACATTGATGCATCCGTTCCTGTCGACGTTCGGCATTTTGCGGACCGACGGCGACTATAACAGCGTGCCGTTAAAGGGCGGCCGCCACGAATATACATATTCGCAATATGACCCTGAATTGCGGAACAAAACCAGCGATGCGTCCAAGCAGATTAAGAGCATCAAAAGCGATCTTGAGATGCAGGACAAAGAGGTCATCACGTCGGTGATCGATGAATTTCAAGATGGTATGATGGGCGCGTTTCAGGTGTTCCCGACCATTTTGGTGCAGCAATATTTCAACTGCTTGGTTGTGCGGCACATGATCCCCAAGGGGCCTGGCAAGCATGAATTGTCGTGGACCTATTTTGGCTATGCCGATGACGATGAAGCCATCACGCAATTGCGCTTGAAACAAAGCAATCTGGTCGGCCCAGCGGGCTTTGTCAGCTTGGAAGACAGCGAAGTCTTGTCGTTGATGCAGCCGGTTGTCGAAAGCTGCCCTGACTCGGTGCAGGTGCTGGAAATGGGCGGTCATGGCACAGAGGCCCAGCCGACGATGATGACCGAAACGCTGATCCGCGCTTTTTACGAATTTTATCGCAAGGAGATGGGGCTGTAATCCCATCGGATAAAGGAAATTCCCAATGAGTGACTGGGTCCATGTGGCAGACACCACTGATATTTCAGTGGATGAGGCCTTTGCAACAGAATGGCAGGGGGAGGCGATAGCGCTCTATCGGCTGGACGATCAAATCTATGCCATCGGCGATATTTGCCCGCACGAGGATGTGCGCCTGTCCGAAGGCTGGCTGGAAGATGGCAAGATCGAATGTCCGCTGCATCAAGCCTGTTTTGAAATCCGCACCGGCAAGGTGATCGAAGGCGGGCCCACCGACGAAGATGTGTCTTGCTATGATGTGAAAATCGACGGTGATGCCGTATTGGTGAGGCGCGCAGCATGAACCGTGATGCTTTTATTTTCGCTGGCCTTCGAACGCCCGTGGCCCGTTATGGCGGGGCCTTGTCGTCGGTTCGACCGGATGATCTGTTGGCCGGTGTGATGGCCACGTTGATTGAGCGATCAGCTTTTGACCCCCAGCATATTGAAGATGTGATTATGGGCTGCACCAGCCAAGCGGGCGAAGATGCGCGCAATGTGGCGCGTCATGCTTCTTTGGTCGCAGGCTTGCCTATTTCACTGGCGGCGCAAACCGTGAACCGCTTGTGCGGCAGTGGTCTGGCTGCCGTGGCGGACGCCGCGCGCGCTGCCTATGTGGGGCAAGGCGATTTATTCTTGGCAGGCGGCGTCGAAAGCATGTCGCGTGCGCCCTTTGTCATGGCCAAAGCGGAAACGGCGTTTGCCCGTAAAACGAAGGTTTACGAGGCCTTGGGCGAACGCTTTCCCAACCCCATCGTTCATGCGCGCTTTGGCCGTGAATCCATGCCGCAAACGGGCGATAATGTGGCCGCGGAACATGGCATCACCCGCGAAGACGCCGATGCCTTCGCACTCGCATCGCAATTGAAATATGCCAAGGCCAAGGATGCTGGATTCTTTGACGGCGAAATTACGCCCGTCACGATCAAGGGCCGCAAGGGCGTGGAAACCATTGTCGATGCGGACGAACATCCGCGTTCCGGCAGCACGATAGAGGGGCTGGCTCGGCTGTCCTCTTTGTTTGAAGGCGGCGTGGTCACGGCTGGCAATGCGTCGGGCGTCAATGATGGGGCCGCCGCGCTGATTGTTGGAACGCGTGATGCAGGCGCGGCCAATGGGGCATCGCCGATGGCGCGGATATTATCCTGCGCTGTGGCGGGGGTCGAACCGCGATTGATGGGCCTTGGTCCTGTGCCAGCCAGCGAAAAGGTGCTGGCACGGGCCGGTCTGACCCTGAACGATATCGATATTATCGAATTAAACGAAGCCTTTGCGAGCCAAGCGCTCGGTTGCATGAAGTTGATGAATATCGCCTTCGATGACAGCCGTGTGAACCCCAATGGCGGCGCAATTGCGATTGGACATCCCCTTGGCATGTCAGGCGCGCGTATCGCGCTGACGGCGGCGCGACAGCTTCAGGCTGGGGCAGGACGCTATGCTTTGGTGACGATGTGCATAGGCCTTGGTCAGGGCATTGCCATGATCCTAGAACGTGCGGAGAGCTGAATTTTATGGATTTTAACCTTACAGACGAACAAAGCATGTTCCGCGATTCCGTCGCGGCCTTTGCGGAACGCCATTTGCGCGACGGCGCCTTGGAACGCGCCCATAGCGACGATTATCCATGGGATGTCGCCGAGAAAATGGCAGAAGCTGGCCTGATTGGTATCACCACGTCCGCCGAAGCGGGTGGCGTCGGCGGAACGCTGATGGACGCGGTGCTGGCCATTCAAGAAATTGCTATGGTTTGCCCGCGCAGCGCCGATGTGGTGCAAGCGGGCAATTTCGGTGCGATCCGCGTGTTGGCACAATATGGGTCTGACGAGCAGAAAGAGCGCGTCTTGGCACCATTGCTGCAAGGCAAATCTTTGATTGCCGTTGCCATGACGGAACCTGGTGCAGGTTCTGCGGTGACAGAATTGAAAACCACGGCAGTTCGGGATGGCGATGGCTGGCGGATCAGCGGCGAGAAAATCTTCACCACCCACGGCCTGCATGCCACGGTGTTTCTGGTCTATGTGCGCTTCGGTCCAGGAATTGATGGCATTGGTTCGGTGCTGGTCCATCGCGGAGCAGAGGGCTTTTCCTTTGGAAAACCATCGCGTTTCTTGTCGGGCGAAGACTGGAATACCCTATATTTTGACAATGTTTATGTCGGTCCCGAAGATGTGGTTTTGGGTTCGGGCGGCTTTAAGAAGCAAATTTCTGGATTCAATGTCGAACGTCTGGGCAACAGCTCGCGGTCTTTGGCACTGGGCCGCTATGCGTATAATCTGGCGAAAGATTATGCTGTAAACCGTCGTCAGTTTGGCCAACCTTTGGTGAACTTCCAAGGTCTGCAATGGAAATTTGCGGAAATGAAGATTAAGGCAGAGGCTGCTCAATTGCTGCTCTATCGCGCGGCGATGGGGGCAGACACGGGCTTCCCATCTCCTCAAGACACCGCCATCGCCAAGGTTGCTTGCAATCGTGCGGGTTTCGACATGGCCAATGAAGCGATGCAGATCATGGGCGGCATGGGCTATAGCGAGGAGTCATTGGTTGAATATTGCCTGCGCCGGACGCGGGGGTGGATGATCGCAGGCGGCGCGATTGAGATATTGCTCAATCGTATTGCCGAAGGCGTGTTTGAGCGCCGATTGCCGATCAAAGATTAAACGCCGTTCCTGTGGGGGAATTGGACCCGCGGCGCATCATGCGCCGCGGGTCATTTTTTATCTATCGTAGTTGGCTCGGCGCTGGTCCAGTGCCGCAATGGCCCGTGACGCTGCGCCTTCCCCCAAAATAAGCCGGCTTGGTGGGGTGGGATGGTCGGTCAGCGCGACAATTTGTTGCGCCATGACATCTGGCCTATTCACTTGCTTGCCGTTGGATTTGGCAAATCCCGCCACCAATTGTTCCCGCATCTCGCGATATTCGGGTCGCTGTGTCGCCGCCACCCGAAGGCTTGCACCCGCAAAATCGGTACGCATACCGCCCGCTTCCACGGCCGTGACGGGAATGTGAAAGGGCGATGTTTCCAGGCCCAACACATCCGAAAGGGCGGATAGCGCCGCTTTTGATGCACAATATAGGCCAAGTCCGACATAGGCCTCGATCGCCGCCATCGACGAAATGTTGATAATATGGGCGCGCGGCGATGCCCGCAAATGGGGAAGCGCCGCCCGGGCCATTGCAAGTGGGGCAAAGAGGTTGACGGCGAACATGGCCTGTGCCTCGGCATCCGAGATTTCTTCGACCGCGCCTGCCAAACAATAGCCGGCGTTGTTCACCAATATGTCGATGCCGCCCATTTGGTCCGCAGCATAGGCCACGGCTTCGTCGATGCCGCTACTATCCCCAAGGTCCAGTGTGACGGCATGCGAACGACCGGTCGCCAAGGCAGAAAAATTGGCCGCATCTTTGCGTAAAGTGCCCGTCACCTGATCGCCACGCGCTAGCGCGGCGTCAGCGATGGCACGGCCCAAACCGCCGGAAACGCCAGTAATGAGCCATCGCCGCTTGGTCATTCGACCCAACCGTCGAACACATCACCCGCTTCGCGTTGAATCATGCTGGCCGCTTCCATTTGGCCATAGACCAAGGCATTGCCGATCACATCCAATGTGTCGGATTTCGTCACGCCCCATGCTTTGCATAGCAGAACCGCTTCGCGGATGCCTTCGGCGGTGCGGCTCATGACATGATAATAAAGCATATGGGTTGGATACATTTGTTTCGGCAGAACATAGAGCATATTTTCAATGCGGGCGCGGTGGGTTTTCATCAAGCGCGGGCGATGCTCGGCCATGAAGCGCACATAGGGTGGGATTTCGCCAATGGTGCGCAGATACCAATCATAGAGGCTGGCTTTTTCATCGGCTGTCAGATCGACGGTGCTGAAATCCAAGCCGGATTTAAAGGCATCAATGTCGGGTGCCCAACCTTCGGGGTATAGGCCGGGAAGGGATTCTCTCTCTTCGAAGTCAATGTCTTTTGCCGCTTCGGCGATGCACTGCATTCCGCGTGGGCCGCAATGAATGAAGGACAGGGCCAGCATTTCCAAAACTTCGGCTTTGCTGACACCGCGTGCCCGCCAACTGTGCAGCACATAGCGGACGCCCGTTAAATAGCCTTGTAAGGCATAAAAGGCCAAGGTGCCATTACCCGTAATGGCCGGTTTTACGCGCAAGGTCAGGCTGCAATATAAACGGTAACGCTTTAATACTTCGGCGTCTTGATCGAGCCACCAATCCAAACCGTCGAGCGAATGACCGAATTGTGTTGAATAATGTTCCCGAAAGGCTTGCTTTTCTTCGTCGGTGATGTCCGTCGGCGTGGACAGATCCAATCCACGATGAACCCAATTGCCATTATCCGGATCAAAGCCGTGGTTAATGGCGCGCAGTCGTTCAGTGGTTGCATTCATGTTTCTATATCTCTCTGCCAATGGGAAAATATGAAGCGAAGTTGATTGGCGTTGGTTTTTAAGTCACGCGGCGCTCTTTGCTATGAAGGGACATGTTTTCGAACGATATATCGCCTCGTCGAAATGACGGGTCGGCACGGTAACTTTTCAACCCGACTCGTGCATTGGGTGCGTAATCGGCGGGAAAGTTATTGAGGAGTGAAAGAATGACCGAACCCCGCCGCGTGGCTGTTGTAACCGGATGCGGAAAACAAGATGGCATTGGTGCTGCAATTGCGCGGCGATTGAGCGCCGACGGTCATATCGTCGTGGTAGTCGATATCGAAGCAACCGGTGTGCGCGATACCCATGAACCCAGCGATAGCGTTGCGGCGGAATGGCTGGGCATCGAGAGCTTGGTGGCGGAAATTACCGCAGCGGGCGGGATTGCCAGCGCGGTGACGGGCGATATCAGCGTGCAGAGTGATGTGAATCGCATCATTCAACATGCTGTCGCTGAGCATGGCAGCGTTGATATTCTGATTAACAATGCGGGTGCCCCATTCAGCATGGCCCATGGGGATTTGGAACAAGTTGATGCCGAAGAATTTGATCGCGTGATGGCGATCAATGTGCGCGGAACCTTTTTGATGGGGCAGGCAGCGGCGCACGAAATGCGCAAAAATCAGTGGGGTCGAATCGTGAATGTCGGTTCTGTTGCTGGACGACAGGGTTCGAAGCTGAATTCGGCTTATGCTGCGTCAAAGGCTGGGGTGATCGCTTTGGCCCAAACTTGGGCGCTGGATTTGGGTGCCGACGGTATTACGTCCAATGCCGTTCTACCTGGACTGATTTTCACCAGTCGTACGTTGAGCGCGATCAGCAAAAAATCGGGCGGAGCGCCGGTGGACGCCGCAAAAGCAAAATCTGCCCCCAATATTCCCGTTGGCCGTGCTGGAACGCCCGAAGATGTGGCGGCGACGGTTGCTTTTTTGGTTTCAGAAAATGCGGGTTTCACCAACGGTCAATCATTGATCATCGACGGTGGTAGCTTGCGCATTTAGGAAAATGCATCAATTATCCCGATCCGTAATGATGAACTGAGGGTATATGCCAAGCGTGAAGTCGCCAGCAAATGACGTAGATGGCGCGATAGAGGTGGAGGGAGAACCCCTGGACCTGAGCGAACATAATGAATCCCTCGTTGGAAAAATCGCGGCTGATGTGGCGCGGGATATTAACGAGGGACGCTTGGCACCTGGGGCCGATCTGAACTCGGTGGAACTGGCTGCCCGTTATGGCACCAGCCGTACGCCAGTGCGGGAGGCGTTGATGTTGTTGGCGCGCGAAGGTCTGGTGGAGATTCCGCCGCGTCGACGACCGCGCGTGTCGCAGATCAGCATGGAAGAAATTGACGAATTATACCAAATTCGTGCGGTTCTGAATGAATTGGCCATCGCATCCTTTGTTCAAACGGCGTCGGATTCGGTGATGGAGGGAATGAAACCTCTGTTGAACCAACTGTTAATCAGCGCAAAACAAGGCGGGGATGATTTTGTGCATTCCCGCCGCCAACTGCATAATTATTGGTTGGACCATTCGGGCAACAATAGTTTGCGGCAATTGCTTCGCACGTGGAAGATGCGCATGAGCGTGACGCGTTTGGTACAATTTTCGCCTTCGGATATTGAACGTTCTGTGATGGACCATAACCGGTTGGTGGTGGCTTGCCTTGATCGGGACGCTGCGTTGGCGGTGGCCTTGATGAAGTCGATGACTCTGTTCGGCCTTGAGGTGATTAAACGTCAAAGAGGTTGATCGTCTGCGCAGATTTATGGCGGATTCCCGTCTTTTTTACCTGACATATCGGGTAAGCGAATAAGGCTGGATATCTCGGCACATTCGTTGATTTGTTCCTTAGATCATCAAATATCTCCCTATCGCCATTTGGGAGGCGGCCGAAACAGGTCGCGGAATAATCAATGTTGAAATTGTCTGTTTTTATGTCGCCAACAGGTGGTCATGCCGGAGGTTGGCGGCATCCCGACGCAATCATGGACGCCGGTTATAATTTTGATCGCTGGATCGACATTGCCAAGCTGATGGAGCGCGGCAAATTTGATATGATGTTTTTTGCGGACGGTAACGGCGTCAATGGCATTGAAAATCCAGATTTATTAAGCCGTAATCCGGTTACGCGTCCCGTTGTGATCGAACCGGTATCCTTGCTGTCTGCATTGGCGACTGTAACAAGCCGCGTGGGCTTGGTGGCAACCGCGACCACTACATATGACCAGCCGTACAGCGTTGCGCGCCGTTATTCTGCATTGGATTGGATCAGCAAAGGCCGTGCGGCGTGGAATGTCGTCACGACATCAAACCCCGCAGATGCCAAGAATTTCAATCGGGACGAGCATGTCGAGCATAATGATCGCTATCGCCGTGCCGGTGAATTTGTCGATGTTGTGAAGGATTTGTGGGACAGTTGGGCCGATGACGCCTTTGTTCATGACAAAGAAAGCGGTGTGTTTCTGGATGGAAATAAGGTCCGTTTGGTCAACCATAAGGGCGAGAATTTCTCGATCCGTGGGCCGCTCAACAGCGCTCGCTCCCCGCAGGGGCATCCAGTCATTGTGGTGGCAGGTGCGTCGGATTCGGCGATGGAATTGGCCGCCCGCACGGCTGACGTCATCTTCACCGTGGCGGAAACCAAAGAGGCTGGCCAAGCCTTTTACGCAGATGTGAAAGGCCGGATGGCGCAATATGGCCGATCACCAGACGCGCTGAAGGTCTTCCCCGGGGCCGCGATTTTTGTTGGTGAAACCGAGGACGAAGCCGAAGCTGAATATCGGGCGTTGCAAGATCTGATCCCCGATGAAGTGGGTATTCAATTCCTGTCCAAGATGGTGGGTATGGATTTGTCGTCCTATGACCCCGAAGGGCCGCTGCCAGCACTGCCAGACACGCTGGGTATACGCGCATTTCGTAATGTGTTGGAAAAGCTGTCGCACGAAGAGGGCTATTCCATTCGCCAGCTGTATCAACATGTTCTGCCGGCGCGCGGCCATGTCGTGATCAAGGGCAGCGTGACCCAAGTCGCGGATGTGATGGAAGAATGGTATCGCGACAAAGCCTGTGACGGTTTTAATCTTGTCGCATCTTATCTGCCCATCGGTTTGGAAAAAATTGTGGATCTGCTGATCCCCGAGTTGCAACGTCGTGGCCTGTTCCGGACCGAATATGAAGGCACAACCTTGCGGGATAGCTTGGGCCTGCCACGTCCGGAAAATCGCTTTTTTCCCATCGCTTCGGCTGTAGCTGAATAAGATGGCTCAGATGATGAAGGCGGCGGTGCTCTATCAAGCGGGCGCGGCAGATAGCTTTGTGATCGAAGACGTCCCTGTGCCCGACGTTGGGCCAGGTGACGTGCTAGTGCAGGTCAAAGCAAGCGGTGTATCGTTTCGCGATGTTGTGGAACGCAACGGCACCTATCGCCGCGATGTCACTTGGCCTGCCATATTGGGGCTAGAGATCAGCGGCACGGTCGTTGCCTTTGGCCGAGATGTGCAGGGGCTGGCCATCGGTGACCATGTCTGCAGCAAAGCCTTTATCAGTTGTGGCCAGTGCCGCTTGTGCCGCAGCGGACGGGAAACCACATGCAAGCAGCGCAAGCCCGTCAAGGGTGGCTATGCCGAATTTGCCGCCTTGCCTGCGGACGCATGGGTCAAGGTTTCCTCTAGCCTGCCGTTTGAAATCAGCTGTTCGTTGGGGCCGAGCGCGGGCGTTGCATTGAACGCCTTACGCGACACCGCACATGTCGAAATTGGCGACGTTGTTTTGGTCTCAGGGGCCAGCGGCGGCGTCGGCGTGCCTAGCGTGCAGATCGCTAAAGCGGCTGGAGCCAAGGTGATTGCCGTGACACGGGATGCCGCCAAGCGCGCTTTCTTGGAAAGCATCGGCGCCGATCATGTGATTATCGCCGAAAGCGGCGAGAATTTTGCGCCCCAAGTGCGGGCCTTGACCGATGGAGCGGGTGCAGATGTCGTCGTCGACAATGTAGGCAGCCGCGTTTTCAATGCCTGTTTCGACAGTCTGGCGGTGCATGGGCGCTATGCACTGGTTGGCCAGTTGTTCGGTGAAGAAGTGTCGATCAATCCCGCGCGCATATTTTTCAAACGCGCCCAGATTTTGGGCGTGGGCAGCGTGAGCCGCGCCCAATTGTCTGACGCCGCGGAGCTTGCTGCACGCGGTATTGTGACCCCCAAAATCCAGCAGACCATGCCGCTTGAACAGGTTGGTCGTGCCCATGCTCTGGTCGAAGAAGGAGCGGTCTCTGGCCGTATAGTGTTGACGCCATGAATCAGATTCCCGCTGAATTGCCGAATGTTGATGCCAATGAACGCCTCGTTGCGATCTATGGGCGCATTGTTGAAAAGATGAAGGATGTCGTTCGCGAATTCGCCATCACACAAGATGAATTGCATATTGCTGGCGATTATCTGAACCGCTTGGGCCAGTCTGGCTTTTGCCGCAGTTTGATTGATGTTAATCTGGCGATGACCAGTGTCGATGTGACGGCCCGAGTTGACGGGGCCACGCGCCCCAATTTGGAAGGCCCTTTCCATCAGCCCGATATGCCGGTTCGCGAGAATGGCACCTTGTTCCTAAGCCAGCCGACGGCGGACATTCCGTTGCTACGCTTGTTCGGCAAGATCACAGACACCCAAGGACAGCCCATTCCCAATGGGTATTTGGACGTGTGGCAGGCCGACGATGATGGCCATTATGATCTGCAAGAATTGGCGCTATTTGGCCGCATCGCATTGGGCGCGGACGGCAGCTATGATGTGTTGACCACGGTTCCCAAAGATTATTCGGACCACGACCATGACCCGATTGGCGAATTATATCGTGCGCTTGGTCGCCACAATCGCCGCGCGGCGCACATCCACATCAAAGTTTGGGAGGGGGATGAATGCCTGCTGACGACGCAATTGTTCATTCCCGATAACCCCTATTTGGATAGCGATTATGTCGAAGGCGCTGTCAGCGACGATTTGTTGCTGGACCTTCAACCAAGCGCCAATGGTCAGCCTAATCATTTCGACGCGAATTTTGATTTCAAAGTGGCGCGTCGGACATGAGCCGACTGTTTCGGGCAGGGCGGTGTCAGGCGGCTCCCGGCATCCATGATGCCTTGACCGCACGCATCGCGACACAGGCTGGCCATGGCGCTGTTTATTTGGGGGGCAATGCGTTGGCGATGGGGTTGGCAAAGGGCCAACCCTTTGTCACCCTGACAGAAACGGTCGAGGTGGCAGCGCGGATTTGCCGGTCCGTCAGCGCGCCCTTGCTGGTGGATGCAGGCGCGGGTTTTGGCGAATTGGGCCATTTGGACATGGCAGTTCGCGAGCTGGAATCAACGGGTGCGGCAGGCCTGCATTTGGATGATCAGCCCTATCCCAAAAGTGCTGGATACCATCGGGGGCAGGGCCAATTGGTACCTGCGGAGGCCATGGCCGCGCGCTTGCGCACAGCCGTGGCGGCGCGCCGGTCGACAGATTTCGCCATTGTCGCGCGCACCGACAGCCTGCGCGTGACCAAATCGATTGACGATGCCTTGGCGCGGTGCGCCGCTTATGTAGAGGCGGGCGCCAACGCGTTGATGGTGTTGGATTTGGGGATAGCGGACGCGCAGATTTTTCGTCTTGCCTTCCCCAACACGCCGCTCGTTTGGATCGGCGGGGTGCATCCTCCCGTTCCCAGCCTGGCGGAGCTTGAAGTGGCGGGGTTCAGCTTGGCTTGTTACCCGTTCAATGGGGTCGCCAAATTGACCACGCAATTGGCTGATTTGTGGGGAAATCTGCATCGTAGCGGGACGATTGTTCAACCCGATGAGGAATTGGAACGCGCGCGCAAAGAAACCCTCGCGCTCGTCGATATGCAGCGGTTCTGGAATATTGAAGATGGCAGGAGACATGATGATACAGCGTCCTGAGGGCAATCGTCTGGCAGCGGTGCTGGATCAAAAATGTGCAGTTGCGCCCGATCATGCTGCTATTCTCTATCGCGATTGGAGCATTTCTTATGATGAATTGCGCGCCGATGCTTTAGCGGCAGCGCGCAGCCTGATGGCCTTGGGGGTGGAGCGCGGCGACCGCATCGGCGTTTTGGTTGGAAACCAGCCAGAGTGGGTCACGATGGCGCTAGCGACATCCTATTTGGGTGTAACCTTGGTGCCGCTTAACACATGGTATAAAGAAACCGAGCTGGCGTGGACCTTGCGTCACTGCGGTCTGAAGTGCCTGATCAGTGCGACGAAGTTTCTGAAGGCGGATTATGTTGCGCTGTTGAACAAGCTGGTGCCAGAGCTGTTGAGCTCGGCAAAGGGGCAGGGGCTTAGTGCAGCTTTCCCTGATTTGGGCAGCGTGTTTTTCGTGGGCGAGACATCGGGCGGAGCGGCGGATTGGTCGGCCTTCATGCAGCAAGGCCGTGATGTCAGCGACGCAGATTTGCAGGCCGCGACAAAGGCTGTCATCGGGCAAGATGCGGCGTTTATCCTTTACACCAGTGGTAGCACCGCTGATCCAAAGGGCGTGATGCTGAACGGCCAAGGCGTTGTGTCCAATGGTTTTGAATTGGCGCAGCGGCGCGGAATTGTGGCGGAAGACCGTGTTTGGTGCGGCACGCCTTTGTTTTATGGCTTGGGCGCGACTAACGCTTTGCCCGCAACGCTGACCTGCGGCGCGACGATGGTGCTGCAAGATTATTTCGAAGCGGGCAGCGCGATCGACGTCATTCATCGCACGGCGTCCACTGTTTATTATGGCACCGGAAATATGACGCGCGGGATGCTGGATCATCCGGATTATGCGCAGTCCAAGATCGGCAGCCTCAGCAAGGGCAATGCGGGCACGGTGGCCGAATATAAGCGGCTGACGCTGATCGAGATGGGCATTAGCGGTGCAGTGCCCGCTTATGGCCTGACCGAAACCTATGGCAATGCCACGGTGGGTTCACCCGACGATCCGTTGGAAGCCAAGCTGAACACCAGCGGGGCTTTGTTGCCCGGCATGGAAATGCGTATTGTTGACCCCGTCAGCGGCGAAGATTTGCCAAAGGGTGAGGTCGGGCTTGTGCTTATTCGGGGCCACACCACTATGGGCTATCTGAATAACCCCGAAGAAACCTCAAAGGCGTTGCGACCAGATGGTTTCTTTGACACCGGCGATTTGGGCCGGTTGGACGGGGATGGGCGCTTTATTTTCCATTCGCGGTTGAAGGAAGTTATTAAAAGCGGTGGGATTAACGTGTCACCCGTGGAGGTCGAACAATTGATCGCCAGACACCCCGATGTGCGCGATGCCTATGTCGTGGGGGTTGAGCATCCTGTGCGCGGCGAATCCATCGTGGCTTTTGTTGATGCCGCCAATCCGATTAGCGAAGAAGATGTAAGGGCCTATATCAAAGACCGCGCGGCGTCGTTCAAAGTGCCGCATCGTGTGTTGTTCCGATCCGAAGAGGACCTGCCGCGATTGGCCAGTGGCAAGATTGCCAAACATCGTCTGCGCCAAGAAGCCCAAGATGAATTGGGTTCCTGAGCATGGCCTTTCTTGACGGGAAAACCGCGATTGTTGGCGTGGGGGCCAGCCGGTTTGAACGGCAGCCCACCGCCTCGGCCATTGGCTTTGCTTGGGATGCGTTGAATCAGGCGCTGGCCGACGCCGGATTGGTCAAGGAACAGATAGACGGTCTGATTGTTCAGGTCGGATCACCGCGTGGGTCGGATTATGACACCATTGCCCAAACATTGGGCCTGGCCCCTCGCTATTGTGGGCAAACATGGTCGCATGGGCGCTTTGCGGCGTCGGTCCTGACCCAAGCTGCCATGGTGGTCGCATCGGGATTGGCCACGCGCGTGGCCTGTATCATGGCGATGAAAAATTCCGATATCGGCCGTATGGGTGAAGCCAATAACCCCTTTTACTTCGAACAATTTCGCGAAAATGGCGGTCCCCATGCCGAAGAAGGGCATTTGGGCATGTCCTCCCCTGTAGCAGGGGCGGCGATGGCCTTTGACCTTTATTGCCGGCGTTATGGTGTGGAGCGCGAGCTATTGGCCGCCATTCCGATGACCTTTCGTCAGCATGCTCAACGGACCGACGATGCGGTGATGCGTAAACCAATGAGCGAAGAGGATTATCTGTCAGCGACACCAATTATTGATCCACTACGCTTGTTGGACTGCTCGCCTGTCGGCGACGGCGGTGTGTGCATGATCGTCTCCGCCGCCAGTGACAGTCCGCGCGACGTGCGGATTACGGGCGCGCAAGGGATGCGCGCAGGCCGAGATACATTTATTTTTGCGCCGGTTGGCTTGGGCATGGCGCAGCAATCGACTCAGCGGATGACACGGCAACAATGCCTGTCACAGCTTGTCTTTCAACAAGCCGCAACATCACCCGACGGCGTGGATGTGTTGGGATTATATGACTCCTTCTCTCCGCTCCCCTTATATGCGCTGGAAGATTTTGGCTTTTGCGATGCGGGTGAAGCACTCAACTGGGTGCAAAATGGCCGTATCGGCCTGAACGGAGCATTCCCGACCAATACGTCGGGCGGGCAATTGTCACAGGCCCAGATGAATGGCTGGGGCCAGTTGCGGGAATTGGTGATGCAGTTGCGCGGCGATGCTGGCGGGCGGCAAGTGGCCGGCGCGCAGCGTGCTTTATGGGCGTCAGTAGGCGGTGATGCGATGATCTTGGAAGGGAATGGCGCATGAGCGTGCCTCTTCAGCCTGCGGTCAATGATTTAAACGCGCCATTTTGGGCGGCCAGCGCGCAGGGGCGCTTGGCTTTGCCGCACTGCCTGACGTCGAACCGGGCCTTTTGGCCACCCAGCCCAACTAGCCCCTTTGTGACCGGCGGTGACGTGGATTGGCGCGATGTATCACCCGAAGGGCGCCTATTGTCGATGGTGGTGTATCGCCGCCCTTTTTTGGCCGAATTATCGCAGCAATTGCCTTATGGAATTGCGCTGGTTGAGTTGGCGGACGATGTGCGCATCTTTGTGCATGTCCGCGACCCGGATGGGGCGGATATGCCCGCTATTGGACAGGGCGTGTCCCTGTCTTTTCGCCCGCTGGTGGAAGGCGGCGTTGCGATTGCAATGCTGGATTAGTGGCGGCGACGGCGTTTTTCTTCGTCATCACGATAAAGCATCGCCCCTGCACCGATAGTTTGCCCACAGCGCGCAAATGGGCCTAGTTCCAACCAATTGCTTGGCGCGGAGACGCCAGATTCAAAGTGAGGACGCCGTGAACAAATTGACCTTTGAGGATCTGCGGTCGATGAAGCCGCTGCGGACCGCCAATCATACCATCGGCCACCCTGAACAGACGGCGGCGATGATCGAGGAAGACGGCTACGCCTATTTCCAGAATGTGCTGGATCATGGGGCGGTGATGCAACTGCGCCAACGCTATATGGATGTGCTGAAATCTTGGAAGGTTATCGACGCTGACGCGGTTGATCCCATATGGAATGGCGCGGATCTGAGTGCGTTTCCGATTAAGATTGAGCCGCTTCATGAGGCGCGGGTTTGGGAAGAATTTGTTCACCATTCTGCGATTGAAGGATTTTTTACCAAATTATTGGGTGCCCCGCCCTTTTGGCTGGAAATCACCGAATATCGCGTCACGCCGCCGACAGCGGACCTGCCGGATGATCCCTTCTTTGGCCGCCATCAAGATGCATTTTATAACATGGGGATGGACTGTTACACCTGTTGGGTGCCGCTCATGGAAATTGATGAGCGGATCGGCGGCTTGGCCGTGATCCCTGGTCTGCACAAGGGTGACTTTTTCCACGATCGCAATGATCCCCCGCAATATCGCATTCCGGCTGGAACTTTGCCCAATGACCGGTGGCACCGCAGCCTCTATCGGCCCGGTGATTTTGTGATGTTCCACAAAATGACACCGCACAGCGGACTGCCCAATACGTCAGATCGTTTTCGTATGTCGATGGACGTGCGCGTCGCCCCCATGACGGGGGATTTGCCTGTGATTGGCGATATTTTGCGCTTTGATGATCAGGAAATTGAAGTGAAGCTGCCATCCGGTGAACAGGTGGTTTTGCAGATCAATGACGACACATATTGCCGTTGGACAGCGGGTAAGCGCTTGCCGCTGGCGGAATTGCAACAATTGTTAAAAGTGGGGGATCGGGTGTTGGCATCAAGCAAGGATGGCAAGGCCATTTCCCTGCGTCCGCCACGCTGATCGCGCCTATTTTCTACACCCATTGCTATTGCATTCATAAAGGAGCCCAGCGTGGCGACCATTCAAATGTCTGACCTTCAGCAGGTCAGCGGAGGCTTTAATCCCGATCATGGTAATTGGGTCCATCGCGGATTAGACCTGTCAAAGCCCACCGAAATTAGTCAGGCCGAAATCGACGGATTTCGCGGCCATTATGCGACACAATTTGGCCTTCCGTTGGACGGATTGGATTGGTGGCTGGACCATAATCCGGAAGTGTTGAAGCGATATCGCTTATATTGCAGCTTGACGTTGCGCGTCGAACCGGCGGTGATGGGCGGCGGCACCTTGGCCTTTTATATGTTGATGGGCTATGTCACGGGTGCGCGCTATGTGATGCATTCGTTCAAAAATGATGGGCTGAGCCGCGCCCAAGCCAATGAAATGATCGCCATTGCTTTTGTTCACGCAGGCCCACGCGGTATGCAATGTATCGAAGAAGCGATGCGCGATCTGGAATTTGACGAAAATCCAGAAAAGCCCGCCAAATTTCCCGATGGCTGGGCACCGGATTTGGCTGCGTTCGCATCCGGCTTGGACTTCACCACCGTTGACCTGAGCGCCGATGAAAAAGCCAAGCTCTATGATTGGTATCTGCGGACCATTGGCGAAATTCCGCCCTATGTTCGCTTTATGGCGGAACACCGCCCGCGTCTGCTCAAGACCCATCGCGCACGTATCGAGAACATGCTTTACACGCTGCCCAAGCAAGTTTGGCCGACGGCGATGCTTTATTATCATGTCATGAGCCGCACGGCGGAAGGCATCCGTGAGAATGTCTTGTTGTGCAAGGCTTGGGGCGTTTCCAAATCTGACACGTTGGATGTGATCGGCAATGCCTTGGTTTACGGCCAAGTGGAAGCGGCATCCATGGTCCAGCGCGAAGCAGGCGATATTTTTGACGGATGGAAGGACGACCAATAATGCAGTCGCTGGCAGATCAAGAAAGCCCAGAACTGGCCGAAATCCGCCGTGCTGTGCAGGCGTTATGCGCAGACTTTCCGGGGGAATATTGGCGTGAAATGGACCGCAAAGCCGAATATCCGACGGCTTTTGTCGATGCTTTGACAAAAGCCGGATTTCTGGCGGCCCTCATCCCCGAAAATTATGGCGGGTCCGGTCTGGATTTGACCGCCGCTGCGGTCATTATGGAAGAAATTCAGGCCAATGGCTGCAATGGCTCGGCTTGCCACGCCCAAATGTATATTATGAACACCATATTGCGTCATGGCAGCGAGGCGCAAAAGGAAGAATTTTTGCCGCAGATCGCGTCCGGCGCCTTGCGCTTGCAAGCCTTTGGCGTGACAGAACCAACATCGGGCACGGACACATTGTCGCTTCGCACAACGGCCACACGTGACGGCGTTGACTATATCGTCAATGGCCAGAAAATCTGGACATCGCGCGCCGAACATAGCGACCTGATGCTGTTGTTGGCGCGTACGACGCCGCGCGATCAAGTCGAAAAGAAGGTCGACGGCTTGTCGATCTTCCTAGTGGATATGCGCGCTGCGTTGCAAAATGGCATGTCGATCAAGCCGATCCACACCATGATGAACCATTCAACGACCGAGGTCTTTTTCGACAATCTGCGCATTCCCGCTTCCTCGTTGATTGGCGAGGAAGGCAAGGGCTTTCGCTATATCCTGTCGGGGATGAATGCGGAACGTATCCTAATTGGTGCAGAGTGCATTGGCGATGCCAAATGGTTCATTGAAAAGGCGTCGGGATATGCGCGGGAACGCAGCCTGTTTGCACGGCCAATTGGGGCCAATCAAGGGGTGCAATTCCCCATTGCCAAAGCCTATGCCGAGATGCGCGCCGCAGAGCTGATGGTCTATCACGCCGCGACCCGTTATGAATCGGGTGCGAATATTGGGGCAGAGGCCAATATGGCCAAGATGCTGGCGGCTGACGCATCTTGGGCAGCGGCGGATATGTGCGTCCAGACCTTTGGCGGCTTCGGTTTTGCCGAGGAATATGACGTGGAACGCAAATTCCGCGAGACCCGCCTCTATCGGGTTGCGCCTATTTCGACCAATATGATCCTTGCCTATCTGTCGGAGCATGTGCTGGACCTGCCACGCTCTTACTAAGCCTAGGCGAAGACATAAAAAACGCCGCTGACCATGATGTCGGCGGCGTTTTTTGTGAGTGCCTCATGGGTGGTTTCGGGCATGGCAACCAAGCTTATGTCAGATAGACCGGATCGGCACACCGCATGTGTGGGTGTGCCGATCCTTGATCCTTAGGCTGCTTGGGTGAAACGTTCGGGCAAGCCGTTGACGGTGATGCGGTGCAAAATGCGGCGCTCGCCATCTTCGTTGCTCAGCTTGGTGGGGGCCGCCTTGTGCAGCACAGCATAATTGTCCCACAGCATGATTTCGCCCGGCATGGTTTTGTGGCTTTGGCGGAATTCCGGCTTGAGCACGTGCCGCTTGACCTTCAGCAACAGCTCAACCGCTGAATCTTCGTCCATACCCTCAATGCCATAAGCGGTGGTCGACGAACAATAGAGCGCGGGGCGACCGGTGACGGGGTGATTAAGAACCAAAGGATGCGTAACATGACGCAGGCCTGCACGTTCTTCGTCGGTCGTCTGGCTGTCGAGGGTCAGCGCTTTCTCATTTTCCTCTGCCAGCGCGAGGCGATCACCACCATTTTTCATATGCTGGACGATCAGCGGACCATAGGCTGCACGCTCTGCGTCGCTCAGTGCGTCATAAGCCAGCGCAGTGCCTGCAAACCATGTCTCGCCGCCTTCGGCGGGGGCTTCTTGGCCAAACAACATGGTGACACTGTGCGGTTGGTCCAAATAGGTGCCATCGGCGTGCCAATTTTCGGCGGGCGGTAAGGCGCGGCCTGGAATGGCTTCGTTGGTGATCATCAGAATATCGGGATGACCGGGCAGGGTCCAGCGCGTTTGGAAATAGGGGACCAGTTCGCCCCAGCGTTTGCCAAAGGCGATATATTCTTCTGGGCTTAAATTTTGATGGCGAATAACCAGCAGATGATTTTGGTAGAGCAGGTTCGCAAGCTGATCAAATTCACCATCACTTGCGGCTGCGACATTGATGCCTTCAACGGCAATTCCGAAAGGTCCGGGCAATCGCTCGGTACGCACTAAGTCGTTGGACATGGTTTCTCTCCAAAGAATGTGCCGCCTAGCTATTGCTTAAAATAGCCGTCCGCAAACCATGGGCATGACTATTCGAAATGGCGAAATTCTGCGGGTAATTGCATATAATGTCGCGGCATTTTCAACGTCCTTGATAAGTCTTCCTTATGACTGACTTTGACATGATCATTCGTGGTGGCCAGCTTGTTGATGGCAGCGGCGCCGCCCCCCGTTTCGCTGATGTTGCGATTAAGGATGGCCGCATAGCGGCTGTTGGGTCGTGCGATGGAAGCGCCGCGCAAGAAATCGACGCCAGCGGCCTGATTGTGACGCCTGGGTTTGTCGACATCCATACCCATTTTGATGGTCAGGTGATTTGGGACAGCCATTTGGCCCCGACGACATGGCATGGGGTGACGACGGTGGTGATGGGCAATTGCGGCGTGGGCTTTGCCCCTGTTCGCCCCGCAGACCGTGACAATTTGGTCGCCTTGATGGAAGGGGTGGAAGATATTCCGAACCCCTGTTTGGCCGAAGGACTGGATTGGGCATGGGAAAGCTTCCCAGAATATTTGACGGCAGTCGAACGCCGCACCCATGACGCCGATGTTTGTGCCTTGCTGCCCCATGCGTCGCTGCGGCTGTATGTGATGGGCGATCGCGCCTTGCGTCTGGAAGCCGCCACGGATGACGATATTGCCCGCATGCGGGAACTGACCAAAGAAGCAATGCTGGCGGGAGCCATTGGATTTTCGACGTCGCGCACCATTGGGCACAAGACGTTGGCGGGTGACCCGACGCCGACTTTGCGCGCCACCGAGCGCGAGTTGTTGGGTATTGCAATGGGTATGAAGGATGCGGGGCACGGCATTATCGAATTGATTTCGGATTGGGATATGCCCGATCCGGAAAGCGAAGTGGCGATGGTGCGGCGTATTGTCGAAGCATCTGGTCGGCCAGCCATATTGTCGGTCACCCAACGCTATCACCAACCCGACGTGTGGCGTGATTTGCTGCGTCTGACGCGGGAAGCCGCCGCCGATGGCTTGCCTATCCGTTCGGTGGTGGCACCGCGTCCTATCGGTGTGCTTTATGGCTTAGAAGGCACGCAAAATCCGTTTGCAGGAACACGGACTTATCGCGAATTCGCGCATTTACCGCTGAACGAACGGGTGGAGCGCATGCGCGATCCGGAAATTCGCAAACGCATTTTGGCGGATGATCCGTTGGAATGCAGCACCTTTCCTTTGCTCACTCGCTTGTCAAATGAGCGGGTGTTTCGCTTGGGCAATCCGGTGAATTATGCGCCATCGCGGGACGAATCCGTGGCCGCCATTGCCGAACGGGAAGGGCGTAGCGCCGTCGATGTGGCCTATGATTTACTGTTGGAAGACGATGGTCGAGCGTTGCTATTTGCGCCCGTCGTCAATTATCTGGATTATGATCTGTCCGCGTGCCGCGAAATGATTACCGACCCCAATGCCTTATATGGACTGGGTGATGGCGGCGCACATGTGGGCTTTATCACCGACGCTAGCTTCCCGAGTTATCTGCTGTCCTATTGGGGACGAGATGCAGACGATAATTTGCCGTTGGAAGAGATTGTCCATCGCTTGACCCGTGCCAATGCGTTGGCGGTTGGCCTGAATGATCGCGGATATATTGCGCCAGGTATGAAAGCGGACCTGAATTTAATCGACATGGCGGCGATGACTTTGGGCAAGCCGTATTTGGTCCATGATTTGCCAGCCGGAGGGACCCGTTTGATGCAACGGGCGGACGGATTTGCCGCCACTATCCTGTCGGGTCAAATGACCTATTGTGACGGAGATCCGACGGATGCTCTGCCTGGCCGCTTGGTGCGTGGGCCGCAGCAAGCGGCGGTGTGACCGTCAATTGATGGGCCCGCCGCGTAACCACCGCTTGTTACCAAGGGAATGAATGCCGGACGGCGAGCGACCGTCCGGCGAATTGATTATCGCGGAAAATGACGGTTGGTTGTTTCCGCGCGATCCGATTGCCGTGTGATGATCTGGCCCATGCTGGGATCGAAGACTTGGGGAAAGGCGTCGGCCAGTTTTTCCGGTGTCAGTTCGCGGTCTAGCACGCCTTCGGTTTCGAAAAAGGTCATGCGCTGCACCAACCCACCGCCTGTGGAAAAAAGCTCTCCATTGCTGGCGACATCTGGGCTGACCAAATAGACGCTGGTTGCCGCAACATAGGATGTGGGGAAAAATTCCGATATCCACGCCCGAAAGGTGGGGTCCGGATGTTTGTCCAGCAGGCGGGTATGGGCCGACGGCATAATTGCATTCACGCGAATGCCAAATTTGTCGCCGCTGATCGCTGCTTCTTTGGTCAGGCCAATGATGCCCGCCTTTGTCGGGGCATAGGCGCCGCTGATCCCTGACCCCAACGCTGCGCTGGATGCTGTGTTTAAAATGCGGCCATATTGCCGTGCTTTCATGCTGGGCCACACAGCGCGCATCAAGGCATAGGGGCCAAGAAGATTTACAGCAAAAACATCGGATATATCTTGGTCGCTATCCTCGCCAAAGGGTGCGGGGCGCGAGATGCCCGCATTGTTCACCAATATATCCACGGGACCAAAATGGCTTTCCGCTACGCGCACAATATCGGCCGCCGTATCTGGCCCGACTGGCGTGGTTTCTGCTGCGGCGATCCCATTCTGGGCGATAATGTCGTCGACGACAGCTTGCGCGGCGGCAGCGTCAGGGTCGTTGACCAAGATTTTTGCGCCGCGTTGGGCAAGAAGCAATGCTGTCTCGCGCCCAATACCAGTTCCTGCGCCTGTCACAATGGCAGTTTGGCCTTGTAATTCGATCATCCCTTAATTCCTGCTGAAAGAGCTATTCAGGCCAATCTAGCGGCAAGAAGCCTGAACCCGAGAGGCAAGGACCCAGAGATGTGAAGAAAATCGCTATCGCGAAAAACACAAGGGATGACTTGTGATTGCCGGTGATTTTTGACTTAGCTGCCGCAAATCTATGGGCGAAAGGATTGGTGCGTGACCGAACGAAACATCATATCAGGGCCTGTCACGGACGCATCCGCGATTGTGACTGGCGGCGGCACCAGCGAAGGCCGTGTGCCCAGCATTGGTGAGGCGATTGCGCGGCTGTTGGCAATGCGAGGCTATGGAGTGGCGGTTGTCGATATCTCGCTTGAGGCGGCCCAGAAAACCGTCGATAGCATCATTGCAGCGGGCGGTCGCGCGGTGGCGATCACGGCGGATATCACAAAGGAAGATCAATGTGCTCAGGCCGTAGAGCGCACGGTTGAAAAGCTGGGGCCATTGGAAATTTTGATTAACAATGTCGGCGGCGGCAGCGGTGGATCAATTACCGAGATTAGCGAAGATTCCTTTGATTTGGCGGTCGCGCTGAACATGAAAACGGCCATGCTGATGGCCAAATATGCAATCCCTAAAATCGAAAATGGCGGTGCGGTCGTGAACTTGTCGACCACGGCCATCGATAATCCTGCACGCAGCCTGTCTTATGGCGCGACAAAGGCCGCCTTGGAGGCCTTGACCAAGCATATTGCCTTTCAACATGGGCCAGATGGCATCCGTTGTAATACGGTACGGCCCGGCGAAGTGTGGACGGCCATGGTGGACCGTGTTTGCAAGACGGAAGAAGATGCGGCGCGACTGCGCGCAGATCGTGCGGCACGGTCCGTGTTGCCGCGCGATGGGGACGCATGGGACATTGCCCATGCTGTCGTGTTTTTGGCGAGCCGTGATGCGGGTTGGATCACCGGGCAGATGATTTCTGTCGATGGCGGTGCGCCGCTCATCCGTCCCAATCCTGATTGGCGTTCGCACCATAGCTATTGGAAAGCGGAGCGTCGGTGAGGGATATTATTGCACTTCGCGACGCTGCGAAACAGGCGCTCGATCCAGCAGTTTGGGCCTATTTGGAGGCTGGTGCTGACGACGGATTTTCTGTTCGCAGCGCCGAGCCGACATGGCAAAATCTTCCTCTGCACCCCCATATATTACAGAATGTGGATTCGGTCGATTTGGGCGTCAGCGTGCTGGGCGAATCCCTAGCGCTGCCCATTTTGACGGCACCGAATGGCCGCGCGACACGCTATCACCCCGACGGCGAATTGGCGATGATGCAGGGGGTGGAAGCGGCAGGCGGAATGGCTTTGCTGCCAAGTTCGGTGGTGATGTCGCTTCCGAATTTGTGTGAACATGCGCCGCACGCACGCATTTGGCAGCAATTATATATGACCCGCGACCGTGGGTGGATGCGTGAGGTGTTGAGCATCATTCGTGCAGCCAACGCTAGGGCAGTGGTTTTGACCGCCGATTTGCTGCCCGATGGTCGCAGCGGCCCACCAATGCCGCAGCCCGCCATTTGGGAACGGGCGCCGACGGCCACGGCACAGGGGATATTTTCTGCGGCCAGTATGGATGATTTGGCGTGGCTGTGCGCCGAGGCCGGTTTGCCCGTGTTGGTGAAGGGGGTGCTGCGCGCCGATGACGCAGTCCATTGTGTTGACGTGGGGGCGGCGGGTTTGATCGTTTCCAACCATGGTGGAAATCAATTGGATACGGCGGTTTCGGTTGTCGATGCGCTGCCCCACATCGTACAGGCCGTGGCTGGCCGTGCGGATATATTGGTCGATGGTGGGATACGCCGTGGGACATCAATATTGAAGGCATTGGCGCTGGGGGCAAAGGCGGTGTTGGTGGGACGACCCACTAGCTATGCTTTGGCGGCCAATGGCCGTGTGGGCGTGGCGGATATGCTGGCGTTTCTGGCCAGCGAGTTGCGCCGATCAATGATGTTGTGCGGGGTATGCTGCGTGGCGGATATCGACCCCAGTTTGTTAACCGGAATCCGCAAAATCGATTGATTATCGAATTTCAGAAGAGCGATATAAAGTCATTTCCCGAACTTTGAAGCTGAGTGGGCGCGGGCGTTGCTGCTATTGCCTATGGCGATTGTCAGCCCACTTAGCTTTTGAGAGGAAAGTGCGATGGAATATAATAATCCTACTATCGCAGAATGGCGCATGTTGATCGATGGCGAACTGGTTCCATCGTCATCGGGTGCCGTTTTTGAAAATGTGAATCCGGCCACCGATGAAGTGATTGGGGTGACGGCGGACGGAACGCGCGAGGATTTTCTGCGCGCCATTGAATCATCGCGCCGTGCCTTTGATACGACGGATTGGTCCACCAATGGTGCCTTTCGTGCCAAATGTATCCGCCAATTGCAGGCCGCCTTGCAACGCCATGCCGAAGAAATTCGCCCAACATTGGTGAGCGAGGTCGGCACGCCGATTTGGTTGACCCGCGACACATTGTTTGACTTGCCCGTTGAAAAGCTGAGCCTTTACGCTGAGCTTGCGGAGAATTTTGAGTTTGACGGCGAACTGGAGGATATTGATTTTCGCGGCGTGGTGTCGAAACGCCGCATTCGCCGTGAGCCGATGGGCGTGGTCGCTGGAATCATTCCGTGGAACGGGCCATGGGGGTCGGGGCTAAGCAAAGTCGGGCCTGCGCTGGCTTCGGGCAGTGTGATCATTTTGAAACCATCGCCAGATGCGCCATGGATGGCGACTATTTTGGGTAAGTTAATCGCCGAAGAAACCGATATTCCGGCTGGCGTGGTGAATATTGTCACCGCCAAGGACAATTATGCTGGCGAAGTGCTGACCACCGATCCGCGTGTCGATATGGTGGCCTTTACGGGTTCCGCCCCCAATGGCCGCCGTGTGTCCGAAGCGGCATCGGGATCGTTGAAGCGTTTGCTGTTGGAATTGGGCGGGAAATCGGCCTTTGTGGTGCTGGAAAGCGCCGATGTCGAAAAGGAAGCCGCACTGGCTGCCAAGCTGATTTGTGGTAATGCTGGTCAGGGCTGTGTTGCGCGTAGCCGGTTGTTGGTGCCGCGTTCGCGCTACGAGGCGGGTGTGGCCGCTGCCAAAGCGTCCATGGATGCGGTGACCTTTGGTGACCCGCTGGATCCCAATAATTTCATGGGCCCGTTGAACAGTAAACATCATCGTGAGCGCGTGTTAAACTATATCGAACGGGCAAAGGCTGATGGAAATCGTCTGGTTCGCGGTGGTCAAATCCCCGCAGGGTTCGACAAGGGTTGCTTTGTGGAGCCGACGTTATTTGCGGACGTAAAGCCCGACGATACGATTGCGCAAGAAGAAATCTTTGGGCCCGTTCTGGCCATTATCCCATATGATAGCGAGGAAGAGGCGCTCGAAATCGCCAACAACTCCATTTATGGTTTATCGGCGCAGGTTGCGGCCGCAACCAACGAAGAAGCCTATGAATTTGCCAAAAAGATCCGCACCGGCACGGTGAGCATCAACAATGGCACGTGGATGGGCATGGACGTTCCGTTCGGCGGGTTTAAGCAAAGCGGCATTGGCCGCCAATATGGACCGCAAGGTTTCGAAGCCTATCTCGAAATCAAAGTGTTGGCGATGCCGACGGGCGAGGAAGCCAAGAGCCTTGCTTGGGGCGAGATTGAGAAAAAGAAGGCCGCCGCATGAGCGAGCTCGTTTCCCAGCTTTTGGAACGGGTTCAGCAACTGGAGCATCGCGAAACCATTCGCGATGCTCTGGTTGGCATAGCGCGCGGAACGGATCGGTTTGATTCCGCTTTGCTCGCCAGCCTGATCCATGAGGATGCCGAACTGGACATGGGCGGCAAGACGATGACCGGCGCGGCCTTTGCCGCGGCGCTGAAGCCGCCTGCCGTCTCGCGCCCTGGGCGTATGCATATGATTACGAACCTGCGGATCGAGTTGGACGGCGATCAGGCAAACACCGAAAGCCATATTTTGTCCTGTCAGGATGTCGAGGTCGACGGAATACGCAAAACGCGTATGCGCGCAGGCCGCTATGTCGACCGGTTCGAGCGGCGGGATGGCGTTTGGAAAATCGCCAAGCGTGTGTTGGTTGATGAATGGTCCCGCATCGACACGGTCGAAGAGGCCATCGCTATCATCGGCGAAAGCGGGCGGCCCAAGCCGGACGACTATTCCTATCGAAATTAATTGCTATCTTCTTTTTCCACCGGCCGTGTGATGGATGCTGTTGAAATGCGGCGTTCGAGCAGCCGGTGGACCTTGATATCCCCATCCCGCAATTCGGCGATCCGGTCGAGGATATATTGATCCGCACGTGTGCTGCGGGTTTGCCGGCGCAGATGGTCAATCCATGTCATGCTGTGAAACCGTTCCACCCAGCGTGTTGGTTCATCAACATCTTGATGCAAAGTCCAGCGATGGGCACCATTGCGCCGCCGGATGCGGCCCAATTCTTCCATGGCCGCGACAAAGGCGTCGAAATTATGGGGCCGCACTTGATAATCAATCGTCACCACAACGGGGCCGTCATTGGCCGCGACGGGGCCATGAAGATTGTCGAGCGGGTGTAGCCGCGCTGGCGTTAAATCGGGCGCGCTGTCGCTGGAGAGCGGGAACAGAAAGACCAGCAGCAAACTGGCCAACATGGCGGCACCCGATGCAATAAAGGCCATTTCAACATGGCTGTGGGTCGCGATGAATCCCCAAAACCAACTGCCAAAGGCCATGCCCGCAAAAATACAAACTTGATTGAGCGCAATGGCGCGGCCGACGACCCATCTGGGCGCGATGAATTGCACCGTTACGCTCAGGCTGGTGAGCGTCATGACCCAAGCGCCGCCCGCCAAGGCCATGAACAGAATCGACAGCCATAAATAGGTGCTGAGGCCCAAGGCAATCGCGCTAATCCCGAACGTCAAGGAACAGAGCAAGGTCAAGCGTTCGCGCGTAATGTCGAGCGACGCGCGCACAAAAGCGCCAACAACAGCGCCAAAGCCAAAACCGCCGAGCAGCAGGCCAAAGGTGCCAGGGCCGCCGTTCAGCGTTTCACGCGCCAATATGGCGGTTAAGGCCCATACCGCGCTGCCGCACAGGCCAAATGCGCCCGCGCGGACCATTACGGCGATCAAACCGGGCGATAAGGCCACAAATCGCAGGCCAGCCATAATGGCTTGGGGAACGCGCTCGGGCGGCAGGACGGGCGGTGTTTTTTCCTGTTTCCACAGCAATAAAGTCGCGATCAATCCGACATAGGATAAGGCGTTGAGCGCAAAGGCTGATGCCACACCCCATGCGGCGATTAACAGGCCGCCCGTCGCGGGGCCGACGCTGCGCGCGAGGTTGAAACCCAAGCTGTTGAGGCTGGCGGCATTTTCAATCATGTCGCGCGGCACTTGTTCGTAAATGGATGCCTGCCACGCTGGACCATGCAAGGCGGTGCCGGATGCAATCAGAAAGGTTGCGATTAACAGCGATACCGGCGCTGTCCATCCCAGCCATGTCGATAAGGCCAAGGCAAAGGAGACGAGGAACATCCCCAATTGTGCGACCAGCATGATGTTCCGCCGCTCGTAAATATCCGCCAGCGCCCCAGATGGCAGGGATAGAAACATCATCGGCAAGGTGGCGCAGGTTTGGACCAAGGCCACCATTTGCGGGTTGTTGGTCAGCGATGTCATCATCCACATCGCCCCAACGGTTTGAATCAAGCCGCCGAAATTCGACGCCATGCTGGACAACCAAAAACGCCGATATAGCGTTATGCTAAGTGGTTTAAACGCATCGAGAAGCTTCACAAATGGGACATTCTGTTGGGGACCAATATAAACGGCGATGATTGCGGTTTGGTGGCATCTGTCCACTATATTGGCACTGTGTAACCAAAGCTTCGGTGATGTGATATATGGCTGCCCCAATACAAGCAATATGGCCATTTCTGCGAAGTTTGGGGCCGTGATGCGGGGGCAGGGACCATCGGGAATCGCGATAGGACCGGCGGAGTTTGAAATTTCTTATTTTGGTCAATAGGTTGGACTGTCGTGTGTGCGGAGATTGTGTCATGGGCACAGCCGAATGGCGGATCCAGACAAGTTTATCGCCGGCAAGTGCCCCTATCTTCTTTGTCCAATCCGCTGTAAGGGCCGCTTCATCCCCGGGGGGCCGCTGTTGCTGTGGCTGAGAGGTGGTTTGCAGACCACGACCCGCTGAACCTGATCCGGCTGATACCGGCGTAGGGAGGGTCGGCGTCAATTTTACGCTCCCTCCTTTGGAGTGGACGAGAGTTATGACGCGTAAAATATGTGATTTTGGCCGTGTGGCCTTTGTTTTTCCGATCTTGATGATGGCATCGCCCGCCTTGGCGATGGATATGGACGCGGCAGACGCGGCTGTAGATAGCGCGGACGACGCCCAAATTGAGGTGATTGGCCACCGCGACCCTGTGGGGCTGTTGCCGCGCCAAGATGCGCCCAAGTCGATCAGCGAGATTTCCAGCGAATTTATCACCAAACAAGCGCCGACGATGAACGCCTTTCAATTGGTGAATATCCTGCCCGGCGCGAATGTGGCGATGAGCGACCCTTATGGGCTGTCGGCCAGCAGCGGTATCACGCTGCGCGGTTTGGGGCAGGACAGCATTGGCGTGTTGATGGAAGGCGCGCCGCAAAATGATGTCGGCTATTTCTATGCCTATCCCGCGCAATTTGCCGACACCGAAAATATCAAACATATCGTGCTGGCGCAGGGCGCGGTGGATATTGATTCCCCTGTGGTCGCGGCGGCGGGCGGCATGTTGTCGCTGGCGCTGGATGACCCCAAGGACAAATTGGGCGCTTTGGTGAATCTGTCCTATGGCAGCTATGATGCGTGGCGCTTATTTGTGCGCGTCGATACGGGCGACATTGGTAATAGCGGCGTGAAGGCCTTTCTTTCTTATTCCAACAACCGCGCCGACAATTGGCGCGGGGCGGGGTTTGATCAGCGCCAGCATGTCGACGCCAAATTTCTGACCGAATGGGGCGATGACAACCGCGCCAGCATTTCTTTTTCCTATAATGACGCCAAGACATCGACCTATCCCGCCGCAACCAAAGCGGATTGGCAGGCCTTGGGCCGCGATGTGAATTTTGATGCGGATTATGGCGCCGGAAACCTGAACTATTGGCGTTTATACCGCGCGCCCTTCCGTAACCTTTATATCAGCGCGCCGTTGCAAGTGGCGCTGAATGACAGGCTGACGCTGAACAATTCGGCTTATTTGCAAATGGGCCATGGCAATTCGCCTTATGGAACCGAGTTGACCACCACAGGCAATTATTTGGGCACGGAGTTGTTAGATCAGCCGATCAATCTGCCCGGCGCGGTGGGTGGCACCGCCAATGTGATGGCAAATTGGACCGGCAAGCAATTTCGCGTCGGTGATGTCGCCAAGCTGACCTTGCAAGCGGGGGCGCATCGTATCACCGCTGGTCTGTGGTTTGATTATGGCACCGACCGTGTAACGCAAAGCTATACATCGCTGAACGCCGATGGTCATCCGGTGGATGAATGGGGGTATCAGGATAAAGCCATTCGCACGGCGGATGGCCGCTTGCTGGCTTATGAAAATGCCCGCACCGTCACCGTGACCAAGGGCGCATTTTTGGCGGATAGTATCGCGATCAATGACAAATTGGGCGTGGATGTTGGGTTGAAGGCGGTGAATGTGCTGCGGCGCGGACGCAATTATCTGCCCGGTCCGCAAAGCGACATTCGTTATAGCAGCAGCGCCTTGCTGCCGCGCGCGGCGATCCGTTATGAAGTGGATGATCGCCAACAGATTTTCGCCAATGTTATGACGAATTTCCGCATTCCCAATGAATTTGCGCTCTATAATTATTATTATGGCGGCGAAGTGGTGCAGCAGGGCAGCACCAACCTGAAGAATGAATATAGCGTGTCGTCGGAACTGGGATATCGCTATAATGGCGCGAACCTGTCTTTCGCGCTGACGGCGTTCCATTATTGGTTCCGCAACCGCCAAGTGCCGACCATCTTGGATGATGGCGCACAGGTGAGCGCCACGGTCAATGCTGGTGGCATGCGCAGCCACGGCTTGGATGCCGAGATCAGCTATCGTCCAACCGAGGGTTGGGGCATCTATTTGTCCGGCGAAATTTTGCGGACAAAATTGCTGGATGATCTGCCGGTGGGCGATGATTATTTGCCGACCAAGGGCAAACAAGCCGTCGCCAGCCCGAAATATCAATTTGCCGCTGGCAGCAGCTATGATGACGGTTTGATCTTTGGCAGCATGGCGCTGAAATATGTGGGCCGCCAATATTCCACCTTTATGAACGACGAAAGCATCAAGCCTTATGCGACACTCGATCTGTCGATCGGCGTGCATTTGGCGGGGATGTTGGATGGCAAGCGCACCGATTTGCGGTTGAACGCGATCAACATCACCAATCCCAAGGTCTTGTCCGGCGTTTATGCGCTGTCCAGCAATGCGCTGGATACGACGGGACGCGGCGGCAGCACCATCTATGGGTCTGCGCCCAGTTATTATATCGGCAGCGGGCGGGCCTTTGTCGGCACGCTGTCGCGGGCGTTCTGACGATATGAGCGGGTCTGGGCATTTGGTGCATGGCATGGGCGAGGCGTGGGAAGCGCCCGTCTGGCCCGCCATCACCGATGCCGAGGCGGCGCGGATATTGGCCCATTTCCCCGATGCAGGTGATTTTCGCGCCCTTCATTGGCACAGCCCGCGCCCCTTTTCGGCGGCGGCCTTGGTGGAATGTAGCGCGGGCATGGTCTTTTTGAAACGGCATCATCAGCGTCTGCGCTGTGCCAAGGCCTTGCACAAAGAACATGATTTTATCCGCCATTTGCAGGGCAATGGCCAGAGCATCCCCGCAATTTACCGCGATGCAGATGGGAACAGCGTGCGGACCGATGGGCCATGGGTGTATGAATTGCACCAACAAGGCCAAGGACAGGACCTGTATCGCGACCGTCTGTCATGGACTGGATTTTTAACCGACGATCATGGCTTTGCAGCGGGACAAGCACTGGCCCGCCTGCACCAAGCGGCGCGGGGATATGATGCGCCGGAACGCGGCCCATATGCGTTGGTGGCCAGCGCCCAAATATTGCGCGCGGCGGATCCTTTGTTGGCGGCGGACCGCTATATTCACGCACGGCCAGCGGTTGCGGCCTATTTAGAGGCGCGGAGTGTAAAGGGGCGGGGATGGCGCGCCGCTTTGGCCCCGATTTTGGCGGAATTGGCCGATGGTCTGCCCAGCGCGATTGCGGGCCAAGCGCGGTTATGGACGCATGGCGACTGGCATCCGTCCAATCTGTTATGGTCGACGGACGGCGCGGTATCGACGGTGCTGGATTTTGGCGTGGCGGCCCCGACCTTTGCCTTGCATGATGTGGCGATAGCGGTGGAGCGTTGCGCGATACCGTGGCTGGCTATGCAAGACGGTGTGCTAAAAGACGCGGCGGATGTCGACGCGGCCTTGGCGCTGATCGCGGGCTATCATAGCATTTTGCCGCTTCGCACTGATGATAGGGCTTTGTTGCTGCGCCTATTGCCGCTGGTCCATTTGGAATTTGCCTTGTCCGAGGTTGATTATTTCGCGGGCATTACGCGCAACCTTGCCGATGCGGATTTGGCGTGGGACGGATATGCGCTGGGCCATGCACGCTGGTTTCTGTCGGGCCAAGGCCAAGATTTTCTGCACCGCCTTGCGACAGGAGTAGCGGCCTTATGACCTCTTTGGAAATCCTGGCCGTTCCAGTGACCTTTTTGGGCATTTGGCTGACCACGCGGCGCAGCCTGTGGTGCTGGCCGGTCGTGTTGTTGGCGGCGGGGCTTTATGTCAAAATATTCTGGGATGCCCAGCTTTACGCCAATGTGGTGCTGCAACTGCTGTTCGGGCTGTTCATTCTTTATGGCTGGCTGATGTGGCTGCGCGGGCGCGGGGATGATGGCATGGTGGCGATCAGGCCGCTTGTCGGGCGCGATGCGGCGGTTGCTGTTGTGATAACGGCGGTTGGCGCGGCGGTGACGGGGTGGCTATCCAGCCATTATAGCGATGCGCCGCTGCCTTGGCCGGATGCGATCCTCAGCAGTTTCAGCCTGCTTGCCCAATATTGGACCGCGCGCCGCTATGCCGCCAGTTGGATGCTGTGGGTTATCGTCGACATACTCTATGTCGGCTTGTTCATGGCATCGACCCTGTGGCTGACGGCCGGACTTTATGCGGCCATGGCGGTGCTGGCGGTGCTGGGCTATCGGCGCTGGCGCGCGCTGGAGGCGGGGCGATAGAATGAAGATGGAAAGGGGCGGATGGCCGATCAATCCGCCACCCGCCCTTTTCATTGCTTGGGCGTTATGATTGCCCCTGTGTCAGCTTATTATAGCTGGTAATCAGGTTGCGATAATCGGGAATATGGTTCGAAAATAGCGCGCCCAAGCCATCGACATCATTGCGCCAATCACGATGCAATTCGCCCGCCAAGCCAAACCATGTCATCAATTGGGCGCCCGCTGCGGTCATCCGCGACCAAGCGCTATGGCGGGTCACTTCGTTGAACGTGCCCGATGCGTCGGTGACGACGAACACGTCATAACCCTCGGCCAAGGCAGATAAAGTGGGGAAGGCGACACAGACTTCGGTCACAACCCCTGCGATGATTAATTGCTTCTTGCCCGTGGCTTTGACGGCGGCGACAAATTCTTCATTATCCCATGCGTTAATCTGGCCGGGACGGGCGATATAAGGCGCGTCGGGAAATTGTTCCTGCAGTTCGGGGACCAGCGGACCATTGGGGCCGGTTTCAAAACTGGTGGTCAAAATGGTGGGCAGGTTAAAATATTTTGCCAGATCGGCCAGAGCCAGCACATTATTTTTGAACTTGTCGGGGTCAAAATCGCGGACCAGCGACAAAAGACCGGTTTGATGATCGACCAGCAACACAGCCGCATTATCGCGGTCCAGACGAACATAGGGTTTGGACATCATTTTATTCCTGAAAAAGGCCGCACGAAGGGAAGGGGCAAAGCGCATCGGCGTTGCCAATCAGATGCGTTGCGGCGCACGCACCATGTTCGGAAAGGAAAGGGGAGGGGGTGGGGTGGTCCGATAGGGCGGGGGGATGCCCTATCGGACCGGATGCTCAGCGGCTAAGCTAGGCAGACACTCAGCCGTGCTGAACAAAATTGCCGGTGTTGAAATCCTCAATGGCCTGACGAATTTCTTTTTCCGTGTTCATGACAAAGGGGCCATGGCCGAAAATAGGCTCGTCAATCGGTTCGCCAGTCAGGACCAGCAAGGTCGCATCGCCATTGGCAAAGATTTGGGCATCTTCGCCGTTGGTGCTCAGCAAAATGGCTTCGGCTTCGCCGCCTTCCATGCTGCCGTTCACCGTGACATGGCCTTTCAGCACCACGATGATGGCGGTGTGACCATCGGGCAAAGCCAAATCGACGATGGCGTCCCGCTTGACCTGCACGTCCCACATATTGATGGGGGTAAAGGTTTTGGCGGGGCCTTTGGCACCCAGATATTCGCCCGCAATCACACGAGCGGTGCCCGCATCATTTGGCAAATTCACCACCGGAATATCCGCCGACACTATGCCTTGATAAGCGGCCGGAGCCATTTTGTCCTTGGCAGGCAGATTGACCCACAATTGGATCATCCGGAACGGCCCCCCCGTTTTGGCGAAGGATGGCGAATGATATTCTTCATGGATAATACCGCCGCCAGCGGTCATCCACTGCACATCACCCGGACCAATCACGCCGCCATTACCAGCAGAGTCGCGATGCTCGACTTCGCCGTCATAAACGATGGTGACCGTTTCAAATCCACGGTGGGGGTGTTGGCCGACACCGCGTTGGTCGGTTGTGGGTTCGAAATAATGCGGCCCAGCATAATCCAGCAGCAAGAACGGGCTGATATGCTGTCCCAACCGGTTATAGGAAAAGAGCGAACGAACGGGGAAACCGTCGCCAACCCAATGTCCCCGGTCCGAACCATAGCGTCCAAGGATTTCCTTCGTCATAGTCAATCTCCAAGGCGGCCCTTCCTGTTGATGGTGGGCCGCTGTTGAAAACCATATAGACTTGGGACGATGGGGCGAAAAGATTGCTAGATCGGACTGAGCGTTCTATTCATGCAACGATGCAAGACCTCAACGACCTCTATTATTTCGTTCAAGTGGTGGACCATGGCGGCTTTGCCCCGGCTGCACGGGTGCTGGGCGAGCAAAAATCGAAACTCAGTCGGCGTATTCAGGCGCTAGAGGACCGTGTGGGGGTGCGCCTCATCAACCGCTCATCGCGCCATTTCTCGGTGACCGACATTGGGCGCGCTTATTATGAACGCTGCCGCGCAGTGTTGGTGGAGGCAGAGGCCGCAGACCAGATATTGGCGCAAGTACGGTCGGAACCGGCGGGCGTCCTCAAAGTGTCTTGCCCCGTGGCGTTGCTGATTTTTCACTTGGGACCGATCTTCGCCGCCTTTCTCAAGGCCTATCCCGCCGTTGAATTGCATCTGGAAAGCAGCAATCGGCGCGTGGATGTGATTGCCGAAGGCTTTGATGTCGCCATTCGCGCGCGCTTCCCTCCACTAGAGGTGAGCGAGTTGATGATGCGGCAGTTGGATATCAGCACCCAATGTTTGGTGGCGAGCCCAGCTTTGCTGCAAGCGTTTGTCGCAAAGGACGCTCCTATGCCGGATGCTGGTTTACAGGGCGGCATAATAGGGGAGGCGCTGGCGTCGCCGCAAGATTTGCGCGGGCTGCCCAGCTTGTCGATGACATCGCCCAATGAAAAGCAATTGTGGCAGCTAGAGCATCCCGACGGTCAAATGCTGTCGATACCGCACAAGCCCCATTTGATGACGGATGATATGAGTGTGCTGCGCGAAGCGGCTTTGGCGGGTGTAGGGGTGGTGCAATTGCCCACAATGCTGGTCTGGAAAGACATAGAGGCGGGGCGCTTGGTGCATGTATTGCCCGACTGGCGTCCGAAAGCGGCGATTATTCACGCTGTTTTCCCGTCCAAGCGTGGATTGCTGCCATCTGTTCGGGCTTTGCTCGACTTTTTGGCCAATAGTTGCACGGAACAGCGGCAGGCTATGCCGATGTAGTGATGATATGGACTGGCATTGCCACCGCATGGGACAGCAGAATCACCACCTGCAGGGACAAGAATCAGAAAAATGAAGCGATTCTCGGGAGATGATTCGGATTTTTGCCTATGATTCGGAACCATATCCCGTCACCAAGGCCTGAAAGGGCGGGATTTGAGGGGGTGAAATTGAATTTTATTAAATTTTTGAAATTTGGCAGTTTTACAGGGATCATAAGCGGAATTTCGCGGGTGAAATGACGGAAAATGGGATGTAAAACCAAATTCGTCGACAAAGATTGGTTGACGGTGAGGCCTCATCTGCCTAGAGGCGTTTTCACCGGACGGGGCGCGGCGGCAACGCTGCACTGACCGGTC
>CAZIVW010000017.1:0-9617 GCA_964542975.1 uncultured Sphingopyxis sp.
TCAAATCCTACTCCCGCAACCACACACAAAACCCCCCGTAGCTGAACTACGGGGGTTTTTCTATGTGGCGCTAGGCCCAGCACCACTGCTCATTACGAGCGGAGAAGAGGAGCGCGTGAATGTCGCTGCGCTATTTGGCACCCGCCATGGACGCGGCGATGGTTTCCATCATTTGAACGGCGGGGCTGTCCAAGGGCTTCAGGCCATAATCCGTGCGGATTTTGGAAATGGGGTCCGCAATCAATTGGTGCCATGGGGCGTCGATCAACGATTGGGCATTGCGGCCATGGCGCCATCCGTCGAAGGTCACGGATAGCAACAGGGGCAGAAATTCTGGCGCGTTGAACGCTGCTTTGGTTGCAACGGTTGCCAAGAAGCGGGTTGAGTAATTCTGACCGAATTGGGCAAGCTGGAAGCCGGATATGGCGACCTCTCCGGCCCCAGTGAAGCCATAGCCGCCGACCAGATGCCAAATGTCGTGCAGTTGCAAGATGCGGCGGTTCGTGCGGTTCTGGGCGGGGTATTCGCCGTCCAGCAAGACGGTATCGGCGTCGATCACTTCGATATCATAGCCATTGCTGGTCAACATGTTGAGCAGATCGGTTGCCAGACTGTCGGTTGCATGATGGCGTAGGTCGTCGGTTTTCAACCGAATTTCGGGCTGGGCGATCAGATTTTTGACGCTGTCAAATTGCAGCAGGGCGTCTTCGCATTCTGCGATGATGCGTTGGTCATAATGAACACCCAGTGCCACCACCGCCAATGTCAAATCCAGTTCTGAGGAAAATTCTTCCCTTGGGCGTTCGATGATGTCCCAAAATCCATCCCACAATATGCGCGGCAAGGGGGTGCGTTCTTTGCCATTCACCGCCCATGGCAGATGCTGGGCGATATAGTCGGCCTGGGCGCGGCGGTCGTCGCTATGGGCCAGTGCTTCGTCGATCGTGGTGAAGATAGCAATTTGATCGACTGGATGGACAAAGGCGGCTGTCGTCATCAGGGCAGGGATCACAAAATCGGGTTGGTCCTGCAATGGTGGGCGCGCACATTCGACCCATGTTTCAAACTGATGGCGTGCGATGGTACCGTTCACGGCGATTCTCCCAAATATTATGGAGAATAGATTGCTCTATAAAACTAGAATGATCAACTTAATTTGCTGGCGAATTGGTCCGATGGCCCTATAAGGACGGGATGAGCAAAACGAGCAAAGTGACGTTCCCGCGCCGTGAGGCTGCGAAAGCCCGAACACGGTCGCGCATTGAAAACGCCGCGCGGCATTTGTTTATCTCCCACGGCTATTCCGACGCGACAATGGCGGCGATTGCCGAAGCGGCGGATGTGCATATCACCACCTTGTTCACCCATTTTGCGAGCAAGCGAGACTTGGCCGAGGCCATTGCCATTTCGGCGGGGGAGCGTTTTGCTGAAATTGCGACGGAGCAACGGGATTTGGGGGTGCCAGTGCTGCGTTTCTGGCGCCATCAAGTGCTGAACATCGCCCGCGCTTATGAACGGGATGGCAGTGGGCAGATTAGCTTTGGCCGCGCTTTGGCCGAGGAGCCGGATCTATTGCCAGTATGGTCTGCCCAGCAGCAATTGCAGGTCGATCTCATGACCGATTATATCGTGCATGAATTGGGTGAGGGGCATGATGGGGCCAAGGATGGCCGCGCCCAAATGGTGGCCGCTATGTTGGTTGCTGGTGGCCGGATGGCCTTTGATCGTTGGATCGCGCAGGGGCGGGAAGGCGATTTGGTGGTGGAAAATGAACGCTTGTTGGACGCGGCGGAATCGATCTTGAAATCGGGTTTCGATCTGCAAAGCTGATCATGGTAAGCCATGCTGTTTCTGGTGAGCGACGCCATGGCTTGCGGTTCATGACGGGGATTAGGCGGGGCGGGCCGCCAGCTTGGCCAGATTTTCCAAATGGCGGCTGCGCGAAATCGGATAGAAAGCCAAACAGATGATGGCCAACAGCGTTGCGGCGCTGTTCACCACGACAAAAATGGCGGCCAGATCATGGAGCGCGGTGTCGGGCACCATGCCCGGTTTCGCATTGTCAGGGAATTGGACATAGGACAGCACCAAACCCGCCATCAATATGCCCATGCCCGATATGGCTTTGTTGACCATGGTGGCGGCGGAGAAGAGCAGGCCTTCGGATTGTTTGCCGGTTTCCAGCAAAATTTGGTCGGTGACGTCAGCGACCATGGACACAGCCAATATGCCGCCAGACACGATGGTCATCCAAGAAATGGCCGCCAGTGTCATCAGCAATGGCATGAGGATGGGGTCGCCATTGGCAGGGAAATGCCCCGCCAACCGGAGGAGCAATGGCGTCGCGGTGGCGGTGGCGGAGAGGATGAACATGGCGATGGCTGCGGCCTTTTTGCCAAAGCGCGCCGATAGAGGCAGAACCACGACAAAGGCAAAGAGCACGCCGACGAAGGTTGATGACGCCAGCGTGGCGATTTGGTTAGCGGTTAATTCCCAGAAATAGGTGCCGAAATAGATTTGCAGCGCCATGTTGAGGCCCGACGCCACGGCAAAAAACAGGCTGGCGAACAAGATAGAGACATAGGCGGGATGGGTTAGCACCCCCGCCATTTCCCGCAGCATGGCTTTGAAGGATTGTTTGATGGCGGGTGCGGGCGCAGGGCGCGCCAAAATATGTTTCTGGGTGCCCAGCGCCGATATCAGCACCGACAGCGCCATGATGATGGCGGCGGTGATCGCATAGCCGTGATAGCCGCTGATGTTCAACTGGCCGACCGGATGTTCGGGCGTGGGTTGCAGGAAATAGCCAAAGGTTAAAATGGTCATACCGACACCGCCGCACATGCCAAAGAAATAGCGTGCCGACACCAGCTTGGTGCGTTCGTCATAATCATTGCTAAATTCCGCCAGCAAAGCGGTGGACGGAATTTCGTAAAGGCTGAGCGACATACGCACGATGACAGCGCTGGTGACCAGCCAGATAAAGGTTTCATTGTCGGTCATGCTTGGGGGCGACCAGAGGAACAGATAGGATAGGGCGATGGGGATGGCGGAGGCATACATGAAGGGATGCCGCCGCCCCCAACGCGTGCGGACATTGTCCGAATATTGCCCCAGCAGCGGGTCAAACAAAGCATCAACAACCATAGCGATCATCAACGCGCTGCCCACCCATGCGGCGGGCAGCCCGATGACCTGATTGTAAAATAGCATCAAGAGTGCGTTAAAGCCTTGATCCTTAATCCCGAAGGCGATGGTTCCTGAACCATAGAGTATGCGGGTTTTGATACTGAGTTTGTCCGCTGGCTGGGGCGTCGTCATGCAAAGGGCCTTTTAGCGGAAATGAACGTCAAGCTGGACGCCGAAGGTGCGCGGCGGCGTATAGCTATAGCTTTGCGCGACTTGCGGTGTGGTGGTGGGCACGGCAGGCAAAGTTAGAGGATCGCCCGACGCATTGTCATAACCCAAGGTGTCGAACAGATTTTTCGCGAAGACGATGATCCGATAGCGGTCATTTTCTGGCGTCCAAATGCCCCGCAGATCGACCTGATCATAGGATGGCATTTTGTTATACTGGCGGTTGAAGACGCTGGCATAGGCCGAGTCCCGCCACATATAGGTGCCTGATACGGTGAAGGTGCCCGACGACAATTGGATATTATATTGGGCATTGGCCGAAATTTTGTGGCGTGGAACATTCGGCAATTCTGCGCCGACAAGGCTTTGCGGTTGTTTGCCGCCCACCGCTAGCCCGCATGGTTGCGCACCTGGTTGCACCGCCAGATCATCTTCGCCATCGGTGATGCAGCCCGCTTTGTTGATGCGGCTTTTGCTATAGCCATAGTTCAGCATCACTTGCAGGGCGTCGACGGGTTGCCATGCCACTTCCAATTCTGCGCCATAGCTTTTGGATTTTGTGAGGTTGTAAAATTGCGTCAGATCCGGACCACCGGTGGGCAATGGAACGGTGATTGGGACCTGCAAATCCTTATAATCATAATAATATAAGGCCAGATTGGCGCGCAGGCGATTGTTGATGCTGTGCTTATAGCCCAATTCATAGCTGTTGACATATTCTGCTTTGGTTTGCGGAATGAAGGAAATGGCACCAGCGTTAAAGCCGCCGGATTTATAACCACGGCTATAGCGCGCGAAGGCCAGTTGATCGTCCGAGGGTTTCCATTCGACCGCCAACGTTCCCGTGACGGCGTCCCAATCATTCTTCAGGTGACGCGTGGCGATACCTGTCGCGCTGTCAAAGGTGACGGCAGAGGTGACACCATCGGCTGGTGCATAAGAGACCAATAATGGGGTGATGTCGACAGCGGGTGTATAAACTCCCAATTGATATGGGCTGATGGCGTCGTTGCAACCCAAACAAATAATACGAAAATCCTCGCGTCCCTTTTTCTTGTCATGGGTATAGCGGATGCCGCCCGTCAGCAGGACGCTGTCCGTCACCTGATAATCAAGCTGCGCATAAGCTGCCGCCGATTTCGTGGTGAGGTTCGATGCTGCATAGACAAAATTGCCGAGAGGGTTCGGTGCCGCCGGAGTGATGCCGTCGCTGGTCGGGGTACGCAATTGCAGTTGTTCCGGCGCATTGAAATGCGTCGCTTGAAATAGGCTCTCTTGATAATAATAGACACCGGCCACCCATTGCAGCGGTCCTTCGTGCGTGGATGTCAGCGTGATTTCGCCGCTGCCAAAAGATTTGTCATTATAGGCATTGACCAATTGTTGCGGGTTAACCGTGAGCGGCGCGCAGAGGCCGAATGGAACCCCCATGGCGCAACCGCTGGTCGGGTCCAATGGAAATTCATAGGATCGCATGCTGGTGCCATCTAACTCAAAGGTCTGGTCGACCTTATATTCTTGATAGCCACCCAGCAATTTCACGTCGAAGCTGGGCAACGACCATGTGATGTCGCCCGCAAAGCCGATATTATCCCGCATCCGTTCGCGCTGGACGGTGTCCGTGCTGAAGCGGCGAACATTTGTAGCACCGGCTGGGAAAGGATTGGGGTCCAGCGCGTCATAGCCAGTGGTTGCGTAGCCAAAGGCCGCGCCGGGGATGATCGCGCCGCTGGGGAAAGGCGCAAAGTCAAATCCGCCAATGCGGTTGGTGGTGCGGGGATAAAGGTCGGTGCTGCCCGTAAAAGCCTTGAACCACGCTGTGCCATTTTCGCCCAGATCGGCTTCTAGTTGCAGTTCGACATAGCGTTTCTCGCCGCGTCCACCTTCGCTTGGGTTGCCGACCGTGCTTTTGAAATAGCCTTTGTCTTGACCATAATGCGCGCCAGCCAAGCGAGCGCGCAGGCCGGATGTGATGGGGCCTGAAATGGCGGCTTCTAGGTTAAAGACGTCATAATTGCCGATGGTCGTGCGGATATCGCCCGTGAAGCTATCGGTTGGGCGCTTGGAAATGGCGTTGATCGCGCCGCCAATGCTGTTGCGTCCATATAGCGTGCCTTGTGGGCCGCGCAGCACTTCGACCCGTTCGATGAAAAAGTCCGACGCGCCGACCGATGCGGTGGCGGTGTCATAAATACCGTCGGTATAGGTGGAAATGCCGGGGTCGCTGCCGTTGGTGTTGGTTTGGCGACCGATACCGCGAATGAACACGCGGTCATTGCCCGCCGAATAGCTGAGGCCCGGTGTGAAAGCGGCGAAATCTTGCAAGGTTGCGATACCGGCCAATTGCCGCGCGTCCGCCGTATAGGCGGATACGGCTTGCGACAGGTCCTGCAGGTCCACGCTGCGCTTTTCCGCCGTGACGATGATTTCCGCCAAGCCACCATAAGAAGAAGGATTTTCCGGCGTTCCTGCCGATGAGCCAGCATCTTGTGCAAAAGCCGGTGTCGCAATGGCGCAAAGTGCCGCGCCCGCAAACCAATACGAGAAATTCTTCATAGCACGCCTCTCCCCATGTCAGCGATTTTGCTGATCGTTATTTGAGCGCGGCAGACCCACGGAATGAGCCTGCTCTGATGTCACAAGCCCGTTTTGAGGCTTTGTGAAACCGATGCTAACCGTGTTTCCTAGATTAGTCTATAAAGATATATTCAACGACCCATGCGAAAAAAGCCTGCAAAATTTATCGACATCCAAGTTAGTAACATATTTTATTATAAGAATAGTATCTTTTGATACATCAATGATCGTCGCCATTTTTGGGACTAAGCAGCGGTTGTATTGGAAAAAAATGCGCAGCATGTGCGGGGGCGGGCATCGGGCGGCTTGCCAAAAGCGGCATGATAATAGATGATTCGAATCAAATATAATCATCAACTATGCGGACCAAGGGTGACGGCATAGGGTTGGAGGGAGGATAAGATGCAGAGGAACAGTCAAAATTTGGTGGAGCGCGTCTGATGGGGCGGGTGCAGAACAAGCTGGCGCAGCTGAAAAGTCGCGAATTGCCGACATGGTATGACGATGCAAAATTCGGTATTTTTATCCACTGGGGGGCATTTGCCATCCCCGCCTTTGCACCGGCGACGGAGTCTTTGTCGACGGGATTGGAAGATCAATATGATCAGGCCATTCCCATGTCGCCTTATAGCGAATGGTATGAAAATGCGATCAAGGTGCCGGGCACACCCAGCCATGCCTATCACCAAAAACATTATGGCGGTGCGCCCTATCGGGATTTTAAGCAGCCCTTTGAGGCGGGCCTGAAACATTGGGACCCCGCCGCATGGGCGGAAACATTCCGCGATGCGGGGGCGCGCTATGTGGTGTTGGTGACCAAACATCATGATGGCCTGTGCCTGTGGCCGTCCAAGCATCAGAATAAACATGTGTCCAATTGGACGACAGAGCGCGATATTGTCGGGGAATTGGCCCGCGCGGTGCGCGCCGCTGGTATGCGGTTCGGTGTCTATTATAGCGGCGGCATTGATTGGAGTTTCAACACCACGCCCATCCACACCATGGGGCAATTTATCGCGTCCCAGCCGGGCGGGGATTATCCCGATTATGCCATGGCCCAGACGCGGGAATTGATCGAGCGTTACGAGCCTTCGGTGTTGTGGAATGACATTAGCTGGCCGACGCGGCTGGAGCCTTTGCTGAATTTATTTGCCGATTACTATCGGGCCGTTCCGGACGGGGTGGTGAATGATCGTTGGATCGAACGCGATTGGAAATTCGACCTTTTCAAATGGGGTCCCGTTTGGCGCTATGCGGATAAAAAGCTGAAGCAAGCCTATATGGCGCGGGGACCGGACGAAAAAGGGCTGGTGCCGCCAGAGGTTCCCCATAGCGATTTTCGCACCCCTGAATTTTCGATTCTGGCCGAAACACAAAGCAAGAAATGGGAAAGCACGCGCGGGATGAGCCATGGATTTGGCTATCGCCGTGATGATGGGCCGGACGATTATGCCAGCATCGAGGAATTGCTGCACGGCTTTATCGACACGGTGGCGCGCAACGGCAATTTGTTGCTGAACGTTGGGCCGCGCGGTGAGGATGGCGGTATTCCGGACGAGCAATTGGCCATTTTGCGCGGTTTCGGCACATGGATGCGGGCCAATGGCGATGCCATTTATGGCACCAGACCATGGAAACGCTCGGATGGCGAGACGGTTTGCGGCAAGCAAGTGCGCTTTACGGCGTCTTTGTCGCGGCTGAATCTGATCATCAAGGGCGCGGTGCCGGAGGGTGAAATTGTGGTCAAGCAACTGACCCTTGCCAGCGGCAGCCGCGTCACCCGTTTGTCCGATGGCAGTCCCGTCACATGGGAACAGCAAGGCGAGGATGTTGCGCTGCGTTTTGCCACCCCATGCTCCGATCCCATCGCCACCGCATTGGCGGTGGATTTACCCATTTAAACAGGCAACCCAAAATCAGCCCATGGGTTGAAGGAAAATGGGGCGTTTCTCGCCCCATTTTTTTGCGGTTCGGGCGGGGCGACAGCTTGGCTGGATGGGGCGGTGGAGCGCCATGGTGGCCCGCTGATAGCAAAGTATTTGCGAGTCATTCGCAATTTTGTTAAGGTGCAGATAGAGCAGGGGCTGGTGAAGGAGTTTGGTGTGAAGAAGAAGTTTCATGTGATGGTCGCGGCCAGTCTGGCGGTTTTGGCCGGTTGTTCGGGCGGGGGCGGCAGCGGCGAAGACAAGGCAGCGCCCAATGAGGTGAACCTCTATACCGCCCGTCACTATGACAGCGATAAAGCCCTGTATGAGCGTTTCACCGAACAGACCGGCATCAAGATTAACCGTATCGAAGGCAAGGCCGACGAGTTGATCGCACGGATGAAGAGCGAAGGCGCGAACAGCCCAGCGGACGTGTTTATCACCGCGGATGCGGGCGCGTTGTGGCGCGGCGAACAGGCTGGCTTGCTGCAACCCATTCAATCCGAAACCATCAATGCCCGTATCCCCGCCAATTTGCGCGAACCCAATGGCCAATGGTTCGGCTTTACGCGCCGTGCGCGCATCGTGGCTTATGACCCCGCCAAGGTGAAGCCGGAGGAAGTGGATGATTATGCCAAGCTGGCCGAGCCGCGCTTCAAGGGCAAAATCTGTGTCCGTTCGTCCGACAGCATTTATAATCTGTCCTTGGTCGGGGCGCTGATCGAGGAATGGGGCAAGGAAAAAGCCGATGCGTGGGTGAAGGGTATTGTCGCCAATATGGCGCGTCCACCCGAAGGCGGCGACCGCGACCAAATTCGCGCCGTGGCGGCGGGTGTTTGCGAAGTGGCGATCACCAACAGCTATTATTATCTGCGCATGGCCAGCGGCGAAGATGCTGCGGACAAGGCGATTACCGACAAGCTGAAACTGGCCTTCCCCAGCCTTGGCGGCAAAGGCGCGCATGTGAATATTTCGGGCGGCGCGGTCGCCAATCATGCGCCGCACCGCGAAAATGCCATCAAATTGCTAGAATTTTTCGCCGCTGCCGACAGTCAGGCTCATATTTCCGCCAACAACAGCGAATTTCCGGCATCCACCGATGTTCCGGTCAGCGCGCCAGTTGATGGCTATATGGATTTCAAGGCCAATCCGATGAATGTCGCTGCCTTTGCGCGCCGCCAACCCGAAGCGCAAACGATGATGAGCGCGGCAGGCTGGCGTTAAAAGTTCGCGTGAAACAAGCGTAAACGCGCCCTAAATTGGCGCTAAATCGCTGTTATGCCCTTGCCAATTTCATTTGGCGGGGCATAGCGGTGCAGATTGACCATGGCATCATAGGTGATGATTTTGAACAGGATGCGGCTGTCCCCTACCGCCACATTGGCGGCCTTTGCTGCATTCATGGTTGCCTTGCCGCTGATCGGCGTGGTTCTGGCCGCCTTGGGGCCGGACAGCGCCGATATCGCGGGGCGTGATATTGCGCGCTATGCTGCGACATCTATGGGGCTGGGCCTGTTGGTCGGATGTTTTACCGCGATTGTCGGAACAGCGGCGGCGTGGTTGGTGGTCATGCACGACTTTCCCACGCGGCGTTTCTTTAGCTGGGCTTTGGCGCTGCCATTGGCGGCTCCGGCCTTTGCTTTGGCCTATGGCTATGCCGATTTATTCGATGTTGCGGGCAGTTTTCGGATCTGGCTGCGCGATCAATGGGGCCATGATTTGCCCTTTGAATTGCGCAGCATGGGCGGCGCGGCCTTT
>CAZIVW010000017.1:9717-57363 GCA_964542975.1 uncultured Sphingopyxis sp.
TCAATGGGGCCATGATTTGCCCTTTGAATTGCGCAGCATGGGCGGCGCGGCCTTTGTGAACCAGTCGGTCAATGTGCTGGAAGCGGCGCAAATGCTGGGGTGCCGCCGCCGTGATGCCTTATTTCGTGTCGCCCTGCCGATGGCGCGTCCGGCCTTGGCGGCGGGCGTGGCCTTGGCGGTGATGGAAAGCTTTGCCGATTATGGCGCGGTGCAGTTCCTGAGCGTTCAAACGCTGACGACGGGGGTGGTGCGGGCATGGTCGGTCTATGGCTCCACCGCCAGCGCGGCGCGATTTGCGCTGCCATTATTGGCGGCGGCGGCGCTGTTGCTTTGGATAGAGCGGGCCAGCCGCAAAGGCCAAGTGCATGAAAGCGGGCGTGCGCGATGGCGCGCGGTGGCACCCTTGCCATTGGGCCGTGCGGGCCAGATTGGCGCGGTGATATTCTGCACGATGCTGCTGCTGGTCGGGCTGGGGATTCCGGCCGGATGGCTGCTGTGGAAATTGCTGGCCGCGCAGCCCGATTGGATGTGGCTGTTGGCGGCACTGAAAAACAGCCTGTTGTTGGGGCTGGGCGGTGCATTGGTAACGGTGGCTTTGGCGACGATGTTGGCGCTGGGCACCCGTCATTTGCCGCTGGCGGGGCGGATTGCCAGTTTGGGCTATGCGACGCCCGGCGCGGTGATGGCCATTGGCTTGCTGGCTCCTGCCAGCGTGATTTGGAATTATATGCCCAGCAGCGGCACGGGCATTGCGATCATCTTGCTGATCTTGGCTTATGCCGCGCGGTTGATGGCGGCGGCGCTGGAACCGATTGATGCGGGATTGGCGCGTGTCACCCCATCCATGCGTCAAGCGGCGCGCAGTCTGGGCCGCAGTGAGGCTGGGGCTGCATGGTCGGTGGAATTGCCTGTTGCGCGCGGGGCGATGCTGACCGCCACCTTGATCATCTTTATCGACATATTGAAAGAATTGCCCGCCACGCTGATCTTGCGGCCCTTTGATTTTGATACGCTGGCCGTGATCGCCAATAATTATGCGCAGGATGAACGATTGGGACAGGCGGGCGCGCCGTCTTTGTTGATCATCCTGCTGTCTTTGCCGGCGGTGATTTGGTTGACGCGGCGTGTGGCATTGGCGCGGCCGGGGCAACACGAGCATAGCGAATGGAAAATATGATCATGGCCAGCACTGCCCCCATATTGCAGGTGGAACAGGCCTCGCGCCGCTATGGCTCGCGCTGGGCGGTGAAATCCGCTAGCTTTGCTTTGGAACAAGGGCGCATCACCTGTTTGCTGGGGGCATCTGGCTGCGGGAAAAGCAGCTTGCTGCGGATGATTTCGGGGCTGGAGCCGCTGGACCAAGGGCAGATTGTCATTCGGGGCCAGATCATGTCTGGGGCTGGCCATATCATCCCGCCCGAACATCGCGGTGTGGGATTGGTGTTTCAGGATAATGCGCTGTTTCCGCATTTGGATGTGCGCGGAAACATTGGATTTGGTATCCGCCATTTGCCCAAGGCGGAGCGTGACCAGCGCATTGATGATTTGCTGAACCGTTTTCATATCCGCCATTTGGGCGGCAGTTGGCCGCATATGCTGTCGGGCGGGGAACAGCAAAGGGTGGCGATTGCGCGGGCCTTGGCGCGGCAGCCCAGCTTGCTGTTGCTGGACGAGCCTTTTTCGGGATTGGACACCCATTTGCGCGCCACCTTGCGCACATCCTTATTGGCCGATTTGCGGGCGGCAGGGGCGACGGTGTTGATCGTCACCCACGACCCCGAAGAAGCCATGGGCATGGCCGATGAATTGATGTTGATGGCGGCAGGGGAAATCTTGCAACAGGGCACGCCGCAGCAATGCTATGACCAGCCGACATCTTTGGCGGCCGCCCGTTTGCTGGGCGATGTGTTGGACTTTCCCGTCATGGTGCGGGCGGGGGTGGCGGATACGCCGTGGGGCGCGATGCCCGCACCGCTGTTGCCCGACGGTGCGGCGCATCTGTTGCTGCGTCCATCGCTGTTGCAATTGGGGGATGTTGGGGCCGCTGCGCGGGTACAGAATATGCGCTATTTGGGCGGCGAATATGGCCTGAGCGTGATGATGGACGGGCAGATGCTGAACCTGCGGACATCGCAGCCGCAGGAACCAGGCAGCATGGTGTCGGTGCAGGCGGATTTGTCGCGCGCGGTGTTGCTGCCCGCCGGATTTTGATCCGCTGAACCATGGGGGATAGGGGACTGGACGGCCGGTTTGCGCGCACCCTTTTTCTGACCCCTGCTGTTTACGGGGCCTTTACCAGTCTGTGACACATTGCTTTTCCGATATGGCGGAACCGGCCCCTAGGGGCGGGCTGCGCTTGGTCTTTTGTGGAACGCATTTTCCCTGACATCGTTCGCGATATGGGGCGCGAAAATGCCCAGATGCGAACAAGGTGTTGGGATGGACGGCGCGGATGAAATGGTCATGACGAATCGATATCGGGATGATGCCGCCATTGATGCGCCCCCTTTGGTGGGGGTGGACGAACGCCGTATGCAAGTTCGGGCCTATAATATTTGGTCGGCCTTATTGGGCGGATATCAATGGCCGTCGATTGGCCAATTGGATATTGGGTCGCTGGATTTTGCGGACCATGCCGTCTTGCTGGATTTCAGCGACGGTGTGGAAAGCCCGATGTTGACCTATGTGGGTGAATTGTTGCGCCATGAAAGCGGGCTGGGCGACCAGCGTCACCGCTTGAATGACGTGCCGCGCGGGTCCTTATTATCCCGCCTGACCGATCATTATTTGCAAATTTTCGCCAATCATGCGCCCATTGGCTTTGAGGCGGAATTTGTAAATGCCCAGCAGCGCGCCATTGCCTATCGCGGGATATTGCTGCCCTTTTCCAGCGATGGCCAACAGATTGACCATATTTTGGGCGTGATAAACTGGAAAGAGGCCGCAACGCCGCAACAGGAAACGGGGCTAATATCATCATTTGAGGGCGCGTTGGAAAGCCTGACGCCGACCGTGCCGCCGCACCTGCAAGCGGTGCCGACCTTGCAATCGGTTGCCACATGGGCGGATGGACCCAGTTTGTTCGATCATAATGCCATGGTGTCCGGCGACGATGATGATGAAGGCGATACGTCGATTTATGACCGATTGGCCGATGCGCGGAACTTTGCCGATCAGGCCCATGAGGCCGATGGGCGGCGCCATGCGGCGCTTTATCGCGCCATGGGTAAGGCGTGGGATTTTGCCTTGGCGGCGCAGGATAACCCCGAATCCTTGGCGGAATTGATCGAGGATGCGGGCCTGAAACCGCAAAGCCGTTCGCCCATGACCCCCATTGTCAAACTGGTGTTCGGTGCGGGATGTGACCGCAGCCGTATTGCGGAATATGCCGCTGTGTTGAGCTATGCCCAAGAGCAAGGCTTTGCGGTCGGTGCGTTGGAGCCTTATTTGGCCGCTTATGATGGCGGATTGAAAAATCTGTTGCGGGATATTCGCGATCGTCGGCGGGGGACAGCGCCCCACGCCGCGCCAACGGATGCCGCCGCCGAGCGGTTGCGCGTGGCCGCACCTGCCGCGACGATAGCCGCTGCGTCGATTGCCCATGATATCAGCGCCTTGGGCGATCAGGAATTTATCCTGTTGATTGGCCGTGTGACCGCCGATGGTCAGATTGCGGTGGTTGGCCACAGCGAAGCGGATGCCAATTTGGTCGACAAAGCGATGCGCAAGGCATCGCCATTTTCGCCGCGCGCGTAATCAAACAACATGGCCTCGTTATAAAAATACCTATTTCGTGATTGGACCATCAATAAAGTTCACGAAGATATAGGGCATAATGATTTTATTATCTTTCAATACGGGCACTTGAGAACCGTAATTCGGAGGCGCATAGTCGGCATCACCCAACAGCTTTGTCAGCGTGACAGGGTTGAAAATAAAAAGAGATGGATGTCCAAATGATGTCGGAAGATCAGCCTCAAACATCTGCGGGTTCGGCTGCGGATGACAGCGTGCCCGCTGCCTTTGTGGATGCTTTTGTTCATGTCCTGCGCGACAGTGCCCTGCCGGGGGAAGATGACGGCCTAGATAGTAATAGCCTGCAAGATACAGCGCAATTTGTGGCCCGCGCGGCGTTGCAGCGTGGTCCGGCGGAACCGGCTTTGTTGCTGGATTTTGGACGCGGATCGGGCGCGGATCGCCGAATGTGGTTGGCGGTGGTCAATGACGACATGCCATTTTTGGTGGACAGTATCGCCCAAGTGGCGGACGCGCATAATTTGATTATCCATCGCTTGTTACATCCGCTGGTGTCGGTGACACGCGATGCGGATGGGGCCTTGCAATCGGTCGCGATAGAAAAGGACGCGCAGGGACAAAGGGAATCCCTGATTTTCATGGAATTGGAACGGGTTGATGCCCGCGCGCGGCGCAGTTTTCTGGATGCGCTGACCGTTTCGTTGGGCGATGTTCGGGCCGCGGTGCGGGATTGGAAAGCCATGCGCGCGGCGATGCTGGCCGATGCCGCCATGCGCACCGATGGCGAAGCGGCAGAATTGCTGCGTTGGTTTGAATCTGGCGCGATGACTTTATTGGGGCATGAATGGCGCAGCCGCGATGGCGGGCGCGAGACACCCCTGGGCATTAGCGCGGCGTCCCATGGGGCTTTATTGTCCAAGGCGGGGCTGGCGGCGGCCTTTGACTGGTTTGACCAAGGCGGCGCGGTGCCGTTGCTGATTAAATCCAACCGTCTGTCGACCGTGCATCGTTTTGTGATGCTGGACCTGATCATCGTGCCTGACATGGTGGATGGCAAGGCCATCCGACTGTCGGTTCATGCGGGTTTGTGGACCAGTGCGGCCCTGTCGACGCGGCCGGACAAGGTCCCGATGCTGCGCGCCGAAATGGCCGCTTTGATGCAGAAATTTGCTTTTGATCCATCAGGTCATGCGGGCAAATCGCTGACGCATATGTTGACGGCGTTGCCGCATGACATATTGATCGCTTTTCGGGCGGACGAGCTGGAACAATTGGTATTGACCAGCATGTCGATCACCGATCGCCCGCGCCCGCGCATCGAAATGGTGCGCAGCGCGCTGGGTCGCCATTTGTTCGCCTTTGTGTGGTTGCCGCGCGACGAAGTGTCGACGGGTCGCCGTCAGGCGGTGCAAGATTTGCTGACCCATGCGGCGCAAGCCACGCTGATTGGTTGGACCATGGTGTTGGAAGATGGCGGCAGTGCCATGCTGCGCTTCACGCTGGACTTGGGCCATGATGGTGTGGAACCCGACAAAGACAGCCTGAACGCCGCCTTGGAACAAATGGTGCGCGGCTGGGTGCCGCAAGTCGAAAGCGCCTTGGCGCAGCAGGGCGACGCAGGCCGTTCCGCCGCCTTGGCCCATCGTTTCGCTGCTAGCTTCCCCGACTATTATCGCAGCCGCTATGACGCGGACGAAGCGGCGAAGGATATTTTGCGGCTGCGCGATTTGGCCGATGCTGGTGGCCGCAGCGTGCGTTTGGCCCAAAGCAGCTTGGACGGCGATGATCGGTTGCGCCTGAAAGTGTATAGCGCATCCGGCCCCATTCCCTTGTCCGACATCATTCCCGCGATGGAAAATTTTGGTTTTCAGGTGTTGGAGGATGTTCCCACGGCGCTGCGTTCGCCGCGCGGGGATGAGGGCGTAAACGCCATTTACATCCATGACTTTGTGCTGAAAAACCCGCCTAGCATCGATGAAAAATCGCTGTTGCCGCATGTCCAGATGATTGAAGATGCGATTGCTGCGGTGCTGGCTGGTCGGTCGGAAAATGACAGTTTCAACCAATTGGTGCTGTTCAGCCATGCGGGACCGCAGGCGATTATTTGGTTGCGGGCCTGGTTCCGCTTTTTGCGTCAAGGCGGCTTCCATTATGGTATGGAAACGGTGGTGTCGGCGCTGCGTCACGCGCCGCATTTGACCAATAAGCTGGTGGAATTGTTCCGCGCGCTGCATGATCCCAAAGCATTGGACGCCGCCAAGGCTGAGCAGTTGCAAGCCGATATTATTGCTGGGCTGGCGGACATTAGTTCGATTGATGACGACCGCATTTTGCGCCTTTATCTGGCGGTGATTAATGCGACGCTGCGGACCAATGCCTTTGCGGCGGCCAGCGCGGAAGCCTTGGCGTTTAAGCTGGACAGCAGCATGGTTCCCGGCCTGCCCAAGCCTTTGCCGTGGCGCGAGGTATTTGTGTATAGTCCCCGCGTTGAGGGCACGCATTTGCGGGCTGGTCCGGTGGCGCGTGGCGGCCTTCGTTGGTCGGACCGCCGCGATGACTTCCGCACCGAAATTTTGGGCTTGATGAAGGCGCAGCGCGTGAAAAATGCGGTGATCGTGCCGACGGGCGCGAAGGGCGGTTTCTATGCCAAGATGCTGCCCGACCCCAGCGTCGACCGTGACGCATGGTTTGCCGAAGGCACAGAATGTTACCGCATTTTCATTCGTACTCTATTGTCGATCACCGACAATATTGTGGGCGGCAAAGTGGTGCATCCCAAAGATGTGACCATCTTGGACGGCGAAGATCCGTATTTTGTGGTGGCCGCTGACAAGGGCACTGCAACCTTTTCAGACGTCGCCAATGGCTTGGCGATGGAGCGCAATTTCTGGCTGGGTGATGCCTTTGCTAGCGGCGGCAGCAAGGGCTATGACCATAAAGCGATGGGCATTACCGCGCGCGGTGCATGGCTGTCGGTGCGCCGCCATTTCGCCGAATTGGGCGTGGATGTGCAAAGCGAGCCAGTGAATGTCGTGGGCTGCGGCGATATGTCGGGCGACGTATTTGGCAATGGCATGCTATTGTCGCGGGCGATTAAATTGGTCGCGGCCTTTGACCATCGTCATATTTTCTTGGACCCCAATCCCAATCCGGAAACGAGCTGGGTGGAACGGGACCGTCTGTTCAAACTGCCCCGGTCTAGCTGGGATGATTATGACAAGGGCCTGATTTCTGCTGGCGGCGGGGTGTTCCCGCGCAGCCAGAAAAGCATCCCCCTCAGCCCCGAAGTTCAGGCCATATTGGGTGTGGACGCCGACAGTCTGGACCCTGCCAGCTTGATTTCGGCCATTTTGAAATCCCCGTCCGACCTGCTGTGGTTCGGCGGTATTGGCACTTATTTGAAGGCCGCATCGCAAAATAATGCCGATGTGGGCGATCCGGCCAATGACGCCGTGCGCGTCGATGCCGAAGATTTGCGGGTGCGCGTGGTCGGGGAAGGCGCGAATTTGGGTGTGACCCAAGCGGCGCGCATTGCCTTTTCGGCCAAGGGTGGGCGGATCAACGCCGACTTTATCGACAATAGCGCGGGCGTTGATTGTTCGGACAATGAAGTGAACATCAAAATCGCGCTGAACCGCGAAGTGATGGAAGGGCGTCTGGCACAGGATGACCGCGACGCCTTGCTGGTGCGGATGACCGATGATGTCGCCCATTTGGTGTTGGAAGATAATCGTCTGCAGGCCTTGGCTTTGTCCATCGCCGAACGCGGCGGCGCGGCGACGGTGCCGTCCTTGCTGCGTGTGATGGACGGTTTTGAAACCCAAGGCCGTTTGGACCGCAAGGTCGAAGGTCTGGCCAGCAATGATGATTATATGCGCCGAAGCGCCGAAGGACGCGGATTGACGCGGCCGGAATTGGCCGTTGTCATGGCGACGACCAAATTGGCGTTGCAGGACGCGATTGAAGACAGCATTTTGCCGGATGACCCATCGTTGACCGATGATCTGGTGGCCGCCTTCCCAACGGAAATGCAGCGTGATTTTGCACAGGCCATTCAGCAGCATCAATTGCGCCGTGAAATTATCGCCACCAAAATTGCCAACCGCATGGTGAACCGCTTGGGCGCGATCCATCCCTTGGCCTTGGTCGAAGAAGAAGGTTGTTCCTTGGCCGATGTCGCCGCCGCCTTTGTGGCGGTGGAAGAATTGGCCGATATGCCGCGTTTGTGGACGGCGTTGGAAGAAACCCCGATGGGCGAAGATGCCCGTCTGGCGTTGTTCCAGCGCGCGGGCGCGGGCATGGCGTCGCTGATGTCCGAATATCTGCGCTTGAAATCCGACGCACAGCCGGGGGCCGTGGTGGCCCGTCTGGGTGCGGGCGTGGCGCAATTGACCCAGCATGTCGATGATTTGATCAGCGGCGCGGCGAAACAGCAATGGTCGCAATTGGCGCAGGAATTGGTCGATGCGGGCGCTCCGGCCGAGCAAGCGGGCGCGGTGGCGGGTCTGTTCAAGATCGACGGGGCATTGGCGATTGTCGATCTGGCCGAGCGGCGCGGCGAAGATGTGGTCGTGCTGACCAAAGCCTTTACGCAAATGGCCGAGGCATTGGGCTTGGATTGGGCACAATCTGTTGCTGCGCAAATGAGCCCTGCCGACCCATGGGAACGGTTGCTGGTCAATGGTCTGGCCCGCGATTTCCAGCAAATCTTGCTGGGCTTTTTGGGCCGCTTGCCAGCGCAAGACCTGTTGACCCATTTGGCCGAATGGCTGGAAGCCAATGCCGCACGGGTCGCGCAATTCCGCAGCACGGTGGAACGGGCCCAGACATTGCCGACGCAAAGCGGGGCGATTTTGTCGCATATTGCGGGGCAAGCACGGGCCTTGCTGTCGCATTGATCGGCGTGGCCCAATGACGGTTGAGGAAAAGGGGGGCGGAGACGCCTCCCTTTTCACATGGGGCCTGACCCTAAGTCTTGACGCTAGAGCGCTGACCTTAGGGCGCGTTGGGCGGACCCATTGGCACGCCAGTGGTCGTCAGGCTATGATGGTGCCAGCGCCACAGCCATTGCCGAATGGCCGATGTTAAATTGGGGGGATTGTCCGCCTGCATCCGTTCCACATCAATGCGGGCAACCAACGCATTGAGCGGCAGGCGCGCCTGAAGCGCAGCTTGTTCCAGCGCCGCCCAGAACAGCGGTTCCAAGCTGATAGAGGTTTGGTGCCCCGCAATGGTCACGGACCGCTTTACCGGAGGATGAAAGGCGCTGGTCATGACCATGGGTTTAGGGCGGCGTGAAAATTAGGCAAGTTTGCTGGGTGCTGAGCAGGACGCAGGAAGTAGGACGCGGGAAACCGACAATAAACGGGCGGCGCGGCGGACCGCGCCCACCCATTGATGGGCGGGCGGCCCTTAATACATATGTTGGCCGCCGTTGATGCTCATGGTTGAACCGGTAACGAAACCGGCGTTTTCGCTGCACAGGAACGACACGCCGCGCGCGATTTCTTGGGCTTGCCCCAAGCGGCCCACCGGAATTTTGGCGACGATTTTTTCCAACACGGGCGCAGGCACGGCGGCCACCATGTCGGTATCGACATAGCCAGGCGCGATGGCATTTACGGTCACGCCCTTTTTCGCGCCTTCTTGCGCCAAAGCTTTGGTAAAGCCGTGGATACCCGATTTGGCAGCGGCATAATTGACCTGACCATATTGGCCCGCTTGGCCATTGATCGACCCAATATTGACGATGCGGCCCCAGCCGCGTTCGACCATGCCGGGGAATGTCGCCTTGGCCATATTGAAACAGCCACCCAGATTGACGCGCATCACGTCATTCCAATCGTCAAAGCTCATGCGCGAAATGGTGCCATCACGGGTGATGCCGGCATTGTTGACGACAATATCAATCGGGCCGACCTCTGCCGCGATTTGGGCGCAGCTATCAACACAGGCTTGGTGGTCGCCGACATCCCATTGATAGACCGCAATGCCGGTGCGCTGTGTGAAAAGCTGGGCTTTTTCGCTGTTACCAGCATAGTTTGCGATCACCCGATATCCGTCGGCTTGCAGCCGCAGCGAGATCGCTTCGCCAATGCCGCGTGTGCCGCCGGTTACGATGGCTATTCTCGTCATGCCTTGGTCCCCCGTTGTGATATTCGGGTAAATTACCAGCGAAGCGCCAAGCCGCAAGATGTTGGGATAGCTATGCCAAAAATAAATATGGGTGGTGGGGAAGCCGCAACATGATAGCATCTGCGCATTCCGCGCGCCGATGGGTTTCAACCGCTGCGGACTTATTCGGTCGGGGGATGGCGATCGGGGGGATAGCGGTCATTTCCATAGCTGGTTGGCGCAGCTTTGCATTGGTCCCGCACCTGACGCAATCGGTCCAAGCGGTGCGGCGCAATGCTGATATCGTCGGCGGGCGATGCGTCTTTTTTGCCCCATATTTTTTTGGGTTCGGTCGCTGACGGATTATTGCCGGCGGGTTTCCATGCCGCCCATAATAAAAATAGGATGGCCAATATCGCCGCGATGATCAAAAGCATCAGGCCGCCGAAGTTGGTGCTGTCCATTACGATATCTCCATATATTTCTATGAAGATAGTCGGTTATTTCGCTTATTCCAACCAGCCTGCCAGTTCGCGCCTGATTAATTTTTCCAACATGACCATGCCGTCTGGGCTGTCGTTCAGGCAGGGGAGATAGGCGAAATTTTGGCCGCCCGCTTCGGCATAGCTTTCCAGCCCACGGATCGCCAATTCTTCATGGGTTTCCACACAGTCGGCGGAAAAGCCGGGGGCGAAAATGGCGACGCTTTTGCCCTCGCGTCCCCAGCGTTCCAAACAGTCGTCGGTGGCGGGGCCCAGCCATTTGGCGCTGCCAAAGCGGCTTTGGAACGCCATTTCAATGGGGCGGCCCATCGCGGCAGACAGGCGCTGGGTGGTGCGGGTGCATTGGTCAAAATAAGGATCGCCCAATTCATAGGTGCGCTGGGGCATGCCATGATAGCTGGCGAGCAATATATCCGGTGTGAAATCCAACGCCGCCAATTGGTGGCGCAGCGTATTGGCGAGCGCCGCAATATGCACGTCATCGTCATAATAGGGCGGCAGGAAACGCACACTGGGCTGGGCGCGCAGGCTGGCCAGATGGCGGCCCACTGCATCGACCACCGTGGCGGTGGTCGCCCCGCTATATTGCGGATAGAGCGGGGCGATTAAAATACGGCCACAGCCCGCGGCCATTAAGCGGTCGATGGCGGGACCAATGGCGGGATTGCCATAGCGCATGGCATAAGCGACCTGCACATGGCCGCCCAATTGGGGTTGCAGCGCGGCGGTTTGACGTTGGGTGATCGCGGCCAGCGGGGAGCCTTGGTCGGTCCACACCATGCTATAAGCATGGGCGGATTTGCGGGGACGGGTGGTCAGGACAAAGGCCCGCAAAATTGGTTGCCACAAGATTTTGGGCAGTTCGACGACCCGCTGATCGGACAAAAATTCCTTGAGATATCGGCGCACCGCCTTGGGTTCAGGGGCGTCGGGGGTGCCCAGATTGACCAGCAAAACACCGATGGACGCAGGGGATGGGGCGGACATGATATCAATCTTCCTTTAACGGAATATGGCGGATGCGGCGGCCGGTGGCGGCAAATAGGGCGTTGGCAATGGCGGGGGCCACCACAGGCACCCCAATATCGTCAACGCCGCCGCTGCGGCGATCACTTTCCACAAATTCAACAATGATATTCGGTGTTTGGGACAGTTTTGGCAATCCCAATTGATGCAGTTTTCGCGCGGTCGCAAGCCCGCCTTGATAATCGCTGGTCGCGCCCACGGCGGCGGCCAAGCCAAAGATCAGCCCGCCTTCAATTTGTTGGCGGGCGATGCTGGGGTTGATCAATCGTCCCGCGTCCACCACCGCCACCAATTGTTCGACCAACAGGCCATTGGACCCCATGCGCGCGGTGGCCATGCAGGCGATATGGCTGTCATACATGCTGTGGCAGGCCAGGCCTTGGCCGCTGGATGCGCCGCCGCCTTCCCAGCCGCCCAAGCTGGTGGCGTTTAGCAAGCAGCGCGCCAGCAAGGGGGATTTCCCCAACATGGCGATGCGATAGGACAGCGGGTCTATGCCCTGTTGCACCGCCAATTCGTCGATAAAGCTTTCGGTGAAGAACGCGGTATAGCTGTCAGCATTGCCGCGCCAGCGCCCCGTGGGCAGGCCGATGTCGGCGGGGCAATGGTCCACCGCGCGGTGCGGAATGGCATAGCCATTGTTTGCACCCGCCACGGCGGCGGCATCGACTTTGCCCGCGGCATCCCGCTGGGCCTGATCGGCGGGCATTAGATCAATCAGGCGCGCGCGCGCTTCGTGGGTGGTGGCTGGCACGGCGATGCGCGACCACAAGGCATCGACCCCGCCCGCACTGTTCAGCGTGGCAATCATCCGCGCTTTGGCCGGGGGGCGGGGCGGCAAGCGCATGATTTCTTCGGCGCGGGACCATGATAGTTGCACCGGTTTTTTGACCGCTCGGGCAATGATCGCCGCCTGCACCGCCACGTCATGATCCAAACAAGCGTCAAAGGACCCGCCCGCCATCATGGGAAACAGGCTGATGTCATCTTCGGCCATGCCGGTGGCCTTGGCAATGGCGGCGCGGCAGCGCGACGGGGCTTGGGATGCGACCCAGATTCGCAGCCGCCGACCGTCCATAGCGGCGGTGGCGGTGCGGGTTTCCATGGGGGCGTGCAGCGCGGGGGCGACCCGATATTCCGCCACAATTTTGCGCCGCCCTGTCATGGCGTCATCGACATCGCCGTCAGACAGGATGCGATATCCATCGCCCTGTAACGCTTGGTCCAATGCCGCATAAGCGGCGTCGGTGGATATGGCGGGTCCGCTTGTTTCAAATTCCGGCGCAAATTGGTCTAGCGCCTGATTGGCGGCCCACCAATTGCGCGCCACGGTGGCCAGCCAGCGTTTGTGGGTGACAATATTCAGCAAGCCCTTGGACGCCATGCCCCGCTTGCGGTTGATCGCTTTTAAACGGGTGTTGCCAAGCGGCCCTTGGCGAATGGCGGCATAGACCATGCTGGGCAAGCGGATATCGCCCGCATAGTTGGCGGACCCATCGACCTTGGCGGGCAGGTCCAAACGGGTGATGTCTTGGCCGACCAAGGGGTTGGGATTGTCGGTGCGATAGAGGGGCTGGTCGGGCGGGGATAGCTGGGCGGCAGCGGCGGCCAATTCAGCAAAGCGGATTTTCTTGTCGCCATGGGTGACAAAGCCGTTTGCGGTGTCGCAGCTTTGCCAATCCACATCCCAGCGCCGCGCCGCCGCCATCATCAACAAAGCGCGGGCCTGTGCGGCGGCATCGCGGCAGGGGCCTTCGAACATACGCACATCGCTGCTGTTGCCCGTAAACATCAGCGCGTTGCGGACGGCCCATTCGCGGCGCACCCAGCTGCGCACATCGCCCACGGCATCGGGCAGCAAAGCGCGAGGCATGACCAAGGCGCTGTCTTCGTCCACCACCAATATATTGCTATATTGGGTGCTGATCGGCGCGCTGGCGACGGCGATGCTGCGCCAATCTGCGCCCAATTCATCGGCGATAATTTGCGGCAATAATGTGGTGACGCCTTGGCCCATTTCGCATTGCGGCACGACACAGGTGACAATGCCGTCATCGCCGATTTTCAAAAAGGCGTTGAAAATATGTTCATGATCGGCCGCCGCCAAATTGGGCAAAGGGGTGCGGGGCCACAGGCCCCATGCCACCACCAACGCCCCCGCTGCGCCCGCCCCGACCACCAGGGATCGGCGGTTCAGGGCAGGAAATAGGGGGGATGGTTGATCCGCCGCAGCGCGCGGGGCAGAGGGGTTATGCGGTGCCATGCAGGGTCTGATAAACTGCCCCGCAAAATGTGGCAAAATATTTGGCAGTCAGCACCGTATTTCCAAGCCTTGCTGGATATCCTGCGCCATACCTACATCGATGAGCTTGGCAGGCGGTTTACCATCCCCATGGGGCGGGTGGCGGCGGGGTGATGGGCGATGCAAAGTCAAAATGGACCCGAAAATCGCGGTTGGCGCGGCGCAGGCCATAGGTGAAGCCGCTGTCATCCACGCGCACATCCCAAATATTGGTGAGCGATGCCGTCATGCCATGTTTTTTAAACATGGCGGTGGATTCGGCGTCTACCGGAAAGCTTTGAAGCTGGCTGGTGCCGTTATCCGCCGTGTCGCCGCCATAAAGGGTGACGTCATCATGGCTGCCGTCCGCGTGGCGATGGTCATGTTTCAGCCGCAGCCCCGCATCGGTGCGGGTCAGCACCCATGTGCGCGACCGATCCCAACCGCCATCGGGGCCAAGGCCCGCGACATGGAAGGGAATTTCAATCCGGTCGGGGGTGCAGCGGCGAATATGCATCACCATGGCTTTGCCCGCCATATCGGCATCGGCGGCAGGGTCGCTGATCAATTGACCGGCAAAGGCTTGGCCGCAGCGTTTGGCGATGGATTCGAAAAATTGGGCCTGCGCGGCGGGCAGCGGTGCGGCGGGGCCGCTGGATATGCTGTCCCGCGCGGCGGCGGGCGGCGCGTTTGTGTCGCTGCTGGGGCTGGTGCCATGGGAGCTGGTGCCGACGGGGCCGGAGGTCGGGGTGCAGGCCGCCAGCAATAAAGCCGACAGGCCCAGCGTCGATGCGGGCAACAGGGTGCGCGGGGATAGTATGGGTGGGGACAGCCGGTTTTTTCCCACCATCACAGGCCCAAACATCACAGGCCCAGGCATCACAGGCCCAATTTCCCAATCTCAATCTTGGGGCAATGGTCCATCACGACGATCAAGCCCGCTTTGTCGGCGCGCTGCGCCGCGGCTTCGTTGATGACGCCGAGCTGCATCCATACCGCCTTGGCGCCATGCACAATGGCTTCATCGACCGATGCTGCCGCGTCTTCGCTGTTGCGGAAAATATCCACCATTTCGGCGGGGGGTTCGACATCCGACAGCGACGCCACCACGGGCACGCCGTCGATATTTTTGCCAGCATGACCCGGATTGACGGCAATGACGTCATGGCCTTTGTCGCGCAAAAACAGCATCACGCCATAGGATGCGCGGGCTGGATTGGGGGACGCCCCCACCACCGCGATGCGCCGTTTGCTGCTGAGCAATTCACGGATTTCGGCTGGGTCATTGATGGCCATGCTGGGGTCCTTTTTTCGGGCATGATAAACGGCTGTGCGGCGCAGCGGGGGTGGATGGGCCGCACGGCCATGGGGTCAGGCTGGGCGGGCTTGCAACCAATCCGCAACGCGCGCGGCTATGGCGTGAAACGGTTCGCCGCTGGGATCGGTTCCCGCTGCGGGCGGAACGCCGCCGTCGCTGGCCAAGCGAATGCCCATCGACAAAGGCACGCGCCCCAAAAAGTCGATGCCCATTCCCGCCGCCGCTTTTTCTGCGCCGCCGCTGCCGAACGGGTCGCTATGTTCGCCGCAATGGGGGCAGGCATAGCCCGCCATATTTTCGACCATGCCGATAATCGGCACATGGGCGCTGTTGAAAAAGCTGATGGCGCGGCTGGCGTCCATCAAGGCCAAATCTTGGGGGGTGGAGACAATCACCGCGCCGACCGGCTTATGCTTTTGAATCATGGTCAATTGAATGTCGCCCGTGCCGGGTGGCAAGTCGATGACCAGCGTATCAACATCGCCCCATTTGGCGTCGATCAATTGTTCCAAGGCGCGGGACGCCATGGGGCCGCGCCATGCAATGGCCTGACCCGACGCCGCGATCTGGCCGGTCGACAGCATGGGCACGCCATAAGCATTGGGAACGGGCACCAATTTGCCATTTTGCGATTCGGGCTTGCGGTCTTCGCTGTCCATCAAGCGGGGTTGGGACGGGCCGTAAATATCGGCGTCCACCAAGCCGACTTTGACGCCGCGCCGTTGCAGGGCGACCGCCAAATTGGCGGACAGGGTGGATTTGCCGACCCCGCCTTTGCCGCTGCCGACCGCGATGATGGTCATCGCTTTGCGTTCGGCGGTCATGGCAATGCGGACCGATGTGACGCCCGCTTGTTCCAACAAGGCGGCGCGCAGCCGGTCTTCCAAAGGCGCGCGGTCATCGGCGGGCAGGCCGCCGACGTCCAAAATCACGGCCAAAGTGCCAATGTCATCCAGCATACGCAGGCCAGAGGCGCGCTGGTCGGAAACAGAGGCCGCAAGGGCGGCCAGCTTTGCAAGGTCGGGGCTGTTGGTCATGATGCCCAGATAGGCAGGACGGTGGCGATTTCCAGCCATTTTCTTGTCTGCCCCCTGTTAATCGTCAACGCCGTCCCTATAAAAGCAATATGAAGATCAACAGCGATGACAGTATGAAGGCCGGAGGCTCCACAGGTTTGCGGAAAATTCTTCATCAAATCAATATGATGTCCAACAGTCCTTGGGGAAATGCCCCCAAGGGTGACAAGGATGGGAGCGGCACGGGCAATGGCAATGGCGGCGGGGATAAAGAACCGCCCGCTGGTCCGCGCAATCCATGGTCCAACCCACGGCCAGAAAATCCCTTTGGTGGAAATCGCCCGTCGGGCGTGACCTCTTTGGAAGAATTGCTGAAAAAGGCCCGCCAAAATGGCGGCGGTGGTGGCGGCGGCGGTTTTGGCGGTTCGTCGGGCGGCAATCCGCTGGGCAGCAACCCCAAGCTGGTGAAATATGGTGCCATCGCGCTGGTCGGTTTATTCGCCTTTTTCTCGATGGTGCATATTGTGCCGCCGGAAAAAGAAGGCGTGGTGACCACCTTGGGCAGCTATAGCCGCACGGTCGGGCCGGGTGTGAAATTCACGCTGCCGCCGCCGCTGGAACGCATTCGTCTGGAAGATGTGCGCGCCATTCGCACCATGGCTATTGGGTCGCCCAGCGCGACGGACGAGAATTTCGTGCTGACCCGCGATCAAAGCATTGTGGATCTGGCCTATGAAGTGCGCTGGACGGTCAGCGATCCGGCTTATTATTTCTTCCAAATCGCCAATCCCGAAGAAACGATTCGCGAAGTGGCCGAAAGCGCGATGCGCGCCACCGTGGCCAATTTTGACTTGGTTCAGGCCATTGGTCCGGGCCGTGTGGAAATCGAAGCCCAAGTTCAACAGCGTATGCAGGATTTGCTGAATGAATATCATGCGGGTGTGACGATCCAAGGCATTGCCATTCGTCAGGCCGATCCGCCTAGCCAAGTCGACGAAGCCTTTAAGGAAGTGACCGCATCGCGCCAAGAACGCGAGTCGGCCATCAACTTGGCCCGCGCCTATGAACAACAGGTGCTGGAACGGGCGCGTGGTGATACGGCCGCCTTTGACCAAATTTATGAACAATATAAGCTCGCGCCCCGCGTGACCCGCCAGCGGCTTTATTATGAAACGATGGAAAATGTCTTGTCTCAGGTCGATAAAACCATTGTCGAACCGCGCGGCGTGACGCCTTATTTGCCATTGAATGAAATGCAGCGCCGTGCTGCGCCTGCTGTTCAGGCCGCCCCTGCAACCAAGGGAGGCCAATAATGCGCAAATTGATTCAAAATCCGATGCGTCTTGTCTTTGCGTTGATGGCCATCGTGCTGGTGTTGATGATGACCGTCACCATCATTCCCGAAGATAAGCAGGCCGTTATTTTGCGGGTGGGCGAGGTTTATGGCACCAAAAATGCCTATAAACCGAACGAAAGTTTTGGGAAATCGGGCGCGGGTATTTTGGTTACCATGCCCTTTGCCGACAGCGTGCAATTGATCGACAAGCGTATCTTGGGCGTCAATATGGAACGGCAACAAGTATTGTCGACCGACCAGCAACGCCTGCAGGTTGACGCTTTTGCCCGTTTCCGCATCAACAACCCCGTGCGTATGTATACCGCCATTCGCACCGAAGAACGGCTGCAACAACAGTTGGCAACCATTTTGGGTTCGTCGCTGCGTAACGAATTGGGCAAGCGGACATTCGCGACTCTGTTGTCGGCGGAACGCGGCGCGGTGATGGACAATATTCAGGTCGCCTTGAACCGCGAAGCCAATAAATATGGTGCGGAAGTGATCGACGTGCGGATCAAGCGCGCGGACTTGCCCGAAGGCGCGACCTTGGAAGCTGCCTATAACCGTATGCGCACGGCCCGCCAGCAAGAGGCGATTTCGATCCGCGCCGAAGGCCAAAAAGAAGCCCAGATCATTCGTGGTCAGGCCGATGGTGAAGCCGCGCGTATTTACGCCGCCAGCTTTGGTAAAGATCCGGAATTTTATGATTTTTACCGTGCGATGCAAAGCTATCGTCAGACATTCTTGGGTGAAAATAACAAGGGTGCTACGTCGATTATCTTGTCGCCGGAAAATGAATATCTTCGCCGCTTTCGCGGGAATTAAGGCCGAGGGTATCTTGGCCTGAGGAACCCAAAAAGGCGGATAGGGACGGACGAGCAAAGCTGCCCCTATTCGCCTTTTTTTAACAGTGATACTTGTTCAATTACCGTTCATCCGAGGGTCGACAACATCCATGGTCGACAAGCTGCGGTTTGACGTGAAAGAAAAGGATTAGCGAACGTGCGTTATGTATATGGCATCACTTCTGCATTGCTGGTTGGGGGCACTGCTTTAGCATTGGCCACACAATCGCCGGTCGGCGCGCAAGTCGCGCAAAATGAAAAAAGCGAATTTGCCCGCGTGGTCCCGCGCGCTGGTGCACCCGAAAGCTTTGCCGATCTGGTCGACCAGTTGCAGCCAGCCGTGGTCAATATTTCGACCAAGCAGGAAGTGACGCTGGGCGTCCGCCTGAATCCCTTTGCGGGCACACGCGAACCCATCACTCAGGAACAGCAAGGCGGCGGTTCGGGATTTTTAATTTCCGATGACGGCTATATTGTCACCAACAACCATGTGATTTCCGGCGGCCCGCGCGGCGAGGCTGTGAATGAAGTGACGGTGATTTTGACCAACCGTCAGGAATATCGCGCCAAGATTGTGGGCCGTGATGCGGCGTCCGATTTGGCCGTGCTGAAAATTGACGCCAAGGGCCTGCCCTTTGTGAAATTCGCCGACAGCAACAAAGCCCGTGTGGGCGATTGGGTTGTGGCGATCGGCAATCCCTTGGGTTTGGGTTCGACGGTGACGGCCGGTATTATTTCGGCGGTGCAGCGGAACCTTGGTCAGGGCGGCGCCTATGACCGTTATATCCAGACCGATACCGCGATTAACCGTGGTAACTCGGGCGGTCCCTTGTTCGATTTGGCGGGCAATGTGGTGGGCATTAACAATATGCTGATCTCGCCCGTTGGGGCGAATATTGGCGTGAACTTTGCCATTCCGGCCGATGCAGCGATTCCGGTTATTGAAGCGCTGCGTTCGGGCGAACGCCCGCAGCGTGGCTATTTGGGCATCGGCATTGCGCCGGTCAGCGAAGATATGGCGTCGGCCTTGGGGCTGGCCAAGAATCGCGGTGAAATTGTCCAGCGCGTCGAAGATGGCGGCGCAGCGGCCAAGGCCGGCCTGAAGCGCGGCGACGTGGTGGTCAAGGTGGCCGACCGCGAAGTGACGCCGCAGCAAACCTTGTCCTTCATCGTGTCGAACACCAAGCCCGGCACGCGTATTCCCGTCGACATCATTCGCGATGGCAAGGAAATGCGCTTGACCGCCGTGGTAGCGACGCGTCCACCCGAAGAAGAATTGGCTGGTTCCAGCTTTGACCCAGAAGCCGAAGGCAATTTGCCCGATGACGCCGAAGGCGCTGCGGACAAAACGGTCCAAGACCGTTTGGGCATGGCGGTTCAGCCGCTGACCCCAGCCATCGCTCGTTCGCTGGGCGTGGACGCCAACAGCAAGGGCGTGGTGATTGCTGCCGTGGCGACCAACAGCGATGCGGGCCGCAAGGGTCTGCGCCGTGGCGACGTGATTTTGACCGCCAACCGCGTGCCAGTAACCACCGCCGATGCCTTGGCCAGCGTGGTCAATGATGCACGCAAGGCCAACCGCGACGCGGTGGCGCTGGAAATCTTGCGCCGTGGGCAACAGCCAGCCTTTATCGCCATTCGCTTGAAAAATTAATCAGCCCTGCTCCTATAAAGAGGGGCGCTGTGACCAATTGGTCCGGCGCCCTTTTTCATGCGCTTGATTTCCCAATCGGGGGATTTAGGGTGGAACGGAATTGGAACAAAAGAAGGACCGCCAAATGGCCGATGCTATGGGCAGTGAAATTTATATCGGTCTGGGCGGCGGCGGCGCAGCAGACGGCGCGCGCCAGTCTTTGGTGCTGAAACGGGCCAACCGTCATGGCTTGATCGCGGGGGCGACGGGCACCGGCAAAACCGTGACGTTGCAAGGCATTGCAGAGAGTTTTTCGGCGGTCGGCGTTCCGGTTTTTGTCGCCGATGTGAAGGGCGATATTGCGGGCATGGCGATGCCAGGCAGCCCCACCGCCAAGACGCATGAAGCGTTTTCGGCGCGGGCTGCACAAATTGGCGATACCCAATGGGCCTATCACGACAATCCCGTCATTTTTTGGGACTTGTTCGGGGAACAGGGCCACCCCATTCGCACCACCATTTCGGAAATGGGGCCCTTGCTATTGGCGCGGTTGATGGGCCTGAACGACGTGCAGGAAGGCGTGCTGAACATCGCCTTTCGGGTGGCGGACGAACAAGGGCTGTTGTTGCTGGATATGGGCGATTTGCAGGCCATGCTGGCGTGGTGCGCTGAAAATGCCAGCGAGTTGAGCAGCAAATATGGCAATGTGACCAAGCAAAGCGTTGGGTCCATTCAGCGCCAATTGCTGACGCTGGACGCACAGGGCGGGCAGCATTTCTTTGGCGAGCCTGCGCTGGATATTCATGATATGATCCAGTGCGACGAAAATGGGCGCGGCTATGTGAATATTTTGGCGGCGGACAAGCTGATGGCCAGCCCCAAATTATATGCGACCTTCTTGTTGTGGTTGCTGTCCGAAATGTTTGAAACCCTGCCCGAAGTGGGCGACCCCGATAAACCCAAGCTGGTGTTCTTCTTTGACGAAGCGCATTTGCTGTTTGACGATGCCCCCGCCGCCTTGGTGGACAAGATTGAACAGGTGGTGCGGCTGATCCGGTCCAAGGGAGTGGGTGTCTATTTCGTCACGCAAAATCCGATCGACGTTCCGGACAAAGTGGCGGGGCAATTGGGCAACCGTGTGCAACATGCCTTGCGCGCCTTTACCCCGCGCGACCAAAAAGCGGTGAAGGCCGCTGCCGATACCTTCCGCCCCAATCCGGCGGTGGATGTGGTGCGCGAAATTACCGAGTTAAAGGTCGGAGAAGCCTTGGGGTCGCTGTTGATGAGCGATGGCGCACCGTCACCAGTGGAACGGACGCTGATTAAGTCGCCCTGTTCGCGGGCCGGCCCGCTGACGCCCAAGGAACGGGCGATTATCCAGTCGGTATCGCCGATTGCGGGCAAATATGACGAACGCATCAACCGCGAAAGCGCGGAGGAATTGCTGGCTGCCAAAGCCGAGCAAGCCCAAGCCGCCGCCGTTGAAGCCGAAGCGCAAAAGGAGGCGGATAAGCAAGCCGCCCTTGCCGCCAAAGAAGAAGCCAAGCGCAAAGCCGCTGATGAGCGGGAGCGTTTGCGATTGGAAAAAGCCGCCGCCCGCGAAGCGGCCAAACCCAGTTTTACCGAAAAAATGGTGCAATCTGCGGCGCGCAGTGCGGCGACCAATATTGGCCGTCAAATGGGCGGGAAATTGGGCGGGCAATTGCTGCGCGGCTTGCTGGGCGGGCTGTTCAAATAAGGGTGATTCGCGCTGCCGCCCTGATGTTTGGGTCCATCGCTGGGGCTGGCAAGGTCCAGTCCCAGAACAATTTTTCTGGGATCATATGCCCCTAAAATTTTGATTTATTGGACGTTCGTATACTAATTGTAAAATGATACTAACCTGACTGTCAGCAGAGGCTGGACAAGCCAAAGGAATCGCGCAATCCTGCGGCCATGACAGAAAATATCTTACCTGGAGAGGTAGCCGCCGCCGTCGTAGATCCCAAATCCTATGGGGCTTGGGACGGGCTTCATGAACAATTGACATGGGCCCGGGCGAACGCGCCCTTGGCCGTGGCAGAGCATGCGGATTATGACCCGTTTTGGCTGGTCACCAAACATGCGGATGTCATGGCCATCAGCCGTGACCCGCAACGTTTCGCCAGCGGTATTCGCCCGACCACGTTGACCAATAAGGATGGTGAGAAGCTGGCGCGGGCTGCGACCCCCAATAATGATGGTCATGTCATTCGGTCGTTGGTGCAAATGGATGCGCCCGATCATATGAAATATCGCTTGCTGACGCAGGCTTGGTTCATGCCCAAAAATTTAAAAATTGTCGAAGACCGCATCCGCCAAATTGCGCGGGAATCCGTCGATAGAATGTTGGCGATGGGCAATGAATGCGACTTTGCGCGGGACGTTGCCGCGCCTTATCCGCTGCATGTTGTCATGGATATTTTGGGCGTTCCGGCCGAAGACGAGCCGCGCATGTTGATGCTGACCCAGCAATTGTTCGGGTCGACTGATCCGGAATTGAACCGCAGCCAAAGCGAAGTGAAAGACGCTGAACAGATCATCGCCATGATCAACTATGTCGTCGCGGATTTTGAAAATTATTTCAAAGTACTGACCGAAGATCGCCGCGCCAACCCGCGTGAGGATATTGCCACCGTCATCGCCAATGCGACCATTGACGGCGGGCAAATACCGGACCGCGAATTGGCCGGATATTATATGATTATTGCGACGGCGGGGCATGATACGACCAGCGCGTCGACCGCCAGTGCGATTATGGAATTGGCCAAAAATCCGGCTTTGTTTGAACGCTATCGCGCGGCGGAGGCCGACAAATCCGGCTTGATCGAAGAAGCCATTCGCTGGGCAACGCCGGTTCAGCATTTCATGCGCAGCGCCAAAGAAGATGTCGAAATTGGCGGCCAGCAAATCCGCGCTGGGGATTGGTTGATGCTGAACTATGTGTCCGCCAACCGCGATGAGACGGTGTTTGAAGACCCCTTCACCTTCAACCCCGACCGTGTGAAAAATCAGCAAATCGCCTTTGGCTTTGGTGCCCATGTTTGCCTCGGCCAACATTTGGCGCGCATGGAAATGCGGATTTTCATGGAAGAATTGCTGCCTCGGATCAAAAAGCTGGAATTGGCGGGTGATCCGGCGCGGGTTGAAAGCGTATTTGTTGGCGGGCTAAAGCGCCTGCCCATCCGTTTCGAAGCGGCCTGAGGACATCAGGCCGACGATCCGGCCAATATAGCGGGGCAAAGTCTATGGCGCTTTGTCCCGCTGTCTGACGTGATGTTGGATGCTAGCAGGGGCGGGGATGATCCGCCTGATATAAGGTGAGGTTGCGGTCGTGGAGGCCGAGTGTCGGCCATTGGGCCCGCCAAGCCATGATATGCGATGATGCCATATGCGCGTCGAGCGCGGCTTGATCGGCCCATAGTTCGGACACATGAATCAGATGCGGGTCCCGAACATCCTGTGCATAGCTATAGTGTAAGCAGCCGGTTTCGGCGCGGCTGGCGTCGATCATCGCGGCCATAGCGGGCAGGGCCGGTGCCAGCTGCGCCGATGTCATGCGAAATGTTCCGGTAATGAGCAGCATAGGCCCCCTGCGGCGCTGATCGCCATGGCTGGTGCACGATGCCGGATGGTGGATAGACCGGCGTTAGCAGATGACGGCTTAGTCGGTCTTTTCAGACGGGAAAAAGCGGGCGATGACGTCGCTGGCCAGACGCGCGGGGCGCAGCGTTGCGGCGTCGATGCAGCACCAACTGGACTTGACTTCGGCCAACACCTCTTCGCCGCGTTTGATGATGGTTTCATAAAAGGCGCGCGCGCCTTGCACCTTTTCCAAAATCACCGTGGCAATGACTTGGTCGTCCAGAAAAGCGGGGCGGCGATAAGTGATTTCATGTTTCAGCGCGACCCACAGATGTTCGGCCACCGCATCGGGCGGGGCGATGGCGCGCCAATGGCCCAGCACCGCGTCCTGAACCCAGCTGAGATAATGGGCATTGTTGACATGGCCCATGAAATCAATGGCGTCAGGGCCAACGGTCAAAGCATGGTCGTGGGGCAGAGCGGCGTTTTTCATAACGCTGACAATAATGTCAGTTTAATGTTACGCAAAGATGAAAACGCCGCTCTGGTCCGAAATTCGGTCAGTCTGGGTGGGCGATGATGTCAGCCGCGACCGCGATAAGGGGCAACCCCTTGATCTGGCAGCCATAAGTCCGCAGGCGGGGCGCTGGATTGCCAGAAAACGTCAATCGGGATGCCGCCGCGCGGATACCAATAGCCGCCAATTCTCAGCCATTTTGGCTGCATTTCGTCGAATAAGCGGCGGCCAATGCCCACCGTGCAATCTTCGTGAAAGCCCGCATGGTTGCGGAAACTGCCCAAAAACAGCTTGAGGCTTTTCGATTCGACAATGGTTTCGCCGGGGGCATAGTCGATAACGATATGCGCGAAATCCGGCTGTCCGGTGACGGGGCATAGCGAGGTAAATTCCGGCGCGGCAAAGCGGATCAAATAAGTCTCGCCCTTGCGGGGGTTGGGGACATAATCCAAAATCGCTGCTTCGGGTGAGGCAGGCAGTTCACTGGACTGGCCCAGATGTTTCGGGGCCAATGGGGGATGGCTGGATGTGTTCATGAAATCCGTCTAGTGCCGCAAGGCGGCCTTGTCATCTGCATCATCATCCTCTCTATCATTTGGGCCATGACAAGCGCGTCAAATGGGTGATGGGGCAGGCAGGGCGGCGCGGATCATGGGACGGCCTTGGGCGTTGAGGGACAGCGCGGGCAAAGGGCCGGACCGGATACCGATTGGATCAAGGATAGGTTAAGTGACAGGCATGACAATGGCACGGCAAGCGGCGGCAGCCTTGGTGATCAGCACAGCGATGCTTGTTGGGGGTGCGGCCGCGCAAAGTAGCGGGACGGCATCGCCGCGCGGCTTGGATTTTCGCTTGCCGCCGACGGATGATGACCGCGACAGCAAGATCCAAGGTCCGTCCGACAATGGCCTGCCGCCGCGTCCGGAAACATCGCGTCCGGCGCCCAAGGCGGCCCAAACGACCCAGCCGGTTCAGCCGCCGCGTATCAGCGCGCCGACACCCACTCCGACACCCGCTCCGACCCCCAAGGCGACACCCAAGGCTGTGACCCCCGCGCCCAAGGCCGCTGCGCCGAAAGCAGAGGCCCCCAGCCGTCCTGCGTCCCAGAGTGCGGCCCAGCCTGCGCCCAAAGCGGCAACCCCGGTTCCCAAAATAAACGCACCCGTGGCGGCTGCGCCGTCAGCGGCCGCGCCAGAAGCGCAGAGCAGCCCAGATGCGGCGGTGCCCGATTCGTCCGTCACCCCGCTGCCCACAGACGCGCAGGGCGGTTTGAACGATAGTGTATTTCTGCCCGAAGAGCCGGTAGCGGATGCGGAAACGACCGAGGCGGCCGCAGCCGAAGAGGCGAGCGCAGCGGATGGCAATTCGCCGTGGTGGGCATGGCCATTGGCTGGATTGATCGCCTTGATTGCCGCCATCTTATATTGGCGGCGACAAACGGCGCTTGGCCCCGAAGATTATTTGGAAATTGCCCAAAGCAACGCGCAGAACCAAGCGCCGCGTGCGCAGCCACCAGCCGCGCAGCCCGCACCGCAAATGGTCCATCCACAAGCGGGCGCACAGACGAATCCTCAGACGAATCCACAGGCTGGGCTGGGGCGTGTGGAGCGGCCTGCGCCTCGTCCGGCGGCGACGCCGTCACTGGCCCCGCAAGTGCGGCCTGCTGTGCCGCCTGCGCCCAGCGCCGCCGCGCGGGCACCGCTGACCGGACCTTTGCTGAACGAACCATCGCCAGCGTCGGTGCCGCCGCGTGCCCCAACGTCCGAGGCGCGTTCACCGCAAGCCCAAGCGCAAGCGACGCGGCCTGTGACGCCCCCGACCGCGCCCCTTCCCAATCCCGCACCTGCACCGACGCCAGCACCCGTATCTGTGCCCGCGCCAGCACCTGCCGCGACAGGGGTGGTTCCGGCTTGGACGAATTTGGACGAATATGTCAGCGCGGGGTCCATCGTGCGCCGCCCGACAGATGAGATTCGCGCCAATGTCGACATGGATGTGGCGGTGCGCTCCATTCGAATCGAAGCGGACCATATCGCTGTTGGATTTACCCTGACGCTCAGCAATCGCGGGGCGCGAGATGCCACGGGGTTGATGGTGCGTATCGCCTTGGGACAAGGCAGCGCCATGCACGAGGCGGTGCTGGGCCGTTTTTATGATGGCGCGGGTGGCAGCATTTTGCGCGATGATATGCAATTGGCGGCCGGCCGCAGCGAACAGTTGAGCAGCGAAGTGAAATTGCCGCGCACCGCTATTGAGCCGATGATATTGGGCGGCAAGCCTTTGTTGGTGCCGGTCTTGGCCGCTGATGTGACCTATCATTGGGACGGCGAAAGCGACGCATTTGGCCAAATTGCGGCGGCTTATGTGCTGGGCCGCGCGGCGGTTGGCGGGGCGGAAAAGCTGGCCCCGATTCCCTTGGACCGCACACCTTTGGCCGTCGATCGTCCCGGTGCGAGGGCGACCGAAGTGACGCGCCGACAATAAAAATTTCTTGATTTATCGGGGTGAAGCCCTTGCTTTTGCCCCCGCTTTTTTGCTGCGTTGCAGCATGGAACTTTCTGCGCAGCTAGGTGCTTGAAAAAGGGCGCACTGCGGCATAGGCTGACCGTCTGCCCCGAAAGGAAATGCCACATCAGATGGCTGGCGGGAGGACTGTGCCCTTGCGGGCTGCAACAGGAGCGAAAAATGGACGCCTTGGTCACAACAGACTGGCTGGAACGCGAATTGGGTGCTTCCGATCTGCGCATCGTCGATGCGACGAAGTTCATGGCCGGAACCGACCGTGACGCACGTGCGGAATATGAAGCCGGACATGTGCCGGGCGCAGTGTTTATGGATTTGGGGGAATTAACCGACCCAAACAGCCCCTTGGACAATATGGCCCCGCCGCCGGAAAAATTTGCCAGCCGTATGCAATCGCTGGGCTTGGGCGATGGCAGCCGGATTGTGCTCTATGACGACAGCCCGCTGAACAGCGCGGCCCGCGCATGGTGGCTGCTCAAATTATTCGGCGCGCATGATGTGGCCTTGCTGGACGGCGGCCTTGCCAAGTGGAAGGCCGAAGGGCGTCCGTTGGAAATGGGCAAGCAAACGCTGCGCCACCGCCATTTCACCGTGTGGCGCGATGCCAAGGCGGTGCGCACCAAGGATCAATTGCTGGCCAATGTCGACAGCGGCGCAGAGCAAGTGGCGGATGCCCGCCCAGCCGCCCGTTTTACTGGCGAAGAACGCGATCCGCGCCCCGGCATGGCCCCCGGCCATATTCCGGCATCGCGCAGCCTGCCGCATAAGCAGCTTTTCAACGATGACGGCACATGGAAACAGGGTGATGCGTTGAAAGCGGCCTTTGTGGACGCAGGCGTCGATTTGGACCGTCCGCTCATCACCACATGCGGCAGCGGCATGACGGCATCGGTTCTGGCCTTTGGCGCACATTTGCTGGGCAAGGACGATGTCGCTGTTTATGACGGCAGCTGGAATGAATGGGGTGCGGACCCGGCCACGCCAAAGGCGACCGGCCCCGCAGCCTGAACGGCTGGCTAGGAAAGAGAATAAGCAGTGGCGGATAATGGGAATGAAAAGCCTGTGGGGTCCGCCACGGCGGTTGTTCAAGCGGGTCGGCGCAGCGAATGGACGGGTGATCCGCGATTGGGCGGTCATATCGTCAACCCGCCTGTGTGGCGGGCGTCGACCATCCTTTATGATAATGTCGCCGACCTGAAAACACGCGGCCACGCCACCCATGACAAATTATATTATGGCCGTCGCGGCACACCCACCATTTGGGCCTTGGCCGATGCGCTGACCAAATTGGAAGCGGGGGCGGAAGGGACGTTGCTGTTCCCATCCGGCGTGGCGGCTATTTCGTCCGCGCTCTTGGCGCTGTTATCGCCCGGCGACCATTTGCTGATGGTCGACAGCGCCTATGAACCCACGCGCAGCTTTTGCGATGGCATGTTGGCCCGCATGGGCGTGGAAACCACTTATTATGACCCGCTGATTGGGGCGGGTATTGCCGATATCATCCGGCCCGAAACCAAGCTGATTTTTCTGGAATCACCAGGTAGCCTGACCTTTGAGGTGCAGGATATTCCCGCCATCACCGCCATCGCCCGCGAACGCGGCATTTGGACGATCTTGGACAATAGCTGGGCGACGCCGCTGCTGCTGCCCGCTTTGTCGCTGGGTGTGGACATCAGCATGATGAGCCTGACCAAATATGTCGGCGGGCATAGCGATGCCTTGATGGGCAGTTTGACCGCCAACAAGGCTTTATGGCCGAAATTGCGCCATGCGACCTATCAATTGGGGCAATCGGTGTCGGCGGATGATTGCGCGCTGATGCTGCGCGGATTGCGGACGCTGGATGTGCGGCTGGAACGGCATGGCAAAAATGCACTGACCATCGCGCGCTGGCTGCAAGGGCGGGGCGAAGTCGCCAAGGTGCTGCACCCTGCTTTGCCCGATGATGCAGGCCATGCCCTGTGGAGCCGTGATTTTAAGGGCGCGAGCGGATTGTTCAGCCTTTTGTTGAAAGACACGGATGATGCAGGCCGCGCGCGCTTTGTCGATGCGCTGCGCCATTTTGGCATTGGCTTTAGCTGGGGCGGTTATGAAAGTTTGGCGGTGCCCAGCGACCCTGCGGGCATTCGCACCGCGACCAAATGGGACAGCCCGCACCCCTTGGTGCGCCTGTCCATTGGGTTGGAAGACCCGCAAGATTTGATGGCGGATTTGGAACAGGCCCTTCGGCAGATATGACGCACCTATGAAAACGCCTGAACCCGTGAGCGTTGGCATCAGCCGGACGGTCGAGACGCTGAAAGCCATTGGGCTCGACATAGGGTCTAACTTTGTGTCGCTATATGGCGTGATTACGGGCTTGTTGCTGGCGGCGCTGCTGTTCATTTTGTTCAAGCTGGCGATGCGCAGCACGCGTTGGTTGCTGCGCCGCAACCATCAATTGGATGAAGCGCAGCGGTTGCTGACCGAAAAGCTGATTGGCATTACGCTGGGCGGCTTTGCTTTGTTGCTGGGCATTGATGTGCTGGGCATCGACCTGACGGCGCTGGCCTTTTTCTCTGGGGCCTTGGGTTTGGCCATTGGTTTTGGCCTGCAAAAAACCGTCGGCAATTTGATTGCGGGCATTATTTTGCTGATGGACCGCTCGATCAAGCCGGGGGATGTCATTGTGGTCGGCGATGGCAGCGGTATGGGCGGCAGCAGCCTGCCCGGCGGCCTGCCCAATGTGGGGCGGGTCGCGAAAATCGGCGTGCGCGCCGTGAATGTCATCACGCGGGACGGTAAAAAGCATCTGATTCCCAATGAATTGCTGATGACGCAAGCGGTTGAGAATTGGAGCTATGCCAGCCGCGAAGTGCGGGTGCGGATGCAGATTCCGGTGCCATATGAATGCGATTTGCGCACCGCGCAGGCGATCATTAGCCAAGCCGCCAAAGATAATGGGCGTATTTTGGTCGACCCCGAACCGATGGTGTGGATCACCGCCTTTGGTCCGCGCGCGGTGGAGCATGAATTGCGCTATTGGATTGCCGACCCCGAAGCGGGGCTTGGGAATATTCAGGGCGAAGTGTTCATGGAAATATGGGACCGTTTCCAAGAAGCGGGCATTATCATCCCTTATCCACGGCAGGATGTGCTGATAAAAAAGGCGCCGGATACGGACCCGACGCCTTCTGCTTAAAGTGTTGCCAGCTTGTGCTTAGGCTTCGTTGGCGTGGAAGCGTTCTACGCCTTCGCGGATCAATTGCTTGGCCACTTCTACATCGCCCCAACCTTCGATCTTGGCCCATTTTCCGGGTTCCAGATCCTTATAATGGGTGAAGAAATGCTCAATCTGCTGCAGCAGGATCGGGGGAAGATCCTGATAATTGGCAACATTGGCATAATATGGGAAAGTCTTGTTGACGGGCACGCACAGCAGCTTTTCGTCGCCGCCGCCATCGTCTTCCATCTTCAAAACGCCAACGGGGCGGCATTTTACCACCGCGCCAGCGATGATCGGCGAACGGGCCACCACCAAAGCGTCCAGCGGGTCGCCATCATTGCCCAGCGTGTGGGGAATAAAGCCATAGTTGGCGGGATAGCGCATGGGGGTGTGCAAGAAACGGTCGACGAACAGAGCGCCCGAATCCTTGTCAAATTCATATTTCACCGGCTCGCCGCCGATGGGAACCTCGATCAGCACATTCAGGCTGTCTGGCACATTGTCGCCAGCAGGGATGAGGTCGATACGCATGGGGGAGTATCCTTTTTTGCTTCGATTCGTGGGCGTCCTTAGCCGCCCCAGCGCGCAAAAGTCGAGCAGCGAAACGGGCGATGGCGATGAAATGGGCCAGCGCGGGCGTTTCACCCGACTTTTGGGGGGCGTGGGGCGGGGAATATGGCGGGTGTTGGGCTAGGGTCCTGATCCTAGATCGGGCGGCGCGCGGCGAACAGGCGGTCGAACCAATCCGGCCCCGGTGTGATTTTTTCCAAATGCGGCCAACGCAGCCCGCCATGATAAGCGATGCTGACCTCGCGGAAGCGGCCCCCGCGTTCGACCGTCAGCCGGATGGGGGTTTTGCCGTCTGCGGCTTTGCGCACGGCATTTTCCAACCGCTCGCGGCTATAGGCCATGCCATCGACCGCCAATATTTTGGTGCCATTGACAATATCGGCGCGAAAGGCGGGGCCATTCCATAGCACGCTGGATACCATCGCATGCCGATCGATCACCAAGCCAAGGCTATGGGTCAGGTCCGCATTGCGGGCGCTGATCATGCGGTCGCGGTCATAAATATTGGGGCTGTCGTGCCACGCCAATTGATATCCCGCCAAGGCAAAGCCCGATAGGGGCGCAGGCAGGCCGGATTTCTGCATCTGGTCGCGCAGGAATCCGTCCCAATCATAAGGGTGCACCGCTTGCAGCGCGGCGACCACATCGGCGATGTCATAGGTGGATTGGCCATAATCGCCATCGCGGGCGGCAAAGAAGATTTTGGCGAAATCATCCAGCGATTTCTTATTCTTGCTTTGTGTGCGGATCAGCATATCGGCGCTCAGCCACATCAGCGAGCCTTCGTTATAATAATCCTCGGCGCGGGTCATGCTGGCAAAGCTGCGCTGTTTGCGTGCCGCGATGACGGGGTCCAGCGCCGTGTCCTCGACACTGCGCCATTCACGGCCGGGCTGGGCGGCGAAATAGGCGGCTTGGGACGCCCATTCGGCCAGCACCATCGACTTGCTTTGCATCCCCGACCGTGCGGCCAGCACCAAATCCCAAAAACTGGTCTGCCCTTCATAAACCCACAGCAAATTGCCTTGCATGGGGGTGGCGAAATCGGGCGTCCATAATTTGGCGGGGCGGCGATATTTGCCGTTCCAGCTATGGACAAATTCATGGGGCAATAGGCCGCGCTGGCTGTCATTGCTGTCCCAGCGGGTGAAATAATCTGGGGCACGGCTGTTTTCGCTGCTGCGATGATGTTCCAGCCCAATGCCGCCCAATTCGTCGGTCAGGGCCAGCAAAAATTCATAGCGGTCAAAGGGGCGGCTGCCGAACAAAGCGATGGTTTCGGCCACCAAAGCGGCGTGACGGGCGATATGGTCGGGCGTGGCGGCCAAATATTGGTCTTCGTCCGCCACCACGTTCAACGCGACATTTTGCCCCAAATCCCATTTGCGAAAGAAACGGCCCGCGAACATGGGGCTGTCGACCAAGGATTCATAGCTGGTGACGCCATAGCTATAGCGGTTGCCGCTGACCTTTAACCCATCAATGGCGGCGGCGCCCGTCCAGCCTGCGGGCAAAGTGACGTCCAATTGCACGGGGATTTGGCGGGTGAAATATCCGGCAGGATAAAAGCTGAGCTGTTCCCATTGCAGATTCATGATCGCGGGGGTGGCGACCACCCGTCCTTCGCTGCTGCGCGTGGGGGACAGGAACATAAATTCAATATCAATGGCCTTGGCATCGGCCGGCACATCGACGTCAAAGGCGTAAACATTGGTGGGTTGGCGCGTCCATGTCAGGCGTTTGTTGCCAGCATTGGCCTGAAAGCCCGCAATATCCGCAATGGCCCCGCGCGGTGCATGTTTGCCGGGCAACCATTGGGGGTAGAGCAATGTCACCGTGCCGCCGCCGCTGGCCACGGGAATCGTTTGGCGAATTTTGAAAATGCCGCGATCAGGGTCGGTGGCATCCACGCGCAAAATCATGGTGCCGACATAGGGCTTGTCTTCGGGCACCGCGATGCTGACGGGGGCGGCGCTGATATGGGGCTGGCTGAGGCCTTGGGGCTGGGCTTGGGCCACAGACGGGGCCGAGGCGGATGTCGCGGCCAGCGCCATGATAAGCGACAGGCGGAACGGGGCAGCCAAGCGGAGCATCATCGCGCGGCGCGGCGCGGCAGGCGCGGCAGACAAAGAAAACATAGTCATAGCCTCCGTTGTGCCGTCAAATGTCCAAAGGGTCCAGCAGCAGCGCAAAAAAGCGGTGATATTTTGCCAAAATGATGCAGACGAGCATGTCGGCGTGGCTTTTGTTTTTGCAAAAATGCGATTAGACGCCGCAGATATGAGCAAGGATAAAAGCGCAAAGATTGCGACCCCGCAGCCCGTTCGCGGCACCCAAGATATGCTTGGCGATTTTGCCGATCGTTTCGCCTATGTGGTGGACGCCTTTGAACGGGTGCGCCGCCTATATGGCTTTAAGCGCGTCGAAGTGCCGGTGATTGAACCGACCGCCGTTTTTGCGCGCAGCCTTGGCGAAACCACCGATGTGGTGTCCAAGGAAATGTACAGCTTTGAGGATCGCGGCGGCGAATCCATCACCTTGCGTCCCGAATTTACGGCCGGAATCAGCCGTGCCTATATCAGCAATGGCTGGCAGCAATATGCCCCGTTGAAGGTCGCGACTCATGGGCCTTTGTTCCGCTATGAGCGCCCGCAAAAGGGCCGCTACCGCCAATTCCACCAAGTGGATGCCGAGGTGTTGGGCAGCGACAGCCCGTTGATGGACGCCGAATTGCTGGTTTTTGCCGATCATTTGCTGCGCGAATTGGGCGTGTCGGACGGTGTGACGCTGAATCTCAATACGTTGGGCGATGCCGACAGCCGCGATGCGTGGCGCGCGGCGCTGGTCGAGCATTTCCAAGCGCATCGCGGGGAATTGAGCGAAGATAGTTTGGTCCGCCTGGACAAAAATCCCATGCGGATTTTGGACAGCAAAGACCCCAAGGACCGCCCGATTGCCGATAGCGCGCCCGACATTGACGCTTATTTGACCAGCGAGGCGCAAGATTTCTTTGCCGCTGTCACCGCGGGATTGGATGCGGCTGGCGTGGCGTGGAGCCGCGATGCGCGTTTGGTGCGCGGGTTGGATTATTACCGCCACACGGCCTTTGAATTTATCACCGACCGTTTGGGCGCACAGGGCACCGTTTTGGGTGGTGGCCGCTATGATGGTTTGATCGAAAATCTGGGTGGTCCATCAACTCCGGCCGTGGGCTGGGCGGCTGGCATTGAGCGTCTGGCGATGCTGGTCGACGAAAGCCGCATTGATAACCGCATCGATACGGTGATTGCGTTGGAAGACGACAGCATGTTGGCGGCGGCGCAGCAGGCGATGGCCGCCCTGCGCGCCCAAGGGATTTCGGTGGAACTGGTCGCCAATGGTTCGCCGCGCAAGCGTTATGACAAGGCCGCAAAGATTCCGGCCCATGCCTTGGTCAGCATCGGCACGCGCGATGGCGTGTTGGCCCGCAATGTGCGCGGGGACAATGATGTCGCCAAGCGCGTCGATGCGATCATCCAAGCTATCTGATGGCACAGGTTTCGGATCGCCAGATTGACGCGCTGATCGAACGCCATGCCGCGCTGCAAGCGCGCATGGCGACGGGCGATATGTCGCCTGCGGACTTTGTCGCCGCATCCAAGGAATTTGCGGAGCTGGAGCCTGTGGCGGCGGCGGCCAGCGAATTGGTGCGTCTGCGCGGCGAAGTGGTCGCCTTGCAAGAGATGCTGGCCGATCCCGATATGAAGGAAATGGCCGCCGAGGAACTGCAAGCTGTTGAAGCCGCGCTGCCGGTTGCGGAACATGATCTGGCGATCAAATTGCTGCCCAAGGATGTGGCCGATGACCGCGCCGCCATGCTGGAAATCCGGGCGGGCACGGGCGGCGATGAAGCGGCTTTGTTCGCGGGCGATTTGCTGCGCATGTATAGCCGCTATGCCGACACACAGGGTTGGAAGGTGGAGATGATCTCGGCCAATGAGTCCGAGGTTGGCGGCTATAAGGAAGTGGTTGCATCCGTTTCCGGTCAAGGCGTGTTTGCAAAGCTGAAATTTGAAAGCGGCGTCCACCGCGTGCAGCGCGTGCCCGCCACCGAAAGCGGCGGGCGGATTCACACCAGCGCCGCCACGGTCGCTGTGTTGCCCGAAGCCGAGGAAGTCGATGTCGAGATTAACGACAGCGACCTGAAAATCGATATTTACCGCGCCAGCGGGGCGGGCGGACAGCATGTCAACACCACGGACAGCGCCATTCGCATCACCCATATTCCCACCGGTCTTGTGGTGATTCAACAGGACCAGCGCAGCCAACATAAAAACCGCGCCAAGGCCATGCAGGTGCTGCGCGCGCGGCTCTATGATTTGGAACGGGAAAAGATTCACAGTGCCGAAGCGTCGGCCCGCAAATCGATGGTCGGTTCGGGCGACCGGTCGGAACGCATTCGCACCTATAATTTCCCGCAGGGCCGCGTGACCGACCATCGCATCAACCTGACCCTGCACCGTTTGCCGGAAATTTTGATGGGGCAGATGGACGAATTGATCGGCGCGTTGATCGCCGAAGATCAGGCCCAGCGTTTGGCGGGCCTGAGTGAGCAATAAGGCGGTTCCCGCATTGCCCCGCTTTCCCCTTGATGTGCGGTCGGCCATGCGGTCGGCGGCGCAAGTGTTGGAGGGGATATCCGAAAGCGCGCGATTGGACGCCGAATATTTGATGGCCCATGCTTTGGGGGTGGAGCGGGACCGATTATTGTTGGACCCGACCCGCTATCAGACGCCAGATGCTTATGGGGCGTTGATTCAGCGGCGCTTGGCGCAGGAACCCGCCGCTTATATTGTCGGATATCGCGATTTTTGGACCTTGCGCTTGGCCGTCGGGCCGGGGGTGTTGATTCCGCGCCCGGACAGCGAAACATTGATCGAGGCGATGCTGGGCGAAATAGCGGACCCGCAGGCCGCGCTGCGCGTATTAGACTTGGGCACAGGGCCAGGGACTTTGTTGCTGGCGGCGCTGAGTGAATTGCCCGCGGCCACAGGATTGGGCGTGGATGCCAGCGCGATTGCGCTGGATTATGCGCGGCGCAATGCGGAGTTGACGGGCCTGTCGGCGCGGACGGAATTTCGCCTTGGGGATTGGGGGGACGGTCTTGATGCGCCATTTGATATCATCTTGTGCAACCCGCCCTATATTGGCGACGACGAAATTTTACAGGCTGATGTGGCCGAATATGAACCACATGGGGCCTTGTTTGCGGGGCCGGATGGCCTGCGTGATTATCGCCGGTTGATGCCGCAGTTGGGCCGGTTGTTAACCGATAAAGGCTTGGTCTTGCTAGAGATTGGATTTACGCAGGCCAAGGCTGTCGGCGCTTTGGCGCAAATGGCGGGATTTTCGGTTCGTTGTTTTTCGGATTTGGCGGGGCGGGATCGCGTGCTGGCGTTACGGCGACTTGCCAATTCAACATAAAAAATTTCTTGGTTTCGCGTGAAAATCGCGGTAGGGGCGGGATACAGGCTGATCGGCACGTCTTTGATGATGCGTTGACATCGCACAGGCCCGACAGTTCTGATTTCCAAATATCGGATCGCGCAAACTGGTTTGCGCGGACATATGAAGGGAAAAGCCACGCAAAACGGCGTGGACGTCGCGCATGATGGACGCGCGATCGGCCATTAGGGGTTGGCATTAAGCTTATTCGACAGGATGTCTCAGTTGAACATGAACAACCGGCAGAACAATAATAACGGCCGCCGTCGTGGCCGTAATAACAATAGCAACAATAATCGCCCGCAGTCCGGTGGACGCGGTGTCGATCAGGCCAATCGTATTGACAGCCGCGCGCGTGGCAACGCTGCCCAGATGATCGAGAAATATCGGAATTTGGCCCGTGACGCCCAATTGGCTGGCGACCGCGTGCAGACCGAATATTATCTGCAATTTGCGGATCATTATTTCCGCGTCCTCAGCGATTTTCGTGCCCGCCAAGACGAACGGGCAGCGCAAAATGGATATGATCGCCAATCGGATCGCCAGCGCGAAATTCGCGGCGTGGAAGATTTCGACGGTCATGACGACAGCGATTTGGACACGGACAGCGATGCACGCTCTGCGCCGAGTGAGCAGGATGGCGACGATAGCCGCGAAGCCCGTGGCCAACGCGAGCCCCGCGAATATCGCGACAACCGTGACAATCGCGAACCGCGCACGCAGCGCGATTACCGCGAACAGCGTGCCCCCCGTGGGGACCGTGACAATCGCGACACGCGCGACAGCCGGGAGAATCGTGAAAGCCGTGGCTATGGCCGCGACCAACGCGACGACCAAGCTGGTCGTGAAGCGCGTGATAGCGGCGATGCCCGTGAAGCGCGCGATGCCCGCGATGTCCGCGACGAGGAAGGTGCCCGTGCCCCGCGTGCTACCCGTGCGCGTTCGGTGCGCCGTGACCGTAGCGAAGATCAGCCCATGGCTGCGCCGACCGATGCTGGGGATGCTGTTCCCGCAGCCGTGAGTGCGCCGGTCAGCGATGCCGTGGTGAGCGAAGAAGCCGCCGCGCCGCGCCGCCGTGGTCCGCGCCGCGCCCGTGTGGACGAATCTCTGAGCATCGACAGCGCCGCCTTGCCGCCCGCCATTGGCCGCACCGACCGCAGCAGCGATGCCGAAGAAGCCCCTGCTGAAAAGCCGGTGCCAGCATTAAAACCGCGCCGTCCGCGCCGCACCGCCGCCGCGCGGGAAGTGGGCGCTGATGTTGAGGTTGCGGAATAAATCCAAAAGCTGACGGCAGGAATGTCGGAATAAAAAGCCCTCCCGCTGCGATCAGCGGGAGGGCTTTTTTATGGGCTGTCCATCATGGGATGGCCGCCTTGTGCGGCGCTATGCGCCCAAGGGCGTTGGCTTAGATTTTATATTCCGACCATGCTTCTGGCAAAGGACGTGGGCGATGATTCTCGTCCAGCGCAACAAAGGTGAACAGGCCTTCGGTGACGCGCTGATGGGTGCGGTTGCCATCGCGGGTTGCGACCACTTCGATACGAATACCCATGGATGTGCGGCCGCGCTTTTCCAAATGGGCATAAACGGAAATAATATCCCCCAACAAAATGGGCGAGATAAATTCCATCGTTTCAATCGCGACCGTGGCGACAGCGCCTTTGGCGACATCCGCAGCGACGATGCCGCCAGCAATATCCATTTGGCTGAGCACCCAACCGCCAAAGATATGGCCGTTGGAGTTAATGTCGGCAGGACGGGGAACCACGCGCAAAACAGGGGTTTTGGTGGGGGCAGAGGGGGCTTGGGGAGATTCCATGATATTATTTTTCTTTATCATTGTGGGGGGTGGGATGATCATCGCCCAGCGGGTCGATCACCGAATCATCATGGCCGCTGCCGCTGGACAGGAAAACCAGTCCCATTAAGGCGGCGCCCAATAACACCGACAGGCCGACACCCGCCGCGGTGGCGATCATCATATGGATGGTGAGGTCATCGCCCATTTCCACCGACAGCCAGCTTAACGCCGCGACCACCGCCAGCGCGGAGGTGACGGACATACCGATCATTAAACGCCGATATCGAGCCCATGCTTGCTGCGATGCTGTGCTGTTATCGGGAAGGGGGGATTTGCTCATAAACCCTATATGGACGATAGGATGCAGCGCGCCAAGGATGAAGCGTCCAATTGAAACCTTTCGGTTTTTAGAAGATTCATGTTAGCCTTTGTGTCCAAGATGACAGGGAGAGAGGCTCAGCATGTCGATTGCGTCCATCTTAAAGGGTCGAACACAGACCATTATTTCCGGCCATCCTACAGACACGGTGCAAAATGCCGTTGATCTTTTGGCGCAGCATCGCATTGGCGCGGTGCCCATTGTCGATAATGGGCAGGTGATTGGGATTTTTTCCGAACGCGATTTTGTGCGTCTGATGTCGGCCTATGGCGCCGAGGTATTGAGTCGCCCTTTGGGTGATGTGATGACCCAATCGCCCGTCAGTGCGGAACCGCATTTGCCAATTATGGCGGCCTTGTCCTTGATGACCCAAAAACGCATCCGTCACTTGCCCGTGGTGGACGGCGAGGTGCTGATCGGTTTCATTTCGATTGGCGATTTGGTGAAGTATCGTATCGACAAAATTGAATCCGAAGCCGCCGCGATGCGCGCCTATATCGCTTCATAACATAGGGGATGAGGCCCCGTTCGGCGGGATAGGAACAGGGCCTCCCCTAACCCAAATTTCCAAAGCATCCGGATGATTTTTCAACACTTTCTGGCGGAAAGCGGCTGTTTGCATATCTATATGTTAAAATAGATGACTAAATTAATTTAATAAAATTATTATAAATCAATAATATAATGCATTTCGGTAAAATTTGTCTGGACAATGTTTACCGATCTCCACCATAATTAAGACGGCAGGACAAAGCTGAATCTGGTTGGGAGCTATGGCGGGACACATATTGGCGAATTGCGCACAGAATATGCGCACAGCGACGACAGCCCAAAAATTATTCTATGTCGGTGCACCGGTGCTGATGGCATTTTTGCTGGGTTGGAACGGCGTTGGCATGTTGAAGCCTTGGCCCGCTCGCCCGATTGCTCTGCTATATTGGCTCATGGCGGTTTGCGCGATTTGGTGGCTGACGGCCGCTATTTTTCTTATAATCCGCATGCGCCTCACGCGTCCCTTGAGCACCGGTAGATTTGTCATGGCGGCCATTATGGCCGCTTTTGTGGCGCAGAATGTCTATCGCCCCATTAATTGCTATTTTGCTTTGGCTTATGGCGAAATTTTTGCGTTGGATGTGTCGCGCGTGGCGCACCCATGGCCAACCTCGATCATCAATTTTTTGGAATGGCAATTGGCGTTCCTGCCCTTCATCATCTTGTGGGTGGCTGGGTCATGGATTGGCGATCGATTAAGCCAGAATCATTTCCTGTCTGGCACGACGAGGGTCGATGACCGCTTGTCACCGGCGGATGCCGCCGCCGACAAGGTCAAAACCCTGCAAAGCTTTTTGGCCGATCTGCCGCGTCAGGCCTTAATTTCGATGTCGGCCGAAGACCATTATGTGCGGGTCCATTATCAAGGCGGCGAAACCCGTTTTTTCATCCGATTTTCGGCGGCGCTGGAAACGTTGGGCGCGTTTGATGGACGGCGAATCCATCGATCCCATTGGGCGGCGGTGGACCATATGATGGAATTGGAAATGCAGACGGGTAAATCGGTTGTCCGCTTGAGCGACGGCCGAAAATTGCCGGTCAGCGCCAGCTATCGCCATGATGTTGTGGGTGCGCTGCTGCACAAGGCGCATATCTCCAAGTAACTGAAAATGCACATGTATTTCGCGAAATAATCATTCGCGAACGGCAATTTCACGAAATGCCGTGTAATTCAGATGCCTTTGAATGGGGGACGCGACACGGTGCGAGCCAAGCTGAATGTAGCGTGTAAAGCAGGTTGGATAGTCCGTGCAGAAATTCCCCGATCCCAGCGTAAAAATTGAAACCGGTCTGATCGAACAGGCAGCGTCAACGGCGGTTGGTCGCCGTGCTGTTATCGGCGGTGCGGCCGCTTTATTGTCCGCGCAGATGTTGGGCGCGACCGCACGGGCGGCGTCCTTGACCAAACGCCATGACGTCATCGTCATCGGTGCGGGCCTGTCCGGTTTGAACGCAGCCTTGTTGCTGGAAGAGCAGGGCGCCGATGTGCTCGTCTTGGAAGGACGCCAACGCGTTGGGGGACGCGTTTATACGCTGATGGACGTACCGGGCAGGCCCGAAGCCGCAGGCGAGCTGATCGGCAGCAACTATGCCCGCATGTTGGACCGCGCCCAAATGTTGGGGATGAAGGTCATTCCGGCGCGGGGCAGCAACATCAAGCGCGATTGGTTGTTCAACATTCGCGGCACGCGCATCACGGAACAACAATGGCCGGATCATAAGTTAAACCCGTTGCAGGGCGATGATCGCCGCATTTTGCCAACGGTGATGCTGCCGACGCTGTCCAATCGTGACAATCCGTTGGCGGACTTGCCGCTGGATGCGTGGCTCAGCCCCGAAATGGCCAAATATGATATTCCGCATTCGGACTATCTGCGGGCGCGGGGTTTTTCGGACGAAGCCATTCGCTTGATGGACGTGGTGATCCACACAGGGCGGATTGATACGACATCGGCATTGCATGAATTGCGCCGTTATAATGTGGGTGCGTTCAACACCAATTTGTCGGCGGAGCGCAATGAACCGAGCGCTTTCATGATCGAAGGCGGCAATTCGCGCTTGCCCTATGCGATGGCGCAGGCGCTGAACAAGCCGGTTGAATATGGCAAAACCGTTGTCTCGATCAGCGACGAGGCGGGCTATTCCGAGGTGCGCTGCGCCGATGGCAGCCGCTATCAAGCCAAGCAGATCATTTGTTCAGCGCCGCTGCGGGTGGTGCGCAATATCGTGTTCAACCCGCCGATTCAGGGCGAGCATTGGCGCGCGTTTAACGAAGTCGAATATGGTCTGTCGTTGCAGGTCTTTGTAAAATATAAACGTCCATGGTGGCCGCATGCCGACAGCCCCCGCGCGGTGTGGACGGACACGCCGATTGAACGTTTTGCTTCGTTGGAATGGGGCGTTGCGGACGGCGAAATGCCCAATGTCGGCATTGCCTTTATCAATGGCGAACAGGCGCAAAAATTCAGCTTTATGAACGACCGCCAAGTCTTTGACTGGACGTTGAAGACGCTGGCCGAAGTGCTGCCAGAAACCGAAGGGGCGTTGGAGCCCATCACCATTCAGGCCTGCCACCGCGATCCGCATGGATCGGGTGACTGGGTCTATTGGCAGCCAGGGCAGGTTGGGCGCTTTGCCCATTTGATGCAGAAAAGCCATGGGCGGACCCACTTCTGCGGCGAGCATACGGCCTATTTGGAACGCGGCATGGAAGGGGCCTTTGAGTCCGGCGAGCGCGTGGCGATTGACGTGTTGGAACAGCTGTGATGGCGCGTTTCCCACATAAGGCCGCGACGGTCGCCATGGCTGCGACACTTTTGGCGGGTGCTGGCTTGTCCAGCGCCGTATTGGCGGCACCGACCGGCCTGACCGATGATCGCAACGCCCGCGACTTGACCCATGCGCTGACATGGTTTGAGGGCGAGTTTAGCAATGATCTGCAAATCTGGTTCGAAGCGGACCCACGCTCCCACACCGCGCCAGCCGACCGCCAACAACGTTACCATCATTTGCACCAGCGTTTGCCGGATGACCTGTTGGGATCACCCAGCTTTTTGGTCACGGAGAAGCTGGGGGAAGGCGAACAGCAAAGCGTGCGCCAGCATGTCGTGGCCTTTGCATCGCAAAAGCCAGACGATGGCATTCGCATGGTGCGCTATCGTTGGAATCGCGGACCGGACGGGTCGGCTGGCACGGCAGCGGACAGCATGCCCCGAGCGGATGCGTTGGAGAAAATGGTCGGCTGTGATGTCGTGCTGCAACGGCGCGGTGCGCAGTTAGAGGGGCGGAGCGAGGCGGCCAATTGCGATGCCTTGGCCCCCAAAGCCTCTGGGCTGATGGCGGAGGAAATGTGGCTGGGAACGGATGTATTTAGTTTCCGTCGCAGCCCGTCGAAACCCAGCCGTCAGGCCGCACCGCCTGCGCTGATCCCGCTGTATAAAGCGCGGCATTTTGACTGCGATGTGTCGATGTTTGCCGACAGCTACCTTGCGCCATCGCCGCAGGATCGGACCTATCATTTCAAAGGGCGGCACGATCTGGGCGACATGATGGTCATGGAAAGCCCGCGCGACGGCAAAAGCTATTATCTGCAGCTACGCCGGCAACGTTACCCATATTACACCTCAGGCGGTGAGTTTTTGCTGATGCGCCTGCGCGAAGTAGGCGCGCCGTCGTCCGCCGCGGTGATGACATTCGACACCAGCAACGAAGGCATGAGCCTGAATCTGGGTTGGGTCATGGCGGATTGCCGCCTGCAAAACGGCTGAAAAGCCCAAAAAATACCAAAAATACCAAAAATCCAAAGAGAAGAGGGAGCGAAAAATGAGGGGTCAAATCTATCTGTGCACCGCCGCCAGTGTCTTGGCGATGGGTCTGGCAGCACCAGCCGCCGCGCAACATAATGCGGGGGATGAAGCCGAAGCGCATAACAGCGGCTTTACGATTGAAGATATTGTGGTGACAGCGCGTAAGCGCCAAGAATCGCTGCAAGATATTCCGCTGACCATTTCGGCCTTTGATGCTGAAAAGCTGGAAGCCGCCGGCATCACCAATGTCGAGCAACTGACACAGTTCACGCCCGGCTGGCACTTTGAAAATGCAGGCTCGCGTCAGGGCAGCGCGCCGCGTATCCGTGGTCTGGACATCAACACCAACAACCCAACCCGCCAAAATGCGTCCTTCTTCTTGGACGGCGTTTATTATCCGGGCACGGTTCAGTCGTTGGATTTCAATGACATTGCACAGGTTGAAGTGATCAAGGGTCCGCAAAGCGCCTTTTTTGGTCGTCAAACCTTTGGCGGTGCCATTAACTTCACGACCAAAGACCCAGCGGATCATGTCGAAACCCATATGTCGGTCACTGGCGCGTCCAAGGGATATTTTCAGGCATCGGGCAGCATTTCTGTTCCCTTGATCGAAGACAAATTATTCTTCCGTGGGTCGGCGCGTTATTACAGCTATGAAGGTCCTTTCCGTGACAGCCTGACGGGCGAACGTTTGGGCGCGCAAGAAAGCCGCAATTTCAACGCATCGCTGATCGCACGTCCGACCGATACGCTGCAAATTAAGCTGCGTTATCTGAATGTGAAGGATGATGACGGCCCGATCGCATCGGCGCAATTCGGCTTGTCGGATCTAAACTGCGGTCCCTTTGGGACGGGAACACGCAAATTTTTCTGCGGCCAATTGCCCGTCAAAGATGATTTCCAGTTAAACACCAAGGTAGCGCCCAACCGCTGGAACGTCGAAAAATTCGGTTTCACCCGCGATTCTGACCTGTTCAGCGCGGTGGTAGATTGGGATTTCGCCGACGGTTATTCGCTGACGGCCAGCTATGCACAATATGACGACAAGAATGTCGACGTGATTGATGCGGATCTGACCGCTCAGGGCCTTTATGGCATCGCGACCTTCCAAGATTTCAGCGATAAAAGCTATGAAATGCGCATCGCATCGCCAGATGATAAGCGCCTGCGTTGGTTGATCGGCGGCTATTATTATGACGGTTATTATTCGTCGAACGCTGTTTATTCCTTTGGCGCCGATTTTTCCACGACACCTGCATCGCAGACGCCCGATGTCGCATTGGTTGAAAATCTCGCGGTCTATGGGTCGTTCAGCTATGACATTTTGGACAATTTGACGTTCAGCACCGAATTGCGTTGGCAAAGCGATGAAGTCACCAACATTGGTGGCCAAGCTTTGGCCCGCCGCACGCTGAGCGGAAAGTCCAAATCTTGGTTGCCGCGCTTCATTTTGAACTGGAAGCCAACGCGCGACATCATGGCCTATGCCGTGTTCAGCCAAGGCAATAAGCCCAAACAGTTTAACGCGAACCTTGCGGGTCTGAACCAGACGCAGCTGGATTATATTGCTGGCGAATATGGTGTTGGAGTTGCGCTGGACGAAGAAAAGCTGGACAATTTCGAACTCGGTTTGAAAACCAAGTGGATGGACGGCCGCATGACCGCCAATTTTGCGGTCTATCAAATGGATTGGCAGGATCAGGTGTCGCGTGTGCAGGTCTTCCGCTCGGCTTCGGATGCTGCAACGCAAACGGGGCAGTTGGACGTTGCGGCCAACAGCGGGTCCTCGCGTATTCGTGGCTTGGAAATTGAAAGCAGTTTTGCGGCGACCCCGCGCCTGAATATGGAAGCCAGCTTTGCCCTGACCAATGGCAAATATACCGAATTTAATTCGGTGGCGATTGAGCAGGTTACTGGTAATGCCGAAGCACGTGGCAACCGTGCACCGCGCTTCCCAAAATATCAGGCTTCTTTTGGCGTGACGCATCGTGCTCCAGTGGACAATGATTGGACATTGGTGACCCGCTTGGACGGCAGCTATATGGGGCGTCGTTACACCGACGAAAGCAATCTGGCTTGGATGAACGCTTATGCCACCGCCAATGCCCGTATTTCGGCGGAAAGCGACCAGTTTCGTTTCACGCTGTTTGTCGAAAATCTGTTCGATAAAAAGGCGATTGCGGCAGCCCAGCGCTATCGTGATTTGACGGCAGGCGGCACACCCTTTGCCTTTGCTTATACGCTGCTGACCCCGCGCCGTGTCGGCGTTACCGCAGCGGTGAACTTCTGATGATGGACTAGGGGCCAAGGCCATTGGTTTTGGCCCCTAATCTTCGTGGCTAAATTGAATAAGGAGGGCTTTGACCTTGCGTAAAATGATGATGATCGCGGCCTTCGCCGCCGCAGCGACAACCGCAACGATGGTCCCTGCCGCACAGGCGCAAGTGGCCACTGATCCGGGTCAGCGGGCATGGTTGCAATGCCGCGCTTGCCACAGCCTGCAAAAGGGCGAACCGGACAAGGTCGGACCCAATTTGCACGGGTTGTTTGGTGCACGCGCGGGTACGCTGCGTCCCAATTTCCGCTATTCGGATGCGCTGAAACGATCCAACATTGTTTGGAATGATGCGACGCTTGACCGCTGGATTACCAATCCCGCCACCCATGTTCGCGGCAATCGTATGGCCTATGGTGGTCAACCACGCCCTGAAGTGCGCGCGGCGTTGATTAACTATATGAAGCGTCAAACAAAATGACGTCCGCGTTCAGCATGTCGCGCCGTTCTGTCATCAAAGCCGTGGCGGCGGGCGCGGCGGCAGTGCCACTGATTAAGATGTCGGGCGCGCAGGCCGCCGTCACCGAACAGGCGGATGTCATCATTTTGGGTGCTGGTCTGTCCGGCCTGAACGCGGCGCTGCTGCTGGAAGAGCAGGGCTATAAGGTCGCGATCGTCGAGGGGCGCAACCGCGTGGGCGGGCGGCTCTATACGATGGACGATGTGCCCGGCCATCCCGAAGCCGGTGGCAGCGGTGTTGGCGATGGCTATGCCCGTTTGGTTGACCGATGCCAGCAATTTGGCGTGAAATTTGAAGCCCACCGCCCCCGCACGGAATCGGTTGGGGCGAATACCGCCATTCACTTGCGCGGTGAGACGGTGAAACTGGCCGATTGGGCCAATTCCCCATTAAACCCCTTTGTGGGGAAATTGCGCGAACGCGCGCCATGGTTGGTTGGACCGACGGCGTTGATGGAACATAATCCGTTGCCGGATGCGTCCAGTTGGCGCGACCCTGCCTTTGCGGCTTTTGACCGTTCGGTCGCGGATGTGTTGACTGAAAAGGGGTGGACCGCAGAACAGCTTCGCATCGGCTATGGTTTGAACGGCAGCTATGGCAATAGTGCGCATGATCTGTCGGCCATGATGTGGTGGCATATCGCCCGCAATGCCGAGGTGATGGCGGGTGACGGCAAGGCCTATGCCAGCGTCGGCGGCAATCAACGCATGCCAGAAGCGATGGCAAAGGGCGTGAAGTCCCCGATTCATTTCGAACGTCATGTCGTGGGCATCCGCAGCGATGCCACTGGCATTGAGGCGGTTTGCGCCGATGGTTCGCGCTTTCGTGGCAAAGCCATGATCTGCACCTTGCCGGCATCCGCGCTGCGCTTGGTGGCTGTGGAACCCAGCCTGCCACCGCTGCAACAAGCGGCCATCGACAATATCAGCTATAATCGCGTGTTTCAGGTGCATTTCGTGCCTACGCGCCGTTTCTGGGAAAGCGACGGCTTGCCGCCGTCCTTGTGGACCGACCGTTTGGCCGGTCGCTTTATGGCCTTGCATTATGGCCGCGACCCATCGGACGTCACGACCTTTTTGGCCTTTGCCAATGGCTTTGCGGCGGACCGTTTGGACCGCATGGCACCAGATGCTGCCGTGGCCGCGATTTTGGCAGAGGTCGAGGATATCCGCCCCGCCGCCAAAGGCGCGCTGCGACCCGTGAAGCTATGGAGCTGGCAGCGCGACCCCTTCGCAGGCGGCGCTTATGCTTGTTGGCAGCCCGGCCAGATCGCCAAATTCGCCCATGCCTTTGATCAGCCTGTGGACCGCTTGGTCTTTGCTGGCGAACATACTGCCGCCATCGCGCGGGGCATGGAAGGGGCGATGGAATCGGGCGAGCGTGCGGCCTTGCAAATTTTTGAACGAATTTAGGAATTGATGATGGACAGCAATGTTTCAATGAATCGCCGTCATGCGCTTTTTTCTATGGGCGCGGCGGGCGCGGCCATGGGAATCGCCGGAACCGCTTTGGCCAAAGGCGCGGCTGGTGCCGCCCCTGCCGAGCGCCTGCCCATTGGGGACCCGACGTTTAACATGCGTTTGCTCGCCAAATTGCAGGGCGATATTTCGGGCCGCACCATTTATGCCTTTTCGTCGGGGCAGGTGTTTGGCGTCCGTTCGGGCCAAGCCTTGGAAATCGCGGACTATGGTCGCCGTCTCTATGGTTATCAGGGGTGCAGCGTGCGCCGTTCCTTTGTGCGGCCGGACGGCAAAATCGAAACCAAGGCCCGCTCTTGGCTCTTCTATACGGACTTGGAAACCGGCCAATTCTTGGACCGCTACACCAATCCCTATTCGGGTAAAGAGCTGGAAGTCCCTGTATTCCGTGCCGGAATCACCGGCGAAGTGCTGGGCCCCAATGGCTTGGAACTGGTCGCCAATTTCGGCATGAAATCCAGCGTCTTTGGCAAGCCCGTTCAATTGGATCTGGTGACCATTGGCGACCGCGCCGTGGTGACACGCCATGGATTCACGCAATGGACACCCCCCGGCACCAATATTCCCCGCACCGAATTCACCACCGACAGTTGGGCCTGCGCGCTTGATGATTTGTCGAATGAAAGCCTGACCTCGATCAAAGCGACCCACGCATGGACCAGCCAAACAGAATGGCAAACATGGTTGGACATGCCAAAGGATGTGCAGGGCGCCCATATCTGGCGCGCAGAGGGCGGCAATGTCGACAGCATCGACCAACTGCCGCAATCCTTTGTGCAATATTGCATGGCACGGGATGCCAATCTTCTGACTGCGCCGTTGGATTAAGCTCCAACCGATTCTCATCCCCGGTCTGGTTTTTTTAAAAACTGGCCCAAGTTTGGCCCTGTTCTCCCAATCGGGAGGACAGGGTCCTTTTTATATCGGCTTTCGACACGCGCAGGGCGTCATAGGATGTGGCGTCCAGCCTGTACCCATTTTTCACGGATTTCCGATGTATTTGGCACGGTCTGCGTGCGGCAAGGTATTGGCGGCGGACAATAATTTCGTCTTTTGGCAACAAAAATGAAAAGAATCGGTTGACGGTTTTGGTTGGTGGGCCTAG
>CAZIVW010000018.1:0-55241 GCA_964542975.1 uncultured Sphingopyxis sp.
CATATCGAATTCTGAACAGCATGGCCGTGATGATGGTCAAGCCGCCAAGCGCTCAAGCTCCCAAGCGACATATTGCCGCATATTCTATGCTTTTCCGCCCGATCCGCCGCAACAAGCCGGCTTTTATCATCGCCAAATCTGACCCGCTATATCGCCGCCGCGCCCTCGTTAGGGATAAGCGGAAAATATAAGTTCATCAAAAATTTTGACATAGTTATATTTTAACGTAGTAAACTGCCCTCATTAGAACTGGCCGGTTTGCCAATTTTTGCTGCCAGTTTGACATGGCGGGAAAAATTGTTCGGAGGTGGCGCGGCAAGGCTTTGTGATGAGGTCAGGGAAGCGGAAGCGGTGCTGCGCGCCATTTGCCCTGCGATTGTTGGGATGTGATAGGTGATGATTATAGGCCATGCACCGGATGATATGACGGCGCCGAAATCAAACGAAACGGGGCAAGTCATCGCCGAGCAAACATATGACGCGGATTCATTTTATGCCCATTGTCTGGGTTTTGGAACTGGTGAGATTCGTCGTATCCGGCATCTGACGTCGGATCGTTCTGGCACGTGGATGGCCTTTATTGGCGAACATTTTGATGGGCCGCCGCACTATGCCACTCACGCGGCCCTCTATTGCCTGCGGGACGGTAGCGTCGAACGCGTGACAAGCGGCAATATCATGTGCCCACAGATTTCACCGGATGGCCAATCCCTTGTCTTTGCGGTGTCTGGTGCAGCCGGTGATGAAATCATTTGCCTGTCGACGACAGACCTGTCGCGCCGTTGGAACAATGTGGTTCAAGGACGTGTCGAAGAATTAGCATGGTCGCCTTCTAGTCAGAAAGTCGCCGCGCGGGTGGCTGGGTTGGGTGCAGATCAGGCGGGCCTTTATGGCGGAACCATGCCAACCCTTGACATGGGAAGCGGGGTCGCGACGACGATCTCGCCCAGTCAATCCGATGACTTGTGGCGGCGTGTCTGGGTGCTCGACAATCAAGGGCAACGCTGCTGCGTATCGCAACCGCGCGAAACGGTGTGGGATGTCGCTTGGTGCGGCGAAGACGCTTTGCTGTTCGTTGCCAGCCCCGATCATAGCGAGAACGCATGGTATGACGCGAGCTTATGGATTGTCGACGTGTCCGCTGGGCGTCTTGGCGAACGGCGGGTCATTCCCACGCAAGCACGGCACCAAATTGGCGCGCCAGCTGCGTCGCGTGATGGCCGCTGGATTGCGTTCGTCGATGCGGTGTGCAGCGATCGGGGTCTGGTCTGCGGGACCTTGTGCCTGTTCGATCAACGGAGTGGGGTGCTTCATTATCCGGATACCGATGGTGCGGATGTGTCCCATGTTGCGTTTCGCGACGATGGACGGATTCATTTTGCGGGTTTGCGTTCACTGGAAACCATTGTTGGGGACGCGGCCTTGGATGGTCCCCCTGCGATACTCTGGGCGAGCACGGACGAAAGTTGCGGCGCATGGAACCCTGTGTCGCTGCCCATCGGCCAGCATCAGGCATTGGTGATACGCGAAGGCATGGTGCGCCCGCCCGAAATTTCGGTCTTGGGCCTGCCAGATCATGATCCATTTGGCCCGCGATCGGTTCAAACAATCTTTGCGACCTTTGAACAAGGGGCGGCCTTTGCCCAAAATCTGCAATCCAAAACTATATCATGGCTGGGTACGGATGGCGTCCGTATTGACGGAATGTTCCTGTCTTCTGCCAAGGCCGACGGCCCATTGCCAACGGTTGTCGAGGTACATGGCGGGCCCGTTTTGGCGGACCGTGCGCGGTGGATTGGTCATATTCGCACGGCGTGGCTGGCGTTCAACGGATATGGCATTTTGCGATGCAATCCGCGCGGCAGTTGCGGACGGGGGGAAGCCTTTGCCGCGGCCTTGATCGGGGATGTTGGCGGCATTGATATGGCCGACCTGTTGAACGGGGTCGATCATTTGGTGGCTGCTGGTTTGGCTGACCCCGCCCGCCTAGCGGTGACGGGCTGTAGCTATGGCGGTTATATGTCGGCTTGGCTGGCAACCCAAAATAGTCCGTTCAAAGCGGCAATTGCCATTTCGCCCATAACCCATTGGCGCAGCCAGCATGGAACATCGCAAATCAGCCGATTTGATGAGATTTTTATCGCGGATCACCGCCAAGGTGAAGCCCGAAGCCCTGTTTTGGCCGTCACCCCATCGAGCGTGCCCAGCTTGCTGTTAGCAGGCATGTTGGACCGCAATACACCGCCCAGCCAAGCACAGGAAATGCACATAGCCTTGCGCGATGCGGGCGTTGACACCGAATTAATTCTGTACCGTGATGGCGGCCATAGTCTGCGAGATTTGCCGATTATGCTCGATACAGCGCGGCGCACCCATGCGTGGTTGGTCCGTTGTGGGTGCAGCTGATCACGCCGCATTTTGACAGGAGTTTGTCCACCCCCGTTTTTTGCGCACAACCGTGCCGCTGCCCTCGGACGGCACGATGATTGGGAACCGAAACTTTGTTATGCTGATTATCGTAAATGGTAAATCGACCCTTCGTCTGTTGCTCGCGGCGCTGATGACGGGTGCATCGGCGGTGACGGTTGGGGCGCAGGATGTTGCGGCCATATCGGATCATCACCAGACTAGCCCCCAAGCTGTTCCGTCGGCGATGGTGGCGACACCGGTGGACGGCGTAACGGACCTTTATGGCGGGGTTGCTGTCACCGATGATTATCGCTGGCTGGAAGCGGACCCCCGCACATCGCCGCAGGTGCAGGATTGGGTGTCGCGGCAAAATGCCCATAGCCGCGATTTTCTGGACGGGTTGCAAGATCGCCCCGCCATTTTAGCGCATCTAGAGCAGCGTTCGAATATCGAGGCGATCAACATGGTGCAGTTGGTCGGTGGGCAATTTTTCTATTTTCGGCGTGCGGTGGGCGAGGAACAATGGTCCTATTGGGTTCGGTCCAGCGATCAGGGGGAGCCGCGCAAATTAATTGATCCGGCGACATGGTCAACGGATGGATCGTCTGCACTGGCCGCAGCGGTGCCGGACCGAAGCGGTCGATATGTCGCCTATGCGGTTCAAGAAGCGGGGGCAGATTGGCGGACATGGCATGTGGTGGATGTGAAAACCGGTCAGATATTGCCGGATGTGCTGCGCTGGAATAAATTTTCCAATATTTCGTGGGATAAGGACTCGCGCGGATTTTACTACACGCGCTTTCCCGCGCCGGAGGAGGGGCAAGAGTTTCGGGCTGGAAATTCCGGTCTTCAACTTTTTTACCACCGCCTTGGCACGCACCAAAGCCAAGATCGGTTCATCTATGCTAATAAGCAGCAACCGGACCATTTGTTCATGGCTATGGTGTCGGATGATGGGCAGCATATCATTGTGAACAGCGGCTATGTCGGCGGCGGAGCGGATGTGCGGGTAGCCAAGGTCAACAGCCGTCATTTTAAGCCGTTTTTTCCAACGGCAACCGATAGCAGCACCAGCTACCGCTATGTGGCGACGCTGGGTACGCATCTGTTGTTTTTGACCAATGATGGCGCGCCAAACAGCCGCTTGATCAGCGTGGATGCGCGCGATCCGGCGCGTCCCGCACAGGTGATTATCCCAGAACAACAACATATGCCCTTGGTGGGTGTCAGTCTGGCGTCGGGCCGCTTATTTGCGCAATATTTGGACGACGCAAAATCGAAAATCCTCGTCTATGATCTGGACGGAACGCCGAGGGGCGAGGTGGCTTTGCCTGCCATGGGGTCAGCCAAGGGCTTTTCTGGCGGCGGCGGACAGAGCGATCATGCGGATGATGTATATTACAGCTTTTCCAGCTTTGCCATTCCGTCTTCCGTCTATCGTTACAACATCAGCAGCGGTCAAAGCACATTGGTTTGGCGGCCAAAAGCGCCAGTGAACCCTGATGATTACCGCGTAGAGCAAGCCTTTTTTACCGCGCGTGATGGCAAAAAAATTGCTATGTTTCTGGCGTCCCGCAAAACAGCAAAATGGACCAAAGATACACCGGTTCTGCTCTATGGTTATGGCGGATTTAACCTATCCTTTCCGCCTGATTACCGGCCCGAACAGGTGACATGGATGGATATGGGGGGCATTTTTGCCTTCCCGATTTTGCCGGGTGGCGGCGAATATGGCGAGACTTGGCATCAAGCCGGCATGTTGGAAAATAAGCCAGCGGTATTCGACGCATTTACCGATGCGGCGGACTATCTTGTGGCCCAAGGATATAGTTCGCCCGCGCGTCTGGCGGCTTATGGGGCCAGCAATGGGGGGCTGTTGGTCGGCGCGGCGATGACAAGGCGACCCGATTTATTCGCTGTCGCTTTGCCCAATGTAGGCGTGCTGGATATGCTGCGTTTTCCGCAATTTACCAATGGCCGTTTGTGGGAAGTGGAATATGGCAGTCCGTCGGACCCGAAATTATTCCCCATTTTGCGGGGCTATTCCCCCTATCATAATTTGGTGACTGGCCCGCATTATCCGGCCACGCTGATTTCCACGGGGGACACGGATGACCGCGTGTATCCCGCCCATAGTTTTAAATATGCGGCGCGCTTGCAGGCGGTGGCTGCAGCGGATCGTCCTGCCTTGCTCAGTGTTGCGACAAATGCGGGACATGGTGCGGGTATGCCCCGTTCGCAGGCGATGGCGGGGGCGGCAGATAGGCTTGCCTTTACCTTCAACGCCATGGGTCTAAAATTGCCCGATGATTTCGCAGCGCAGCAGCCATGATCCGAGCAGATTTGCGATGGGTCAAAGCTTTGCTGCGCAGCGACGCCCCGCAAGATCAGCGCCACTATGCTAGCGCCACTGGGCTGATGACATAGTGTGGGCAAGGCGCGCCCCATGATGCACCGGCCTTGGCGCGTGTGATGATTTAACTTTGTGGGGTTTCGCGCAAAACTGCTGGGGTCCCAACATATAAGAGCACGGCATCTTGGTCGGAATCATTGCGCACAAAATGCGCCATGCGGCCATCAAAATGCATACCGTCACCGGGTGTCAGCACGGCCTCCACATCGCCTGCAGACGCATAAAGCTCGCCCGAAATCAGATAGCGAAAAATTTCGCCGTTATGAAAGTCGGGGGAGAAGGAAAAGCCCGGCGGAACCCGCACGAGCAAAGCGTCCAGCTTTCGGTCCGGTAAATCCGATGCCAGATCAATGTAATCAACCGGCGTGCCAACATCGATCCGCTTCGGCTTGTCGGCCCGAAAAACGATTTGATCCGTGTGGGGCAAAGTCATGAAATATGAGACATCGACATCCAACGCCCGGGCAAGGTTTAACAGCGACCATAATGACGGCGTCGTTAAATCACGCTCTGCTTGTGAAATGAAGGGCGCGGATAGTTCGGAACGTGCGGCCAGTTCCTGTAACGTCAGCTTCATTTCCTTGCGTCGGGTTTTGATGCGTTCGCCGATGGGCAAGGGCTGTTGCCGCTTGCGCAGGTCAGGGCCCTTCAAGCGCTGAATCGCCTTGATGTTGCTCTTGCTGTTTTTGCCGCTTTTGCTGCTTTGTTTCTTTTCGCTCATGAACCCCTCAGCAACTCCGGTAACGCTGACGCAAATAGAATGTTGGGCTACCGGTTCATCTTTGGCTGGCCAAAGATGAAGGCCATCGACCGTGTCACTTTCGCTGTTGCAAAGAAAATTGCAACAGAATCCGCCAACTCCCAGTCGTTCTGCAGGACTGAACCGTCAAGCAGCGCGCACAAAAATGACCGCTAGGTCCCCTCGCGGCAACCCATAGACCAGATATATAGGACCGACAACAGCGCCCCCCCATACGTCATAGGGATACTGAAAACGGTCGATCAATCATGAAGGGGTAATCACATAATTTGAAGTGGCAAAAATTATACCGCATGATTTGACGATTAATTGGGGGGAGGGCTGGAGATTTCGCATAGATAGCGTGCCTCGTTGATGCATGACGGTATCTAGGCTGATCTCCAAGCGACCTATTTGCAGCCGCTCATTGTTGCTCGGCGGGTCAAGCTTTTCGGTTCACGGTCAAAACTAGGCCTAAGCTTCCGTTATCTCCGGAAAATGTGACCGGCGATCGTCCTGTCATCGCCTCGAATACCGGCAGCGATATCCCACATCCGATCGGCCAGATTGGAACTGGAAAATGAATATCTGCTGGCTGTGGTTGCAACAATGCAACATTTCCACTTAAAAATTTGATATCTATAAAATGTTGTTGCGAGTACATTTGTAATGCGACATCAGTTGATGGGCCATTATATTCAGGGGGCGTAACGTGAGCATGATAAAGAAATTGTTGGCGGGGACTGCGATCGCAGGTGTGTCGATGGCTGTTGCCACTCCACAGGCCGTCGCCCAAACGTCACAGGGCGAAGATGGAATTGTCGGGCAAAGTGCCGAAGATATCATCGTGACGGGCAGCCGCATCATCCGAACAGGGGCCGATAATCCGACGCCGACGACGATTTTGAACGCACAGACCATCCGTCAATCAGGCGTGACCGAGATTGCGGATTTGATCAACCAGCTTCCCAGCCTATATGTTTCGCAGACCAATCAAACATCTAATCAATCGGGCAATGCAGGTATCAATGCGCTTGATTTGCGTGGTTTGGGCACCGAGCGGACTTTGGTTCTGGTCAATGGTCGCCGCCGTGTCGCTTCGATGCCCGGATCCTCGGCGGTTGATATCAGCGCATTGCCGACCAACCTTGTGGAACGTGTCGACATTATTACGGGCGGCGCATCCGCCCTTTACGGCGCTGATGCCGTCGCTGGCGTTGCAAACTTCATCCTGAAAAAGGATTTTGAAGGCATTGAAGCCAATGCCCGATATGGCCTGTCGACGCGCGGTGACTTGGGTGGCTATGACTTAGATCTGATCTATGGCAAAAATTTTGCTGGTGGACGCGGCAATTTCACTTTGTTTGGCTCCTATAGCAACAGCCCCGATCAAGTGGGTGGTCAGGATCGCCCATGGACGGCGAGCGGTCGCCCACTTTACGCCCGTCAGGCGGATGGAACATCGAAGCTGACAGATGGCAATCGCTCCATCTATGATCTGAACACCGCCGTTGTGGAACTGGGCGGTCGTGGCAATTTGTTCACCTTTAACGGTGACGGAACGTTACGCCGGCCTCAATTGGGCCCTGGTGGTATTACCAACCTGAATAGCGCGGGCACCACCACCAATTTGAGCACTTATGTGACAGATGGCGGTGAGTTTCTGGGGCGGTTTGACGACTGGTTGCTGCAAGTGCCATCGGAACGCTGGTCGACCTTTGGAACATTCAATTATGAATTTAGCGATCGTTTAAGGTTCTTTGCGGACGCAGGATATTCGCAGACCCATTCTCGCGCTGGATACCAAGCTTTGGCATCCTATGGCTTTGATTATGTTCCCAATGACAGCCCTTTCATCACGGCTGAGATGATTGCAGCCAATGGCGGTGAGGATTATTTTGATTATTATGGCCTCGCCTTTACGCGGCGCTATACGGAACTGGGGCGTCCGGAAACGCTTTACCGCCGTTCGACCGTACAGGCGACTGCCGGTTTAGAGGGCGAGATTCCCAGCCTGTTTGGACATGAGTGGAAGTGGACGGCCTCTTACTCATTTGGTCAAACCCGACAAGAAGTTGAAGCGCGCAACGGAACGGCGATGAACCGATTCTATCTTGCGCTGGATACGACCAGCGATGGCCAAGGTAATGCCATTTGCCGCAGTACCACATGGGACCCAACCGATGGCTGTGTTCCCTTGAACCCATTCCAGACATTGACACCGCAAGTTGTTGATTATCTGCAATATGACGCCAGCCCATCGCGCCAAGTGTTGCGGCAGCATGTGGTGTCGGGCTATTTGACCGGTGCGCTTTTCAAGCTTCCCGCTGGTGATGTGCAGGCCGTGTTGGGCGGCGAATATCGCAGCGAAAGCAACAATATCGGCGCGACGCCTGAATATGACCCAACCAACGCCCTTTATGATCCCAGCATCGGTTACACCGAAACGGCGCTGGTCGGAAAATATGACGTTGCCGAAATCTTCGCGGAATTGCGCGTGCCGCTGATCAGTGAAAAGCCATTTTTCCATGCGCTCGCGGTGGAAGGGGCTGTTCGTTATTCTGACTATAGCACCGCTGGCGGTACGACCGCGTATAAGCTTGCTGGTGAATGGGCCCCGGTGAGAGATATCCGGTTCCGCACAACCTATGGCAAGGCTGTGCGCGCACCAAATATCAGCGAACTCTTCACGTCGACCCAGATTGGCGGCCAGTGGCTAACCGATCCGTGCAACTATTATGACGTGGTCAATCGCGCCAGCCGTACACAATATACAGCGGCGAACTGCGCCATCCTTGCGCCCGATAATGTGAATGAATATTATCAATATCTTGACGTTATCTCCACGGGTAACGCAGATCTGGGCGTGGAAACGGCGAAAACCTTAACCGCTGGCGTTGTCGTAAAACCGCGCTTTATTCCGAATTTGACAGTGAGCGTTGATTATTTTGACATTAAGCTGCGTGGTGCCATCGATTCCTTTGGCGCCCAGCAAATTTTGAACAAGTGCGTGGATGCGCCGACGTTGGATAATATCTTCTGCGAATTTGTTAATCGCGAAGATGGCACCAATAATCTGCAATCTGTTGTCACGCAGCAACTGAATCTGTCGGAATATCGAACCAAGGGTGTCGATGTCGAAGCGGATATTTGGTTTGATCTTGGCCGCAATGCCGGTCGACTGTCGGTCAATGCCGCCTTCACGCGCTTGGTTTCCCGCAAATTTACCTATGATCCAACAGATGAAAACAGCATCAACGAAACGGTAGGTCTGTTTGGTGCGCCGAAGTGGAAGGGCGTTGTTCGTACCAACTATGCGAAGGGGCCGTTCACATTGAACTGGAACGTCCGCTATCTGTCGTCGATGCGGCCCAGCGAAAATATCACATCGGATCGTTATGATGTGACGCACACGGGCGATGTCTTCTATCACGATTTTTATGCATCGGTTGATGTAGACAATAAATTCACACTGTTTGGCGGTGCCAACAACGCTTTTGACCGCGCGCCTCCACGCCTGCCTGGCGCGGAGTCGGGTGGTGCCAATTTCGAATTTGGGGCAACCACTGGCCTGTATGACGTCATTGGTCGCACCATGTATATCGGTGCGCGTCTGCGTTACTAACAAACTGGGTAGGGGGCGGCGCGGTCGCCGCTCCCTACCGTTGCCGACCATGAGATGCGCAAAGCCGTAGGTCCTTCGCGCGATGGGTGAAAAAGTTGGGCCTAGCGATGGGCCGCGACCGTGGATCAGTGGCAAGGCCTCTCTCCCAACTGATCGTCGAGATTTGCCGCCGCTATGCCAACTGACAGCATTTTTTTCAGGTCCGACGGGCCATCAAAATTCATGACCTTGGTAATGGCCCAAACGATGGCCCTATTTTCCCATTAGGTGGCCCCAGATCCGGTGAAATGCCGCGAGACAAATCTAAAGAAAAATTGGCAATTTTCTGCCGTTTTTTCGTTAATTTTCTGATTATTTGGGGAAGTGTAAATGGTGCCCAGAAGAGGACTCGAACCTCCACGACCTTGCGATCGCCAGCACCTGAAGCTGGTGCGTCTACCAATTCCGCCATCTGGGCACGGGGTAGGAGGCCGCCTCTACGCAGCGGCATAGATTCTGTCAATCAAACAATGCAGAAAAATACCAAAAAACTTTATAGTTCAGGCATTTCGGGAAACGACACCGGTTGAGGGGGTGCTAGGATGACCAAAAGAGGATGGCGGCGTGCAATAGGATGGCGGTGCTAATCAGGGCGGCACCCTGTAAAATGGCGCGATCTGTCGGTCCTTTCGGGGGATGGGCGGGTTGATGGTCCAGCCAGTTCGACAAGCGGCGCAGCAAATGGGGGGCTTCGTCGCCCAATCGCATCACTTCCAGAAGCAGGGCTTGCGCGCGTTCGCTGTTGGCCATGGTGGCAAAGCGGGCGGCGAATAACGGGCGGCGCATGCGTTGCAGTGCGGCTGACAGGTCAAAATCGGGCGCAATGCGCGATAGCACGCCATCAAGCGTAACCAAGGCTTTGAAGACCAACAGCAAATCGGGTGGCAGCACCAAGCCGTCTTGTCGCAACATGGGGAAAAAATCGGCCATGAGATTGCTGAGAACCAAGGGGCCGTTGCTGTGGCGCGCGACCAGTCGTTCGCAGGACCCGAGGAGCTGGGTGCGGGAGATGGGGACGTCTTTTGACCAAATCAGCAACATATCCGCAACCGCGCTGGCTGAACCGGATTGCAGGCCCATGATAAAGGTCAGAAATTCATGCTGGCGGCGGGAACTGACCACGCCCACCGAACCAAGGTCGAGCAAGGCCAACCGGTTGCCGGTCAGGCACAGCAAATTTCCGGGGTGAGGGTCGCCATGAAAGCGGCCATGGACCAGCACCATATTCAACACCAATTCGGCCCCTAGCGCCGCAATGGCATTGGGGTCGATGCCATGGGCGCGCAATATGTCGGGATCACGGGGGGCTGTTCCGTCGATATAGTCCATGACCAGCAAAGCCTCGGACGTCCATTGCCAGTGGATTTTGGGCACGACGATATGATCATCATCGGAATGGTCCGCCCGCAGCAAATCGGCATTTTGCCCTTCGTGGTTGAAATCCAATTCTTCCAAAATATCGCGGGCCAGTTGGTCGACCAAGGATAGGGGGCGGAAACGGCGGGCGTCGGCGCTATTGGCTTCGGCCAGACGGGCGAGGTGACGCAGCAGGCGGAGGTCCGCTTCCATGCTTTGCCGAATATGGGGGCGGCGAATTTTAACCACCACCTCTTGCCCATCCATCAAGCGTGCGCGGTGGACTTGGGCGATGGACGCCGCTGCCAAGGCTTGGGTGTCAAAAAAGGCGAAGGCGCTATCCAAGGGTTGGCCAAGGCTTTCTTCCACTTGGTCCTGAAGCTGCGCGAAGGGGATTTGCGGGGCGCTGCTTTGCAATTGTTCCAGCGCGGCAATCCAATCATCGCCAAGCAGATCGCGCCGTGTGGCCAAAATCTGGCCCAATTTCATATAGGTCGGCCCCAATTTTTCCAAGGCAGCGCGCGCACGACTGGGCAAGTCTGACGCTTCCATATCGGCGCTGGCGGTGCCCAGCCCCATGCGGGACAACAGGCCGCTGAGGCCGAAGCCCGCCGCCACGGTGAAAATCTCGGCCAATCGTTCGCGATCGCGGCCAGCGACCATCAATGTTTCAAACATGCGGATCCTTTATGGGGCTTGCCAATGGGAACGAGGCATGGGGCCGCTGGTTCCGTGGATGGATCGGCGGATCATGCTATCGCCGCGATGCAGGGGACAGGGTGAGGTGCGGCAGGGCGGTAGGGCGGAGCAGAGCGGCGGCGCGGCACCAGCTAAAAAAGTGCCTTGGGCAAGGCGCATATGCCCAAGGCGAAGAGAGTCATGGTTTCAAAAACGGTTCAGTTGACCCGTGTCCAAATTTTGGTGCGGCAAAAAATGGACACACAGCCTTTCACTTCCAATTTTCCGGTTGGTAAAAGCTTTAATTCCCCGCGCGTGGCCTTGTCGCCGGTGGCGGGGTCATATAGCGGGCCGCCCTTAAATTGGGTGGGGCCGCCCGCAAAATTGTGCAGCACCACCAACCCCCTCAGCCGTCGGTCGCGCAATTGCGGTTCGCGATTGTGAATGTCGCGCAAATTGGGGTCGCGGCGCAACGTCGCGGCATCGGCGATTTTTCCGCAATAGGCGGCGCCGCAACGATAGATTTCCACGGTGCCATCCTCTTGGCCCGTGTGCCAGATACCGGTGATGCTGGACCCGCCGCTGTTGGCCAGCGCGGCATGGGGCAAGCATAGAACCGCCAAAGTCGTGAATAGGGCTGCGGCGGCCAAGCGCCAAGGCCGTATGACAGCAAGGCGCTGTGTCAGGGCTATGCTCATCCTGTTTCTCTCTCCCGTCTATGATAGGGGAAATATTGTAGCGCGCGACGGAGCAAAGCGCGATCATCCTCGTCCCAAGGGTGAAAATGGGGGTGCATATAGCGGCTGATGCTTAGGATGAGGTGGCGCATGGCCCCGTCTGGACCATAAAGATAAGCCAAGAGCGTTTTCCATGTCGCCCAATCATGGCGTCCATCCTGCCGCAACAAATCTGCGGTGTTGCGATAGAGGATATAATGGAAGCGGAGCGTGGTCGCGACCATCACCACACAGCGTTTCAGCCAGCGGCGAAAGGGCGATAAATGCTGGGCGGCGTGTAAATAAGTGTCAAAGGCCACGGCCTTATGTTCAATCTCTTCAATGGCATGCCAGCGCCACAGGTCGCCAGCCTCACCCTCTGCGCCGTCCAGTGCGCCGGGAACCGACAGCGCATGTTGGGCGAGCGCGGCTGTAAAATGTTCCAAGGCGCAGGTGGCGGCCAATTGCTGCAGGGGCGGGCGGCGTTTTGCCCAGCTTATGGTCGTGCGGACCCGTTCTTCGAGGGGGCGCAAATCATAACCCGCATCGGTGGCCTGACGATTGAAAAAAATATGTTCGCGGCTGTGCGTGGATTCTTGATAGATGAAATCGTCAATCTGGCTGCGCAAGGGTTCCGACGTTCCATCACGATAATGGCGCACGGCGGTCATGAAGAATTTCTCGCCCTGTGGAAAGGTGGCGGACAGGGCGTTGAAAAAGGCTGTCCGACCGGCGTCGCGGCTGTGCCACCATCGTGGAAAAAGGCTGTTGCGACCGAATTTTAGGTCGCGTTTTTCTATGGTGACATGGGCCGCGCGGTTGGCAGAACCGACCATGGCTGAACTCCCCAACAGCAAGATTAACATTGGTGTTTATACATCAATGTTAATCTTGCTGCAATTTTTTAATATGGCTCCAATTCCGCTACTTAGGGTCAGGACCCTAGATGGATGAAGTCGGACGCCCTGCTGGCGCAGGTGGCTTTGGCATGGACGGGCTGATCTGTACCGCCATGGCAGGGGTAAAAGCAGCAGTTGCAAATGAGAACGTAAAAAATTCTACAGTTGGAAAAATTTCATAATATTTTCAGATGGATGAAAGTTTTCCGTAACCGCTTTCAATATTGCCCTCCTCCAGTGCTATGTTATGCAGAAAATCCTTTTGGGGGCTGATGGTGAAGGCGCGATGATAGAGTCGGATCAATCAAATGACATTGAGGCTGATCTGACAGGCTATGACGGCTTGGTCGGGCGTCTGACGCTGGGCGAACGCCAATGTTTGGAACTGGTGGCCAATGGCATGGTGTCCAAGGAAATCGCCCGCACATTGGACGTGTCCCCCCATACGGTTGACGCCCGCCTGCGTGTCGCAACCCGCAAATTGGGCGCGCGCAATCGTTTTGTTGCGGCGCAGATATTGGCTGAATGGCAAAAAAATCGGCAGAAAACGGCCGATCAGCCTATCTCAAATTTGATATATGAAGATTTGAACCTTCCCGAAACGGACGCGCTGACCAAGATGGATCGGGCAGCAGGGGATGGCAACGATCCTGCTGACCTTCGGCCAGACCCGCTCCTTGACGGCAGGGATGAATTTTTATCCCTGCAACCGGTCTGGCTGAAGCCTTCGCATCCGTTCGCCAAATTTTTCGGTGGTGAAAATAAGCTTTCTGTTGGTCGGCGTTTGGTGCTGATCATGGGAATAGCGATTGGGACGGTCATGGCGTTTACCGCCGTGGTCAACAGCCTGATCGGCCTGTCCCAGCTTCTTTCATCATCGTAAGGGCAGCCCATCGGGCTGGGGGAGACTATTTATGTTGAAAGAACGTCTGGCCGTCGCAAACCAACTGGCATCCGATCTGCACGCCGCCGAAGCCGCGATTGACGAAGCTATTGTAAAAATAGGCACATTAATGGCGGCAATGCCCCAAGCCCAAGCCAATGCAAAATTGTCGGCTGTGTCCAGCGATCTGGCCTTTGCCCATCTGGGCGCGGCGGTTTCGGCGATGATGGCGGGCCGAACCAATATCGTGGCGTTGCATCATGAACTGGCCAGCATGAAAGATAAGATGGGCCTGCGGAATATTGTGGTTGGCACAGGCGGGCTGGGCAAGCTGGTCCCCAAAAATGCCTCCCTCGCAGAATCGGACGCGGCGATTGCGGATCACAGTGCCGCTTCGGTCGCGGCTTGATCGACTGATTATCATGGCCGCTTGATAGGATGATTTAGACGACCATGATTTGGGGCCTTTTCTATCTTATTTTGCTGGCGGGGCTGTTGATTTATGCCGAGCTTAGCAAAATTCCCGAAACACGCACCGCTATCCGCACCCTTGTCATGGCATCGGTGTTGACGTTGATAGCGGTGCTGTCCGGCGCTGATTTTGCAACAGCCAGCATGTTGTTGACGATGTTGGATTTCGCGGTTCTTGGCATATTTGTGGTGCTGGCGCTAAGTAGCAAACGCTATTGGACATTATGCCTGCCAGCGTTTCAATTGATCACCTGCATGACCCATTTGGCGAAGTTCGCTGCGCCCGGAATTCTGCCCCATGTCTATGAAAATGGGCAGAGCTTTTGGGCCTATTTGCAAATGCTGGTCATTTTTCTGGCAATATGGTGGGGGCGCGCCCATGCCAAGATGGCGGCGGGGGGGGCGGAGCCGCATCCGCGATAAGGACCATATTTGGGGGCGTCTACAGTTATCGCTGTTCCGATATATAGCGAGTATTGCCGCAGGGCTGCCAGCCAAAAACGGGTGATATCATCAAAAGAGGGTCAGGGGGCAGGGGCTTCCTGACCCTTTCTTTTTGGCCGCGAACGCGCTTATTCGGGCAGGCGCTATCCGCGCCCGCTCTGTGCTGCGTTGGGGATCACCCATTGTGCCGCGTCGATCTGTTCCTGCGCGGGGCATAGAAAAACCGCCCCTTCGGCCATGGCCAAAGGGGCGGTTCTCATTCCGTCAAAAGAGCGGGCTGATTAAGCAGCCATCGCCTTTTCCAGATTTTCTACGATGGCTTCGAAGAAGCCTTCGGTGGTCAGCCAGTTCTGATCGGGACCGATCAGCAGCGCCAAATCCTTGGTCATCTTGCCGCTTTCCACGGTTTCGATGCAAACGCGTTCCAGCGTTTCCGCGAAGGTCGTCACTTCAGGGGTGCCGTCCAGCTTACCACGGTGCTTCAGGCCGCCGGTCCATGCAAAGATCGATGCGATCGGGTTGGTCGAGGTTGCCTTGCCCTGTTGGTGCATACGATAGTGACGGGTCACGGTGCCGTGCGCGGCTTCTGCTTCCACGGTCTGGCCATCTGGGGTCATCAGCGCGCTGGTCATCAGGCCCAGCGAGCCAAAGCCCTGAGCAACCGTGTCCGACTGAACGTCGCCGTCATAGTTTTTGCAAGCCCATACGAACTTACCCGACCATTTCAGCGCTGAAGCCACCATGTCGTCGATCAAGCGATGTTCGTAAACGATACCCAGTTCAGCGAACTTGTCCTTGAATTCGGCGTCGAACACTTCTTGGAACAGATCCTTGAAGCGGCCGTCATAGGCCTTCAAGATGGTGTTCTTGGTCGACAGATACACAGGCCATTGGCGCGCGATGCCATAGTTGAAGCTGGCGCGGGCAAAGTCGCGGATCGAGTCGTCGAGGTTGTACATGGCCATCGCCACGCCCGAAGATGGGAATTGGAACACTTCTTCGTCGATGCGTTCGCCATTTTCGCCTTCGAAGACCAAGCGCAGCTTGCCGGGGCCAGGGACGCGGAAATCGGTGGCGCGATATTGGTCACCAAAGGCGTGACGGCCAACCACGATGGGGTCGGTCCAACCAGGGACCAAACGCGGCACGTTCGAAATCACGATCGGTTCACGGAATACAACGCCGCCCAAGATGTTGCGGATCGTGCCATTTGGCGACTTCCACATTTTCTTCAGCTTAAATTCTTCTACGCGGGCTTCATCAGGGGTGATGGTCGCGCACTTCACGCCAACGCCATATTGCTTGATCGCATTGGCGGCATCAACGGTGATCTTGTCGTCGGTTTCGTCGCGCTTTTCGATGCTGAGATCGTAATATTTCAAGTCGATGTCGAGATAAGGCAGGATCAAACGTTCGCGGATCCACTGCCAGATGATGCGGGTCATTTCATCGCCATCAAGTTCGACGACTGGATTGACTACCTTAATTTTGCCCATTTCAAATGCGCCTTTTTCCGTTGGGGAGTGAAGTTGTTGGGGCCTTAGGGAAAGAGCGGCGATTTATCAACTGTCGTGACGTTCACAACTGGGGCGCAATTGGGGCGAGACGCCGCCGATGGCGCAAATATCATGGGGAAATGGCCTTGTTTCCATGCTTGCGATAGGATCACAGCGCAGAAAAGAGCAGGGATAATCTGCCTTATCCATTGTCAGGGGCGAGTCGCCTGCTTACTACTGCCGCTTATGTCGACATCTTTATCATCAAACCGTCCGGGCGGCGGTATCAAGTGGCAGTGGCCAGCCATTCATCCCGAAGGCCGCAAATTTCTGGTTATTGCCGGAGTCATCACCTTGGTTTTCTGGCTGTTGGGCTGGGAAATTGCAGGTTGGCTTGCTTTGGGTGTTACCATTTGGATCGGCACATTTTTTCGGGATCCCAAGCGTATCACGCCATTGGGGGATGATCTGATCATTGCTCCCGCCGATGGTCTGATAACGCAAATATCCGATGTCGCCCCGCCTGCGGAAATCGCCGGACCAGATGGTCTGACCGACGCCAAAATGGTGCGCGTTTCGATCTTCATGAGCGTGTTCGACGTGCATATTAATCGCACCCCTGTTGCTGGGGCTTTGATTAAGCTGGTTTATATGCGCGGTAAATTTCTGAATGCCGACCTAGATAAGGCCAGCGAAGAAAATGAACGGCAGCATTTTGTTGTGGAACGGGCTGACGGGGTCCGCGTTGGTTTTACACAAATTGCTGGTTTGGTGGCCCGCCGTATCTTGCCGCTGGTTCAAAACGGACATGTGCTGTCCGCTGGCGAACGGGTTGGCTTGATTCGTTTCGGTAGCCGGGTGGACGTTTATTTGCCCGCTGGCACCACACCGCAAGTCTTGTTGGGCCAGCGCACTTTGGCGGGGGAAACGATTATCGCCCGCATCGGTCAGGCACCGACGATCGAAGGTGTAGGCCAATAATATGACGCATGACCCGTCCGATTCCTCTTCTGCTGCGTCGGTTTCCGCGACCTCGGTTCCGCCTATAGCGGTTTCGTCGCGGGGCAACAGCGTCTCTCTGCGGGCCTTTGCCCCCAATGCGATTACGGCCTTGGCCTTATGCTTTGGTTTGACAGGGGTGCGCTTTGCCATTGGCGAAGAATGGGAAAAGGCCTTGGCCGCCATTATCTTTGCGGGCGTGTTGGATGGTCTGGACGGGCGTATCGCGCGTTTGCTGCGTGCGCAAAGCCGCTTTGGGGCGGAATTGGACAGCCTGTCCGATGTGATCGCTTTTGGTGTCGCACCAGCTATGATCTTGTTTTTATGGTCGCTGCAATATGCTCCCAAATTTGGATGGGTGGCGGCCTTGGCTTTGGCTGTCTGCTGTGCGCTGCGTCTTGCGCGTTTCAACAGCCGCATGGACAGCGAATTTCAGCCCCATAAATCGGCGGGTTTTATGACGGGCATTCCGGCACCGGCTGGTGCGGGCATGGCCTTTGTGCCGATTTATTTGTGGCTGATCACCGATAATATGCTGTTTCGCGAATGGTATGTGGTGATGCCATGGGGGCTGGGAATTGCCGCGTTGATGATTTCGGCCATTCCAACCTTCAGTTGGGGGTCCATCCGCTTGCGCCGTTCATGGCGGATGTTTGCCTTGGCTGGCGTCGGCTTGCTGGGCGCGGCGCTGGTTACAGCGCCTTGGCCCACCTTGCTGGTCATCTGTGTGCTTTATGCCATCAGCCTGCCGCTGGGACCGATCAGCTATGCCAAGGCAAAGCGGCGCAGCGTTTAAATTTTTCTGGGTATCGCGCGCTGTCGCGCGTCAGCCGTATAGGCGACACCTAAATATATTCGGGCCGTGCAGCGATTATGCTGCGCGGCTCCAATTTTGTGCGGCCCGTGTGCGAACAGGGCGGCGGGCGGCGCGATATTTGCTGCGTGGGGGCAGGGGCATGATGACCGCAGGGCCAGTATCGGGTGATAGGGTCTGAGGAAAAGCACCGCGCCCAGCCAAGGCCGATAGGATGGCGGATTGATTTTGTGCGATCATGGCCCAGCTAATGGCAACAGAAATACAGCCGATTGCGACGATCAGCAGGGTGGCAGTGATCTGAATCATGGACTTGTCCTTCCGGTTCCAGCGTGCAACACCTGACCAACAAGGGACGGTTGTTGTGCTGCATTTGTTCCATGTTCTTGATTTGTTCTCAACCCCTTTTCGATGAATTGCGCGCATTTTCGGATAAGCCCTTGATTCCGCGTTGATGAATCTGCGGTGTGCACAACAAAAATCAGCAGCGCATTGGTGGATGCGCGTCTTGGTATGTGTGTCGCAGCCATTTTTTGCGGGCCTGTTACAGGCGAGTCGCATCCCGATACACCCCGCCGTTTGGTACAGCCGCTTGGCACAAGTGATGATCCGCGAAATGGATATGGCGTCCGGACCGCTGCCTGTTTGCTATATATAAGGGCGCGGAACGTGGGAAAGCCGTTGTCTGGGCCAGCGATATGGGCGGCCTAGCGACCCAGAAGGGCTTGCAATATTGGGCCATTGCTTGTAACGGCGCGTCCATTCCACATGGAAAGTGCACATACCGGTGCCCGGTGGCGACTTATAGTCGCAAGCTAGGTTCATGCTTTCCAGAGGATCAACCGGACTAGGAGAAATACTATGGCGGCCCCTGTCGTCACGATGCAAAATCTTATCGAAGCTGGCGCCCACTTTGGTCACCAGACCCACCGTTGGAACCCGCGCATGAAGCCGTATATCTTCGGCGCACGCAACGGCATCCACATTCTTGACCTGTCGCAAACTGTTCCTTTGTTCGCTCGCGCCCTCGACTTCGTGTCGGCGACGGCTGCTGCTGGCGGCAAGGTGCTGTTCGTTGGTACCAAGCGTCAAGCTCAAGGCCCTGTGGCTGATGCCGCTCGCGCTTCGGGTCAGCACTTCGTCAACCACCGTTGGTTGGGCGGCATGCTCACCAACTGGAAGACCATCTCGAACTCGATCAAGCGTCTGAAGACCTTGGAAGAACAACTGTCGGGTGACACCTCGGGTCTCACCAAGAAGGAAGTTCTGAACAAGACTCGCGAACGCGACAAGCTGGAACTGAGCCTGGGCGGTATCCGCGACATGGGCGGTATTCCGGACGTAATGTTCGTTATCGACGCCAACAAAGAAGAACTGGCGATCAAGGAAGCCAATGTATTGGGTATCCCAGTCGTTGCGATCCTCGATTCGAACGTTTCGCCAGAAGGCATTGCTTTCCCTGTGCCCGCAAATGATGACGCAGCCCGCGCCATTCGTTTGTACTGCGATGCGATTGCACAAGCTGCAACGCGCGGCGGTCAGCAAGCGCGTGCAAACAGCGGCGAAGATCTGGGTGCGGCTGTTGAGCCCGCAGCAGAAGCCGCAGTAGAAGCTTAAGCTTTACGTTTATGACGAGGCGATTTGGCGCGATTTGCGCTGAATCGCCTCGGTCATTGTTTTGACTTATCGCATCGCCATGCGCGGTGCAGGTGGCGGACGGTTTTTACGTTCCGCCTTTTTTTGGAAAGGACTGGTTCATGGCTGAGATTACGGCTGCACTCGTCAAGGAACTGCGCGATCGTACCGCCGCAGGCATGATGGACTGCAAAAAGGCGCTGGCTGAAAATGGCGGCGACATCGAAGCATCGATCGACTGGCTCCGCACCAAGGGCCTGGCTGCTGCTGCCAAAAAGGCTGGCCGCGTTGCTGCTGAAGGTCTGGTTGGCGTTGCTACCGATGGTACGCGCGGCGCTGTGGTTGAAATCAACTCGGAAACCGACTTCGTTGCAAAGAACGAACAGTTCCAAGCTTTTGTTCGTGACGTAACCAAGGTTGCCTTGGACGGCGGCATCAGCGACATCGACACGCTGAGCGCAGCGGCTTACCCAACGGGTGGCACGGTTGCAGAAGCCCTGACGCAAAACATCGCCACCATCGGTGAAAATCAATCGCTGCGTCGTTCGACTGTCATTTCGGTCGAATCGGGCGTTGTTGCTGGTTATGTTCACAATGCCGCTGCGGCTGGCATGGGCAAGATTGGCGTGCTGATCGCGCTGGAATCGACCGCTGGTTCGGACGTATTGGAACCTTTGGCCAAGCAAATTGCGATGCACGTTGCTGCCGCAAACCCGCTGGCGCTGAACGGTGACGATCTGGACGCCGACTTGGTGGCCCGTGAACGTGCGATTGCCGAAGAAAAGGCTGCTGAATCGGGCAAGCCTGCTGACATCGTCGCCAAGATGGTGGACGGCGGCATCGCCAAGTTCCGCAAGGAAAATGCCCTGCTGTCGCAATTGTTCGTGATGGACGGCAAGACCCCTGTGGCGGAAGTGATCGCTGCTGCTGGTAAGGATGTTGGCGCGACCATCACCTTGAAGCAGTTCGTGCGCTTCCAATTGGGCGACGGCATTGAAAAGGAAGAAAGCGATTTCGCGGCAGAAGTCGCTAAGGTCGCTGGCGCCTAATTATCGAATATGGACTGAGGTGCCGCAATTTCTGCGCCTCAGTCCGCTTGGCAATGGCGCGTGCCCGCTCTAGGGTGCGCGCCATTCGCATGTTTAGTCCCTATGAATAAGGATTCATTATCATCATGGCTCTGCCCGACATGAAACGCATTTTGCTGAAGCTGTCAGGGGAGGCGCTGATGGGGGCGACGCCTTTTGGGATTGATCCACAAACCGTGGCCGATATGGCGGCAGAGGTGAAGGAAGCGAAAGATCGCGGCCTGGAAATCTGCCTCGTTATCGGCGGCGGCAATATTTTCCGTGGCATGGCGGGTGCGGCCAAGGGGATGGACCGCGCACAGGCCGATTATATGGGCATGTTGGCGACGGTGATGAACGCGCTGGCCATGCAAAATGCGCTGGAACAGCTTGGCGTGGAAACCCGCGTGCAATCGGCCATTGAAATGGACAAAGTGTGCGAGCCGGTGATCCGCCGCCGCGCCGAACGCCATTTGGAAAAAGGCCGTGTGGTAATTTTCGCTGCGGGCGTGGGCGCGCCTTATTTTACCACTGACAGCGGCGCCGCTTTGCGCGCTGCCGAAATGAAATGCGATGCCTTGTTGAAGGGCACCAGCGTTGACGGCGTGTATAATGCTGATCCCAAAAAAGACCCCGCAGCCGTGCGCTATGAAAGCCTCAGCTTCGACCGCGTCTTGGCAGATAATCTGAAAGTGATGGATGCCAGCGCCGTGGCCTTGTGCCGCGACAACCAAATTCCGATTGTGGTGTTCAACATTCGTGAACCCGGCAATCTTGCCCGCGTTTTGACCGGCGATGGTGTGGCCACCATCGTTCACGGCGACGCTTAATCCCATTAGAGAGGAAATATCATGGCGAAATTTGACAAGGCCGATTTGGAACGCCGCATGAATGGCGCGCTGGAATCGTTGAAGTCGGACTTGGCGGGCCTGCGCACGGGCCGCGCCCATACGGCGCTGCTCGATCCTATTGTCGTGGAAGTATATGGGTCGAACATGCCGCTGAACCAAGTGGCATCGGTATCTGCGCCGGAACCCCGTATGTTGGCCGTGCAGGTGTGGGACAAGGGCAGCGTCAACGCGGTGGAAAAGGCCATTCGTTCGGCTGGTCTGGGCCTGAACCCCATCACCGATGGTCAATTGCTGCGCCTGCCCATCCCTGAAATGACGCAGGAGCGCCGTAAGGAGCTCAGCAAGCTGGCTGGTCAATATGCGGAAAAGGCCCGTGTTGCGGTGCGTAACGTGCGCCGCGACGGCATGGACGCGTTGAAGCAAGACGAAAATAAGAAAGAAATCAGCGAAGACGATCGCAAGCGTTCGGAAACCGAAGTGCAAAAGATCACCGACGCCGTCATCGGCGATATCGACGCAGCGGCAGCGGCCAAGGAAAAGGAAATTTTGGGCTAATGGGCTCTGGCTCCGTCACAGCCAATGGCATGGCGGGGCCGCTTTCCGGACACTCGCAGTGAGTGATAACAAAATATCCGCGCGCCATGTCGCCATCATCATGGATGGCAATGGACGCTGGGCGAAAAAGCGCTTTCTGCCACGCGTCGCGGGTCACCGTGCGGGTGTCGAGACGGTGCGCAAAATCGTGCGCGCCGCTGGCGAATTGGGCATCGAAGCCCTGACGCTTTATGCCTTTTCATCAGAAAATTGGAAACGTCCGGAGGACGAGATCAAGGATTTGATGGGCTTAATGAAAAAATTCATCCTCAGCGATTTGGATGAATTTATTGCCAATGACATTCGGTTGAAAATTATCGGCGATTGGCGCGGCTTGGCCCCCGATGTGGTCGAACTGTTGGAAGATGCGTTGGAACGCACCAGCGGCAACAAGCGCACCACCTTGGCGGTGGCGCTGAACTATGGTGGGCAGGATGAACTGGTGCGCGCGGCCAAGGCGGCTGCGGCATTGGGGGAAATCAGCGCGGCAAGCATCGCGGCCCATTTGGACACCGCCGACATGCCGCCGCTGGACCTGTTAATCCGCACGTCGGGCGAGGTGCGCTTGTCCAATTTCCTATTGTGGCAATGCGCTTATGCCGAGCTATATTTTACCGAGCGTCTGTGGCCAGATTTCACCGCCGCTGATTTGAAATTGGCGCTAGAGCATTTTGCGCGGCGGGACCGCCGATACGGAGGATTATAATGAGCAGCGGGGCAGGGAAGTCGGACCTGATGGTTCGGGCGGCATCGGCGGTGGTGATGCTGGCCATTGCGGGCACGGCCCTGTGGCTTGGTGGCTTTGCCTTTGGCCTGTTGTTGCTGCTGGTCGCCGCCTTGGTGCTGGTCGAATGGTTCAGCTTGCTGCGGAAAATGCAGGTTGGGTCTGGCACAAAAACCCTGTTGCAGGTGGCGGGCCCGGTGTCGGCCTGTGTGGCTGTGGCGGGGCTATGGTATATTCGCGACACGCTGGGCGTGACAGCGGCTTTATGGGTGCTGGGCATGGTCTGGGCGACCGATATCGGCGCTTATTTTGCGGGCCGTGCCTTTGGCGGTGCGCGCTTGGCCCCCAGCATCAGCCCCAGCAAAACTTGGTCCGGCCTTGTCGGCGGCATGTTGGCGGCCTTGGTCGCCAGCGCCACCATTGGCGACCGTGCGGGCATTGCGGGTGTGCCCTTGTGGATTGGCTTGTTCATGGGCTTGTTGGCCCAGCTTGGCGATTTGGGCCAAAGCTGGATGAAGCGCAAAGCGGGCGTCAAGGACAGCGGGCGTCTTATCCCCGGTCATGGCGGCGCCTTTGACCGTGTGGATGGTTTGATTCCGGTGGCCTTTTTGATGGGCCTGTTGGCGGTAGCGGGCGTCTTGTCGGCGCGGGTTGGGGGCTGATGATGCGCAGCCTGTCCTTATTCGGTGCAACGGGCAGTGTGGGGCAATCGACCCTAGATTTGGTCCGCCATGACGCAGGATCATGGCAAGTCAGCGTCTTAACCGCCCACAGCGATGTCGCGGGCTTGGCGGCGCTGGCGCGGGAATTTCAGGTGCAATTGGCGGTGATCGCCGATCCTGCGCGCTATCAGGATTTGGCCGACGCTTTGTCGGGAACCGGCATCGCGGTCGCGGCGGGACCCGATGCGCTGGTCGAAGCGGCCCAGCGTCCGGTGGATTTGGTGGTCGCCGCGATTGTCGGCATTGCGGGGCTGGCCCCGACCATGGCCGCGCTAGCAGCGGGGCATAATGTCGCCTTGGCCAATAAAGAAAGCTTGGTGTCATCGGGCGAATTGATGATGCGGGCGGCGCGCACATCGGGTGCGACCATCTTGCCCATTGATTCGGAACATAATGCCATTTTCCAATGTTTGGCGGGCAGCCGCTTGGACGATGTGCGCCGGATTATCTTGACCGCATCGGGCGGACCTTTTCGCACGAAAAGCGCGGCAGAGATGGCGGTGATGACACCGGCGCAAGCCGTGGCGCATCCCAATTGGTCGATGGGCGCGAAAATCAGCGTCGATAGCGCGACGATGATGAACAAAGGTCTGGAATTGATCGAGGCCCATCATCTATTTCCCATCGGCCTCGATAAAATTGAAATTTTGGTGCACCCCCAGTCGGTTATCCACAGTCTGGTGGAATATCGGGATCGGTCGACCTTGGCGCAACTGGGCTCGCCCGACATGCGTATTCCCATCGCCAGCGCCATGGCATGGCCGCGCCGTATGGACACAGGCTGCGCGCCCTTGGACTTGGCCAGCATTGGCCGCTTGGATTTCGAAGCACCGGACGAAGTGCGGTTCCCCGCCACCGCTTTGTGCCGCGCCGCGATTGCCGAGGGTGGCGGGCGTCCCGCCCAGTTGAACGCCGCCAATGAAGTGGCCGTGGCCGCCTTTCTGGCCGGAAAAATTGCCTTTCCTGCCATAGTGGATTTGGTTCGTCATGTGATGGACGCCGAAACAGCTGTTGCACCGACCAGCCTTCACGACATATTCACCATTGACGCTACATCACGGCGTCACGCGCAAATTTTAATGGATGCCCATGCCCATGGTTGAAACCCCCGGTGCTCTGCTGACAGTCATCGCCTTTCTGTTGGTGCTGGGGCCGTTGGTCTTTGTCCATGAATATGGCCATTATATTGTGGGCCGCTGGTGCGGGGTGAAGGCGGAAACCTTTTCCATCGGCTTTGGCCGCAAAATCCTCAGTTGGCGGGACAAGCGCGGCACGGAATGGAAATTGGGCTGGCTGCCCTTGGGCGGCTATGTGCAATTCAAGGGCGACCGCGACGCCGCCAGCCGCCCCGATGCGGAATGGCAGCAATTGCCACGTGAACAATGGGCTGACAGCTTCCCCGCCCAGCCGGTGTGGAAACGTGCGGCGATTGTGGCGGCGGGGCCGATCACCAATTTTCTGTTTGCGATTTTGATTCTGGCTGGTTTCGCATGGCTGAGCGGAACACCGACAAGCCCCGCTGTGGCGGGCGCGGTGCTGGAAGGGTCGGCGGCGCAAGAGGCTGGTATCCGCGAAGGCGATGTGATTTTGTCCATCGACGGGCGCAAGATGGAATTATTTACCGACATTCCGATGGCGGTGGCGCACCGTCCGGGGGAAACGGTCCATGTTCGCGTTCAGCGCGGCGGCGCAGAACAAAGCCTGTTGCTGACCCCGAAATTGGTGAAATCCAAGGACCAGTTCGGCAATGAATTTGAACGCGGGGTCATTGGCATCAGCGCGGGCCGTGTGGTGTTTGAAAAAGTGTCATTCTGGCAGGCCCCGGTGGTCGCCGTGCGCCAAACGAGCCAAATTGTCCGTCAGACCGTTGAAGTTTTGGGGCAATTGCTGACCGGGAATCGGTCGGTGAAGGATATGAGCGGGCCGCTGAAAATCGCCAAAACATCGGGCGAAGCCGCGACAATGGGCGCGGCATCGCTGGTTTTTCTGGCGGCGCTGATTTCCATCAATCTGGGGTTCATAAACCTGTTGCCATTGCCAATGCTTGATGGTGGGCATTTGTTATTTTACAGCTATGAAGCCATCCGGCGGCGTCCCGTTCCTGCACAGGCACAGGAATGGGCCTTTCGTCTTGGTTTTGTTGCGATTATCACGCTGATGGTCGTCGTGACTTTTAATGATTTGGGCTCTTTCGGTCTGTGGGACCGGATCAGCGACTTGATTGGTTAGCCCGACTGGGGCAGGAGATGCACGGCGCGTCATGTGACGGGACGTGTTTGATGAAAAATTTTGCGGGAAGACCAAGCGTGGCAGCACATATGAAAACGGCCCCAAAGCAATTGTCGATCCTGCTGTTGGCGGGAACGATGTTGACCTGGCCCGCAGCGCCAGTGATGGCCCAGACGGCTGCACCAACGGCGACACCCCAAACAGCAACCCCGTCTGCACCCGTGCTGGCACCGGCTGCGGCATCGACCATTCAGTCGATCACGGTGACGGGCAATCAGCGTTTGGAAGCCCAGACGATCCTGTCCTATCTGCGTTTGCGCGTGGGCCAGCCTTATGATCGTTCGATGCTGGACCAAGCCTTGAAGGATTTGGCGGCGACCGAATTGTTCAAAGATTATCAAATTACGGACAATGCTGGCGCGCTGGTGATTGAGGTTGCGGAAAACCCCGTCGTCAATCGCATCATCTTGGAAGGCAATAAGCGCCTGAAAGAAGACAAGCTGCGTCCGGAAATTAAGCTGGCCCCGCGCCAGATTTATACCCGCAGCAAGGTGCGCGCCGACGTGGCCCGTATCATCGAACTCTATAAGCGTCAGGGCCGTTTCGCCGCGACCGTTGAACCCAAGATGGTGCAACTGGACCAAAACCGCGTCGATGTGGTGTTTGAAATCACCGAAGGGCCAAAGTCCAAGGTTCGCCAGATCAACATCGTCGGCAATGAAAAATTTAAGGACGGCCAACTCAAGGGCGAAATGGCCACCAAGCAGACCGGCTTGATGACCATGTTGTCGTCCAACACCAGCTATGACCCCGACCGTCTGGCCTATGACCAGCAAAAGCTGCGCTTATTCTATCTGCAAAATGGCTATGCCGATTTCCGTGTGATTTCGGCGGTGGCCGAACTGACCAGCAATAACCAAGATTTCATCATCACCTATGTGGTGGAAGAGGGTGAACGCTATAAATTTGGCGACATTAACGTCGAAAGCGAATTGCGCGACTTCCAGCCTGAAACGCTGAAGGCCATGCTGCCGATGAAGAAGGACGATTGGTATGACGCCAAATTGGTGGAAGACACGGTCGAAAGCCTGAGCGAAACCGCCGGCCTGTTCGGCTATGCCTTTGCGAACATCAACCCAGAATTTACCCGCGATCCCGAAACCCGCACCATGGGGATTACGTTTAACGTCAGCGAAAGCCCGCGTACCTATGTCGAGCGGATTGACGTCAACGGGAATACGCTGACCCATGATAAGGTGGTGCGCCGCGAATTTCGTTTGAACGAAGGCGATGCGTTTAACAGCTTTGGCGTCAAGCGGACGGAAAACCGTTTGAACAGTCTGGGCTATTTCCAAGAAAATCTGACGATTGATCGCAAAGAAGGCAGCACGCCGGACCGCATCATTTTGGAAACCAATGTTCAAGAAAAGCCAACGGGCGAATTGTCGCTGTCGGCGGGTTTCTCGTCCATCGAGAATTTCTTGGTGCAAGGTTCGATCCGCCAGCGCAACTTCCGTGGCCTCGGCCAGCAATTGTCGGCGTCGGTGAACTACTCCAGCTATTCCAAATCCATCGAACTTGGCTTTACAGAGCCTTATTTGTTCGACCGCAATATTTCGGTCGGCGGCAGCGTTTATCGCCGCGACTTGAACAGCTTCCAATTCGGTGCCAACAATGAACGCCGCACCACCTTTGAACAGGTGACGACCGGTTTCCAGCTGAATGCTGGTGTTCCCTTAACCGAATTCATGCAGTTTTTTGCGCGCTACAGCTTGAACTTTGACGATGTGTCGCTGGATCGTGACCAATTTTATTTTGCAGGGAAATGCGACTCATATCGCGCTGGTCGATATCTGTGCGATGCTGTCGGTAAGCGGACGACATCGCTGCTCGGCTATACGCTGGCGTTTGACAATCGCGACAATCGTATGCGTCCAACGCGCGGCCAATCGGCGTCGCTCAGCCAAGATTTCGCCGGTTTGGGCGGTAATGTTAGCTATGTCCGTACGCGCCTGAACGCATCCAAACATATCCGACTGACCGGTCAGTTCATTTTGAATCTGACGGCCGAGGGTGGGTATATTCACGCGCTGGGGAATAATAGTAAGGTAGGTAGCGACAAAATCCGCCTGACCGACCGTTTCTTCTTGGGTGAACCCCAAATGCGCGGTTTCGACATTCGCGGTGTTGGCCCGCGCGTTATTCGATATGGCGTTGATAACACCGACCCCGCTGCGCCTAAGATTATCGAGGATCGCAACCAGTCCTTTGACGATGCGCTTGGTGGCCGCGCTTATTATATGGCACGGGCGGAAATTGATATTCCATTGGGTTCCGGCGCCAAAGAATTGGGCTTGCGTCCGTCGATCTTCTTGGATGTGGGTTCGGTGTGGGGCGTTAAGCGCCCAGACCTGACGACCGCTGCCGAGTTTATTGATCCGTCTGATCCGTCTGATCAATTGACCAAGAGCATCTGTCTGAATGATGACGGGTCAAGAAGCTTTGGTGTTAACTCGATGGTGGTGGATGGGCAGACGATCACGTCCACAACCTATAATTTATGTTCTGGGCGGTCGATTTCTCCCATTGATGAACGCTTCCTTGGCAACACTTGGAAACCCCGCGTCGCCATTGGCGCAGGTGTGAACTGGAATTCTCCCTTCGGTCCTTTCCGGATCGACTTCGCTTACGCCCTCCGCAAAGAAGAGGGTGATGATACGAAACGCTTCTCATTCAACGTAGGAACCCAATTCTGATGAAGAAACTTCTTGTTGCTTCGGCGCTGGCGATGGCCACGCTGTCGGTTTCGCCCATGTTGGCCACCCCAGCAGTCGCGCAAGCAAAGGCGATTGCGGTTGCTGACGTGCGCGTCGCTGCGGCCCGTTCCAACGCTTTCACTGTTGCGTCGCAGCAGATCCAAACGACCCACAAGGCGTCGATTGATCAGCAGCAATCGCGTGGTCAGACCTTGCAAGCAGAAATGAATGTTCTGATTGCCAAATATAATGAAGAAGCCCGCAAGACGCCGCAAAACCAAACCGCGCTTCAGGCGGCGGCACAGGCTGTGCAAACCAAGCGTCAGTCGGCTGGCGAAGAATTGCAGCGCATTGGCGCGCCGGTTGAATTGGCATTGGCTTATGTCGAAGACCAGATCAGCGTTCGCATGAACGAAGCGATCCGCGCGGCGATGACCGCCAAGAAAATTGACCTGTTGCTGCAGCCCGATGCCGTTTTGGCGCGTGAAAATAATGTGGATATCACGGATTCGGTTGTTGCCGAATTGAACCGCATTCTGCCCAATGTGACGATCACGCCGCCTGCTGGTTATCAGCCCGGCCAATTGGTGCAGCAGCGCAACCAACAATTGCAAGCTGGTGCGGCTGCCGCCCAGCCACAAGCCAACCAACCTGCCAGCCGCTAAGCATGAGCGAAGTGGACGTACAGGGTGAAGCCTTGGGTCCGGTGGATATCCGCCGGATCCTGACTTTGCTGCCGCATCGCTATCCGATGCTGTTGGTGGACCGTGTCGAATCGATGGTCAAAGACCAGACGATTCACGCGATCAAAGCTGTGACGATGAATGAGCCTTTTTTCCAAGGCCATTTCCCCGGTCGCCCCATCATGCCGGGCGTGCTGATTGTCGAAGCCTTGGCGCAAGCGGGCGGTGTTTTGGCGATTGAATCGCTGGGTTTGGCGGGCACAGGCAAACTGGTTTATTTCATGGGGATCGACGGGGTGAAATTCCGTAAACCCGTGGAACCGGGCTGCTTGCTGGACCTGCATGTCACGATTTTGCAGGCCAAACGCAATATCTGCAAATTTGAAGGCAAGGCGATGCTGAATGGCCAATTGGCCACGGAATGCACCTTCACCGCGATGATCGCGGACCCGCCGAGCGAATAATCGGATAGCACCTTACCTCTTTCCCATCTCGTCCATTGGCGGGGTGGGGAAGGGTGGTTGCATTTTCTGGATTTGGCCATTACAGGCCCGATCTTCATGTCTTCGGACTTAAACCTACGCTGCTGGTCGGAAACCAGTGGTATTGGAGCGAATAAAATGAAAGCTGGCATTCACCCCGACTATCACACCATCACCATCAAGATGACCGATGGTACGGAATATCAGACCCGTTCGACTTGGGGCAAAGAAGGCGACGTCATGGCGCTGGAAATCGACCCCACGGCTCACCCCGCATGGACCGGCGGCACGGGCCGTATGTTGGACACGGGCGGCCAGGTTGCCAAGTTCAACAAGCGTTTCGGTGGTCTGTCGCTGAAGCGTTAATTTGGAATTTTGCGGTCTCGCTATTGGCTAGAGACCGCATCATCCAAAATCTTTGCAAGCGCGCTTTGCCATCCGGCAAGGCGCGTTTTGCGTTTTGGGGCGGTGATATTGGTGGTGAAGCGGCTGCTATTTCCGCGCATTTCCTGCACGGCCGCCGCGAGGTTGGGGTAAATCCCTGCGCCCGTCGCCGCCAGCATCGCCGCGCCAAGGCCGGTGCTTTCCACAAAATCGGGCCGTTCAACGGTGAGATTTAGGATATTGGCCAAATCCTGCGCCATCCAATCATTGGCGGACATGCCGCCATCGATGCGCAATTCTTTCCATTTTATGCCATCGGCGGCGAAGGCGTTTTTCAGGTCATTGACCTGATAAGCCATGGATTCCAACGCCGCCCGCGCCACATGCGCTTTGCTGGTCGAAAAGCTGAGGCCGGAAATCGCACCCTGTGCATCGGGCCGCCAATGGGGCGCGCCAAGGCCCGATAAAGCGGGGACCAGATAGACGCCGCCATTGTCATCGACGCTGCGGGCCAAGGCTTCGCTTTCGGCGGCATTGGCGAGCAAGCCCAATCCATCGCGCAGCCATTTGATTAAACTGCCCGCTGCGAAGACCGATCCTTCTAGCGCGTGAAGCCGCTGGTCGCTGTCTTGGACCAAAATCGTCGAAAGTAAGCGGTTTTTGGATATAATCTGTTCGCCTTCGGTGGCGGTCAGGATGAAGGCACCGGTGCCAAAGGTCGCTTTGCTTTGCCCCTTGTGCAAACAGCCTTGGCCGATGGTGGCGGCTTGTTGGTCGCCCGCCATGCCGCAAATGGGGATAGCCCCGCCGAGCAATTTTTCGTCCGTCACATCGACATTTTGGGTGCAGGCGACAATTTCCGGCAGGATAGATAGGGGCACGCCGAACAGGTCACATAAATCCGCGTCCCACCCGCCTTGACGCGATTTCAAGGTGCGAATGTCCATCAATTGGGTGCGCGAGGCATTGCTGGCGTCGGTCACATGCAGCCCGCCGGTCAAGCGATAGATGAGATAGGATTCCACCGTACCCACGGCCAAACGGTCGCCCGCTTCCTTGAGCTGCGGCCAATGTTTGAGCGCCCAGCCGATTTTGCTGCCGGAAAAATAGGGGTCAAGGATCAGGCCGCTTTTCGCCTGCACCTTATCCTCATGCCCTGCATCGCGCAGTTTGTCACAGATGCTGGCAGTGCGCCGATCTTGCCAGACGATGGCGGGGGCCAGCGGCTTGCCGGTTTTGCGGTCCCAAAATACCACGGTTTCCCGCTGGTTGGTGATGCCAATGGCGGCGATTTTGTCCGCGCCGCCCGCTTTTTTTACCATGTCTTGGGTGGTCGCCAGCGTGGCTTGCCATATTTCCTCGGCATCATGTTCCACCAACCCGCGCGCGGGGTAATGCTGGGTCAATTCGCGTTGGCTGCTGGCCTGTGCCTTGCCCTTGGCGGAAAATAGCACAGCGCGGGTGGAGGTGGTGCCTTCGTCAATGACGATGATTTTCTTGCTCATATCCTTCTCCGCGGCTGGCCCAACTTTATGAACGACCATCTTTTTCCTAGGATGGCGGGAAATTTTTACGGGGGCAAGGACACAGGGGGGCGCGGAGCGCACAGGGATTTGCAATTCACCGCATTTTCTGCCATAGGCTCCGCCAGCGCAGATGAGCGGCACAGATCCGCTCAATTTCGTGGCAGCGTGATATCCATATCCACAAGCATATGGGCTAGCCGGCTGTGCATGTCTCTTGAGGCACCCTTTCACGCGGGTCGTTTCGAACCCGCTTTGGTGCGTTTGGCCGGTCCAAACGTGCTGCGCGGCCAGTTGTGGAAAATATAAAATGGAATTTAAAGACTTTGGCCTGCACGCTGATATTGAGCGTGCTCTGATCGCCAAACGCTATACCGACCCCACCCCCATTCAGGCGCAAGCCATTCCGGTGTTGCTGCAAGGCCGCGATTTATGCGGTATCGCCCAAACGGGCACTGGCAAAACTGCCGCGTTCTCTTTGCCATCGCTTCACTATTTGCTCAGCAATCCCAAGCCGCGCACGCCGCGCGGGACGCGTATGTTGGTCTTGTCGCCGACCCGCGAATTGGCCGCCCAAATCGCGCAAAACTGCCGCGATTATGCGCGCTTTGCGAAATTGGCTGTGTCGACCGTGTTCGGCGGCGTGCCGATCAATCGCCAGATCAAGGATTTGGCTGGCGGCGTCGATATTTTGGTCGCCACGCCGGGCCGCTTGCTGGATTTGATCGACCAACGTGCTTTGCGTTTGGACGATGTGGAAATTTTCGTCTTGGACGAAGCCGACCAGATGATGGACATGGGCTTTATCCACAGCCTGCGCCGCGTGGCCAAAATCTTGCCCGCCGAGCGTCAAAATCTCTTCTTCTCGGCCACCATGCCCAAGGAAATTGCGGCGCTGGCCAAGCAATTTTTGAACGATCCGATCACCGTGTCGGTCACCCCGCAAGCCACCACGGCGGAAAAGATTCACCAGCGCGTGACCTTTGTGGAGCAAAAGGAAAAGCAGGCGCTGCTGCATCATTTGATCCGCAACGAAAATATTGATCGCGCCTTGATCTTTACCCGCACCAAACATGGTGCGGACCGTGTTGTGCGCCATTTGGCGGGTGCAGGCATTCAAGCCTTTGCCATTCATGGTAACAAAAGTCAGGCCCAGCGCACCACCGCGTTGCAAGCCTTTCGCGCTGGCCAAGTGAAATTGTTGGTCGCGACCGACATTGCGGCGCGCGGCATTGACGTTTCGGGCGTCAGCCATGTGATCAATTTTGAAATCCCCAATGTGCCCGAACAATATGTTCACCGCATTGGCCGCACCGCCCGTGCGGGGGCCGAAGGTCAGGCGATCAGCTTTGTCGCGCCGGATGAAAAAAATTATATGCGGGATATTGAGCGTGTGACGCGCACCCGCGCCGAACCGGAAAAGCTGCCAGACAATTTTGGCGAAATGGTCCGCAACCTGCCCAAGCCTGCGGCGCCGCCCCGCGATACCGGCAGCCGTGGCCGCGACCCACAGCGCCAGCGCGACGATGCGCTGCGCGGCAAGTCCGGCGGCGGTGAACGCCGTGATGGTGGCCGTTCGCAAGGCGGCGAACGCGGCGATCATGGCGGCGGTCGTTCTGGCGGTGGCCAAGGCCGTGGTGGTCAGGGTCGCGGCGGCCAAGGACGCGGCGGTCAGGGCCGCGATGGCAAATGGCGCGATCAGAGCGTTGAGGGGCAGGGCCGTGAAGGTCAGGGCCGTGATGGCGGCCAAGACCCCCGCCAAGGCGCAGGCCGTCCGCCACAGAACCGCGACCATCGTAGCGGCGCTTCGCGCGGTGGCGAAGGTCGGGGCGGCGAAGGTCGCGGCGGTGCGGGGCAGGGCGAACAGCGCCGCTTTCGTCCCCGTAGCGGCGGCGTTGGCAAGCATAAGGGGGCGGTGACGCGTCTGGGCTAATCATCCCACCAAAACATCGAAAAAGGCGCAGCCCCCATGGGTCTGCGCCTTTTTTCATGGGCGATTTAGCCGATGCTGGCGATGGCCCAAATGACGCCGACCAGCAAAGGCGCGCCCAACAAGTCCAAGATAAACCCAGCCTTTAAGATGCGGGGCAGGGCGATATGGCCGGTGGACCATGCCAAAGCATTGGGGCCGGTGCCCGCTGGCATCATAAAACCCCAACTGGCGGCCATGGCAACGGGCATGGCCATTAAAATTGGGTCGGCCCCTGTGGCGGCGATCAGGGCGGTTAGCACCGGCATAATGCCGCTGGCGGTGGCGACATTGCTGGCAAATTCGGTCACCAATATGGTCAGCGCCACGATGATCAGCGCCAATAGGAATAGCGGCATATTGGTCAGCGGCGCCAAGACCACGCCCAACCATGCGGCCAATCCGCTGTCGCTGATCGCCGCCGCCAAGGCCAAGCCGCCGCCGAACAACATGATCACGGCCCAAGGGGCTTTGTCCGCCTCGCGCCAATTCAGCAGGGGGCGGCCTGTGCCATCGGGCACCAAGAATAATAAAATGCTAAACGCAATGGCAATGGTGCCGTCGGTCAGCGATCCGGCAGGAAAATAAGGCGATATCCACGGCTGGGCGATCCATGTCGCAACCACGGCGATGGCGATGGGAATCACCCGTTTTTCGGCAACCGACCAAGGCCCCGCATGGCCCAAGGCGGCGCGGGCGGCGTGGGGATCAAAATCATGTTGATTCAGCCGATGCACACGGGCCAACACCCATGTCGCCAGCGGCACGGAAATCAACACAATCGGCATACCAAATTTCAGCCAATCCAAAAATCCGATATTGGTGCCCAGACTTTTGTTAATCAGCCCCACGGCAATGGCATTGGTGGGGCTGGCGACCAAAGTGCCAAAGCCGCTGATGGTGGCGGCAAAGGCAGTGCCCATCACCACCGCGCCGGCAAAGCCATCGGTTTCACCTTCTTTTATGCCCGCTGCTTGGATGACCGCCAAGGCAATGGGCAACATAATCAGGGCGGTGGAGGTGTTGGACACCAACAAGCCGATGGCGGTGGTCGCGGTTATAAAGGCGAAGAGCAGGCCCGTGGGTGTCGGGCGCGCGCGGTTCAGCAGCGCCAGCGCGATACGGCGGTGCAGCCCGACCCGTTCGATGGTCAGCGCCAAAAAAGCCCCGCCCAAAATCAGGAATAAAATCGGGCTATAATATTCCTTGGCGATGTCATTGGCGGTCATCACGCCGAACAGCGGCACCAGCAAAAAAGGGATAAGCGCGGTGACGGTCAGCGGCAAAGCCTCGGTCATCCACCAAATGGCCATCAACACGGTCATGGCGGCAATGCGCCACGCCATGACGTCCATGCCTGTCGGTGGTGGCAGGATCAACATGATGAGGAAGGTCATCAATCCGCCACACAGGCCGAACAGGCGTGATTTTTCCATTATGTCCCCAAAACGATCACCGATAATTGCCGACCATAGCTATTTTCTTGGCGGTGGCAGGCGCGGCGGTAGCTGAAATATTCTGTCGGGGCAGCGTAAGTATCTTGGCCGGTGATGGCAATGCGCTTGATATCCACCGCCATCAGCCGCGCGGCGACATAGGCGGCAATGTCGAACATCGCATGGCCAGCCTTATGGGGGGCGAAGAAGCGTTCATTTTCGGGGCTTTCGTCCATGAAACGGGCGATGAAACTGTCGTCCACTTCATAAGATGCGCGGCCAATGCAGGGGCCGATGGCGGCGCGGATTTGATCGCGTTTTGCGCCAAGGCGCTGCATCGCGTCCACCGTGCTGTCCGTCACGCCGCTTATCGCGCCTTTCCAGCCCGCATGGGCCGCGCCGATAACGCCCGCTTCGCGGTCGCACAGCAGCACCGGCACGCAATCGGCGGTCAATATGCCCAGCATGATGTTCGGCGTGCGGGTGGCCATGGCGTCAGCCTGCGGCCGGGCGGAGAGGTCGCTTTCGTCGTCAAGGATGACACAATGATTGCCATGCACTTGATAAAGGCCCGCCAAGGCCGCCGTGGGTTGGACGGCGTCGACGATGCGCTGGCGGTTCTGCGCGATGAGGGCGGGGTCATCATCCGACCCAATGCCGGTGTTCAGCGATGCCAAATCACCCGTCGACACGCCGCCTTGCCGCCCGAAAAAACCATGGGCGACGCCGTTAAGGGTGGGGGCGGTCACGAAGGGGGGATGGATGGTCACAGATTCAGTCTCCAGATACGGTCTTCATCGATATGATCGCCCACTTGGAAGGGGTTGCGCGCCACATCAACAAAGCCATAGCGTGCGTAAAAACGCTGGGCGCGCGGATTTTCGCTATATACCGACAGATAGAGGATATCGGCGCGGGACCGTGCCCATGTCAGCGCGAAATCCATCAAGGCTGCGGCCACCCCTGTGCCTTTGGCCCGTTCATGGACATAAAACTGGTGCAATTCCGTGGCCTTTTGGCTGGGTTGATCGGCGGGCAAGGGCAGGTCCAGCGGGCCGGTTTTCACAAAGCCCAAAATTTGGCCGTCATCATCGCGGATCAGCGCCAGCCCCCAATCATCCGATTGGGCTTGGTGGGCGAGATCATGGCTTTGGTTCCATGTGCCAAGAAAGGCGGCCAAATCTTTGGGATCATAAAGATGGGCGAATGTGTCGATAAAGGCGGCATGGGCAAAGGCGGACAGGGCGCCTGCATCTTGCGGCGCGGCCAGAATAAGCGGGTGGGTCATGCGGCGGGGCCGAATCCTTCGGGTGTGGGCCAATGCGGGGCGGTGATGGCCAAGGCTTTGAACAATTGCCCCATTTGGTCGGCTTCGACCAAGCGGTTGCGTTGGCCCAATAGATCGGCCTGACGGTCGGGCGCGGCGCGGCCAAGGCTTTGGGTGCGGGCATCCACGCCCATATGCTGCAACCAATGGCCTTGCTGGGCGGGGCCAAAGCAGCGCGCCCCGGCGGCTGTCGCGGCATCGGATAGGCTGGTGAAATCGACATGGGCGGTGATATCAACCTCGCCAGGATTGGCGAAAACATCGACATATTCATGGGCCTTTAGCGCCTGCAATGTATCGCCCGCCGCAGGGCCGCTATAGCCATAATCAATCGCCAGCATGGCCCCGCCTTGGCGGGTGATACGGGCGGCGCATTTGCGCATAATCATGGCGGACAGCGGCGTGGTTTCGACGATGGTGCCGATGCCATGCTGGCGCAGCGCGGGCGGGATCAGGTCATCGGCAGGGGTGTCGCCAGCGACCGCGATCAGCGACTCTTCTTTGCGCACCACCACCCGTTCGCGCCACCCATCAATTGTGCGGATATATTGATGGATGGGCAGGGCATCGAAAAATTCATTGGCGATGATGACCAGCGGCAAATCGTCGGGCAAGGCATCGACATCGTCATGATGTTGGGCATGGGGAATGCGGGCCAATTGGGCGGCGGCCAAAATGGGGCTGGTTTCCACCAAATGCACCGATTGCGGCACGGCTTGAAACCGCGCCATGACGCGCAGTGCATCAACCGCCAAGGTCCCGCGACCCGGCCCCAATTCGGCATAGCGAAAGGGCGGACGGCCCGCCCGTGTCCATATATCGGCTATCCAAATACCGATCATTTCGCCGAACAATTGGCTGATTTCCGGCGCGGTGGTGAAATCCCCCGCCGCGCCCAGCGGATCGCGCGTTGCATAATAATGGGCGTTCATCGCGCCCATATAATCGGCAACGCTGGTCACGCGCTGGGCCGCGATTTGGGCGGCCAATTCTTGGGGCGTGGGCAGCGCATTGAACGGAGCGGTCGTCATTGGCGTATCAGGCAATGCTATCTGGCCCTGCGATGGGTTCCACCCGTTGGCGGCGACCATTGGCGGTCATCATCAACCACAAACCAATGATAATCATCGGCAGGGTCAGCGTTTGCCCCATGGTCAATCCCCAGCCCAAGGTGCCCAATTGGGCATCCGGTTCGCGGAAAAATTCCACGAAAAAGCGGCTGAGACCATAGATGAGCGACGCCGCACCAGTCAGAAAGCCCGGCTTGTATCGCGCCTTGGTGCGCCAGAACAAATAGACCAGCACGACCAGCATCAGCAGCCCTTCTAGGCCCGCTTCATATAATTGGCTGGGGTGGCGCGGGTCCATCGTGCCGCTTTCTGGGAAAATAATCGCCCAAGGAACGGTGGTCGCACGGCCCCATAATTCGCCATTGACGAAATTGGCCAGACGCCCAAACAACAGGCCAAAGGGCGCAGCGCAGGCGACATAATCGGCAAAGCGCAGAAAGCTGAGCTTTTCCTTGTGTGTGACATAATAAATGGTGACCAAGACGCCGACCAACCCGCCGTGGAAGGACATGCCGCCGTCCCACAGGCGGAATATCGCCAGCGGATTGTCCAAATAGGCCCCCAAATTGTAAAAAAGCACATATCCAAGGCGGCCACCGATGATGATGCCTAGCATGGCATAGAAAATCATATCATCGGCATGGCGGCGGGCCATGGGCGCGCCGGGCTGGTCGATGAGGCGCAGCAAATACCAATAACCGATAAAGATTCCGGCCAGATAGGCCAAGGCATACCAACGGATCGGCAAGCCGAAAATGCTGAACGCCACTTCGCTGTTCGGCCCCATCAGGTCGTGAAAATTCACATAGGATGATGCTTGGGCTAGTATATCTGTGAATAACATGAAAGTCTCTGTCCTTCCCGGGGAGAGGAAATAACCCATAAGGGTTTCGGGCCAAGAGACCAAGAGGAGAGATGAAACATGCCCTCAGCGCTAGACCTGCGTATCGACGCGGCCTTTGCAGCAATCACCGCGCCCGGTGGGCCCATTCAGCTTGGCACCATCGACAGTCATGGACATAGCTTGCCCTATATCGCCAATGCGCCAGACAATTTGGTCGATTATGTCGCCTTTTTCTGCGCCCAACATGGCGACGCGACCTTTTTGGTGGAGGGGGATAAGCGCCTGAGCTTTGCCCAAGTTTATGCCGCCGCCCGCCAAGTGGCCATTGGTCTGGTGGACGGACATGGGGTGAAACGCGGCGACCGTGTTGGTTTGGCGATGCGTAACGCCAATGCGTGGTGCGTGACCTATATGGGCATTTTAATGGCGGGTGGATGCGCCACTTTGCTGAACGGATGGTGGCAGGGCGGCGAATTGGCCGCCGCGATTGACGATACCGACGTGTCGCTGGTGATCGCCGATGCCCCGCGCGCGGCCCGTCTTGCCGAGGTTGGGCACAAGGTTCCGGTGATCGCGCTGGATATCAGCTTGGATATTGATGGCGCGACTGCCCCCTTATTGGCGGCAGGGGCCAACCCAAACACGGAACTGCCCAAAATTACCGGCGATGATCTGGCGACGATTTTATTTACATCGGGGTCCACGGGCCAATCCAAAGGGGCCTATTCGCGCCACCGCGCCGTGACGCAAGGGGTGTTCAACTATGTCACCCAGTCGGTATCCATGGCCTATTTGATGGCGCAAGATGGTGTGGCGTCGGATTTGCAGCCCGCGACCTTGATTTGCACCCCTTTATTCCATGTGACGGCCGAGGTTCCGGTGTTCCTGCAAAGCTTTGCGATTGGGCGCAAATTGGTGCTGATGCCCAAATGGGATGCCGAAGAAGCGATGCGGCTGATTGAACAGGAGAAAATCAGCTATTTCGTTGGCGTTCCGTTGATGAGCTATGAAATGCTGGTCCATCCGAACCGCGAAAAATATGATTTGTCGTCCTGTGCCAGCTATGCGGCGGGCGGTGCGCCGCGCCCGCCAGAACATGTCAAACGCTTGGCCGATGGGATGGGCGGCGGCCAGCCATTGTTGGGATATGGGCTGACCGAAACCAATGGCGTGGGCTGTGGCAATTTGGGGGATAATTATCTGGAAAAGCCCCTGTCCACCGGCCCGGCGTCCAAGCCTTTGGTCGATCTGGCGATTATGAATGATGCGGGCGATCCCTTGGCCCAAGGGCAGATTGGCGAAGTCTGCATTCGTTCCATCGCCAATTTCGAGGGATATTGGAACCGCCCCGACGCCACCCGCGATGCCTTTACCAAAGACCAATATTTCCGCACCGGCGACCTCGGCTATTTGGACGCGGATGGATATTTGTTCATCGTTGACCGCAAGAAAGACATCATCATTCGCGGCGGCGAAAATATTAGCTGCCAAGAAGTGGAAGCTGCGATTTACGAGCATCCCGATGTCAAGGAATGTGCGGTTTTTGGTTTGCCCGACGAACGATTGGGCGAAGTGGTGGGCGCGGTGGTGTGGATGGACGCCGATAGCGGCGTGGACGCCGCCGCTTTGACCGATTTTCTGGGCCAGCGTTTGGCAGCGTTTAAGGTGCCGCTGAAAATTTGGTTGGCATCGTCGGCCTTGCCCAAATTGGGCAGCGAAAAAATCGACAAAGTGGCGCTGCGCAACTTTTATCGCGGGCAATATGCCATGGAAACAGCAGCCTAGGGTTCTGACCCTAGGGTTCTGGCCCAAAGCCAAGCATAGCGGCGCGGGGCTGGCGGACGCAGCCCCGCGCCCTTTCACCATAATTGTTATGTCCGCATATGATGTTGGGGAACCGGACCGCCGACCAATGATTATTCCAACGGTGGGGGCGCATATGGTTGTGAAACGACCATGCGAACCTGCCGACTGTCCAGAGCATGAAATTGCATTGGCAAGATTGGCAAGACTGCCAAGATTGCCAAGACAAGGGAGCCAGCATGTCGATTCTTCGCCCATTTTTGTCGCGGGTTATTCGTTACGGCCAATTGACCATCGTGGGGCCAGATGGACAGGAAGAAATTTTCGGGAAAGCGAGCGCTGGCTTTGCCAATTTGCGGGTGCATTTTTCCAGCAAAAAGGCGATGCGCCGCGTCGTGCTGGACCCGCGATTGGGCGCTGCAGAAGCCTTTATGGACGGCGAACTGACCATCGAAAATGGCGATATTATGGATTTAATCCATTTGCTGCGCGCCAACACGCCATGGGATCGTGGTGAGAAGCTCAAGGATTTAACCCCGCTGGGCGAGGCGATGGATTGGGTGAAAACGCGGCTGAACAGCATCAATCGGCGGCGGGAATCCAAGGCCAATGTCGCCCATCATTATGACATTGGCAATGATCTGTATCGCCTGTTTCTGGACAGCGACATGCAATATAGCTGTGCCTATTGGCCGCGCCCCGACATGAGTTTGGACGAAGCGCAGCAGGCGAAAAAAGCGCATATTGCCGCGAAATTGGCGCTGTCGGATGGCCAGCGGGTGCTGGACATTGGCTGTGGCTGGGGCGGCATGGCGATCAGTCTGGCCAAATTTGCCAATGTCCGCGTGCATGGCATCACCTTGTCCGAAGAACAGTTAGCTTTGGCCCAGCAACGCGCAGAGGCCGAAGGGCTGGCGGACCGTGTGACCTTTGAATTGATTGATTATCGCGATTTGGCGGTGCGCGATGTGGGGCAATATGATCGCATCGTGTCGGTCGGCATGTTTGAACATGTGGGGGCGCGCAATTTTGAAGAATTTTTCCGCTGCACCGCCAATTTGCTGACCGCCGACGGGGTGATGTTGATCCACACCATTGGCCGCTTTGGCAGGCCGGGGGCGACCGATGCTTTTACCCGCAAATATATTTTCCCCGGCGGCTATATTCCGGCGCTGAGCGAAACTGTTGCGGCGTCGGAGCGCAGCCGGTTGATCGTGACCGATGTCGAAACGCTGCGCCTCCATTATGCGCTAACGCTGCGTATATGGTATGCGCGCTGCGTTGAAAAACGCGCGGAAATCGAAGCAATGATGGGCGCGAAATTTTATCGCATGTGGACATTTTATCTGGCGGGCGCGACCGCTGCCTTTGAAAGCGGCGGCATGGGCAATTATCAAATCCAATATGCCCGCAGCCGCCACGCTTTGCCGCTGACCCGCGATTATATGGCGGCGCAGGAGGGGGCTTATCATCGTCCGTTATGAAAAAGGCGGGAAGGGCATAGTGCCGCTTCCCGCCTGATTTTTTATGATTTTCTTAGCGTTTCTTGCGCGATCCGTTCAGTTCGCGTGACAGGGCAGGGGCGGGCCATAGCGTGTCTAGGCCGACCTGAATGGCCGCCGTCGATACCGCCACCGTGCGGTTCAGCGCGCCGTCATAGCCAAAGCTGCCGCCCAGCGAGTGAATATTGCCGTCAAATGCCGTGCCGATCACGCTGCCATCCTTGGCAATGACGGGCGACCCGCTGTTGCCGCCGATAATGTCGTTGGTGGTGACAAAATCATAAACAGTGTTGGCGTTGAACTTCCCCTTTTTCGCTTCAAAAGCTTTGGCCATATTATAAGGGAATTGGCCGGTTGCGCGGTCATAGGTTCCGCCCATATGCGTGACGGGTGCCACGTCTTGGCCACGTTCCTTCCACCCTGCGACACGGCCATAGGACAGGCGCAGCGTAAAGGTCGCATCGGGATAATTGGCGTCGCCATAGGCCGCGAAACGGGCCTGCGCCAATTTCGACTGGGCCGCCGTGACGGGGGCGTCATAATTTTGGTCGAAGTCAGCCTCAATCTTTTCGCTGATCGGGTCGAGCGTGCGATAAAAAGCGATCATTGGGTCTGTGGAGGCCGCAATGGCCGCTGCGCCGCCGTCCCACAAGGCTTTGCGCACAGCAGGGTCGCCCAGCTTGCTGGCCGCCAGCGCCTTGGCAAAGGCTTCGGGGCTTTGGCCGTTCAGCAAAGCGGCGATATGCGCATTGTCGGTACCCAGATATTCGCGGGCTTTGCTGGCCCAAAATTCCACGTCCAATTCTTCCAGCCAGCCATAGCTGGGGGTTTCGGCCAGCAAACGCTTTTCGGTCAGGGGCAGGGCGCTGTCCGTAAAGCCGGGCTTGCGGTCGGCATTGGGCTTGGTGCGTTCTTTGGCGGCGCGCACCAAGGTGCGGGCAAATCCGGCCAAGCTGCTATAGCTGGCGGGGCCGCTCGACAGGAAATTGGCATCCAAATAGGTGGGAATGCGTTGGTCCACGGCCGATTGAATATCCGCCCATGGGTCGCCAATGCTGGCATCGCCTGATACCCGTTGGCGCAGATCGGCTTCACCCGCCGCCAGCTTGGCCTTGAACGCGCTGTCGTTCAGCGCGCGAAGCTGGCCGTTGAACACTTTAAAGCTATTTTCAATGCCGAACAATGTGTCGCCAGCTTCGCGGTTTTTGTCGGCGCTTTCCTTCATCGCGCGCAGCAATTGGCCGCGATATTCGCTCATGAGAATCAGGCGCAGCGGCAGGGCTTGGCTGCGCTGAAATTCCCGCTGGCTTTCGGTCCACAGGCGCTGGGTGCTGCCGGGGTTGCCGATGACAAAGGTGATTTCACCGGCCTGCGGTGCGCGGGGGTTCCATTGCAAATGCTGGGTCGATGCCACAGGCTTGCCATCGTCATAGGCGCGCAAGAAAGCGGCATCCATCGCATAGCGGGGGAAGTTGAAATTATCGGGGTCGCCGCCAAAGAAAGCCGCTTGGAATTCGGGGGCCCAAGCAATGCGCACATCGCTATATTTGCGATATTGATACAGCTTATATTGGCCGCCGCCGAACAAGGTGACGACTTGGCAGCGGGTGGTGTTGAGGTCCGTGCAATTGGCCTTTTCAATGTCGGCGATGCGGGCATCGCGCGCCTTGACCAAGGCGGCGCCGGTCAGCGTGCCAATCGCGCCCTGCACATCTTTGGTGACATCGGTGATAGCGGTGACGGTTTCGGCTTGTTGGCCGGGGCAGGCCTTTTCTTCGGCGCGGGTCGCAGCGTTAAAACCAGCCGCCACATAATCTTGATCGGCGGACGACAGGTCTTGCAGGCAGGACACGATGCAATGATGGTTGGTGAGGATCAGCCCTTCGGCGGACACAAAGGACGCCGAGCAGCCATTGGTCAGGCGCAGCGCGGCGGCGCGGCGGTCGTCCAGCCATTTTTGATCCGGTGCCCAGCCATATTCTTTCTGGATCTGAGCGGTGGGAACAGCGTCAAAAGTCCACATGCCTTCTTCGGCGGCGGCAGGTGTCGCGATAAAAATGGGGGCAGCCGCTGCAGCGGCTAAAAGCAATGCTTTACGCATATCATATCCTAGGAGAAGGAGGGGGACGAGAGTGTTGGGGTGAACCCTATTTAAAAATTTGACTTGAGCAAGCGCCTTTGTATCCTAAAATATATGGAAATAGGAGCCTGAGAAGGGATTTGCGCTGGGTGATGGGTGGATAAGGTTGCACCCAAGCCCCCATGCTGCTAGCCGCGCGACTTTAATTCTCCACCAAAAGGTGTCGAAATGTCCGATTCCATCAAGCGCGTAGTGCTCGCCTATTCCGGCGGCCTTGATACCAGCGTTATCCTGAAGTGGCTGCAAGTCACCTATAATTGCGAAGTCGTGACCTTCACGGCAGACCTTGGTCAAGGCGAAGAACTGGCACCCGCCCGCGCCAAGGCCGAACTGATGGGCGTAAAGCCCGAACATATTTACATCGACGATTTGCGCGAAGAATTTGTGCGCGATTTCGTATTCCCCATGATGCGCGCCAATGCGCGTTATGAGGGCGATTATCTGCTCGGCACGTCTATTGCGCGTCCGTTGATCTCCAAGCGTTTGATCGAAATTGCGAAGGAAGTCGGCGCGGATGCCGTGTCGCATGGCGCAACCGGCAAGGGCAATGACCAAGTTCGTTTCGAACTGTCGGCCTATGCGCTGAACCCCGATATCAAGGTGATCGCACCTTGGCGGGAATGGGACTTGGCCAGCCGCACCGCGCTGATCGCCTTTGCCGAAGAACATCAGATTCCGGTGCCCAAGGACAAGCGCGGCGAAAGCCCGTTCTCGACCGACGCCAACATGCTGCACACCTCGTCGGAAGGCAAAGTGTTGGAAGATCCGTGGGAAGAAACCCCGGATTACGTCTATTCGCGCACGGTTAACCCCGAAGATGCGCCGGACACCCCCGAATATATCACCATCGACTTTGAAAAGGGTGATGGTGTGGCGCTGAACGGCGAAGCCATGTCGCCAGCTACCTTGCTGGAAGCGCTGAACGAACTGGGCCGCAAGCATGGCATTGGCCGCTTGGACTTGGTGGAAAACCGTTATGTCGGCATGAAATCGCGCGGCATGTATGAAACCCCCGGCGGCGAAATCTATGCCCGCGCGCATCGCGGCATTGAAAGCATCACGCTGGATCGCGGCGCAGCCCATCTGAAGGATGAGCTGATGCCGAAATATGCCGAGCTGATCTATAATGGTTTCTGGTTCTCGCCAGAGCGGGAAATGCTGCAAGCCGCCATCGACCACAGCCAAGCCAAGGTTTCGGGCACCGTTCGCCTGAAGCTGTATAAGGGCAATGCCAATGTGGTGGGCCGCAAGTCGCCGCACAGCCTGTATAGCGAACGCCATGTGACGTTCGAAGATGATGCGGGCGCATACGACCAAAAGGATGCCGCAGGCTTTATCAAGCTGAACGCCCTGCGTTTGAAATTGCTGGCAAAACAAGCCTAAGCCGACATATTACGCCAAATCAGAAAGGGCGGTCAGGCGTTGGTCTGGCCGCCCTTTTTCTTTGTCGAAAAGCGGGTGCGCTGGGCGGGCCGCCGCGCTAGGAAGAGAATATGGTTTCAAAACGCTATTTTTCCGACAATGCCGCCGCCGTTCATCCCAAGGTGATGGAGGCGATGATGGCCGCCAACCATGTCGACACCGCTTATGATGGCGATGCGGTCAGCCAGTCTTTGGATGCTGCCTTTTCTGATCTGTTTGAGACGGCCTGCGAAGTGCATTGGGTGGCAACTGGTACGGCGGCAAATTCCATCATTCTCGCCCATTTTGTGCGGCCTTGGCAGGCGGTTTTGTGCCATGACGAAGCCCATATCGAGGTGGATGAATGTGGTGCCCCTGCTTTTTATGCGGGCGGTGCCAAGCTGATGACCTTGGGCGGCGAGGGGGCCAAAATCAGCGCCGAGGCTGTGCGCGCCAAAATGGCTGGCATCCGTCAAGATGTGCATCAAATTCAGCCCGCCGCCATCAGCATCACCAACGCCAGCGAATATGGCCTGACATGGTCGCCCGATGAGGTTGGCGCGGTGGGGGAAGCGGCGCGCGAACATGGCTTGAAGCTGCATATGGACGGGGCACGCTTTGCCAATGCGGTGGCGCATCAGGGATGTTCGCCAGCCGATGTCACATGGCGGGCGGGGGTGGATGCCTTAAGTTTCGGGTTCACCAAAAATGGCGCGATGACCGCCGAAGCCATGGTCTTTTTTGGTGGCAGCGGCGGCGCGGGTGTGCGCGAGCTGAAGAAACGCGGCGGCCATTTGCTGAGCAAGGGCCGCTATGTCGCGGCGCAAATCCAAGCGATGCTGGCAGGTGATCTGTGGCTGGATAATGCCCGCCGCGCTAATCGCGGCGCAGCAGCCATCGCCAAAGCCGCCGGTGCGCGCTTGCTGTATCCGGTGGAAGCGAATGAGATATTTTTGCGCCTGTCCCCTACCGAGGCGGCGCGGCTGCGGGCGCAGGGATTTGATTTTTATGATTGGGGCGATGGTTTGGCACGATTGGTAACAAGCTGGGATCAAGATGATGGCGCGGTGGCCGAATTGGCTGCGGCGATTGCGGCGCTATGACCCAGCCGCAAGCCACGCTGTTGACGCCGCGCGTCCTGATCCCCTTCATCATCGTCACCCTGATTTGGGGTTCGACATGGATTGTCATTAAAGACCAGCTAGGCGATGTGCCGCCCAGTTGGTCGATTGCTTACCGTTTTGCGGCGGCGTCGGCGGCGATGTTTCTTTATGGCGCATGGCGCAAAGAAACTTTGTTTCCGGGCTGGAAAGCGGTGGGCTTTGCGGGGCTGTTGGGGCTGGCGCAATTTGTCTTAAACTTTAATTTCGTATATCGATCAGAAGCTTATATCACATCCGGTCTTGTCGCCGTGTTATTTGCTTTGCTGATTGTGCCCAACAGCTTGATGGGGCGCTTGTTCCTGAAAACCAAGTTGGAAACGCGATTTTTGGTGGGCGCGGCGGTGGCAATCCTTGGCGTGGCCTTGATGCTGGTGCAAGAAATGCGGGCGGCGGCTTTGGGGCCAGCGGCGGCCTTAACCGGCACCGCCTTGGCGCTGTCGGGCATGTTCAGCGCCTCCACCGCCAATATCATGCAGGGCACGCAATTTGCGCGGGCGCAATCGATGGTGGTGATGATTGCATGGGCGACAGGCTTGGGCACGTTGATGAACGCGGCCTTTGCCTTGGCGACCGTGGGGGCGCCCGTTATCGACACCGATTGGCGTTATATTGCCGGCGTGCTTTATTTGGGCGTGATCGGCAGCGCCATCGCCTTTCCCATGTATTTCAACATCATTCGCGCTGTTGGTCCCAGCCAAGCGGCATGGTCGAGCGTGTTAATCCCCATCATTGCCATGGCAATTTCGACGGTGGTGGAGGATTATCATTGGGCCACTTTGTCGGTGGTTGGCGGCGCGCTGGCGTTGGTGGGGCTGATTATCGCCGCCATCAAACGGCCCGCAAAACCCAGTTTGAACGGCAATATGGTATCGGTGCCGGTCGACCCTGATCGGTAAAGGCCCAATAAAAAAGCGCCCGAAAATCGGGCGCTTTTTTTATGTGTTGGTGGACCTGGACTAGTCCGTATTGATGCGTTCAATGTCCGCGCCAACGGCTTGGAATTTTTCTTCCAGCCGCTCATAGCCGCGATCCAGATGATAGATGCGGTTGACCTGCGTTTCGCCTTCGGCGGCAAGGCCCGCGATAATCAAGCTCATGGACGCGCGCAAATCGGTGGCCATCACTTGGGCGCCGACCAGCTTGTCGACGCCGCGCACCACGGCGGTGCGGCCCTTGACCTGAATGTCACAGCCCATGCGGGTGAGTTCGGGCACGTGCATATAGCGGTTTTCAAAAATGGTTTCGGTAAACACCGAAGCCCCTGAACCCAAGGTCGCCATCGCCATCATCTGGGCCTGCATATCGGTTGGGAAAGCAGGATGGGGCGCGGTGGACAAAGTGATGGGTTCTGGGCGGCCCGACATGGCGACACGGATGCCCTTTTTGGTGGTTTCCACGGTCGCACCTGCTTCGCGCAGCGCGGCGAGGGTGGCGACCATATCATCGGGGTTCGCGCCGACCAATTCGACATCGCCCTGTGTGATGACAGCGGCGCAGGCATAGCTGCCCGCTTCGATACGGTCGGGCATCACGGCATAGGTTGCGCCGTGCAGGCGGTCGACGCCCTCGATCACCAAACGGTCGGTGCCGATGCCGTCAATTTCTGCGCCCATCGCCACAAGGCAATTGCACAGATCGACGATTTCCGGTTCGCGCGCGGCATTTTCCAAGACGCAGGTGCCCTTGGCGAGCACGGCGGCCATCAGCGCATTTTCCGTCGCACCCACCGACACGACAGGGAAGCTATAGCTGCCGCCGCGCAAACGGCCACCGGGGGCGACTGCTTTGACATAGCCGGAGGCCAGTTCAATCTCTGCGCCAAAGGCTTCTAGGGCCTTGAGGTGCAGGTCAATCGGGCGGTTGCCAATGGCGCAGCCGCCGGGCAGCGACACGGTCGCTTCGCCCGCACGGGCGAGCAGTGGGCCGAGCACGAGAATAGAGGCGCGCATTTTGCGCACAATGTCATAAGGCGCGATGGTGCTGGTCAACTGGGTCGCACGGGCCGTCATCACGCGGCCAAAATCTTCGGGGCGCGACCCTTCGATGGTGGTCGAGCAGCCAAGCTGGTTCAGCAAATGACCAAAACCGTCTACGTCCGCCAAGCGGGGCAGGTTGCGCAACGTCAACGGTTCGTCCGTCAACAACGCGCAAGGCAGCAGGGTCAGCGCCGCATTTTTGGCACCAGAGATGGGAATGCGGCCCGATAGGCGATTGCCGCCGCGAATAACGATTTGATCCATGCTCTGGCCTTACACCGAAGAATTTGCCCCTGCAATTGGGATCAAGGCGTTGCCGCACAGAAAGCATGGGTGAATTGGCATATTGGCCGAAAGTGGATAAGCCAAGGCACGGACCGCACAGAAAAGTGATGATATGGGGGCGTGGGCGAAGTGCATAGAGATAGGCCGCTGAACGAGGACGCACCGCGAAACGAGCAATGCCGCGAGGAGGCTGTTGCCCGCCCATTGGTTGATGAACGAGCAGACGGCGGTGCGGATGGCGGTGCGGACAGCGGTGCCGCGCAGCCTGCGAGCAATCCGCCGAGCGGGTTTGCGGCCTTATTGTCGGGCCTATGGTCGCGGGCTTATCTGTTATTGACCATCACGGCGCTGTTTTGGGCGGGAAACTCCATTGTCGGCCGCGCGGCCCATGGCTCGGTTCCGCCCACGGCCTTGGCCTTTTGGCGCTGGTCGCTGGCCTTTGCCGTTCTGCTGCCCTTTGCATGGCGTCTTCTGCGCCGCGACTGGCGAGCGATGCTGCGGGCGTGGCGGGTGATGGTGCCGATGGCGTTGCTGGGCATCTGCACCTTTAACCTGATGCTCTATACGGGGCTGAGCCACACCACCGCGATGAATGGTTTGCTGATCCAATCCGCCCAGCCAGCGATTATCATGGCGCTGGGCATTTTGTTCATGGGCGACCATGTGGGGTGGCGGCAATGGTTGGGCCTCGCTTTGTCCATATTGGGTGTCATGGTCATTTTGACGGGCGGCCATTTGGACCATGTGCTGGACTTGCGCCTGAATGCGGGGGACGCATTGATTGCAGCGGGGTTGCTGGCGTGGGGCGCCTATTCGGTGTTGCTGCGCAAACGCCCCGCCGTTCATCCGCTCAGTTTTCTGATTATCGTCATCGGCCTTGGGCTGTGCGGCATTTTCCCATTTTATATGGCGGAATTGGCGTCGGGCGCGCGCATCGACGCGCATATGGGCAGTGCGTTGGCGATTATCTATGTCGGGATTTTCCCGTCGGTGATTTCCTATTTATTCTTCAATCGCGGCGTTGAATTGCTGGGGTCCGCGCAGGCGGGATTGTTCGTCAATATCATGCCGATCATGGGGGCAGGATTGGCGATCCTATTTTTGGGAGAAAGCTTCCGTCCCTTTCATTTGGTGGGTTTGTTGTTGGCGTTGATGGGTATTGCGGTGTCGGGGCAATTGATCGGGGCGCGTGGTCGCAAATCGCCATCCTGATTGGGGCGATGTCAGGCCGCGCGCAGCCGTTGTTTCATGGCTCAATCCGGCTGCTTCGCCAGCGCCTCTGCCACTTGGCCCAGCCGTTCTTTGCCAAAGAATATCTCGTCCCCAACAAAGAAGGTGGGGATGCCAAAGACGCCCCGTTTCACGGCATTTTCGGTGTTTTGCACCAATTGGCTTTTCACGCTGTCGTCTTGGGTGCGGGCCAATATGGCGGCCCCGTCAAAACCGCCTGCGTCCAATATTTGTTGCACGACGGCGGGATCATCCATCTTTGCGCCATCTTCCCAGATTGCGCGGTTGACGACGTGGATATAGTCCATCAAGCGTCCGTCCTGTTGGGCCGCAATGGCCCCGCGCATGACCAGCAATGTGTTCAGCGGAAAATGCGGGTTCATGCGAAATTTGGTCAATTGATGCCGTTGGATAAAGCGTTCCATCTCCAACCGTTCATAGGCCATGCGGGCGGGCGCGTCGGCATAGCGAATGAAGGGGGCTTTGTTGCCCGTCGTCTTGAAAATACCGCCCAGCAAGCAGGGGATTATGCGCAATTCCGCCTGATGGCGGGCCGCCAGTTCGGCGGCCATGTCCATGATTAAATAAGCGTTCGGGCTGCCGAAATCAAAAATCAGTTCCAAGGCTTTGGTCAAAATCTCTCTCCCCATGGGCGCAGGTCCAATTCATGGGTCCATGCGCTTTTTTCTTGTTGGTGCAGCATCACATAATTGGCGGCGATGGCATGGGGGGACAGTAATAACTGCTCCGCCTTGGCGGCCTCAAAATTGGGGTGGCGCTGCCGAATAAAGTCGGTGTCAATCGGGCCGTCAATGACGGCATGGGCGACATGTATGCCCTTGGGCCCCAATTCCCGCGCCATGGATTGCGCGAGCATCCGAAGCGCTGCTTTCGCGCCGGAAAAGGCGGCAAAGCCATCGCCGCCGCGTAGTGATGCGGTCGCGCCAGTAAAGATGATCGTCCCGCGCCCGCGCGGCGTCATATGCCGTGCCGCCTCTCTGCCCGTCAGAAATCCGGCGAAACAGGCCATTTCCCATACTTTTTGATAAACACGGGCGGTGGTTTCGGTGATCGTAAATTGCACATTGGCGCCGATATTGAACACGCACACATCAATCGGGCCGACATCGCGTTCCACGGTTTCAAACAATTGGACCATGCTTTCTTCGTCCCGCGCGTCGCAGGGGAAGGGCAGGGCCTTGTGCCCTGCGGCGCGAATGTCGGCGGCCAGCGCGTCCAAGGCCGCATGGCTGCGGGGGCGGCGGCTGACACAGGCGGTCAACCCCTGTGCGGCAAAGGCGTGGGCGATGGCCGACCCTGTGGCATCACCTGCACCGATAATGACGGCTGCGCTCATGCGAATCTCTCCCTAGTGCAAATATCGTAACTATGATAATCATAGTATCAAGGATATTTTGACCAAAGGATTGTCCATGCCTGCCCGCGCTGATCTGTCGGACACTTTTTGCCCCTTGGGCCGCACCGCAGAATTTCTGGGTGATCGTGCGGTGGTGCTGATTTTGCGCGAATTATTTTTCAATCAGACCCGTTTTGACGCCATTGCGCGCGGCACGGCATTGGGCCCGCAATTGGTGTCGGCCCGCCTGAAAATGCTGGAAGAACAGGGCGTGGTGGAACGGCGGGCCTATCAACAACGGCCCATGCGCTATGATTATCATCTGACGCCCAAGGGGCAGGATTTGTTCGATATTTTATATGTGATGCGCAATTGGGCCGAAAAATGGGCCTATGCCCCGCAAGAGGTCGGGGCCGATTATGCGGTGGAATATCGGCATCGCGAATGTGGGGCGGATGTGGGAACCGATATGCACTGTCCCATATGCGGTGAGCGTCTGGGATATGGGAAGGTCAGGGGCATTTTATCCCCCGCCTTGGCGCAAGAACGCCAAGAGCGGGCCGCGAAATCAACGCCATAGTCCGATGGGGGCGGGGCTTGGCACAGCCCCGCAGAGGCGTTCAGCCAAGCAAGAATTTCAGGGGTTTCAGGCTTTTTCCAGCGTGCATTGCAAGGGGTGCTGGTGCTGACGCGCGGCGTCCATCACCTGTCCCACCTTGGTTTCGGCGACTTCATAGCTGAAGATGCCGCACACCCCAACGCCTTGCTGGTGCACATGCAGCATGACCTGTGTGGCATGTTCAATATCCATATTGAAAAAGCGCTGCAGCACCATCACCACAAATTCCATCGGCGTATAATCGTCGTTCAACAACAATACTTTATACATGGATGGTTTTTTGGGCTTGGCGCGGGTGCGCGTGGCAACGCCAACACCGGGCGCGCCGATGTCATCATCCTTATTCGCCATCAAGCGAATGGGATCGGAGGAAAGTGCGGGGTGCATAGCCATTAGGATATCGTAGGCCGGACGCTTTGCGCAAGAGGAGATCGGACGAAATTCGGTGGAGTTGGCAAAATCTTGCCGCGATCGTCGTTCCCTGCGCGAAGAATATGGGGCGTTGAAAATGGAAAACCGCCCGCCAGTTGCAAGGGGCGGGCGGTTTTATCCAGACAGTCAGAATGGGAAGGAGGGAAGAGCTAATCCTGACTGCCCTGTGCAATCATGCCGCTTTTAAGCGACTTTCAATTGCGAACTGATCACCGACATGCGGTTGGAAATGGGGGCAAAGCTGTCATTGGTCATTTTGACCAGCAGCTCGCTGTTCTTGGATGCTTGGGCTGCCGCCGCGTCAAAAGCCTTTTTGCTGTTTTCCGCATAGAGCTTGAAGAATTCGGCAGGCGATGTCACGCTGGTCAAGCTCTTGATCGCGTTGCTGCCATCTTCATAGCTTTTGCGGGCGAAGCTGATGCTTTCTTCGCGCAATGTTTCAAAGTTTTTCACAGCAATTTTGCCCGATTCCATCACGGCTTCGGCATTGCTTTTGTGAAAAGCGGCGGCTTCTTCGGCCAATTTATTGGTTTTGGCCATGGCTTCTTGGGCGCGTGCACCAAAATCGGCAGAAAAGGCTTCTGCATTGGCTTTGGCTTGTTCAGCGAATTTTGTGACCATGTCTTTCATGTTCAACTGTCCTTTGCTGACGGAAGCGGCCTGAATTTTTGGCTTGGCTGCAGCCGCCCTAAATGTGCTTTTGGGGGGTAATTTCTTTTGGGGCGTGGTCCGACGCTTTGCTGCTTTTGCCGCTGGCTTCGGGGCCGGTGACGGGGCAGTTTTTGCGGTGCGGGCCATGCTGACCGGTTTTGGCGCTTCGCTTGTTTCGGCTTGGGCAGGTTGCACCTTTGGCTGGGCCTTGGGCGCGGGGTCTGCCTTTACCGATTCGCCCGAAAGCGCGGCCGGTACAGCCGTTTCATATGCCTGATCCGCAGTTTCTTGCTTGCTAGCCATAGAAGACGACTCCTTATGTTGCACTGCACAATATAAGGCGTTTTGGCGCATTTCAAGGGAAATTTGTGCGGTGCAGCATGAGTTTGTTGATGCAATAACTAAGGATCAGGAATGTAAGGGAAATAATTTTCGCTTATGGCATTCGGACATAACGACCGGGGGCGTCTTCAATGGCTTTGCGCTTTCCTTTGCCTGGAATCCGTGCGCCTTTTGCTGCGACCATATCCTGGTCATGCGTGCCCAGCCATTCCAACCAATGGGGCCACCAGCTTCCCTTTGTTTCTTGGGCGCTGGCTTCAAAAGCGTCGAGCGACGCGGCCATGCTATCGCCCGTCCAATATTGATATTTTCCCGATGATGGTGGGTTCACCACGCCCGCGATATGGCCCGACCCCGCGATCATAAATTCTTTGGGACCGGATAAATGGTCCATGATGCGCCACACGCTGGGCAGGGGCGCGATATGATCTTCTCTGCCCGCTTGGACAAAGGCGGGGGTTTGGATTCGGCGCAGGTCAATCGGCGTGCCGCTGATGGTCAGGGCATTGGGCAAGACCAGACGATTTTGATGATATAGGTCGGTCAGATATTGCTGGTGCCATTTGGCGGGCAGGTTGGTGGTGTCGCCATTCCAGAACAGCAAATCAAAGGCGGGATAATCCTGACCCAATAGATAATTATTGACGACATAGTTCCAAATCAGGTCGCGGCCCCGCAACGCATTGAATGTCGCGGCCATATAGCGACCATCCAAATAGCCTTTGCTGCTGAGCTGCTGCATCAAGGCCAAGCTGGCTTCGTCGACGAACAGCTTGAGATCGCCCGCCAGTTCAAAATCGACCTGCGCTGTAAAGAAGGTAGCGGAACGCACGATATCCGCCTCGCCCCGCGCGGCCAGCATGGCCAGCGTGGCGGCCAATGTGGTGCCCGCGACACAATATCCAATGGTGTGAACGGCGGGAACATTCAGCAAGTCGCGCACCACTTGAATGGCATCAACCTGCGCGCCGACATAATCGTCCCAGATCATCTGGGCCATGCTTTCATCGGCGGATTTCCACGACACAATGAAAACGCTCAGCCCTTGGTCCACGGCCCATCGGACAAAGCTTTTTTGCGGATTAAGGTCCAAAATATAAAAACGGTTAATCCATGGTGGAAAGATTAACAGCGGGATCGCGCGCACATCTTTGGTGGTCGGGCTATAGTGAATGAGCTGGAATAATTCGGTTTCATACACCACTTTTCCGGGGGTTGTGGCGATGTTTTTGCCAATTTCAAAGCCGCTGCGATCAACATGGGTTAATTGCCCGCGCGACAGGTCGGTCAGCATATTTTGCAGACCTTTCAGCAGGCTTTCGCCCCGCGTTTCCACTGCGCGCTTCATCACTTCGGGATTCATGATGGCGATGTTGCTGGGCGACATGGCGTCGGTGATGGCGCGGGTGGCAAATTGCAATTTCACCTTGGTGTCGTCGTCCACCCCTTCGACATCCATTGCCGCTTTCATCAATTGGTCCGACAAAAAGCCATAGGTTTCGCGCAGCAAGACAAAGGCGGGGTGGCTGTGCCAATCGGGATGCCCAAAGCGGCGGTCGGTGGAACTGGTTGTGGCGGCGGCGGTATCGCCGCTCATCAGCTTGGAAAAATCGGGAAAAGCGGCGGGATTGACGCCAGAGAGTTGGGACCAGAAATCCACGCCCTGTTGCCACATTTTCTGCATCTGATCGGCCCATAATTGGGCGGCGGGTGTGGCCATCCATTGGGCGGGGTCGAACAAAGGCGGCAGCGATGCCGCGCCGCTGTCGGATGCTGTCGGACCAGCGGGAGCGAAGCTGGAAAAAAAAGCCGACAGCGTGGGCGGAACCCCCTGCGCGGCGTTGGCGGCGTTGGCGGCGTTTTGCGGCTTTGCACTGTCTTGCGAATCGGGGGCCGATCCGGCGCCATGGGTGCCCATGGCGAAGTTCAGCATCATCAATTGGGCCTTTTGCAGCACCTCTGTCCATGCCTGCATATCGCCCGCGGCGGGCATGAATGCGCTCCAGTCACCAAAATTACCATTATTGATGCCAAGAAAGAACATAATTACCAGCCGGGATATA
>CAZIVW010000019.1:0-51235 GCA_964542975.1 uncultured Sphingopyxis sp.
CGCCCTCGCCGCAACTGTCATCTTCTGGCTCTGATCAATGAGTCCTGAACCTAGATCAACACCTTGCGGAAAGCATCTGGTCCCATCCGACTTTGCAAATTTAACGACAACTTCTCCAAAGACGATGTCGCCAACGAAAAGCAAACATTGCAAGTTGGCTGGTGTGTAATCGGCTTTAATATCTTGGGTGCATGCTCGATATAAGTCGTTGCCCGTACGGATTGGCTGCAAGCGCTCTTTGCTAGTAACCGGAGTTCGGTCTGGAATGCGCGGTACTGTTTGATATTGTCCATTCGGTGCATCGTATTGACTAGATTGGCGTTCTTGCCGGACTCGTTGTCGCGCAGCTTGCGCTGCTTGACGTTCCTGCTCGGCCCGCTGACGTTCGGCTTGAGCATCCCAGCGTTCCTGTTGCGCCTGCATCCGCTCCATCTCACGTTGCGACCAATTAGGATCAAAATGAGCGGCGGCAGTAACAGGACATACGACGCCGAAAATAGCTAAAATAGAAAAAAATCGCATATTCGCCCCTCACGCGATTTTAATTACTTAGGGTGTAGTGAAAAAATTGGAAGCGGAAGATTGCATATTAAACGTGACGCAATGAATGTTTCATTATCATGGCCGCTTTCGGGTAACAATTTTCTTAAGCCGCCATTCCGCATTCCACCCCAAATGGGACATCCGATAGGTCAGAATATGGAATAATCGCCAAGCTGTTGGATGGAACGAATGTTGCGGTGAGCGTGATACGGCTTGAGGTTATGCGGGCGCGATTGCTTTGTCGGGTGGACAGTTTATGGTGTAGCGATGGCGCGGCGTGCTTGGGTTCGATATCTGCATAGACTAGGCTATGTAACGACGGTGGTTGTTGCGGTGCAATTGGCTGTGTTGGGCTATATGACATGGCATAATTGGCACAGTGAGCAGGTGCGGCGCCAAATTGGCCAACAAGCGTCTTTGATGAGGGATGGTCCGATCCAGCGGTGGTTGAGCGATAGCTATCGATTTGGGTCGCAGGATGCGTGGATTATGGTGGGCCTATTGCCCCCTGCGGCGGAGATGGAGCCTGACGGTTTTCGTTTTCTGGCCCTGCCGTCGCTGAGTGATGTCAAGGTCGCGGTTGCGATGAGGCGAACGGAGGATGGAGCGCGTGGGACGCTGGTTCTGCGCAACATCCCGCGCCATGCAGAAACATGCACGTGTAACGATCCACTGGTGCTGGACCAGAAAATTGAGATCCGCATGTCAGTACAGGAATATCAGCGGCTGATGGCTGCGATGGATGGCTTGGCCCGCCGATGGAATGGCGACGATGGCGCTTATTTGGATGGGACAGCCATTATATGGGAGCGGACGCAGGGAGGAGGCGTGGCGACCGGTATTGGGAATTCGCCGCTTTTTTACGGTGAGATTAGCAAGCGCCTCTATGAGGTTATGCGCCCCCATGTACCAGATTTGGCGCGATTTGATGATGGTTGGAACTTGTTGCCAGCAGAGTGACCTTGTCAACAGAGTGGCACGGTCCCGCAGAGTGACCCCGCGATGCGGCGAGGGGGTATCAGTATCACCGGCGTCGCGGCTTGTTTCGCTTGTTTGGCCTTGCTGGGGCTTAACGGCGGCTGGTGGCGGCGTCGGTTAGGCGGGTGCCGCCGCGTTGGTCGGGGAAGCGGGGCCAGTCGCCGCGTGCCAAGGCTTCGCGGCTGTCGGATTTTTTGCCTTGTTGGGCTTCGTACATCCAATAGTTGCGCAGCACGATGGCGACATAGCCGCGCGTTTCCCAATAAGGGATGCTTTCCATATAGAGCAGCGGGTCGCCTTGATCGCGGATTTCGCTTTGCCAGCGGGCGATGGGCGCGGGGCCTGCATTATAAGCGGCGATCACCTTGGGCAATTGGCCGCCGGTTGATGGGTCGCGGCTGAGATGCTGGAGATAGCTTTGGCCCAATTCCATATTCACCGACGGGCTTTTGAGGTCGTTGACATTGACGCCGATGCTTTGCCAGCGCGCGATGTCGCGGGCGGTGCCTGGGCGCACTTGCATCAGGCCCTGTGCGCCAGCGGGGCTGACGGCGGCGCGCTGGAAGCGGCTTTCTTGCAGGGTGTGGGCGTAGACCAGCGCGGGGTCGACTTTCCAGCCGCCGGAGGGTTGCCAATTGGGTTGGGGATAGCGGGCCGAGGCCGCGATGGGGCGGCCCCCCGGCGTGTTATGGGCCAAGAAAAGCTGGGTTTCGGGCAGATTAAGCGCGCTGACCATCGCCAATAATTGCGGATGGTCTTCGGCGCGGCCAATGCGGGCCTGATGCCGGATCAGATCGTCGGCATATTTATCCTCGTCCAATTCGGTCATGGCGATGGCGGCGCGGATATTGGGCAGGTCGTTGAGCGCGCGCCATGCTTGACGGTCGGCGCGCATCGTTTCTTGTTGGCGGCTGGGTTCGATGGCCAAAGCCTCTATGGCCAGCAATCCATAGAAGGTTTCTTCATTGGATGCGGCCATACGCAGGCGGTTTTGAACGCTGGCCGGATCGCCAATCGCAATAGCGGTGCGGGCGGCCCAATAATGGCCCGCGGCGCGGATTTCGCTGTCGCGGCCTTGGCGGGCGACTTGGTCGAAGGCGGCGGCGGCGGTGCGATAATCTTTGAGACGCCATGACGCCAAAGCCTTGACCCACGCGGCTTGGGCGGCCCATGCGCTGCGCCCTTCGGCGGCGGGATAGGCGAGGCGCAGGGCGTTTACATCGTCATTTTCGATATAATAGGACCAAGCGATTTTCTGTTGCCATTCGTCGCGGGCGTCGGGGGTGAGTTGAGACGCGACGGCTTGGTATAACGCCTCTGCGCCAGCGGGATCGTCATTTTTGATGCGGTCGGGAATGGTCACGGACAGGCTGGCCGACACGGGGTCGCTTTTCGCGGATTCGGCGTTGAGGCGGCGCGGCGCGCTGCCCGCCCATGTCAGGCGGCCCGCGTTGGGCAGCATCGGAATATCGGTCGCGCCGCGCCGCGAGGCCAGAGTGGCGAGGCGCTGGGCCTGTGGCAATTGCGGGCTGCGGGCCAAAATGGGCATGATGTCCGCCACTTCGGCGCGGGGGCTGTTGGCGGCGAGCAGCAATTCGGCGCGCAGAAAATCATCCAGCGGGCCATTTTGGGCGTTGGACAGCAAAGATTTTGCTTCGTCCCAGCGTTGGGCGCGAATGGCCGCGAGGACCATTTGGTAAAATTGTCGTTCGCGCCCGTCCAAAATGCGCGGGGCGGATTGCTGATTAAAATTGAAGGGGGTGGAGCGATCAGCGCTGCTGTTCGCGGAGGCGGGGGTGGCCGCCGTGCCAAGAAGCAGGCCGATGGCCGTAAGCCCTGCCGCAGAGATTGTTCGTATCGCCATTGATCAAATCCTGTCGCTGAACAGTTTCAAACTGTCCCAAGCCGCCGCCTTTTGAGCAGGGCGATTTAACAATATGGCAGGGTGCGGTACTGCCACGGCGGCTATATTGCCGTCATTGATCGGGATTTCTAGTGTTTTTCCACGCGCCGCCGTCAGGCTGTGCTGGGTCATGATGCGCGTGATGTCGGGACCGAGCAGCAAAATATGCTGGGGGCGCGCCAATTGGATATGGTGGCGCAGCAGCCGTTCCAGTTCCGGCAGGTCGCGCGCGCTGCAGCGGCCGCCCGCGGGGCGGGTGATCGCCATGGTCGCCAAATAGCAATCATCGCGGGTCAGGCCGATGGCGCGCAGCATCCGGTCGAGCAGAATGCCCATGTCGCCGCAATATATCGCGCCGGTTTGTTGGCATTCCGGTTCGGGCCATGCGGCGAGGATCATCAATTTCGCGCCCGCCTGACCGACCGGGAGCACCCGATTCCCGTCCCAATGGGTGCCCGGAACATGGGGGGCAGAGGCCAGCCATTGTTGGAAGGCCTGCCATTCTTCGGGAAAAATAACCGGTTGGTCGACGAGATTTTCCGTTGGGGCGGATTTTTTTTGCAGGATTTCGGGCAGGACGACCGGAATATTTTCGGGCGCTGGACGGGACGTATCGCGGGACGGCGCATTGTCATTTAGCGCCTTGTTTACAGGGGGCGCGTTGAGCCAGCCAGCCGGGCTTTCGCCGACAAGCGAATGGACGCCCGCCAGTGACCACCAGTGAAAATAGCTATCTGCTAGCGAAGAAATATTCGGCCCACCCATGCGAAATATGCAAACACCCTGTTGACGACACCGTCAATTGGCGGGCATCGCGTTTCATGACAAGATGAGCGTCACTTACGATGATATGATGACGCGGGGACGGTACGGAAAGGTTACGACTGTGGTTGAACGGGAATCGATGCCCTATGATGTGGTGATCGTTGGCGCTGGTCCAGCAGGACTTTCCGCTGCGATCCGCCTGAAGCAATTGGCAAATGAGGCTGGCAGCGAGCTGTCGGTTTGTGTGCTGGAAAAGGGTTCCGAAGTGGGTGCCCATATATTGTCCGGCGCGGTCATTGACCCGCGTTCGCTGGATGAACTGATTCCCGATTGGCGGGAACAAGGTTGTCCGCTGGCCGAAGTGGCGGTGAATGATAACCAGCATTGGGTGCTGACCGCGAAGAAAAAGCTGTCGGTGCCGCATTTTGTGACGCCGGGCTTTATGCACAATAAGGGCACCTATACGGGCAGCCTTGGCAATTTGTGCCGTTGGCTCGCGGAGCAGGCCGAAGGGCTGGGCGTGGAAATTTTCCCCGGCTTTGCGGCCGCGGAAATTTTATATAATGAGGATGGGTCCGTGAAGGGTGTCGCCACCGGCGACATGGGCATTGCGCGCGATGGCACCCACAAGGGCGATTATGCGCCTGGTTTGGAATTGCATGCGAAATATACCTTCTTTGCAGAGGGTGTGCGCGGCCATTTGACCAAGATGCTGAAGCCCCAATATCAATTGGATGCGGATTGCGAGCCGCAGGTTTATGGTATTGGTATCAAGGAATTGTGGGACATTGATCCCGCGCTGCATGCACCGGGCCGTGTCATTCACACCCAAGGTTGGCCGCTGGACCAGCATGCCAATGGCGGCGGTTTCTTGTATCACCAAGCCAATGGTCAGGTGGCCTTGGGCTTTGTGACATGGCTGAATTATCGCAACCCGCATATTTCGCCGTTCCAAGAAATGCAAAAATGGAAAACCCACCCCGAAATCGCCAAGATTTTGAAGGGCGGTAAGCGCATTTCTTATGGCGCGCGCGCGATTAGCGATGGCGGATATCAATCGGTTCCGCATTTGGCCTTCCCCGGCGGTGCGTTGATCGGCGACACGGCTGGTTTCTTGAACGTGCCGCGTATCAAGGGCACGCATACGGCGATGAAGTCGGGCATGATGGCTGCCGAAGCGGCCTTTGCTGCCGTGGCCGCGGGCCGGACCAGCGATGTTTTGAGCACCTATCAGGATGCTTATGATGAAAGCTGGGTCAAGAAAGAGCTGAGCGTGGTGCGTAACGTGCTGCCGCTGGTGGAAAAATATGGCGATTTGGCTGGCACCATGCTGAGCGGTATCACCATGTGGCTGGAGAATTTCGGCATCAAAATGCCGTTCACCATGAAGCATCATCCTGACAATACCACGCTGTATCGCGCGGATATGATGCCGAAGCCAAACTATCCCAAGCCGGATGGTGTGTTGACCTTTGATCGCTTGTCGTCGGTGTTCTTGTCGAACACCAATCATGAGGAAGATCAGCCGGTTCACCTTCAGTTGAAGGACCCGTCCATTCCGGTGGAATATAATTTGCCGCTGTATGACGAACCTGCGCAGCGTTATTGCCCCGCTGGCGTCTATGAAATTGTTGGTCAGGAAGAAAGCAATCCACGTCTTGTTATCAACGCACAAAATTGCGTCCATTGTAAAACGTGTGACATCAAAGACCCAACCCAGAATATCAACTGGGTTACGCCAGAAGGAGGCGGCGGTCCGAACTATCCGAACATGTAAACCCGTTCGGGTTTATGGTTATATGGCTGTGGCAGCAGCGGGGGCGATATTGTCCCCCGCTGCTGCGGCTGCGAATGTCGTGGTGGATGGAGAGCGCGCGGCGTTGGGCGCGCTGGTGGCCGCCGAATTGGCAGAGCAAGAGGGCGATGCACGCCGCGCTTTGGCGGAGTGGCAGCGCTTGGCCGTGCTGGTGCCGGACCTGCCGAATCTGCAAGAAAATATGATGTATCAAGCGCTTGCGGCGGGTGATTATGGCGCGGCGGAACGATATGCTGCATCGCTTTGGCAAAGCGGCAATTATGTCATTGATGCGCGGGTGGTGTTGATTACCGCCGCGATCAAGAAACAGGATTGGAAGAGCGCCGAACGCTTCACCGTCGAGGCGCTGGACGACCCGCAAAAGCGCGAGTGGGAGCGGATGTTTGCGCCCATTTTGCGCGGCTGGATGGCGGTGGGGCGCAAGGACCGTGCGGGTGTGGCGTCGGCCATGCCCAAGGACCGCCAGATTGTGCATCCGTCGATGCGAGCGCACGAAGGGCTGATGTTGTTGGTGCTGGGCGATAAGCGCGGCGCGGCAGAGGTTGCGGCGGGGTTAAAGCCAACGGATCGTATCAGCCAATTGGCCGCAGCCCAATTGGTGATCGAATTGCGCGCCGCCCATATGGTGGCAGAGGCAGACAGCCTGCGGGCGCGGGTGGCGATATTGGACCCAGCGGCCCATGACCCATCGCAAATGTTGCCGGAACGGCGCGTGAAAACAGCGGCGGCAGGGGTGGCAAGTTGGTTTGCGCCGATGGCCGCCAGTTTTAGCCGCGTGGCCGATATGCCATCGCCATTTGGCGAGACATTGGCACGGTCGGCGCTGGAATTGGCGCCCGATCATATTGGCGCGCGCCTGACCTTGGCGGAAGATTTGCGGTCGCTCAGCCGGTTTCAAGATGCGTTGCGGGTGTTGAGCTTTAAGGGGCCGGTCCCCGCACTGGTGCAATTGGACCGCGCCGAAACTTTGCTGGAAATGGGGCAAAAAGACGCGGCGTTGCAGGCCGCCGATTTGGCCATCGCTGGTCCCCATGTCGGGCGGGATTTGTTGGTGCGTCACACCGATTTTGTGCGCAAATTGGGGGACCCTGCAAAAAGCGATGAGGCGCTGACGCGCTTGCTGGACAATCTGACGAAGACCGGTGACGAGCCCCAGTTGGAGGCGCTGATTTTGGTGGCGTTGGCCGATTTGCGGTTGAAAAATCAGCCGTGGGATGCGGTGTATCCGTTGATGGAACGGGCGGTCGCCCTGGCCCCCAATGATGCGTCGGTGCTGAACTTTGCCGGATATTCTGCCATTGAACGGCGCAAAGAGTTAAACCAATCGCTGAAGATGATTGCCAAAGCGGCTGAATTAGAACCAACAAATTCCAGCATCATCGATTCCTTGGGCTGGGCTTATCATTTGCTGGGGCGGCATGAAGAGGCGGTTCCTTTGTTGGAGCAGGCTTGGCGTGGGCAGAGCGGCAATGCGGTGATTGGCGAGCATTTGGGCGATGCTTATTGGATTGTCGGTCGCCGTTTTGAGGCCCGTAATGCGTGGCGCGCAGCGGGTTTTCTGGCGGATGCGGATATGACGCAGCGCTTGGACGCGAAATTGCGTGACGGCTTGACGGCGCAAACGGCCGCGCCATGACGGGAACGCTGATAAAGGTGATGTCATGACAGCGGTGATGCGCGAGACGGCATGGGCGAAGATTAATCTGGCGCTGCACATACGTGCGCGGCGCGATGATGGATATCATGATCTTGAGACGATTTTTGCCTTTGTTGACCAAGGTGATGATTTAACATCGGAAATTTCAGATCGCGATCAGTTGATCGTGGATGGTCCCTTTGCTGCTGGGTTGACGGGCGGCGGCGATAATTTGGTGACGCAGGCCGTGCATGTGTTGCGGGATGCAGGCGGGCATGGACGTGTGCCGCCTTTGACCGTCCATTTGACCAAAAATCTGCCTGTGGCGGCGGGCATTGGCGGCGGGTCGGCGGATGCCGCCGCGATGGCGCGTTTGGTGCGTGACCATTTTTTGCCGGAAATGGGGCAGGCGCAATTGCGTCAATTGGTCGCGCCTTTGGGGGCGGATGTGGCGGCCTGTGTCGACAGCGATACTTGTATTGGCCTGGGGACGGGCGCGGATTTGCAAGCCGCGCCGCATATTAACATGTCCGGCATTGCGGTGTTGCTGGTCAATCCGCGAGAGCCGGTGGCGACGGGGCCGATATTTAAAGCATGGGACCAGATGGACCGTGGGCCCTTATTTATCGGCCAAGATATGCGGGGGGCGTTGATTGCAGCGCGCAATGATTTGCAGCGGCCCGCCATTGCCCAATGCCCTGCGGTGGCCGATGTTTTGACGGTTTTGGGCCGATTAAAGCCTTGGCTGGCCCGTATGTCGGGGTCGGGCGGGACCTGTTTTGCGCTGTTCGAGTCCGCTGCTGATCGCGATGCGGCAGCGGCTTATTTGGCGGCGCATCACCCAATTTGGTGGCGCTGCGCCGCTGTGCTACGGTGAGTTTCGGTTTTTAAGCGATTGAAAGTGGATCTGAAAAGCGAAAGCGCGGAGGCATGGACGGTGCTGGGCACGCCCAAGACGGGCGGCGTTTTGGTGATTTCGGATCATGCGTCGGCCCATGTGCCTGCGGATATTGATTTGGGCATTGATCCGGCGCTGATGGGCCAACATATTGCCGTGGATATTGGCGTGGCCGATGTCGCGGCCTTGATGGTGGCGCAGGGCCATGCCGATGCGGCCATATTGGGCGGTGTGTCGCGGCTGGTGCTGGATGCCAACCGCGATGTGGATGCCGCCGGCCTGATTCCATTGGTGAGCGATGGGCATGAAATTGCCGGAAATCGTTTGAACGACGCCGAACGGGCGGCGCGGGTGGCGCGGTTTTTTGACCCTTATCATGATAAAATCGCGAAGATTTTGGATGAAGTACGGCCCGCAATGATATTGTCCTTGCACAGTTTTACGCCTTGTTTGACCAGTGACCCATCGCAAAAACGGCCATGGCATGTCGGCGTGCTGTATAATGAAGATGATCGTTTGGCTGCGCCCGCCATTGCCGCGCTGGCGGCGGAGGGGCTGAATGTTGGCGATCAACTGCCCTATAGCGGGAAAATGTTGAACGCGACGATGAACCGCCATGCAGAAGGCAATGATATTCCCTATATTGGAATTGAGCTGCGGCAGGATTTGGTTAGGACACCAGCCGAATTTCGCCTGTGGGCAGAGCGATTGGGCCGTATGTGTGCGAATGCGACGTTGAAAATTGCGCCATAGCATTGTAAGCGGCATCAAATTTTTATGAAATAATATTTCTCGGAGACTGTTCCATGCCTTCTTATCGTTCACGGACGACCACCCATGGCCGCAATATGGCCGGTGCTCGCGGGCTTTGGCGCGCGACGGGAATGAAGGACAGCGACTTTGGCAAGCCGATTATCGCGGTCGTCAACAGCTTTACCCAATTTGTGCCCGGCCATGTCCATTTGAAGGATTTGGGCCAGATGGTGGCGCGCGAGATTGAAAAATCGGGCGGCGTGGCCAAGGAATTTAACACCATTGCGGTGGATGACGGCATTGCCATGGGCCATGACGGCATGTTGTACAGCCTGCCGAGCCGTGATTTGATCGCGGACAGCGTCGAATATATGGTCAACGCGCATTGCGCCGATGCGATGGTGTGCATTTCCAACTGTGACAAAATCACCCCTGGTATGTTGATGGCCGCGCTGCGCATCAATATTCCGGTTATCTTTGTCTCCGGCGGGCCGATGGAAGCCGGTAAGGTGGTGTTGAAGGGCAAGGAAGTCGCGCTGGATTTGGTGGACGCGATGGTGGCCGCCGCCGATGAAAGCTATAGCGACGAAGAAGTGACGGCGATTGAGCGTTCGGCTTGCCCGACCTGCGGTAGCTGTTCGGGCATGTTCACCGCCAATTCGATGAATTGTTTGACCGAAGCCTTGGGCTTGTCCTTGCCCGGTAATGGTTCGCAATTGGCGACCCATGCGGACCGTAAGGGCTTGTTCCTGCGCGCTGGGGCGATGATCGTTGAAATGGCCCGCCGCTATTATGAGCAGGATGACGAAAGCGTTTTGCCGCGTACCATTGCTGGTTTTGAAGCCTTTGAAAATGCGATGTCTTTGGACATTGCCATGGGTGGTTCGACCAACACCGTGCTGCATTTGCTGGCCGCCGCGCATGAAGCGGGTGTGGATTTCACCATGGCCGATATTGACCGTTTATCGCGCAAAGTGCCGTGCCTGTCGAAGGTCGCGCCCGCCAAGGCCGATGTGCATATGGAAGATGTGCACCGCGCGGGCGGCATTATGTCGATCTTGGGCGAATTGGAACGGGGCGGCTTGATCCACGCCCATCTGCCGACCGTGCATAGCGCCACCTTGGGCGATGCGCTGAACAAATGGGATATTACGCGCACCAATGATGCCGATGTGCAGAAATTCTTTTCCGCCGCTCCGGGCGGCGTGCCGACGCAGACGGCGTTCAGCCAAGATCGCCGCTGGGAAAGCCTCGATACCGACCGCGAGCATGGCGTGATCCGCAGCGTGGAGCATGCGTTTAGCAAGGATGGCGGCATTGCCGTGCTGAATGGCAATATCGCGCTGGACGGTTGTATTGTGAAGACCGCCGGTGTGGACGAGAAGATTTTGAAATTCACCGGCCCTGCCAAGGTTTATGAAAGCCAAGACGCAGCCGTCACCGCCATTTTGACCGGCCAAGTCGAAGCGGGTGACGTGGTGGTCATTCGTTATGAAGGGCCAAAGGGTGGGCCGGGTATGCAGGAAATGCTGTATCCGACCAGCTATTTGAAATCCAAGGGATTGGGCGCGGCTTGTGCCTTGATTACCGATGGTCGTTTTTCGGGCGGGACATCGGGCCTGTCCATTGGTCACGTATCGCCAGAAGCCGCCGAGGGCGGCGCGATTGCGCTGGTTGAGGTGGGTGACACCATTGAGATTGATATTCCGAACCGCAGCATCAAGCTGCTGATTTCGGACAGCGAATTGGCGGCGCGCCGTGCGGCGATGGAAGCCAAGGGCGACAAGGCATGGCAGCCAGAGGCCGAGCGTCCACGCAAAGTGTCATTGGCGCTGCAAGCCTATGCCGCGATGACGACCAGTGCGGCGCGCGGCGCGGTGCGCGACCTGAGCCAATTAAAGCGCGGCTGATAAGGCCAAGCGATTGGGTGAACAGAAAAGGGGGCGCGGGCATGAGGTTCGCGCCCCTTTTTTGATGCATCGCTTTTGATGCTTTCTTCTGTGCGCGGGGGGATTTAGGCAGGGGGAATGAAAATCCCTGCTGATGCCCCGATTTTGACCGTTGACGTCATGCGCGCTGCTGAACTGGCCTGTGTGGGGCGTGGAACGTCGCTGAGCGAATTGATGGAGCGGGCGGGGCGGGCTGTGGCCGATGTCACTTGGCGCGTGGCGGCGGGGCGGCGGATTTGGATAATCTGCGGCACTGGTAATAATGGCGGCGATGGATATGTGGCGGCGCGCCTGTTGGCGGAGCGCGGGGCCGATGTGCAGGTGGCGGCATTGGGGGAGGCGAAAACCGACCTAGCGCGCGCGGCGCGGGCGCGTTGGGGCGGCGCGGTGATGGACTTGGCAACGGCGGCAGCGGCGGGTGCGGTGGAAGCGAAGCGCCCTGCGGTGCTGGTCGATGCGCTATTTGGTGTGGGGATGAGCCGCCCGCTGGATGAGGGGCTGCGACACATGCTGGCCCCGATGGCGGCGGGGGCGCGGGTGATATCGGTGGATGTGCCAAGCGGCGTGGATGCGGACGGCCTGTCGGATTGGGCGCCGATCTGGCCAGCGGACATCACCCTCGCGCTGGGGGCGTTCAAGGCGGCGCATGTCTTGCAGCCCAGCGCCGCATGGTGCGGAACTTTGCTGCGCGATGATTTGGGTGAGGCATGGGCGTGGGAAAGCGATGCCCGCACCATTGCCTATGGCGGCGAGTGCGTGGCAACGCCCAGCCCCGACGCGCATAAATTTACGCGCGGCATGGTGTTAGTGGCGAGCGGGCCGATGCGCGGGGCGGCGCATTTATGCGCGGGGGCCGCGATGCGCGCGGGGGCGGGATATGTGGTGATGCGCGGCGATGAGGCGGGGCCGCTGAACGCGGTGATTAGCGAAAGCGCGGCGCAATTTTCGCAGCGTTTCCGCGACAAGCGGGTTGGCGCGGCGGTGATTGGCGCGGGCTATCCAGATGGGGAGGCGCTGCGCCATGATGTGGCGGATTTATGGGGCAGCGGCTTGCCCTTGGTGCTGGATGCGGCGGCGATTGATGCGGCCTTGCCCCTTGCTTTAGCCGAACCAGCCTTGGCCGAGCGGGCGGAGGTCAAGGCGCGGCACATGATCATGACCCCGCATGAGGGGGAGTTTCAGCGCGCCTTTGGCGGCATGATGAGCGAAGAGGCGGGGAATAAGATCGACCGCGCGCGCCGTGCGGCGGCTTTGGTGGGCGCGGTGGTGATTTATAAGGGCGCGGATATGGTGATTGCGGCCCCTGACGGGCGGGTCTGTGCGGCATGGCCGGGGTCGCCTTGGTTGGCCAGCGCAGGGACAGGAGATGTTCTGGCGGGGGCATGCGGTGCGATGTTGGCGCGCGGCGGAGATAGTTTTCAAGCGGCGGTCGATGCTGTGCGCTGGCATATTGGGACGGCCCAGCGTATAGGGCCCGGCCTGATAGCGGATGATATGATAAGGATTTGAAATGACACAGGGCGCGATCATAGAACGTATCGCGGCGCGCGGTGACGGCGCGACGGCGGATGGACGCTATGTGGCGGGCGCTGTGCCGGGCGATATTTTGCACGACGATGGCCGATTGGAAGCGGGGCCCAATCGCGCCGAGCCGCCATGCCGCCATTTTGGCAAATGCGGTGGGTGCCAGTTGCAGCATATCGCCGAACCCGCTTTAGTGGATTATGTGCGCGACCGTGTGGTGGGTGCCTTGGCGGGGCAGTTGGTGGAAGCGGGCGAGGTGCGCCCAGCCTTTTTATCGGCCCCAGCATCGCGCCGCCGCGCGGCCCTGACCGCGCTGAAAAGCGGTAAACAAGTGGCGATTGGATTTAACGCTGAGAAGAGCAACCAAATTGTCGATATGCGGATGTGCCCGCTGTTGGCACCGGAATTATTCGCGCTGATCGCCCCGCTGCGCCGGTTGCTGGACAAAATTGCGCCCCAGCGCCGCCCTGTGAAGGTGAAATTGCAATTGGTCGATCAAGGGCCGGAGGTGATTTTGGAAGGCGTGAAGGCCGATGGGCTGGAAGCGGCGATGGATTTGCAGGATTTTGCCGCCGAGCATCAATTGGCACGTTTGGCGTTGGACCAAGGGGATGGGCTGGAAGTGGTGTGGCAACCCGAAGTGCCGACCGTGACATTTGGTGATATTGCTGTGGAAGTTCCCCATTTTGCGTTTCTGCAGGCGACCATGTCGGGCGAAGCGGCGTTGGTGGCGGCGGTGCGCGAAGCCGTGGGCGATGCGGGCGCGGTGGCCGATTTGTTCGCGGGTGTTGGCACCTTTGCTTTGTCGCTGGCGCAGGGACGCAAAGTCTATGCCGCCGAAGGGGCGCGCGATGCCATTGGGGCGTTGACCAGCGCCGCCAATCGCGCGCGGGCGTTGGTGGCGAGCGAGCATCGCGACCTGTTCCGCCGTCCGTTGGTGCCGAGCGAACTGAACAAATTTGGCGCGGTGGTGATTGATCCGCCGCGCGCGGGCGCGGAGGAGCAGGTGAAGGAATTGGCGGCATCGACGATGCCGGTGCTGGCTTATGTCAGTTGCAACCCCGCCAGCTTTGCCCGCGATGCCAAAATTTTGGTTGATGGCGGCTATCGCTTGGATTGGGTGCAGCCGGTTGGCCAGTTCCGTTGGTCCACCCATGTGGAACTGGCCGCCCGTTTTTCGCGGGATCAATAAACCCGCCTTATCATGTCGCTGCGGGGTTTAGAGCAACAAGCCCCGCACGGCATTGATGCACAGACCAAGCAGCGACAGGCTGGCCAAGGCGAAGATCAGAAAACGCAGCATGACGCGGTTGATGGTGGCTTGCACCAAGCTGTGCAGGATACGCAAGACGACATAGGCCCAGGCCAATTGCAGATTGATCCCGCCGCCAAGACCGGCAACCGCCAAGGCCAAGCAAATGGCGTAAAAGACGGTCGGTTGTTCCATCAAGTGATTGTAATTATGCGCTTTCCATTGGACCTGTGGGGGCAGCGCGTCGTCGAGGTTGCGGCCTGTTGTGCCGACCAGATTTTTCGCGTCGATCTTGGCGCGCTGCATGGCTGGAATACGGACGGCGTACATCCAAATCCACATGATCATCGACCATAGGCCGAGCAAAGCGACCGGCCCCAAAATAGCATGATTGTTCATATTTCCCCTCCCTTAATAAGCACGTTAGTGCCAAACTTCATGTAAAATCTTGGACGATCACGCCATAGTGGCCCGCACCGCCGCGATGGTCAGAATGAGCAAGCAGATGGTGGATAGGGTGAAAAGCATCAGGCGCAGTGGGATGCGGTTGGTGGTGGCCTGCCACAGGCTGTGGATGACCCGCAACACCACATAGGCCCATGCCAGATAGCGGGTCAGATCGCTGGTTCCGCCCGATAGGTGCAGGATGATGATAACCGCATAAAATAATATGGGTTGTTCCAACAAATGGCTGTAATTATGGCTTTTCCAATTGGCTTGTGGCGGCAGGATGGCCTCGAGATCCTGACCACGGCCACCGGGCGGTGATTGTGTTAGGTTGATTCCGGAACGGGCGATGGCGCGAAAGCGCGCGGCCCCAAGCCAAATGAGCATGATGAGTGTCCACAAAACCAAGATGGCGGCTGGCGCAAGCAGACTGGCTGGCATGATGATTTCCCCTCCCCAATGATGCCCAGCGGATGGTGGACCCGTCCGCTAGGCGTGTGTTTTATGATGTAGATCCATTGGCTATTTCGGCGCGAAGGCGTGGGCCGTCCTGATCGATGCGCGGCGCGAAACCGGCGGGTTGATGGGGCCGCGCGGAAAATTTAATGGGGGCGCGGCTTTCCAAAAAGGGGCCGACCACTGGATGATCGCGCTGTTGGAAATAGCCGATGGCTTGAAGATGTGGGTCGTCGGGCACATCTGCCAAATCGCGGGCGGGCATGGCGGGAATGTCATTGGCGGCGAAAACTTCCATCCATTCCGCTGTGCTGCGCTGGGGTGTTTTCTTGGCAATTTCTGTGTAAACCAAAGAAAATACAGTGCCATCTTCATAGGCTTTGGCAAATTCGGGGGTCGCCATTAATTCATTGCTGTCGATTACACCCAAGATGCGGACCATGGATTCCGCCGTATAGGGAACGATGGACATATAACCATCTTGCGTCGGGAAGGGCTGGCGGGTGGGGTCGAGTTGGCGGGGATAGCCCGCAGGGCCAATGGGCGGGACCAAGGTGGCGTCCCGCAAATGTTCGGTCATCATGAAGGATGTGAAACATTCAAACATCGGAACTTCAATGGCTTGGCCTTCGCCCGTGCGAAGTTTGTGAACAATGGCCGCCAAAATTGCCTGCGCGCCATAGAGGCCAGCGACTTTGTCCGCGATGAGCGAGGGGAGGTAGCGGGGGCGGTCATTGCCATCGACGCGGGGCAGCAAGCTGGCGGTGCCGGTGGCGGCTTGGATGACGTCATCATAGGCCTGGAGGTCGGCGTAGGGGCCGTCCTGCCCGAATCCGGCGGCGTGCATATAGATGATGTCGGGTTTCAGCGCCTTGACGGCTTCATAGGAAAAGCCAAGCCGTTCAATGGCTTTGGCGCGGACATTGTGAACAAAGACATCGGCGTCCGCGAGGAGGGCGCGCAAGACATCCGCGTCTTCGGGCTTTTTAAGGTCGAGGGCGATGGATTGTTTGCCGCGATTAACGGTCAAGTGGATGGAGCCCATGGTGGCGTCGCCGTCTTTGCCGCTGCCCAGATAGCGGGACACGTCGCCAATGTCGGGGGTTTCCACCTTGATGACCTCTGCCCCCATATCGGCCAGCATTTGCGTGGCATAGGGGCCAAAAATAACGGTCGTTAAATCAATGACTTTAATGCCATTTAGCATGGACATAGCCTGCGCTTCCTCTCTCTTTCACGCGGTATCGGCGGGTCTTTTGTCCGCCTGATGCCGTCGCTGGCCTTTGTGTAAAGGTCCGGCGATGGATGAAAGCATGGCCGCTGACGGCATGCGCCGCAGAGCCTCCTCTCATCCCATGCCGATAGTCTGCCTATGCTTTTGGGGTGTGTCTATGGCCCAAATATAGCGTCGAGGCGGGGGTGCGGGGTGGGCGGAGTGAGGAATAGTGGGTGTTGCTGCTGTTGTATTGCGATATTGCTGGCGCAATATATAATAATAACAACATGATAATTAACATTGTTGATGTTATTTGGAGATTTTGGATGTGAGGCAAAAAACAGGGGCCACGTCCGATTTTGGACGCGGCCCCTGTTGGAAATATCAGTTGGGTATCGGCGAAAATTAGAAGATTTTCGTGACCGTTGCGCTGCGGCGTTCCTGTTCGACTTCGCCAGTGTAGAGGCTGGTCATGGGTTCGTCGCTGACGACATGGGTTTCGTCGGAACCAAAGCCGTTAAACTGGGTCCGCATGGCGCAGCCATAAGCCCCGAGCATACCGATTTCGATGAAATCACCCGTTTTGACGTCGTCCGGCAAATAGAAGGGGCCTTCCATATGGTCGATGTCGTCGCAGGTTGGGCCATAGAAGCTGAACGCGGTGGTTTCGATGCTGTCGTCGGCCTGACGCAGCAAGTTGACCGGAAAGCGCCAGTTGACATGCGCGGCATCGAACAAGGCGCCATAGGCACCATCGTTGATGTAGAGCACATCGCCGCGACGCTTTTCCACGCGGACGATCAGGCTGCTATATTCCGCCGACAAAGCGCGGCCTGGTTCGCACCATAGTTCCGCTGAATAGCTGATCGGCAGGCTTTCGAAGCTGCGGTGGATGGTTTCGAAATAGGCGTCGAGCGGGGGTGGTTCCATGCCCGGATAGGAGGATGGGAAGCCGCCGCCAACATCGACGATATCGACCGTGACCGATGCCGCGACAATGGCCGCGCGAACGCGTTCCATGGCTTGGGCGTAGGCATGCGGGCTCATGGCTTGGCTGCCGACATGGAAGCAGATGCCAAGGGCGTCTGCGGCCTGACGGGTGGCCATCAGCAATTCGGTGACATCCGCAGGGTCCGCACCAAATTTCGAGGCCAGGCTGAGCTTGCTGTGATCCGAGGATACGCGCAGACGCACGAGCAGGTTCAGATCTTCGGCGCCATTGGTGGCGCGCACGATCTTTTCCAATTCATCCATCGTGTCGAGCGAGAAGGTGCGCACGCCATGCTTGTGATAAGCTTCGCGGACCGCTTCTTCGGCCTTGACGGGATGCATGAAGCATAAGGTGGCGTCAGGCAGCGTGCGTTTCACCAAGCGCACCTCGGCAATTGAGGCGACGTCATAATGGGTTACACCGGAATCCCACAGAACGTGCAGCAGATCGGGCGACGGATTCGCCTTGACCGCATACATGGTCGTTCCTGGAAAACGTTCGATGAAGAACCGTGCTGCCCGCCGCGCCGCATGTGGACGGACGAGGGTGACAGGTTCAACTGGCGAAGATGCCTGAATCAGCCCGAAGGCGCTATGATGCTGATGCAACGCAAGGGACCCCCAAAGGTAGTTAAACGAACAAAGGCTGCCTTGCGGTTATTGGAAGTCCCCCTGGGGCAGCGGTCGCGCATATATGGTTGGTCGGGGTTAATGTAAAGTGTTTGCGTGAAATTTTATTGAAATTTCCGCTGTTTTTTGACGCTTTAGCGCCGAAATGCCCTGTGTGAGCGCCAAGGTGGTGGGATGAAAAAGGCCCAAAATCAGCCATGTTCGCTTTTGCGGGCGGCGGGATGGAGAAAACGGTTCGCCGTGCGTCGAAAGTTGGTGATTTTACACGCAGGGGTGCGCCCACGCATCGCGCGGCGGAGGCGCACCCAAAATGCGAGCCAATCCCTTAGCTGAGTCGGGATTTGAAATCCGCATAGTCGAAGCTGGCGACTTCGCGCAGATCGTCACTTTCGCTGTCCCACAGCCAGATGGCGGGCAGAGGCACGCCGTTGAAGGTGTTGGTTTTGACCATCGAATAATGGCCTTGGTCCAAGAAAGCGAAACGCCCACCGATTTGCGCGCCGCCGGGTAGGGCATAATCGCCGATCACATCGCCCGCGAGGCAGCTTGGTCCGCCGAGGCGGGTGACGGGCGCGCCCTGTTCCTCGCCCAGCATGGCGGGGCGATAGGGGGCCTCGATCACGTCCGGCATATGGCAGGTGGCGGAAATGTCGGTGATGCCAATGGGCATGCCATTGTCGAACAGGTCGAGGATTTCGCCGACCAAAATGCCCGCGTCCAGCGCCACGGCTTCGCCCGGTTCGATCATCACCTCGCAGCCGGTATCCGCTTGAACTTGTTTTAGAAAGGCGATCAAATCATCGATTTGATAGTCGGAGCGGGTGACATGGTGGCCACCGCCGAAATTGATCCATTTCAATTGATCAAAATAGGGCGCGAGTTGGGGTTTGACCGAGGTCCATGTGCGCAGCAGCGGCGGGAAATCCTGTTCGCACAGGCTGTGCATATGCACGCCGTCGACGCCGTCCAAATGTTCGGGGCGCAATTGATTGATCGGGTGGCCCAAACGGCTGCACGGGGCGGCGGGGTCATATTTTGCGACTTCGCCTTCGCTGTGCATGGGGTTGAGGCGCAGGCCGATGTCAAAGGTCAGGCCCTCGGCGCGCAGCTTGTCGAGCAAGGGACGGAAGCGGGCGATTTGGCCGGGGGAGTTGAAGATTAGATGGTCGGATAGGGCGGCGATTTCTGGCAGGTCAGCCTCTTTATAGCCTGCGCAATAGGTGGCGACTTCGCCGCCATATTCTTCGCGGCCAAGGCGGGCTTCGTAAAGGCCCGAGGCGCAGACGCCGTCGAGATATTCGGCGACCGTGCTGCCGAGTGACCACATGGAGAAAGCTTTTAAGGCGGCCAAGACCTTGGCCCCCGAAGCGTCGCCGATATGGCGCAGCACCGCGAGGTTGGCGCGCACCCGCGCGGCATCCACCACAAAGGCGGGCGAAGGCACGCGGTGGAGGTCGAAATGGGCGAAGGCTCCGGGGTCGCCGGCACGCGTTTCCATAGTCACTTATCCTGCAAAATCTGTGTCAGGCCGAAATTGGGCCTTTGAAAATGAAGAAGGCCCCTGCTGCGATGAACAGAAAGCCGACCAAATGGTTGACGGTTAATTTTTCGCCCAGCCAAAATGTTGCGAAGCCAGCGAAGACGATCAATGTGATGACCTCTTGCATCGTTTTCAACTCGGCGGTGGAATAGACGCTGCTGCCCATGCGGTTGGCGGGGACGGCGAGGCAATATTCAAAAAAGGCGATGCCCCATGCCATCAGGACGGCGAACCACAAGGGGCGCGAGATGTCGCCCAAATGGCCATACCATGCGAAGGTCATGAAAATATTCGAGATAAACAGCAGGCCGATGGGCAAAATATAGGCTGTCATATCATGTCTTCCGCTGGGCGATGTTGGCGCGGGGCGTAGCATAAATGCCGTGCGGGCGGGAAGTGCCAGATGCACCATCCCGCCCGCACGCGTAAATGTTCAGCAAATTAGAAGCTCAAAGGAGCGTCCAATTCCTTGATCTGCCACGGCAGGCCATGCTTGTTCAGCATGTCCATGAAGGGATCGGGGTCCATTTGTTCAATGTTGAACACGCCATTGCCAGCCCATGTGCCAGTGACCATCATGGCGGTGCCGATCATCGCGGGAACGCCGGTGGTGTAGCTGACGGCTTGGTTGCCCGTTTCGGCATATGCGTCTTCATGATCGCAGATGTTATAGAGATACAAGGTTTTTTCCTTGCCATCCTTGCCGATGCCGGTCGCGATGACGCCGATATTGGTCTTGCCCTTGGTGGTTTCGCCAAGGCTGGAGGGTTCGGGAAGAACGGCTTTCAGAAATTGTAGCGGAATGATTTCCTTGCCTTCATAGATCACCGGATCGATGCGGGTCATGCCGACATTTTGCAGCACGGTGAGGTGCTGGATATAAGCATCGCCGAAGGTCATCCAGAAACGGATGCGCTTGATTTCGGGCAAATGGGTTTTCAGGCTTTCGATTTCCTCATGATACATGAGGTACATATTTTTCGGGCCAACGGCTTCGAAATCAAATTCTTGTTTCACCGACATGGGCGGGGTTTCGACCCAGTCGCCATTTTCCCAGTGGCGGGCAACCGCGGTCACTTCGCGGATGTTGATTTCTGGGTTGAAGTTGGTGGCGAAATGCTGGCCATGGTCGCCGCCGTTGCAGTCCAAAATATCGAGCGTGTCGATACGGTCGAAATGATGCTTTTTGAGGTAGCAGGTGAACACGCTGGTCACGCCGGGGTCGAAGCCCGAACCGAGCAGCGCCATCAGGCCCGCATCCTTGAAGCGGTCTTGATAAGCCCATTGCCAGTGATATTCGAACTTGGCTTCGTCGCGCGGTTCGTAATTGGCGGTGTCGAGATAATGGGCGCCAGTTTCGAGGCAGGCGTCCATGATCGTCAGATCTTGGTAAGGCAGCGCGAGGTTGACGACATGGGTGATGCCGAGTTCGCGGATCAGGGCCGCGGTTTCAGCGACATTGTCGGCGTCTACTTGCGCGGTTTTGATGGTGACGCCGGTGCGTTGCAGCACGCTGGCGGCGATGTCGTCGCATTTGAATTTGCGGCGGCTGGCCAAAGTGATGTCCGGGAAAATATCCGCATTCATCGCCATCTTGTGCACTGCCACCGAACCGACGCCGCCAGCGCCGATCACCAAAACCTTGGTCATTCATTATCTCCTGTAACTGCCCGTGCAGTTCAAACTTGATAGCGGGGCCTATAGTAGAAAGCTGTGTGAGATACAAAGGGTCGCGCGGCGACTTTGTTCCTTTTGGTCCTGACCCTAGCAATTTTAGCGCGGCGGGAAACATCTGGGGGCTGGTGCATTGCTTTTTTGTAAGGGAAGGAAAGGCGAAATGCTGAAATGGAAATATCTGTGCGCTATGGCAGTTGGCGCTATGGTCTTTGCTGGGGTCTTGGCTGGTTGTGATGCGGCTGTGGCGCCAGAAAATAAGACGTCGCCCCAAGCGGCGGCGGTGACGAATGTGGTGGGAGATCCCGCGGAGCCGGGCAGTCCCCACCGTTTTGCGGCATGGGCGGGGCGGTGGACCGGCGTGGAGGGCCTATATGTGGATATTGAGCCGACAGTGCCGGAAAATTATCGCTTGGTGATGCAATATGATCTTGATCATAAAGGCGAATTTGTCGGGCACGATAGCGAGCATGGCATTAAATTTACCCGCAATGGCGAGATGTTGTCACTGCGGCGCGGCGGCGGGGTTGAGACGGGGCTGAAATATTTGGCGGATAAGCGCGATTGTTTGGTCGTCAACGAGGGCGAGGGATATTGCCGCGATTGAGGTGGATATAAAAAGGGCGGAAAAGGATGACCCTTCCGCCCTTGTTCATTCATGCTGATGCGCCGGATTAGGCGGCCTTTTGCAGGGCCAGCCGTTCCCAAATTTCGCTGAGATTTTGCGTCAATTCGATCATCATCTCTTCGGTGTGCGCCGGACCAGGGGTGAAGCGCAGGCGTTCGGTGCCGCGCGGCACGGTGGGGAAGTTGATGGGTTGAACATAGACGCCATATTCGGCGAGCAGAATGTCGCTGATTTTCTTGGCGCGTATCGGATCGCCGACCATCAAGGGGACGATGTGGGTGGTGCTGTCCATCACGGGCAAGCCCGCGTCGCGGAAGCTTTGTTTCAAGAAAGCGGCGGCGGCTTGTTGCGCGTCGCGTTCTTCGCTGGAAGATTTAAGGTGGCGCACGCTGGCCAGCACACCGGCGACCAGCACGGGCGACAGGCTGGTGGTGAAGATGAAGCCCGGTGCATAGCTGCGGATTACGTCGATGATATTCTTGTCCGCCGCGATATAGCCGCCCATGACGCCAAGCGCCTTGCCCAGCGTGCCTTCGATAATGTCGACGCGGTGCGCGGCTTCGTCGCGGTCGGTGATGCCGCCGCCGCGTGGGCCGTACATGCCGACAGCATGAACTTCGTCGCAATAGGTGAGCGCGTTATATTTTTCTGCCAAATCGCAGATAGCGTGGATCGGGCCGACGTCGCCGTCCATTGAATAGACGCTTTCGAAGGCGATTAATTTGGCAGCCGAGGGATCGTCGGCGGCCAGCAATTCTTCGAGATGTTCAAGGTCATTATGACGCCAGACGCGCTTTTCACAGCCGGAATTGCGGATGCCCGCGATCATGGACGCGTGGTTCAGTTCGTCGGAATAGATGATGCAGTTCGGCAGCAACTTGCCGAGCGTGCCGAGCGTGGCTTCATTGCTGATATAGCCGGAGGTGAAGAGCAGCGCGCCTTCCTTGCCGTGCAGATCGGCCAGCTCATTTTCCAAGTCGATATGATAATGGGTGTTGCCGCCGATATTGCGGGTGCCGCCCGAACCAGCGCCGACGTCGTGCAGCGCCTCTTCCATCGCAGCGATCACCTTGGGATGTTGGCCCATCGCCAGATAATCGTTGGAACACCATACGGTGATGGGCTTGGGACCATTATGGCCCGCAAAGCAACGGGCGTTTGGAAAAGCGCCCTTGTTCCGCAATATGTCGATGAATACGCGGTAGCGGCCCTCTTCGTGAAGGCGGTCGATAGCACGAGCGAAAATATCGTTATAGTTCACAATGCAGCCCCGTCCATGATCGGCACATGGCGCCAAATTTGCAGCGTCGTTCGCGTCAATAACCATGATTTCCCAAGGAATCCAGTGCAAACAGTTCGCAAGTCAACGCCTGTATCACAGTGATTGATTTTTTCGCTGACCAGAGTGTCAATAAGGTGGGCGAAAAGCGGCGGAGTTGGGCCGTTAGATGATGTCCATGGCGTGGATGCCAAAGGGGCGCAGCATGTTCAGCGGGGGCAAGGCGTGATGGTCGCTTTTGGTGAAAACGGCCAAGGCGTCTTGCGGGGTTCCAGGCCATGGCTGGCCTTGGGTGAGATAGGCGATACGGCGGGCGATGCCGTCGGACCCATCGATCAGGTGGACATCCGGCCCGAAGGCCTGTTGTAATTCGGACGAGAGCAGAGGGAAATGGGTGCAGGCCAGCACGACCACGTCCAATTTGTCGCCGCCCGATTGGCGGCGCAGGCCGTCCACCGCGCTTTGGATGGCGGCGGGGTCGACGGGCAGGCCGTGAAGCTTGGCCTCGGCCGCGACGACCAATTCGGGGCTGCCGTGGCGCAGGACCAATTGATTGCTGGCATATTGGGCGCTGAGGTCGTCGACATAGGGTTGGCGGACGGTGGCGGCGGTGCCCAAAACGCCGATGACGCCCGTTCGGCTTTGTTCCGCGGCGGGTTTGATCGCGGGGACAGTGCCGACAATCGGCAGGTCGAGCGCGGCGCGGACATGGGTGAGCGCGATGGTCGATGCGGTGTTGCAGGCGATGACCGCCAAACGCGGTTGATAGCGTTCGACAAGGCGGCCGAGCAGAGCGGGAACGCGGGCGGCCAGCATCTCTTCGCTTTTTTCGCCATAGGGAAGGCCCGCATAGTCGGCGGCATAGATAATCGGCGCGTTGGGCAGAAGTTTTCGTGCCTTTTCCAGCACGGTCAGGCCGCCGAGGCCGCTGTCGAAGAATAAAAGTGGCGCGTCAGCGGCAGGAAATTGACCCATAATGGTGAAAACTATAGGCCAAAGACATGTTGGCCAGCAAGCGCAACATTGACCCTGCGGCCTGCTTTCCGCCAAAAGCAGCAGAGATTTTCCCTTTTTGATTCCGGTGAGCCATGTCCAGTTCCGCTTTGATGATCCTGATTTTATTTGTGGCGGGCTATTTGCTTGGCTCTATCCCCTTTGGTGTGGTGCTGACCCGTTTGTTCGGGGCGGGGGATTTGCGGCAAATTGGGTCGGGCAATATTGGCGCGACCAATGTGCTGCGGACGGGGCGCAAGGGCTTGGCCGCCGCGACATTGGTGCTGGACGGATTGAAGGGCGCGGTCTCGGTGGTGCTGGCACGACATTTTGTACCGGAATTGGGCGACCATGCCGCTATGATTGCGGGGGCAGCGGCGATGATCGGCCATTGCTACCCGATTTGGCTGAAATTTAAGGGCGGCAAAGGCGTGGCGACCCTGTTGGGGGTTAGCGCGGCGCTGGCTTGGCCGATTGGTGTGGTGTTTGCGCTGGTATGGATTAGCACGGTGCTGATTTTCCGCATTTCGTCGCTGGGCGGTATGTTGGGCGCGGTGTCTGCGCCCATTGCGGCCTTGGTGATGGGGAATATGGTTTTTGCAGCGGGCTTGGCGGGTTTGGCGTTGATCGTGCTGCGCCGCCATAGCGAGAATATTACACGGCTGCGCGCCGGAACCGAGCCGCGTGTGGGCGCATCAAAAGGATAGGGCATGAACGGGGGGGAGCGTTACGCGAGGCTGCGGTTAATCCGCACCACGGGCATTGGGCCGGTGGGCTGGTATCAGTTGATCCGCCGATATGGCAGCGCGGCGGAGGCTGTGCAGCAATGGCGGGGCGGCAGTATGGGGCGAGGTCAAGCGGCGGGACCGTTGGCCAGCGAACAAGTTGTGGACGAAGAATTGTGGCGGGTTTCCCAATTGGGAGCCCGCCATATTTTTTATGATGATGCGGATTATCCCCCCTATTTGGCGCAAGTGGATGTGCCGCCGCCGGTGTTAATTGTGAAAGGGCGGGTGGATATATTGGCGCGGCCCAGCGCGGCGATGGTGGGGGCGCGCAATGCGTCGGCCGCCGCCTGTCGTTTTGCGCGGCAGATGGCGCATGATTTGGCGGATGCTGGCGTAACGGTGGTCAGCGGATTGGCGCGCGGGGTGGATACGGCGGCGCATATAGGGGCGCTGCATGGGCATACGGCGGCGGTGATTGGTTGCGGGATGGATATATGCTTTCCGCCCGAAAATGCCGCGTTGCAGGAACGAATTGGCGCGGAGCATCTGTTGATCAGCGAATATCCGCCCGGCACGCAAGCGAATGCGCGGCAATTTCCCGCGCGCAACCGGATTATTGCGGGCAGTACCATGGCGACATTGGTGGTGGAGGCCGCGCCCAAATCGGGGTCACTCATTACCGCGCGGCAGGCGGGGGAATTTGGCCGCGATGTGATGGCGGTGCCCGGATCGCCGATGGATGCGCGGGCGCAGGGGTGCAACCGCTTGATCCAAGAGGGGGCGAGCTTAATTCAAAATGCCGACGATGTGTTGGCGTTGCTGCGGCCCATGGATGGCCGGATGAGCGGTGAGCGCCGCATATATAGGGCGACCCCGCGTCCGGATGCGGGGCAGGTGGAAATGGATTGGAGCTTGGGGAGCGATAGCGCGGCGGATGGGCAAGACCATATGGCCGCGCCCGCTGATTTTGCCGATCATATTGCGGGCTTATTGGGCAGCGCCGCCGTGAGCATGGATGAATTGATACGCCAATCGGGCGGGGATAGCGCGATGGTGCAAAGCGTGATTTTGGATTTGGAATTGGCAGGGCGGATTGAACGCCATGCGGGGGCGCGGGTGTCGCTCATCCGTTAGGGGCCTGACCTTGAAGGGCGGCGGGGGCTAGCGCAGGCGAAGCGGTAGGCCGGAGACCATGAAATAGGCTTGGTGGCTGAGCGCGGCGATATCTTGGTTGAGGCGTCCGGCTTCGTCCCGAAAATGGCGGGACAAGGCGTTGTCGGGTACGATACCCATGCCCACTTCGTTGGAGACGAAGATGGTCGTGGCGCGAAGCGTGGGGAGCAGGGCGCAGAGCGCCGCGCGCTGGGCGGCAATGTCGCATTCGGCCAACATCAAATTGCTGAGCCATAGGGTGAGGCAGTCGATAAGAATGACCGCGCCGTCGGCGTCAAGGCGGCGCAATGCCCCCGCTAAATCCGCGGGTTCTTCGTGATTTTGCCAGCGAGCATCGCGGTCCATTTGGTGGCGCAGGATGCGCTGTTCCATTTCGCTGTCCAGCGCCTGAGCGGTGGCGAGATAAATGGGGTTGGGGGACAGGCGTTTGGCCAGATTTTGGGCATAGTGGCTTTTGCCCGACCGCGCCCCGCCGGAGATATAGATGATGGTGGATGGCATCATGGCTGACCTTTCAGCCCCGCAATGGCGGCGATTTGTTCGAGGTCGAGATGGGCGGTGAGTTGGTCGGCGATGCTGTTGAGCGCGCCGTCGACCGAGGCGTGATAATCGGCCCCGCTGCCCTGTGCGCCGAGGCGGGCGAGCAAGGCTTGGCGGAATGGGGCAGAGGCGAAAATGCCGTGGACATAGGTGCCAAAAATGCGCTGGCAGGCGGAGATCGCGCCGTCGCTGCGGCCATCATCGAGCATGGCAAATGCGGGCGGCGCGGGGAGCGTGTTGGCGTTGCTGGCGTCGCTGGGGCGGGTGATGCCCATATGCATTTCATAGCCGGTAATGGGTGCGCCCATGGCTTGGCCGCTGACTTGGCGCAGGATTTTTTGTGGGCTGAGGTGCGTGGCGACCGGCAAATGGCCCAGCCCCTGTGCCGCGCGGTCCCCGCCTTCGATGCCCGCCGTATCGTGCAGCATATCGCCCAGCATTTGATAGCCGCCGCATAGGCCAAAGACCATGCCGCCGCGCCGCACATGGGCGGCAATGTCAATGTCCCACCCTTGTTCGCGCAGTGCCGCTAGGTCGGAAATCGTGGCTTTGGAACCGGGCAGGATGATGAGATCGGCGTGAGGCGGGATGATCTGGCCGCGCGGGACCATGATGACATCGACATGGGGTTCCAGCGCCCAAGGATCGAGATCGTCGAAGTTGGAGATATGCGGCAAAATGGGGCAGGCGATGGTGATGTTTTCGCCCTTATGCTGGTTTGCTTCGCTGAGGACCACGGCATCCTCGGCCGGTAAGAGGTGGAGATCGCGCAGCCATGGCACCACGCCAAAGCCTTGCCAGCCGGTGCGCTGGGCAATGTCGTGATAACCATCGTCGAACAGGGCGGGGTCGCCCCGAAATTTGTTGATGATGAACGCCTTGATCATCGCATTATCGCCGTCGTCCAGCACCATTTTGGTGCCGACCAAAGAGGCGATGACGCCGCCCCTGTTGATGTCGCCAATCATCACCACCGGCACATGGGCGGCGCGGGCGAACCCCATATTGGCGATGTCGCCGCCGCGCAAATTGGTTTCGGCGGGGGAGCCTGCGCCCTCGATGATCACAAGGTCGGCTTGGGCTTGCAGGCGGTGAAAGCTTTCCATGACCTTGGGCAGCAGAGCGGCGCGTTTTTCGCGAAAATTGAGGCCGTTCATATCGCCCGCCACCTGACCATGGACGATGAGCTGGGAACAATGATCGGCTTGGGGTTTCAGCAGCACCGGGTTCATATCGCTGTGCAGCGCGGCGCGGCAGGCGAGGGCTTGGAGCGCCTGTGCGCGGCCAATTTCGCCGCCATCCGTGGTGACGGCGGCATTGTTGGACATATTTTGCGGCTTGAAGGGCAGGACGCGCAGACCTTGGTTGGCAAAAGCGCGGCAAAGGCCCGCGACCAGCACCGATTTGCCGACATCCGACCCTGTGCCTTGGAACATTATGGCTGCCATAAAAATAGTCCCCCGATGATGACGATAGTGATGAGCCATGATAGCGCATAGCAGCGCCGGATGATGATGAGCGCATGGCGGATATCGGCGCTGGTGGCGTTGGTGCGGCCATCGCCAATCCATGGTTTTGAATAGGCTTCGCCATCATATTGCAGCGGCCCCGCGAGGCGGAGGTTTAGCGCGCCAGCCATGGCGGCTTCGGGCCATCCGCTGTTGGGGGAGGCGTGATGGGCGTGATAGCGCCATGTGATGGATAAGCTGCGGCGGACATGGCGCTGGCTGAGGCAGATGAGCAGCGCGCTGAGGCGCGCGGGGATGATGTTGACCAGATCGTCCAAACGGGCGGAGGCCCAGCCAAAAGCGGCGTAGCTTGTGTCTTTATGGCCGATCATGCTGTCGGCGGTGTTAATGGCTTTATAGGCCCAAAGCATCGGCAGGCCGCCGATCAGAAACCAGAAAAGCGGGGCGATAATGCCGTCAGACAGGCTTTCGGACAGGCTTTCGATCGCGGCGCGGGCGACGCCATGCTCGTCCAGCACGCTGACATCGCGTCCGCAAATTTGCCCCACGGCGCGGCGTCCAGCGTCCAGCCCCCCATGGTCCAGCGCATCGGCCACGGCTTTGCCATGCACATAGAGGCTGTGCTGCGCCAAGGCGGGCCATGCGAGAAAAGCGAGGGCAAGGAAGGCCCATGGACCCAAGAGATGATCGGCAAGCCAGACCAGCGCCGTGCAAACGCCAAGGGTGAGGCCGAGGAGCAGGAGGAGCGTCAACATGCCCGCCCAGCGGCGGCGGACAAAGCTGTGCGGGGCCATGTTCCAGCGATGGTCGCAGGCGTTTAATAGCGCGGCAAAGGCACCGACAGGGTGGCCGATGCGGCGGTAAAGGGCGCTTGGCCAGCCGATAGCAAGGTCGATCAACAGCGCGAGGGGGACGGCCAAGCTAAGCATTGCGCAGCGCCGCGAAGGAGGTGAGGGCCGCGTTGAGGCGCGCGTCGTCGGCGCGGCAAGCGGGAAGGCCAAGGCGCAATTGCTGGGGGTGGTTGGCGAAGGGGCGCGTCAGGATAGCGTAGCGGCACAGATGGTCGAACAAGGCGGCGGCGTCCGGCGTGATGGCGAGGCGGAAGAGGTTGCAATCGCCGGAGACGCCAAGGCCGTGATGGGTCAATAGGCTGGTGAGGGTGGCGGCGCGTTCGCCAAGATGTTCGCGGTTATGCGCGGCCCATGGTTCATCGCGGAGCGCGGCGCGGCCCAGCGTGACGGCGGCGGCGGAAACCGGCCATGCGCCGAGGCGGTGGCGCAGCATGGCGATGAAATCTGGCGGGCCGAGCACAAAGCCGAGGCGCAGACCCGCAAGGCCGAAGAATTTTCCGATGCTTTTGAGGATGATGAGGCGCGGGTGATCGTTCAGATGCGGGACCATGCTGATCGTGGGATGGGCATCGGCATAGGCTTCGTCGATGAGGGTCCATGCCGCGCTGCGCTGGGCGAGCAGAGCTTGGAGCGCGGCGGGGGCCAAAATGCGGCCGCTGGGGTTGGCGGGGTTGGCGAGGATGAGGGGGAGGTGCGGACTGGCCGCGCTAAGATCCGCTATGCTCTGGCCATTTGGGAACATTTCTTGGTGGGTGCGATATCCGCCAGCCTCGCTTTGTCCGGCGCCGTCCAGCATGTGGCCGATGATCCGCATGGCGATTTCGCTGCCCGGAACGGCGCAAATGTGGGACGGTGCGGTGCCATAATGGTCGGCGGCGGCTTGTTCCAAGGCGGCGATATCGCGGGCTTCGGGAAGGCGGTGCCAGTCGATGCCGATATGCGGCGGGATGGGCCATGGCGCGGGGTTGATGCCGGTCGATAGGTCCGTCCAGTCCGCGCCAGCGTCGGGATAGGCAAGGCGCGCTTGTTCCAGCGCGCCGCCATGCCATGTCCATGGCGCGAGGGTGGCGGGGGATGTCATGCGAGGACGGCCCAGATCAGCGCCGCAAACAGCAGCACGCTTTCGCTCCATTCGATGCCCGCGCCGTGGCCGTCCCCCGAAATGCCGCCGATTCTGCGATATATCCAGCCAGCCCAAAGCGCGAAGAAGATCGGAGCAGCGAGAAGGGCGGGATAGAAAATAGCGATCATCAGGGAAAGGACGGACCAAATGAGCAGCAGCCATGGTTTGACGAAGGGGCGGAACATATCGCCCAGACCCGCATGAAGGGACGGCAAAAATAACGCCCAGACCAAGGGGCCGATGCGCGCGAACATGGGGATGAACAGCAGATAGGCCGCCGCATCGGCCAAGATGAGCGCGTGGATGAGGATGAATTTGCTGAGGATTTGTAAGGCAATGGCGATCACGCCAAAGCTGCCAATATGGGGGTCGGCCAAGACAGACAGCAGCTTGTCGCGGCTTTGATGCGCGGCGCCGCTGGCGTCCGCAATGTCGCCCACGCCGTCCAAATGAAGGCCGCCGGTGATGCCGACCCAGAGCAGCAGGGCGCTTAACGCGCTGACCCATGGGCCGAGCGGCGCGGTGAGGGTGATCATGCCGAGCAGAGCTGCGCCGATGATCTGGCCCACGGCGGGAAACCAGCGGATGGAGGCGGCAAATTCAGATTTGCTGACCGTCAGGCGCGGGGTGGGGAGGCGCGTTAGAAATTGGATGGCGACGATCAACCCCTTCATGGCTGAAGCGCCGTCAATTGGCCGGTCCAGCCATGCTGATGGGGACGGTCGCTGGGCGGGCGTTCATCGGGCCAAAGCGACAAAGTGAGGCGCGCCGCATAAGGGATGGCGATGGACCAGCATTGGTCATGCGGCAAGCCCAGCAGCAAATGTAGCGCGGCGCGTATGGCCCCCGCATGGGCGATGATGAGGCCCGTGCCGCCTGTCTTATCGCCTGCCATGTCGGACAGCGCGGCGTCGATACGCTGGGTGAGCGCGGCGCGGCTTTCGCCCATCGGGGGATGATGTTCGTCGGGGGCCGCCCAAAAAAGGGCGAGGTCGTCGGGGGCGATATCTGCTGCGCTGCGCCCATCCCAATCGCCAAAGTACAATTCCCGCCAGCGGGGGTCCAGTGTCAGGTCCAGTTGATGCTGATCGGCGATTTTTTGAGCGGCAGCGGTGCAGCGCGATAGGTCGGATGACCAAAGCCAATCGAGCGACAGGCCCTGCGCCTGCGCGGCGCATCTCTCGGTGCCCGCCATGGTGGCGGGCATGTCTTGATGCCCCAAAAATGTCCCGCCAATCAGCGGTTCACCATGGCGCAGCAGGTGCAGGGTGAGGGGAGCGGTCATGCGCGGGCGTTAGGCGTCGGGCGCATGGACGGAGGCTTCGGCAAAGGTGGCCATTTGGCGGTGCGCCATGAGTGCCGAGCGCAAAATATTGGCAGCGACGGCGGCCCCGCTCCCCTCGCCAAGGCGCATGTTGAGCGACAGCAGCGGGGTGAGGCCGAGGTGGTCGAGCATTTTGCCATGATAGGGTTCGGCCGAGACATGGGAGGCAAGGCAATGGTCGGTGATGGCGGCATTGTCCGCCGCCAGCGGGGCGAGCGCTGCGCAGCCGATAAACCCGTCGAGCAGCACCGGAATATGTTTCAGGCGAGCGGCGAGCGCCGCGCCTGCCATAGCGGCGATTTCGCGTCCCCCCACGCGGCGCAGCGTTTCAAAGGCCGATTGCGCGGCATAGCTGTGGGTCGCCAGAGCGCGGTCGACGGCGTCGATTTTGCGCTGTTTGGCTTGGTCATCGATGCCGGTGCCAGGCCCAACCCAATCCCATGCCGTGCCGCCAAAGCTGCGCGCGGCCAAGGCGGCACCCGCCGTGGTGTTGGCGATGCCCATTTCCCCCAAGGCCAGCAAATGTAGATGGTCGTCGACCATGCTGGCCCCGATGTTCAGCGCGTCCAAACATTCATGATGCGACATGGCGGGGGCGGCGGTGAAATCGGCGGTGGGATGGTCGAGATCAATGGCCGATACGCATAATTCCAAATTGGCGGCCTGACACAGGGCATTAACCGCCGCGCCGCCTTGGTGGAAATTTTGCACCATGGCAGCGGTGACGCTGGTGGGAAAGGCGCTGACGCCATGCGCAGCGACACCATGATTGCCCGCGAAAATGGCCATGCGGGCATGGGTCAATTGGGGGCGTTCGCATTGCTGCCACCCAGCAAAGAAGATTGCGATGTCTTCGAGCTTGCCGAGCGAACCCAAGGGTTTGGTGAGCTGTGCTTGGCGGTCGACGGCGGCTTGTTGGCAGGCGGTGCTGGGCGCAGGCAGATTGGCGAGCGCGTCTTCAAAGGCGGAGATGGAGGGGAAAAGGGTCATTCTTCGGTCATTCCTGCGGGCGGCGTGCGGGTGATGAAATGCCCCTTCACGCCGTCGGGCCATTGGGAATAAGGGACGCGCCCATCGACGCTGTCCGCATAATGGACGGCATAGTCGAGCAGAGCGGTGGCGGAAGTGTCGTCGGGGGTGAATTTGCCGAGCACATAAGAAATTTTATCATCGTCGCGCAAATGGACGGTGCAATGGTCGGAACAGGCGAACAGACAGGCCATTTTCTGAATGGAAATGCCGCTGTAGCGTGGGTCACTGTCGCGGACGCGGACGAGGGCATCGTGCAAGATGGTGCCGCCATGCTGACCATTGGCGTCGCTGCGCGCATCGGGGGAGAAGCGGCAGGTGCTGCAGGCCACGATGGATGGGCCATTTTGGGTTTTTACAAGCATCATTTACCCTTTTTCATGGGAGCTTTCGGGTGGATTGCGCCGCGGGATCGACGCATGGGCCAGCGTCTGTGTGGGGACACTGGCCCATATATCATCATTAGAAACGACCGCGCAGACCGGCATAAATGCTGCGGCCCAGCGAGCCATAGCGATAGGCGGTCATATAGTTTTGATCGAACAGATTTTCGGCGCGGGCAAAGATCCGGACTTGGGACGAGATAGGCAATTCGGCGCGGATGTCGACCAATGTATAACCATCCAATTTGATGCTGTTGGCGGCATTGTCATAGCTTTTGCCGGACCAGCGGATCGCGCCGCCCAATTCGAGGCCCATCGGCGCGCGGTAATCCAGCGTTAAATTGGCGGTTTCGCGCGGACGGCGGTTGAGCCATTTGCCGTAATTCTTGCCGTTCGGGGACCGGTCTTCGGATAAAAGCCAAGCGTAATTGCCGCCAAGGGTGAAGGCACCCAAGCGCAAATTGGCCATGGTTTCGACGCCATGTGCTTCGCTGCGCGAAATATTGCTGTAATAGCCATAGCGGAAATTGGTGCTGCCCGTGGGGACATAGCAAAGCGCATCGGTGGTGCCGCTGGTGCAGCTATTATAGATGATTTGGTCCTTGGAGCTACGTTCAAAATAGAGCAGAGAGGCGGTTAAAGCGCCGGAGAAAAGGCTTTGGTCGATGCCGGCTTCCCATCCCTTGGCGCGTTCGGGCGATAGGGCATCACTGCCATATTCGCTATAGAGTTGGTAGAGTGAGGGGGCTTTAAACCCTTCGTCATAGCTGGCGCGCAGCGTGGTTCCGCTGGCCAGATTCCAACGGCCACCCGCCGAGAAGAGCGTATTTCCGCCAAAGCTATTATGATCGTCGTGCCGCACACCGGCGTGCAGGTGCAAATCGCGGATGGGCTGGGCCAGAAATTGCGTATAGAGGCCGAGGATTTCCGATTGGCCGCGAGCAAAGGCGGGCAATGGCGTGGTGGCTGATGCGGATGGGGAACGGCTGCGAAATTCGGATTTTTCATAATCCGCGCCGAAGATGAGCGAATATCGGTCGTTAAAATGCCATTGGCCCTGATATTCGGCCCGTTTGTTGGAACCAGCGGATTGCCAGCTGAGTGGGCGGGCGCGCAAGGGGTTGAGGTTTTCGCGCGCGGTGTCGGTATATTGAACATTGAAGCGGTTTTTCAGCCGCCCGTCGAACAGGGCGATATTCAGGCCCGCATGGGCCAGCCATTCGTCATTGATGGAATATTCGGGGCTGTCACTGGTGGTGGAGTCAATGTCCACGCGGGCCTTGCCATAATAGCCGCCAAAATCGACGGAGACATTATCGCTAATGTCCCATAGCGCGCGGCCACGCACGCTTTGGTTGCGATAGCTGTCGTTTTCCACGCCGCCAAAATCGGGCGAGATGGCGGAGATGCCCGCTGTGGTGAAATTTTGTGCGCCAATGCGCCAGCTGAGGCGGCCTTGCTTGCCGCCCACGGCCATGCGCGCGTTGACGGTTTCGCGGGAGCCTGCCTCAATATCAAAGCTGCCTTCCAAGGGGGCGGTGGGCATGGCGGAGCTGATGTTGATGACGCCGCCAATCGCTTGGCTGCCCCACAGGATGGATTGCGGGCCGCGCAAAATTTCGATTTGGGCGGCGTCGCCCAGCATCAGATGCGCCAGATTATAGCCGCCGCCCGTCGCCGCCGGGTCGTTCAGCTTGACGCCGTCGATGACGACAACGGTGTGATCGCTTTCCGCGCCGCGAATGCGTAGCGACGTGGATGTGCCATAGCCGCCGTTGCGGTGGATGCTGATGGACGGGGTGCGCAGCAGCAATTCGGTGACGCCCATATCTTGGCTTCGGTCCAGCGCGGCTTTGTCGAGGACGGTCAGGCTGGCGCTGATCGTGTCGGCGGCGACGCTATGGCGGGTGGCGGTGACGAGGATGGAGGTATTGCTGTCAAAATGATCAGCATTGGCGTCTTCGGCGGCGTCTTCGGCGGCCATGGCTGGCGCGGCGCTGCAAAGGGCGAGAAACAGCGCAAGGCATGGCAAAGCCGTGTGGAAGGATGTGGCGGTGTGGTTATGCTTTTTCAACTTTCAGTCCCATCGACGAGACCGAGATTGCGCACGGGAACACCAGCCGCCGCAAATATGCGCGCACGACCAGCGGCCCGCGAACAAGCGCGGCCAGCTTTGTCGTCGCTCGGGTTTACCCCCGTCCGCTCGGCACACCCTGTCCGCGCGAAAGACGACGGCACGAGGCAGGTCTCCTGGCTTGCGGGTCTGTGCCGGTTTGATCGCCTTCTCGGGTTGGAACCCAATGGCTTGTGATCAATGGCTCTCCGCGTACAGTTGCAGGGGCAGCCGGGGTTTTCCCGTTCCCTTTTCATCCTCAGGGCAATGAGGAACCTTGTGCGTGGGGCGTGAATAGGCAGACAAAGGGCGAAGGTCAATCATATGCGTGAGTGACAGGGGTTTTGATGGAAATTCAAATGATTGATGGAAGGGGTGGGATGATGGGAACAGATAAGGCGCTGGCGTTGCCGCTTGCGTGACGGCGGGCTTGGCTTATGGGGGAAGCGATGAGGATGCGGCAGAAATGGATGATGGGCGTGATGCCGCTGGGCGCGGCGGGGGCGCTGATGCTGGCGGAGTGCGGTGAACCCGCACAGATGGCAAAAGAGCGGCCGGATGCCCCCAGTGCGGCGGCCGCCGTCGATGCGCCCATTGGGGGCACAGGGCCAGCACATATCCTATCGTTAAACCTATGCTCGGACCAATATGTGGTGGGCTTGGCTGATCGCAGCCAGATTGCGGGCCTGACACGCAATGTGGTCGATCCGGAAATGTCTGCGGTGGCGGATCAGGCAAAGGGGTTGCCGATATTCCGCCATAGCGCGGAGGAGATTTTGCAGGCAAATCCCGATTTGATTGTGGGCATGCCAGCCAGCGGCAGCGGTGCGTTGGCGGCGATTAAGGGGCATGACTATCCCTTGCTGGATTTGCCATGGGCGAATGATGTGGATGATATTTATGCCGCCATTCGTGTCACCGCCAAGGCCGTAGGCCATGCCGAGCGCGGTGATCAAATGATCGCGGCGATGACCCGCGCGTTGGCCGATGTACCCCGCACGGGCAAGGGGCGGGTGGCCGTTTATTATCAGCGGCGCGGGTTCATGACCGGCACGGGAACCTTGGTTGACGATATGATGGGGCGCGTTGGGCTGGTCAATTTGGCGAAGCGGATGAACAAGCCGATTTTGGCACAGATGAGCTTGGAAGAAATGGTGCAGGCGCAGCCGGATTTCATCATCATGGAAAGCGCCACGGCTGTGGTGAACGACCATGGGAGCGAAATGCTGCACCATCCCGCCCTGCGCGGCGTGCCGCGCCTCTATTTGCGGGAGGCATGGACGGTGTGCGGCGGGCCTGCCTATGTGCAGGCGGTGCAGTCTTTGTCCCAGCAAATGGCGCGTCATGACGCGGGATTGGTTGCTGAACCTCGGCGGACGGGGCGTGAGCGGTGAGAAGTGGGTGGGTTTAGGTCCGGACCCTAGATATGCTGTTGCGGCGACGGGGCCTGTGCCGCTGGACCATAGCGGGCGAGGAACATGTCGACGGCCTGTGTCACCACATTGCCGCGCGCTATGGCGGGGCGTACGCCGAATAAGGTGGGTTCCAACAGGCCGGCTTCCAACAATCCCTTCAATTGCAATGCGGCCATTTTGCTATCCCCAAGCGCCAATAAGCCCAGATCATGATAGCGTTGCAAGCAAGCGGCGATGCTGCGCCATCCTTGGCCGGGGCCTTTTTCATATAAAGAGCGGGCAAAGCTAGGTTGTGGGCCATGCGATATGCCGATGCGGGTGACCATGATGATATCTGGCGATAAAATCAGGTCCAAATAGGCATGGCCAAAACGGAGCAATGTTTCGCGAATATCCCCCACATCGCTTTCCAGCAATTCCATCATTGTGTCGGCCGTGGCCTCTGCCGCGTCAAAGGTGATGGCAGCGAATAATTCGTCTTTGGACGCAAAATAATTATATAAGGTGGCCTTGGACCCGCCGACACGCGCCGCGATCATGGCCATGCTGGCACCAGAAAATCCTTCTTCGCGAAATATTTCAGATGCAGCCTTCATAATGGCTTGCCGCTTATTTTCCGTTTTAACCCGCATCAGATAATTCCTATAACTGAACCCGAGTGTACAGTTTCGCGTTGACTTGGGCAATTGCGGATTTTAGCGAACCGGCCAGTTCAGTTAAGGCCAATTGCAATGAATTTTTCTTTCCCTAGGACCGGCCGAGCGGGGCGCAGGTCTATGTCCTTGTTGATGGCGGTCAGCGGTCTCGCATTATTGGGTGGTTGTGCGTCTGTTCCATCGCCATCGGTGGGCGCGGGGCCCAAGGGCGTGGCAGATTTTGGCGTGGCAAGCACGGCGGCGGGGCAGGGCGAATGGCCCGTAGCGCAGTGGTGGCAGGGCTATGGTGATGCCCAGCTTGAAAGCTTGATGACAGAGGCTTTGGCCGATGCGCCGGATATGCGCGCCGCGGATGCACGGGTGCGTCAGGCGTTGGCGGCGGCCCAATTTAGCAAAGCGGATTTGCTGCCGAGCGTCGGCGCATCGGCGGGCGTGCAGGTGCAGCGCCAAAGCTATACTATGGGATTTCCTGCGCCGCGCGGTTGGGACGATAATGGCCGTGCGCGTTTGGACTTGAGCTGGGACATTGATTTTTGGGGCAAAAACCGTGCGGCCTATGCAGCGGCGCTGTCCACTGCGCGCGCGGCGGAGGCGGAACGGGCGCAGGCTGCCTTGCTGTTGTCCACGGCCATTGCGTCCCATTATGCGGATTTGGCGGGGCTATATGCGGATCGGGATGCCGCGCAAGACGCGGTGACGGTGCGCAGCCGGACGCTGGATTTAATGACTGAACGCCAAGCCAATGGATTGGAAAATCGCGGGGCGGTGGAACGGGCGGCGTCTGCACGGGCGCAGGCTTTGGGGGATTTGGCGGCGACGGATGAAGCCATTGCGGTGCTGCGCTATCAAATCGCCATGTTGATGGGGCAAGGCCCCGATCGCGGGGAGCGCATAACGCGCCCCAGCGCCGTGGGACGGATCAAGGCGGGGCTGCCCAGTGATTTACCGTTGCAATTATTGGGCCGCCGTCCGGACATTGTCGCGGCGCGCCTGCGGATTGAGGCAGCGGAAAAGCGCATCACGGTCGCGGAGCGTAGTTTTTATCCCAATATCAATCTGTCGGCCTTTATTGGCTTGTCCAGCCTGAACCTGTCGCAATTGGTGCGCCATGATAGTATGATGGGCGGGGTTGGTCCGGCGTTGAGCCTGCCGATTTTCCAAGGTGGGAAATTGCGCGCCCAATATCGTTTGTCCGAAGCCGATTATGATCTGGCCGTGGCGCAATATGACCAGAGCTTGACCCATGCCTTGGCCGAAGCGGCGAGCGCGGCGAAAAGCATGGCGATGCTGGAAACGCGGCTGAACCATGCGCGCGCAGCGCATGAGGCGGCCGCGGCGGCGCATCGCATTGCCAATGACCGGTATCGCGGCGGGCTGGCCAATAGTTTGGATGTGCTGGCCGCCGAAGATGCGTTGATCGCCACAAGGCGGGTGCGCGCGGCGCTGGAAACACGGGCTTTGACCTTGGACATTGATCTTATTCGCGCCCTTGGCGGCGGCTATCAAAATTCATAAGGATTTTCATTCCATGCAGGAACAGTCTTTCGAAGACGGCGCACATGTGCCCGCGGATGGCGCAGACCAAAGCGGAAAGCGCAAAAAATTATTTGGCGCATTGGGCGCGGCCATATTGCTGATGGGCGGCAGCTATATCGCCTATGATATGCTGATCGGATCGCGAAGCGTCAGCACGGACAATGCCTATGTTGGCGCCAATATTGCCCAGATCACGCCCTTGGTGGCAGGGCCGGTCGCCAAAGTGTTGGTGCAAGATGCGCAGCAAGTGCGCATGGGCGACATTTTGGTGGTGTTGGATGACACCGACGCCAAATTGGCGCTGGCACAGGCTGAAGCGGCCTTGGCCAATGCCCAGCGCCATGTGCGCGGCTTGCTGGCAACCGATGGAGGGCTTGGTGCGCAAATTTCGGCGCGGGATGCCGATAGCGCACAGGCTAGCGCCCGTGTGGCCGCTGCGCGCGCGGATTTGGAACGGGCGCGGGTGGATTATGACCGCCGCCAAGCGTTAAGCGCGTCGGGCGGTGTGTCGGGCGAAGAATTAACATCGGCCAAAAATGCGTTCACCACCGCCCATGCCAATGTGAAAGCAGCGGAGGCGGCCTTGGCGCTGGCCAATGCCAATCGCCAATCGGCGGTGGGCAATAAGGCGGCGAACAGCGCCTTAATCGCGGGCACAACGCCGGATAATCACCCCGACGTTCTGGCCGCCCGTGCGGCGCGCGATCAGGCCAAAGTCAATGCCGAGCGCACCATCATCCGCGCGCCTGTGGATGGTGTGGTGTCGCGCCGCCAAGTGCAAATTGGCCAGCGTGTGCAACCGGGCGCGATGTTGATGGTGGTGGTGCCGATCAGCGAAGCCTTTGTGGATGCCAATTTCAAGGAAGTGGAATTGGCCAAGGTTCGCCCCGGCCAACCCGTGACGTTGACCGCCGATTTATATGGCGATGATGTGGAATATCGCGGCAAAGTCGTGGGATTTTCGGGGGGCACAGGCGCAGCTTTCTCGGTGGTTCCGGCGCAAAATGCCACCGGAAATTGGATCAAGGTGGTCCAGCGTGTGCCGGTTCGCATCGCGTTGGAACCCCAGCAATTACAGGCGCATCCGTTGCGCGTTGGCCTGTCCATGCATGTCAAGATCGACGTCTCGAAATAAAGGCCGTCCAGCATGGGAAATGTCATAACATCCAGCGATGATGGGGGCCGCGCCAACCGTTCCCCACCCCTCGCCACGCGCCCAGAAACAAGCATGGGACCGCTGACCGGATGGCGGCTGTTGCTGGCGGCGATTGCCGTTGGTTTCGGCAATTTTCTGGTGATTTTGGATACCACTATCGCCAATGTGTCCATCCCCACCATCGCAGGGTCCTTGGGGGTTTCGCCCAGCCAAGGGACGTGGGTGATTACATCCTATGCGGTGGCCGAGGCGATTACCGTGCCGCTGACCGGTTGGTTGGTGCGGCGATTTGGTGCGCGGCGGGTGTTTATCACTTGCTATGCCGCCTTTGGTTTTTTGTCTTTGCTGTGCGGATTATCTTATTCGCTGGGCATGTTGGTGACGGCGCGGGTGTTGTTGGGGCTGTGCGGTGGGCCGCTGATCCCCTTGTCGCAGATGCTGCTGCTGCGCATTTTTCCACCCGAAAAGGCAGTGATGGCAACGGTGATTTGGTCGCTCACCACCTTGATGGCTCCGGTGGCTGGCCCGATTTTGGGTGGCTTGATTAGTGACAGCATCGGTTGGCCGTGGATTTTCTTTATCAACGTGCCCGTTGCCGCCTTGTTTGGGACCATTGCCTGGGCGTTGCTGCGCGGACAACCGGATAGCAAGGAGAAAGCATCGGTCGATGTGATTGGCCTTGGCTTGTTGGTGCTGTGGGTTGGTTCGCTGCAAATCTTGATTGATGAAGGGCGGAATTTGGATTGGTTTAATTCCGGTCATATCCAGATATTGGCGGCGGTATCGGTCGTCGGATTTTTGGCCTTTCTGATTTGGGAATTGACCGAGAAAGAACCGATCATCAACCTGCGGATATTCCGCCATCGCGGTTTCACCGTCGCGGCGCTGACGCTGAGTATATCCTTTGGCGCATTCTTTGCGTCGCTGATTATCTTCCCGCTGTGGTTGCAGCAAAATATGGGATATACAGCCACTTGGGCTGGTTTTGCGACGGCCTTTATGGGCCTGACATCCTTTGTCTTTGGCCCGCCAGTTGGCAAAGCCGCCGAAAAGCTGGACCCGCGTTTGCTGATCTCCATTGGTTTGGCGTTAATGGGTTTGGCCCATGCGTGGCGCACATTTTTGACGCCGGATATGACCTTTGGCCAAATTGCATTGCCCACGATGATGGCGGGGCTTGGCATGGTGATGTTCATCATTCCGGCCAGCGGCATGGCGATGGCCAGCGTGCCGCCGCGTGAGATGGGGGATGCGGCGGGCTTGTCAAACTTCATGCGCGTGGTCGCTGGTGCCTTTGGCGCAGCATTGGCCCAAACCGGATGGAGCAACGCCATGCGTGAAAGTAGCACCGAAATGGCCAATGGCATGACCGGCGCTGGCGCGGTGGTGGACGGCATGGTGCAAAGCGGCATGAGCCAAGATCAGGCCGTCGCAAGCCTGAGCTATATCCTTGATGCGCAAAGCATGGTGCAGGGCACGATCGATATGTTTGGCATTATGTCTTTGGTGTTCTTTGCCACATCCAGCCTCATTTGGCTGGCGCCGAAACCCGATGGTCCGATTGATCCGGCAGCGGGGCATTGATGGGCGGGTGAAGATATGATCCAACAAGGGAGCGATACGATGATGTATCGCTCCCTTTTTTTGGGTTAGTTGAGTGGCTCTGGAGGCTTGACCCCGCGCATTCGGACATCCGATAGAAGGGTATTGAGTGCAGGGTGCATTCGGAACGAATGATGATCGCGAACCTTGAGTTGTCAGACGTGGTTTTATTATATCCGTGTAAAAATAAGAATATGAATTGTAATATGGGGATGGTGTTGAGGGGTGTTCATGTCAGACAATCAGGATAAGAGCTTCGCCGAGCATCGTGAGGCGGGCTTGGCGGTTATAGAAGAAATTTTGTTGCCCGAAGCGCGGCAATTTATGGACAATCACAAGGCCAGCGGTGGATTTTGTAGCGAGATTAGTGAAATCGCTATCCAAAATGTGTTTGCGCAATTGTGGGCCCGCCCAGGGCTGGATCGTCGGTCGCGTAGCCTGTTGACGTTGGGTATGCTGACGGGCCTACGGTCACGTGACGAACTGCAAGTTCATTTTGCTATTGCTTTGAAAAATGGCCTGTCCGTCACCGAGATTGAGGAAATCGTCTATCACGCCACCGCTTATGCAGGCTTCCCTGCAGCCAATGTGGCGCGCGAAGCGGCTGGTGCTGCTCTGGTACAGGCTGGGATCGTCGCGACCACAGGGAGTTTCAATCCCGCCACCAATGACGTCAACGCCTGATACAATGGATTGATCGTTCGTCGGGGCGCAAGTTGCCGCTGGCGGGCGCAGATGGGTATTGGGCTGTGAGGTCATTCGGCGGGGTCACGGTAGGGCTATACGCTTCGCCGATCCCCGAAGTTGGTTGCGCCACCTGACCAGCGAAAGGCGCGCGCAAAGCGGACGCGCCTTTCGCTGCGGTGAGCCTTTTTGCGCGGATTAAACGATACGTCCTTCAATTGGGTGGCCGGGGTCGTTGAAGCCGTGGGTGGACGCATGGCCCGTGGTTACCAACCTGTTGATGAAATTTTCGTCATCGTGGGTCAGTGTGACGTTCAAGGCGTCAATATAATGATCCCAATGGGCTTCGGTGCGCGGGCCGGTGATGGTGCTGGTAACCAACTGGTTTTTCAGCACCCACGCCAGCGCGAAATGGGTGGGGTCGATGCCGCGACCTTGGGCATATTCTGAAATTTTTGCGGCCAATGCAATGGATTCCGGTCGCCATTCGGTTTCCAAAATACGCTTGTCGCCGCGCCCAGCGCGGGTGTCGGCAGCGGGCTGGGCGTTGGGTTGATATTTGCCGGTCAATATACCACGGGCGAGGGGGCTGTAGGAAATGGTGCCAACACCATAATGGGCGGCAGCGGGCAGTTGCTCGACCTCTGCGACACGGTTGAAGATATTATATAGCGGTTGGCTGGCGATGGGGCGATCAATGCCCAAATCATCGGCGATGTGCGATATTTCAGCGATGCGCCATGCACGGAAGTTGGACACGCCGAAATAGCGCAGCTTACCCTGTGCGATCAGGTCGGCAATGGCGCGCACGGCTTCGCCCAATGGCGCGTCAAAGACCGCGCGGTGGAAATAGAGGATGTCGATATAGTCGGTGCCCAAGCGTTGCAGGCTGTCCTCGACTGCTTTGATGATATATTTGCGCGACTGGCCGCCATTGTTCGGGCCTGTGCCCATTGGGTTAGAGAATTTCGTCGCAAGGACCCAATCGTCGCGGCGTGATTGAATGGCTTGGCCAACCACCACTTCGGATTGGCCGCCATTATAGACGTCGGCCGTGTCGATGGAATTAATGCCCTGATCAAAGGCTTTGTCGATAATGCGGCGAGATGTGGCGGCATCTGTTTGACCGCCAAACATCATGGTGCCGAGGGTGAGGCGAGAGACTTTGAGGCCAGAGCGGCCAAGGTAGCGATATTCGTGCGACATGATGACTTCCAATTTTGGGAATAGATGTTGGTTTAAACGCGGGCGACTTGGAAACCCGCCAAAGATTGGTTGACTGGCATAAGTTCCAATTTGTTGATGTTCAGGTGCGGCGGCAGGGTCGCAACCCACAATATTGCGGCGGCAATATCGTCAGCCGTCATCGGCTGCATGCCGCTGTATAAGCTGTCGGACGCGGCTTGATTGCCTTGGGTGCGGACCAGGGTGAATTCGGTTTCCACCATGCCGGGGTCGATGGCGGTGACGCGCACCCCCGTGCCATGCAAATCGGACCGGAGACCGGCGGAAAATTGCTGCACAAAGGCTTTGGTGCCGCCATAGACATTGCCGCCAGCATAAGCATAGCTGCCCGCCACAGAGCCGATATTGATGATGGCCCCTTGGCGTTGGATCAGATTGGGTAACAGGCGGCGCGTGATATTGACCAGCGCGGTGATATTGGTGTCGATCATCACATGCCAATGGTCCAAATCGGCGTCTTGCGCGTTGGATGTGCCCAGCGCGAGGCCTGCATTATTGACTAGCAAATCAAGGTTGTGAAGCGTTTCGGGCAGGCTGTCGAGCGCGGACGCTAGGGCGTTATGGTCGCGGATATCAAATAGCAACGGATGTATCTGATCGGGAAAAGCGGCGACCAAATCTGCCAGTCGGTCAGCGCGCCGTCCTGTTACGATCACTTGCCAACCGGCCTGAGCGAGCGCCCGCGCGGCGGCGTTTCCAATTCCTGATGTTGCCCCAGTAACGAGTGCGGTTTTCAAAATTTTGTCCTTGATAGTGGCGATATATCTGTAGTGGGTCGCGGCGACCGCCACCGTCCGGCCCTGTTGGGGGCGAATGGATAGCGGTCGCTGCTGGGGAGAGGTGGGAGAGCCTCGGGATTTTGCGGCTTATTCGACCAGTTGTGGTTCGCCGCGTAGAGGGGCTGGTGGTTCGGCTGTGTTTTTTAACAAAGGCAGCAGTTGTTCGCCTTGGCGTTGGATTTCTTGCAAATAGGGCGTGTCGGACAGGATGAAGTGGGTGATGCCCAAATCCTGATATTTGCGCAAGGAACGGGCGACATCTTGCGCCGAACCGACCAGCCATGTCGTGCCGGCACCGCCGCCGCCGTAACGGCCAGGTGCCGTATACAGATTATCGTCCAGCACATCGCCGCGCTGTTGCAAATCGAGCAGGCGTTGCTGGCCCACGGCTTTGCGGCCACGGTGATAATCGCCCTTGGGTTGCAGCTTGGCCAATTCTTCGACTTTGGCTTCGGCGTCGGCCCATGCTTCTTCGCTGCTGTCGCGAACCAAAGTGGTGATGCGCAGTCCAAATTCCAGCGGAGCGAGATTGCGGTCTTGCTGGGCGCTTAGCCGCTTGAGCCTGTCGATGCGTTCGGCCAAGGCGTCCAGCGGTTCACCCCAGAACAACTGCACGTCGGCCTGAGACGCGGCGACGCGCTCGGCGGCTTCGGATGCTCCGCCGAAGTATAAGCGGGGGTGCAACCGTTCGCCGCGCGGCGTGAGGCGCGGTCGGACGGTCGAATTTTCCACCTGAAAATGTTCGCCATCAAAGTTCACATTTTCTTCGGTCCACAGCCGGCGCACCAACTGCATAAATTCTTCGGTGCGGGCATAGCGGTGGGTTTGGTCACCTTCTTGGTCGCCATAAGCCGCCAAATTGTCGAGGCCCGAGACGATGTTGACGCGCACACGCCCGCCCGTCAGTTCATCCAATGTGGCAGCGGCAGAGGCGAAATTGGCGGGACGCCAATAGCCCGGCCGAATGGCGATGAGGGGCGAGAATATTTTGGTGCGCGCGGCCAAGACGGCGGCAACGGTGAAAGTGTCGGGACGGCCCCAGCCGGTGCCGATGAGCGCACCGTCCCAGCCATATTGTTCCAACGCCTCGGCATGGCTGGTTAATATGCTGAGGTCATTGGGTTTGTTGTTGGTGTCGCCGCGATGGCCACTTTCGACTTCATTGGGAATGTACCAAAGATATTCTGTTGCATTGGTCATGATACCCGCTCCTAAGAGTTGAGAAATTGGGGAGAAATTATTGCAGTTTGAAACCGAGGGTGGTCAGCGCCTTGGTCAACAGATGCCGCCCCGCGAGGGATTCTGGGCCGCGCAGTCTTTGCGAGACTTGCTCGGTCCAATCCCGTTCGACCATTTTCTGTTCGCGCTGAAAGCTGCGCAGCCGCTGGTTATAGGCCGCGAGATCGGCAGGGGTGTTGGCCGCGCCATAGCGTTCGTGGAACAATAAAGTCGGCAGCGGCAGTCGGGGTTTGACGGCGGCGCGTTTGGCGGGGTTGGGATAGCCCACCGTTAGGCCGAAGAGCGCGAAGACTTGGGGTGGCAGGGCCAATTCTTCGGCGACTGCGACCGGATTGTTACGGATGCCCCCGATATAGCAGGTGCCAAGGCCCATGGATTCCAGCGCCAACACCGCATTTTGTGCGGCAAGCGAGGTGTCGACCGCGCCCAGCAACAGGCTTTCCAAATAATCCAAGGCTTTGGCAGGGGTGCCCTCGGCTTCGCCGCTGTCGGCCAAACGGCGATGGTCCACCAACCATAGCAGGAACAGCGGCGCATCATGGATTTGCTGTTGATCGCCAGCCAAGGCGGCCAAGCGGGCTTTGCGGGCAGGATCGGTTACCGCAATGACGCTCCACGGTTGTAGGTTGGAGGATGTGGCGGCAGATTGCGCCGCTGCCACCGCCAATTCCACCGCGCCCAGCGGGACGGCGGTATCGGTGTAGGACCGCACCGAGCGATGCGACAATATGGTGTCGAGCGTCGCGTTCCATATGGGGTCGGCGGGGATGCTGTGACGATAGCGGTCATACAGACGCTGGGTGAGCAAATCTGGCGGGCTGGCCAATTGGGGAAAGGCTTGGGTCATGCGGATTGTCCAATCGCAAGGGGCGCGGGGGAAAGCGCGGGGTGATTGTCTTCGTGATAATCGGCGGGGGCTTCTTCGACGCCGAGCAGGCGGTGCAGATGGGCGCGCAGGCCTGTGATCCGTTCGCGCCGCTGGGCACCGGATGGGGGTAAGTCTACGCGCAAATCGGCGGATAAATAGCCGTCTTCCAGCAAGATGATGCGGTCCGCGAGCAGGATCGCTTCGTCAATATCATGCGTCACCAGCAGGATTGCGGGATCATGCACTTCGGACAAGCGGCGCAGCAGGGCGTGCATTTGAATGCGGGTCAAGGCATCCAATGCGCCGAACGGCTCGTCGGCCAACAGCAGATGTGGTTCGCGGACCAAGGCGCGGGCCAAGGCAACACGTTGTTGTTCACCGCCGGACAGTTCGTGGGGCCATGACGCTTCGCGGTCGGCTAGGCCGACTTCGGCTAAGGCTGTGCGGCCTCGTTCCTTTTCGCCGGAAATGCCCAGCATCACATTGTCGATGACGGACAACCATGGCAGCAAACGGGCGTCTTGGAAAATGACCGATATGCGTTCGGGCAGATGAATTTCACCCGTGCCAATCGCTTCATGGTCGATATGGGCGAGGGCGCGCAGCATCGTGCTTTTTCCCGATCCGCTGCGGCCAAGCAAAGCGACAAATTCCCCCGGCGCGATGTCGAGGTCGACGCCGTTGAGCACGCCTTTTTTGGTGAAAGAGCGTTGCAGATCGCGAACCCGAACAGCGGGCGCTATGGTTTGCGCGCTCATTGGCCGAGCGTCCGGCGCCAGCGAAGGACATGCTGTTCTAATTTGCGCACCAAGGCATCCGAACCGAAGCCAAGCAGGGCATAGACCACCAGTCCGACCAACATGATGTCGGTTTGCGCATAGTTGCGCGCCAAGGTGACCATATAGCCAATGCCGCTGGTGGCGTTCAATTGTTCCACCACGACCAAGGCCAACCAAGATGATGTGACGCTGAGGCGCAGGCCAGTCAGAAAGCCGGGCAGCGCACCGGGGATGACGACAAATCGCAAAAACTGCCATCGGCTGAGATTGAGCGTTTCGGCCAGTTCCACATGGCGAATGTCAATGGCGCGTAGGGCGTTATGGGTGTTGATATAGACGGGCACGAAAACGGCGGTGGCGATGACGATGACCTTCATCTGTTCGCCAATGCCCAGCCATAAGATCATGAAGGGGATCAGCGCCAAAATCGGTACGCCGCGTTTAATCTGCACCAAGCCGTCGATCACATAGCTGCCAAGCAAGGTGAGGCCAGACAGCAAGGCGAGGGAGACGCCAATGGCCACACCGCCTGCCAGCCCGCTCATCGCGCGGCCTGCCGATACGGCCAGATGCTCTTGCAATCGGCCATCGCGGATCAACTCTGCGCCCGTGGTGATGGCGGTCCATGGCGCGGGCATGGTGCGGGGGTCGAGCCAGCCGGTGGCGGATAACACCCCCCAATAAAGGAGGAGCAGCGCAGGGCCGAGCAAACTGCCATAGCGCGCGGGTGTGCCGGGCGTTAGGCGTGAGCGAGGCGCTTGGCGTGTTGCTTTGACTATGGGGTCGGTTGAGACTTGCTGCGGGCCATGCGGAGTGGAAGCGAAGGCGTCAGGTGACGAGAACGCATGCTGATTTGTGGGGGATAAGGCGTTCATGGCGTTGCTCCTTGAACTTGCGAAAAGGCGTCCCCAGCGATCGCTTCAAACCGGCGATCGAACAGGGTTTCGGCCTGAAGGGGCGGGTGGTTGGTTTCGGGGGCGAGGGTGTCTATGGCGGCTTGTTGGTAAGCGATGGCGCTGTCCCACGTGCGCGGCACGACCAGATTTCGGCTATATTCCGCCATAAATTGGGCATCAGCCAAGGGTAGGCCGCGATTTTCCACGAAATAGCCTTGTGCCAATGCGTCGGGATTATCGTTGATCCACCGCTGGGCGCGGCCCCAATATTGTGCAAAAATGCGCAAAGCGGCGGCTTTTTTAGGGTCGGCCAACACCTGTTCCGGCACATAGACATTCAGCCCATCATCCCGAAAATTGGGATGCTGCAATATCTTTGCGCCGCTGGCGGCATAATCGCGCAAATAACGCTGTGCGACAATGTCGGCGCGTATGGGGGCAACGTCGATCGCGTTGGAAATGAGGGCGTTGGTATAGACATCCCCGCCAATGCTGGAGGGTAGTTCAACCAAGGTGACATCGTCTTTCTTGATGCCCAGCGCGTTCAGCGTTTGCAGCACGATCAGTCCCTGCACTTGGCTGGGGCTGTAAGCGATGCGTTTGCCGCGCAGGTCTTGCAATGAACGGATGTTGGCATTGGGTGCGATGCCCAGCACATAGGCGTGGCGGTTGCTGCGGTCCGCATATTCGCGAAAAGCGATCATGCGCACAGGGATGCTCATCCACACGGCGTGAATGGGCGGAATGCTGGCACCAAGGCCGACATCCAAAGCGCCCGCATGAAAAGCTTCGGTTACGTCGGGGCCGCCGGTGATTTCGGCCCAGTCGATGCGAAAGGGGAGCTCCTTGTCCCAGCCATTATGGGCGAAAATCCATTTGGCCATAGGGTCGCCAACGCGCAGCACGACGCCCGGTGGGACGGTGTTTGACAAGGGACGTGCCAGTTCAGCCGTGTAATTTTTCACATTACTTTGTGAATTTGGTGCGAATGCAATAATAAATGCCAAGGATATAATGACAAAAATCATTAATCCGGTGACAGGATTTATCCTGTTAGAAAAACGCGGCAGCATAGCCTCTCCATTGCTTGGAGTGTGCATGGGATATGGGGATGGTTGTCGCGCATAAATTGGAAGTCTCTGCGCCGGTCGATTGGTGATTAGGGGAAAAGATGATCTTTTGGCCAAATAGAAAATCTTTTCTGTTGATGAGATTCTCTAGCTTTTAAGTTGAGAATTTACCTCTCAATTGTCAACCGATTTAATCGAGAATCAAGCAACATCATGTAAAGGCTTTGAAGATGCACCGTGCAAAAATTCTGTGTGTGCTGTTGGCATCCACTGCAAATTTGTTGGTTCCATCAATCAGTTATGCCGAAGATGCACCTACGACCGGATCAACCGGAGCCGCTGCTGTCGCAGAAATTGAGGAATTGGTGGTTACCGCGCGCCGCCGCGCAGAAAATATATTGGATGTGCCCATTTCGATCCAAGCGATCAGTGGTGCGACATTGGAAAAAAAGGGGGCAATAGACCTGCAATCGGTGATTGATCAAACGCCGGGTTTGAACGCAACAGGCGGAAATCCGCGCAATTTTTCCGTGACGATACGCGGTATCGGTTTTGCACCGACCGCGGCTGATGGATTGGACAATGCTATTGGTGTCTATTTTGACGGCGTTTACCAATCCCGCCCTGGGCAAGTGTTGCAAGATCTGGTGGACATCAGCAGCTTTGAGGTTCTTCGCGGTCCGCAAGGGACGTTATTTGGACGAAATGCAGCGGCGGGGGCGTTGAATGTCAGCTTTAACAAGCCGAATTTTGTGCCCAGTCAAAGCGTGGAATTATCCTATGGTCGCTATAATTTTGGTCAAGCTAAGCTCATCCTGAACGGGCCGATAAACGACAAAATTGCTTTTCGTACGGCGTTGTTTGCGACCCACGCAGACCCATGGTTAGACACGCCGTTCCGGCCGGCATTCAAGCGTGCGGCCGATGAAGCGGGTATTTATGCACCCACCGCGACAGATGAGGATAAGACAGCCGGAACATGGCGATGGGGCGTTCGTCAGCAATTTTTAATCCATGCTGGGGATGCGCAGATCAATATTTCGGGCGATTTGAACGTCGTTCGTGACAGTTCTGCCGGATATAGTTCGGGCGGCGGTATCACCGAGCTGTTTGGCCGGGAAATTGGGGAATTAACACCACCGCCGCGCAGCGGCAGCGTGTCACCAACGCCCTGAGCGCCTTGGCGCAATTGAAAGATTTTGGTGGGGTGCAATCTTGGGTTCCCGAGGTGAACCCGCGCGCCAATATCAACAATAATTACAACCAAATGCGCACGAAAAATGGTGGTATTTCGATCACCGCCGATTTTGATTTTGACAAGACCACGCTGACGTCAATCAGCGCGTGGCGCTTGTGGACATTTGATCCGCCACAAGACAGCGATAGCTCGCCCTTGGATATCTATCAAAATATGGCGGTGAGCCGCAGCAACCAATATAGTCAGGAATTGCGTTTGGCATCCAAGGCTGGCGGCGCGTTGGATTGGCAAGTGGGGGCGTTTTTATATCATTCCCGATTGAAGGATCATTATATCGTCCATCAATTCGGGGCCGATGTTATCCCTTGGTATAACGCCTATAATAGCGTTGCGGGCACGGCCTTTACACCCATTCCTATCGAATTTCGGGACGCCCTGACCGGTAGTCAAATTATCGAGGATACGGTAGTCAAGAATAGCACGCTTGCGGCTTATGGGCAGGCGACATGGCATGTGTCGGACCGGTTCGATATTACGGGCGGTCTGCGCTATACCTATGACCATAAAAAGGGCAGCAGCCCTGTGGATACCAGCTTGCTGCCCACCGCGTTGCCAGCGGGGATCACTAACGCCCAATTGCTGGCCTTTTACAACGCGATTGATGCGGTTCAACGCAATCCTGGGGTGATTTATGACGTGCCTGGTTATCCGACCACGGCGGCAACCACCGGCTATTTGCTTAATGCGTCGACATCGAATGATAATCTGTCGGGCACGCTGAGCCTTTCTTATAAGGTGACGCCCGATTTCACCGCTTATGCGACCTATGCGACCGGTTTCCAAGCCGGTGGTTTGGACCTGAACAACCGATCCTTAGACCCCAGTGCGCCAGCCATCGCGCCGACCACGACGACCAGCTATGAAATTGGGGCAAAGGCCAGCTTGTTAAACCGTCGGTTATTCGTAACATTCGCGGCATATCAGGAAAAATTAGAGGGTTTCCAGACCTCTATTTCCTTTGCACTGCCCAATGGCACGATGCAGCGGGGTGCAACCAATGTTGGTGATATTCGGGCAAGGGGGATTGAATGGGGGATTAAAGCGGATTTTGGTGGCGGTCTTGGGCTGACCTTTGACGGCAATTATAATGATGCGATTTACACGCGGGCCCCGTCGCTGCCGTCGCCCGCCGAACTGAGCTATAATGGCACACCAAGCATTGATGCAAAAGGGCAGCGGGCGGGTGCTGTCAGTCGGATGGCAACTTGTCTCCGATTGGCGCGGCTTGGGCAATATCGCGTATCTCTCAGGCGGCGAGGTTCTGCCACTCCGCCATGGCGGCGGAGCGGCGGGCTTTGTATGTCTGACGGTCAACGAGATGGCGTTCGGAATTAAAATGATTGTGAAGGCTGGCATGAACAGAAGCGAATTTCTGTAGGGACTTCATCTGCCGGAACCGCAGCATGGCCCGCTCGCGTCGTCGAAACGGAAGATGCGAATTCTCTGCGC
>CAZIVW010000020.1:0-47421 GCA_964542975.1 uncultured Sphingopyxis sp.
GCGTCGCCAGGCATTGTCGACAGCGTTCAAAGATCAAAAACCCATTCATAATGATTTTAAAAGAAGCGTCCTTCGGGGCGCTTTTTTTATGTCCAAAATTTGCGACATTTGGCAGCGGAATCGCGGGCAAGCGCTCATGCTTGGCTTGGGCTTTTGCGCGGACCATGCTAGGCGCGCGCCATGTTAACAATCAATGGCCTGACGGTTCGCCTTGGCGGACGCACGATTCTCGACCGCGCGAGCGCGACTCTTCCCGGTAAAAGCCGCACCGGCCTGATTGGGCGCAATGGTGCGGGCAAATCGACGCTGATGAAAACGATGATCGGATCGTTGGAAGCCGATGAAGGCGGGATTGAAATTCCCCGCAAAGCCCGCATTGGCTATATTGCGCAGGAAGCCCCTGCTGGCACGGCCACGCCCTTTGATACGGTGCTGGCGGCGGATACCGAACGGGCGGAATTGCTGGAGCAGTCGGAGACGGTGACGGACCCCGACCGTTTGGGTGATATTCACGAACGCTTGATTGCCATTGATGCCTATACCGCGCCGGCCCGTGCGGCCCGTATCTTGATCGGGCTTGGCTTTGATGAAGAGATGCAGGGACGCCCGCTGGATAGCTTTTCTGGTGGTTGGAAAATGCGCGTTGCTTTGGCGGCTTTGCTGTTTTCCAATCCCGATCTGTTGCTGCTCGACGAACCGTCCAACCACTTGGATTTGGAAGCGACGATGTGGCTGGAAAGCTTTTTACGTAGTTACCCCGGCCAATTGGTGGTGATCAGCCACGAACGCGATTTGCTGAACAAGGTGGTGGACCATATCCTGCATCTGGAGGGCGGCAAGGTGACGCTTTATCCTGGCAGCTATGATGATTTTGAACGCCAACGCGCCGAGCGTTTGGCGCAGCTTGCCGCCGCCAAAGCGGCGCAGGATGCCCAGCGTGCCAAGCTGCAAGATTATGTGGCGCGCAACAGCGCCCGTGCATCGACCGCAAAGCAAGCCCAGTCGCGTGCCAAAATGTTGGCGCGGATGCAACCGATTGCTTCGGTGGCAGAAGACCCCAGCATGGCGTTTGAATTCCCAAGCCCTGCGGATGAACTGCGTCCGCCGCTGATTACATTGGATTATGCCAGCGTGGGTTACACCGAAGGTGCGCCGATTTTGAAGCGGCTGAATCTGCGGATTGACCCCGACGACCGTATCGCCCTGTTGGGACGGAACGGCAATGGTAAGACCACGCTGGCCCGTTTGCTGGCCGCGCAGTTGAAGCCGATGGAAGGCGATGCCGCCATGTCGGGCAAGATGCGCGTGGGCTATTTTACCCAATATCAGGTGGAAGAGCTGGACGGCAATGATACGCCGGTCGGCCATATGACGCGGGTGATGCAGGGCAAAACCCCTGCGGCGGTCCGCGCACAATTGGGGCGTTTTGGATTTTCGGGGCCCAAAGCCACCACCGAGATTAAGAAATTGTCGGGTGGTGAGCGGGCGCGATTGGCGCTGGCGCTGATTACGCGTGATGCGCCGCATATGCTGATTCTTGACGAACCGACCAACCATTTGGATGTCGATGCCCGCGAAGCCTTGGTGCAGGCGCTGAACGGCTTTGACGGCGCGGTGGTGATCGTCAGCCATGATCGCCATATGTTGGAATTGACCGCCGACCGTTTGGTGCTGGTGGATGATGGCACAGCCACCGAGTTTGAAGGCAGCATGGACGATTATGTCGCCTTTATTTTGGGCAAGGGCGATTCGTCGGGGCAGGGCGGAAAGTCTGGTGGCGGTAAGCCCAAGGACGGTAAAGCAGCGCGCAAGGAAGCGGCCAAGGCCCGCGAGGCGCAGGGCGAATTGCGCAAAGCCGCCAAGGCCCATGAAGATCGCGCCAAAAAGCTGACCAAGGAAATCAGCGCGATTGATCTGGCAATGTTCGATCCGTCCAAAGCGGCACCCGCTTATGCCAAGATGAAGATGGGCGAATTGGCTGCAAAGCGCGGCAAGATGGCCAGCGAGTTGGAAGAAGCTGAAACAGCATGGATGGCGGCGCTGGAAGTGCTTGAGACCGCAGAATAAAATTAATGTAAAATAGTATCAGGCCCCTTTCTTTTGTGGCAGCATTGGCTGTCGACAGACGGAAGGGGTCTTTTATGATGAGTTTGATGGCAGCATCTGCCCTGATGGCGTTGTCGCAAGTCGCTAGCGGCGTTGCGGCGCCTACGATGTCACCGCCACCGCCAATCATGGACGATGGCCCTTCGTTCCGCGCCAATACACCATGCCGCCCCAATGGCTGCCTCTCGGCGGTGGAGGCTGTAACCTATGCTTCTTATCTGGCACCGAAGGCTGGCCTTGCAGGGATTGTCTCTATGCGGGTGCGCCAAGTGGGTTTTGAGCGCGGTATTTTCTATCTGAACAGCGAATTAGATTATCGCGATCGCAACAATCTGACCGTGACGGTTCGGGAGGAGGATATGCGGACGCTTTTCTCCGACACGGCGCTCCACGCCATAAGACATCGCTTGATAGGCAAGACGATTTATGCGCGCGGGGTGGCGCGGCGGGTGCGCATTGATTTTATGACGGACGCGCAAAAGCCGAGCGGGAAATATTATTATCAAATTCAAATGCGGCTGGGCGATGCATCGGATTTGATGACGGATGAGCTATTCGCACAATATGAAAAAGCCCGCGCAACCAAATAATTAGGACGGTGTTGATTTGATGGGAGCTTGGGAGAGCCACCATAAAGGCAAGAAAATCCCCGCGATCATCCATGATGGTCGCGGGGTGATTTTTGGCCCTTAAAGGCGCGCTGGCCTTAGTGGCGGAAGTGACGCATGCCGGTGAAGACCATGGCGAGGCCCGCTTCGTCGGCTGCCTTAATCACATCCTCGTCGCGGATCGAACCACCTGGTTGGATGACGCAGGTTGCGCCCGCCTCAACGGCAGCCAGCAGGCCGTCCGCGAAGGGGAAGAAAGCGTCGCTGGCGACCGCGCTGCCCATAGTGCGGGGTTGATCCCAGCCGTGGCTTTCCGCCGCTTCCTTGGCCTTTGCAGCGGCGATACGCGCGCTGTCGCGGCGGTTCATCTGGCCAGCACCCACGCCAGCGGTCGATCCGCCCTTGGCATAGACAATGGCGTTCGACTTCACATGCTTGGCGATGGTCCATGCGAACATGGCGTCGTTCAGTTCTTCTTCGGTCGGCGCGCGCTTGGTGACGACCTTCAGATTTTCCTTGGCGATATGGCCATTGTCGCGGCTCTGCGCGAGGATACCGCCAGCGATGGTCTTCAGCATCAATCCGCCGCGCTTGGGGTCAGGCAGTTCGCCGGTCAGCAGCAGGCGCAGATTTTTCTTTTTCGCAAAGATCGCCTTGGCCGCGTCATCGGCGTCGGGGGCACAGACGACTTCGGTGAAGATGCCGCTGATCGCTTCGGCGGTTGGGCCGTCGAGTGGGCGGTTGACGGCGATGATGCCGCCAAAGGCCGATACATCGTCGCACTTCAGCGCGGCTTCATAGGCTTCAATCAAGGTCGCAGCCGATGCCACGCCGCAGGGGTTGGCGTGCTTGACGATGACGCAAGTGGGTTCGGCATCGCGGAATTCGGCGACCAATTCCAATGCGGCGTCGGCGTCATTGATATTATTATAGCTGAGCTCTTTGCCCTGAACCTGCACGGCTTGTGCAATGCCGCGCACTTGGTTGCCGGTGGGGATGTAAAGCGCCGCCTTTTGATGCGGGTTTTCGCCATAGCGCAGTTCGTTGGCCAGCGTGGCGGTGACGGGCAGGGTGGCGGGGAATTCCGCGCCTTGGTCGACATGGCCGAACCAGCTAGCGATCATAGCATCATATTTTGCGGTATGGGCAAAAGCGGTGGCGGCGAGACGCTTGCGTAGGCCATAGCTGGTCGCGCCTTCGTTCGCGTCCATTTCCGCGATCACAGCGGCATAATCTTCGGGTTCGGTCACGATGTTGACGAAGGCGTGGTTTTTGGCTGCCGAACGCACCATCGCAGGGCCGCCGATGTCGATATTTTCGATCACATCATCACGCTCTGCACCGCGCGCCACGGTGGCGGCGAAGGGGTAGAGGTTGACGACCACCAGATCGATTGCGCCAATGCCATGTTCGTTCATCGATGCGACATGGGCTGCGTCATCGCGCACCGCCAAAATGCCGCCATGGACAGTGGGGTGCAGCGTTTTGACGCGGCCATCCATCATTTCGGGGAAGCCGGTCAGATCGGCAACGTCGAGGACCGTGTGGCCCGCGTCGCGCAGCGCCTTGGCCGTGCCGCCAGTGGAGACCAGTTCAACGCCGTGACGGACAAGAGCGGCGGCAAGGTCGGTGAGGCCCGCTTTGTCGCTGACGGACAATAAAGCGCGGCGGACGGGAACAAGATCGGTCATGGGGAGGCCCCTGATGCTGGGTGAGAGAAGATGCTGCACCCCCTAGGCCCCCGCGCCCCCTATCGCAAGGGTGGGGATGGGGCCGCGCGCAAAATCCGCCCGCCTTTTTGCGCCGCTTTGCCCGATGAATTGACGTGCGGCGCGGCGGCTATCAACCGATGTGTTTGAAAATCCATCCAATACTGGCCCCGCCAGCGGGCGATGCGCCTGAAATGACCAATTGCTGTGTGGGGTGGGGGCGGCCATCGCCATCGACCCACAGGCTGTCGTCCAGCAACAATGTCCCTTCGGATGCGCGAAATTGCCACAAAGTGCCATTGCCGAGGCGCAGCAAGGCACCCAATTTGTCGCTGGTCAAATTGGCGGTGACATGCGCGCCCAAATGAAAGCGCAGGGCATAGTTTTTCTCGCCCCGATGGCGGCTGTTGGGGGTCGGAATCAGCATATCCTCGCCGCGCAATTCGCGGGCGTTGGGGGCCAAGATCAGCAAGCGGCGATGAACCAAGCCGTGGCGGCGGACATAGCCGTCATGGCTCATTTCCAAGCGGCTGCCTTGCGGCGTTTCGCGGCGGTCCAATTCCACTTCGGTCACGCCCTTGCCCAGCGCGCCATTGGGCAAAATGGCGGTGCTGTTGCTGTCTTCTAGGGTCAGCGTGCTGTGCGCGGCGGTGGTGCGCAGGCCTTGGGCCAATTCGGTGGGGATGGTCGCCCCCGCCAGCCCTGCACCGCCGCAATTGACCACCAAACGTTCGTCGCCATCGCTCAGTTCAAAGGCCAGTGTGGAGGCACAGCCTGCCTCAATCACGCGGGAAACAGGGGGCGGGGCGGCATCGGCGATCAACACCAATTTATTGGCGACCAAGCGTTGATAGCCCCAGTCGCGCGCTTGTTTCAGCGGACGGGTGCGAATGCCGCTGGCCGACACAATTGCGCCAATTCGTTCTGCCGAGGTTGCGCCGCTGCCCTGCCAATTGCCCATGCTGCCATCGGCATGAACAAGGCCCAATAAAGCGGGCACCGCGCGGGTCAGCACTTCTTTGATAAAGGCGGGCAATTCGATGCGGCGCATGTCGTAAATCTGGCCCAGCATCGCCAGCGCCATAATCGCCTGTAGCTGGTCTTGGGGGCTGCGGGCGATATTGCCGCCATCGGCGTAAAAACTGGTCGCCAAAATACGGCGCAGGCCCGCCTCGCCAAAAATCTGGCGCGGTTCGCCGCCGGGCAACAACAAGGACGCTGCGACCACGCCGGTCCATGCGATCATCTGGCCCGTGCCGGGGCGGCCTTTGTCGGCGATGCGGTCCAAATGGCGCGCGGCGCGGGCGATATGGTTGAGCACGGCAGAGCGATAGACCAAGTCGCTGGACGACAAGATCAATGGGGCGTGAGACGCCCAATAGAGGATACGCCACGCGCTATTTTCCGGCGACCAAGCGGGTTCGCTGACCGTTTCGCCATGCGCGGCCAACCATTGGCGCACCACCGCTTCGGCAATGGGCGCGGCTTCGGTGCGGGTGGACACGCCGCCCAAATCGCGCAGCCATGCAAAGCTGTGCAAATATTCGGCAAAGCTGTGCGGCACGCCCAAATGGGCAAAATTCACCTGATTCAGCGGCAAACGAATGCCACGATGCAGAAAATATCCCGACCGGATGGCGCGACCGGCCATGCCGTCACCGGGCACAGGGTCTTTGGGTACACCCAGCAATTTCAACGGAAAACGTCCCTTCAGCCGCAGGGCGTGCAAAGGGGTTCGCCATGTCAGGCGGGTGATCTGGTTGGCGATTCGCTCGCTGATGGTCAGCCCCGTATCCTGCGGCAGGCGGATCAGCCGCTTGCCCGGTTCGATGGCGTCATCAACGGTAGCCAGATCGTCGCTGATCGGCGGGACGGGATCGTTGGGAGCTGCGTTGGACATCCTCCCCTTCATGTATCAAAGTCCGCGAAGACGCCGAATATTATCGGCATAAGCGGTGGGACCACCACGGAAAGTCGCGGTGCCAGCGACCAACACATCGGCCCCAGCGGCAATGGCTTGCGGCGCGGTGACGGCGTCAATGCCGCCGTCCACTTCCAAACGAATGTCGCGGCCCGACTTTTCGATCATTTTGCGCACAGCTTCGATTTTGCGCAATTGATTGCTGATAAAGCTTTGGCCGCCGAAACCGGGGTTCACGCTCATGATCAAGACCAGATCAATATCGTCGATCAGATAGTCCAGCATCTTGGCGGGCGTCGCGGGGTTCAGCGAAATGCCCGCTTGCTTGCCCAGCGATTTGATATGTTGCACCGTGCGGTGGCTGTGCGGCCCCGCTTCGGGGTGAATGGTGATGATGTCCGCGCCCGCTTCGGCAAAAGCGTCGATAAAATTGTCGACGGGGGAAATCATCAAATGCACATCAAATGGCAGGGTGGAATGGGGGCGCAGCGCCTTGACCACCATCGGGCCGATGGTCAGATTGGGCACGAAATGGCCGTCCATCACATCGATATGCACCCAGTCTGCGCCCGCTTCCTCAATCGCCCGCACTTCTTCGCCCAGACGCGCGAAATCGGCGCTGAGGATGGACGGGGAAATGCGGACAGGGGGGCGTTGATCGGTCATGAATCGGCCTTACCGACACTCGCCCCTATCGGCAAGGCGGGGCACAGCATTTTTCGGGGATTTCGCCGCGCTGTTGTGGATAAACGCTGATGCTGCCGATGAACGCAAAACGGCGCGGATGTTGCCACCCGCGCCGCTGCTTGTTCGGTCCCGATCAGGGGATATTATTCGGCAGGGAAGCCGCGCTTTTTCAGCAAGGCGCGCACATCGGGGTCGCGGCCACGAAATACGCGATAAGCTTCGGCTCGGTCGGTTTCATTGCCGGTTTTCAGCAAGATATTTTTGAACGCATCAGCGACCTTGCGGTCCCATGGGCTGCCCGCTTCTTCAAAGGCGGCCCAAGTGTCGGCGTCCATCGTTTCCGACCATAAATAGCTGTAATAGCCAGCCGAATAAGCGTCCGAGCTGAACAAATGGCTGAATTGCGGCATGCGGTGACGCATGACGATTTCCTTTGGCATGCCAAGGGCGTCCAGCGTTTGCTTTTCAAAGGCGGCAACATCGGTCACGGGCGTCGTGCGGTGATGCAGCTTCATGTCGATGATCGCGCTGGACAGATATTCGACGGTCGAGAAACCCTGATTGAATTTCGACGAATCGTTGATCTTTTTCAACAGCGATGCGGGCATCGGCTCACCCGTTTCGACATGCACGGCAAATTTGCTCAGCACTTCGGGGGTTAGCAGCCAATTTTCATTCACTTGGCTGGGGAATTCCACAAAGTCACGCGGCACACCGCCCAGCAAGGGGTAAGTGATGTCGGAGCTGAGATAATGAATGGCATGGCCAAATTCGTGGAACAGCGTGGATGCGTCATCCAAGCTGATCAGCGTGGGCTGGCCATTGGCGGCTTCGGTGAAATTATTATTGTTCGATGCCAACACATTATGATCGCCGCCAAGCTTATGCTGGCTGCGATAGGTGGTCATCCATGCGCCCGAACGCTTGCCTTCACGGGCGAAGTTATCGAGATAGAATACACCGATATTCTCGTTGGTCTTAAGGTCATACACCTCAAAGGTGCGGACCTTGGGGTCGAACACAGGGATGGTGCCGGTGTTTTCGCGGAAACCCATGTCATACAGCTGACCTGCGGCCCAGAACATGCCGTCGACCAGCTTGTCCAGTTGCAGATAGGGCTTCACCTCGGCTTCATTCAGGTCATATTTCGCCTTACGCACTTTTTCGGCGTAATAATAATAATCCCATGGCGCGATGGTGAACGTTGGCTTGCCTGCGGCCTTCATTTCTTGGTCAGCGATGGCCTGCATATCCGCGACTTCTTCGGCAACGCGGGCCGTGGCGGCGGGCCAGACGCGCATCATCAATTCCATCGCCTTTTCGGGCGTTTTGGCCATGGTGTCAGCCATGCGATAATGGGCGTGGGTTTCAAAGCCCAGCAAGGCCGCGCGGTCTTGGCGCAGCTTCAAAATATTGGCGATGGTCGCTTTATTGTCATTGGCATTGCCATTGTCGCCGCGGCTGACAAAGGCGCGCCATGTTTGTTCGCGCAGCGCGCGATTGTTCGCATTTTGCAGCACAGGCTGGGCGGACGAACGGGTGTTTTTAATCGCCCATTGGCCGGTTTTGCCTTGCGCGGCCGCAGCCGATGCCAAGGATGCGACAAAAGCATCGGGCAGGCCGTCCAACTGGGCCTTGTCGGTCACGAAAATATGGCCACGTTCTTCGGCCAGCAAATTGGCGGAGAATGTCGAAAACAGACCTTCGAGGTCGCTGTTGATATCGACCAGCTTGGCTTTGTCTGCATCCGACAAATTGGCACCATTGCGCACCAATTGTTCATAGGCGCGTTCGACAATGCGCAATTGCTGGGCGTTCAGACCCGCCTTGTGGCGATTGTCGTAAATGGTCTTGTAACGCGCGAATAATTCGGGACGCAAATTCATTTCGGTATAGAATTTGGTGAGCTTGGGGCTCCATTCCTTGTCGATGGCCTGAACGCGGTCATCGCTTTTGTTCGAGCTTTGCACGCCCCACATGGACATCACACGGTCCATCGTGTCGCCTGCTTCCATCAAAGGAATGAAGGTGTTTTCAAAGGTCGGAACAGCGCGGGTGCGCAAAACGGCGTTCACTTCCTTTTCATATTCATCCATCGCGGCTTGGAAGGCAGCGGGGAATTGATCGGGGGTCATCTGGTCCCACGGCGGCACGCCTTCATAGGGGCCGATCCATTTCGCCAGTAACGGGTTGTCCGACGCGGGCGCTTCGACAGGAGCCGGAGCGGCAGACGCACTGTTGATAGAATTTTCAGTCATGGAACATCCTGACAGCATCGCAGTGGATGCCAGCAAAAGGGCAAGGCGGCGGGCAAGTGGGGGTGCTTGGCGCAGCATAAACAGATTCTCCGATCATAAAGGTTGCGAATGAAACCACGCTGTTGGGCGATTACCCCAGCAAATGCGGTTTTCGCAACCCATCATTGCTTTTCTATTTGGGGCTTTCTGTCTGGCCAAGCTTTTTGAATCACAGGGCGAACAGCGCTGGCGCTAATCCGGCAACATCGACGCGAAAGGTGAAAATGCCGCCCGCATGGGGTTGCTGCGCGCGGGCTTCGGCGTCCAATCCTTTGGATGCGGTGGTGACATAAGCCGTTTTGCGATCTGGCCCGCCCAGCGCGATCATCGTCGGGCGGGCGGTGGGCAATATGACCGTCTGCACAATCTCGCCAGCAGGGGACAAGCGCACAACGCGCCCACCGTCGAACAGAGCGGACCAATAATAGCCCGCTTCGTCCACGGCGCATCCATCGGGCCGGCCTTCGCCAAAGGGGAATTGATGGAACAGGGCAGGGCGGCCCAATGTGCCCGCATCGCCATCAAAGGCGAATAAGCGAATGGCATGGCTGGGCGTATCGGCATGATAGAAAATATCGCCATTGGGGGAAAATCCCGCGCCATTGCTGGTGGTCAATCCGGTCAGCATTTCGGTCGCATGGCCAGTGGGGTCTATGCGGTACAGGCTGGCATCCGGATGGGCTTTGTCGCTGGTCACGGCGCCGACCCACAAACGGCCTTGGGGGTCGACGCAGCCGTCATTAAATCGCTGATGGGGTTTGTCCGCCAAAATGGCGTCGCTAAAGGGCACGGTCTCTGCGCCCCAACTGGGCATATGGCGCAGGCCATTTTCCAGCGCGATGATCAAGCCGCCGGAACGGCACAGCGCGATACAACCGACTTGTTCCGGAAATTCGATAAACTCGTCGCCCGCACATTGTGCCGGATCCGGCCCAATTTGGCTGCGGTGAATCCGCTTGGCGTCAATATCGACCCAATAAAGACAATGGTCGCGCGCGCTCCATCGCGGCGATTCGCCCAGCGTGGCGGCGGCATCAAGGAATAAGCTCAACATCCCATCTGGATGCCATTGTGGCGGGGGATGCGCCACCCTTGTTTGACGCGCCGGTCGGGCGCGCAAAAGGCGCGGGCTGATGTTGGTGACAGGATATGTTTATTTTGCTTGACGTGGACGTAAACGTAAGGGCATTTGAGGTGGAAATAAGGTTCGCAGCGTGTCGGGTCCACGACGCCTTGCCCCATCAGAGAGGAAGAAGATGTCGCTCGATAAGCTTTCGCGCTCGGCATATGGCGAAGAGCATGAGGCGTTCCGCGCCACCGTGCGCCAATTTCTGGAAAAGGAAGTGGCCCCGAACCAAGCGAAATGGGCCGAAGACGGCATTGTTCCGCGCGACCTGTGGCCCAAGGCGGGCGCCTTGGGCATGCTCTGCCCCACCGTTCCCGAAGAATATGGCGGCCTTGGTCTGGACTTTGGCTATAATGCCATTGTCGACGAAGAAAGTGCTTATTATGGCCGCGTGACCACGGGTTTCTCGCTGCAAAGCGACATCGTGACCAGCTATATCGTCCGTTATGGCAGCGAAGAGCAGAAGAAGCATTGGCTGCCGAAAATGGTATCGGGTGAAGTGGTGACCGCCATTGCGATGACCGAACCGGGCACGGGCAGCGACTTGCAAGGCATGCGCACCACCGCCAAGAAGGATGGCAATCATTATGTCATCAACGGCAGCAAAACCTATATTACCAACGGCCAAAATGCCGACCTGATCTTGGTCTGTGTGAAAACCGATACCGAGGTTCAGCCTGCGTGGAAGGGCGTGTCGATTGTGTTGGTCGAGGCGCACCGCGAAGGCTTTGAGCGCGGCCGTAATTTGGATAAAATCGGCCAAGACGAAGCCGATACATCCGAATTATTCTTTAATGATGTGCGCGTGCCGATCACCAACTGCTTGGGCGAAGAAGGCCAAGGCTTTATCTATTTAATGAGCGAACTGCCGCAAGAACGCCTGTCCATTGCGGTCAGCGCGATGGCGGCATCGCAGCGTGCGTTCGACGATACGGTCGAATATACCCGCGACCGCAAAGCCTTTGGTAAGCCGATTCTGGATTTCCAAAACAGCCGCTTCGTGCTGGCGGATCTGAAGGCCAAGCTGCAAGTGGGCTGGGCGCATTTGGACTGGGCGCTGACGCGTCATATCAACAAAGAACTGACCCCCGAAGAAGGCGCAGCGGCCAAGCTGTGGCACACGGAACTTCAGTGGGAAGTGATGGACAAGTGCCTGCAATTGTTCGGCGGCGCTGGATATATGAATGAATATCCCATCGCCCGCGCATGGCGTGCAGCCCGCGTGACCCGCATTTTTGGCGGCACCAACGAAATCATGAAGGAATTGATCGGGCGCAAGCTCTGATCCCATCAACCATTTTGGGGCCCGTTCCCGTTGGGGCGGGCCTAAGATAAAGGAAATATCATGGCTACGGCATATATTGTGGATGCGGTTCGCACGGCCGGTGGGCGTCGTGGTGGTCGTTTGGCAGGCGTTCACCCTGTCGATTTGGGCGCAGCAGTGCTCGACGCGATTGCAGCGCGTAATGATTTTGACCCATCGGCGATTGACGATGTGATCACTGGCTGCGTGACCCAAGCGGGTCAACAGGCAATGGATTTGGGCCGCAATGCGGTGCTGGCGTCGAATTTGCCAGACAGCATCCCTGCCGTCACCATCGACCGCCAATGCGGTTCGTCGCAGCAAGCGATGATGTTTGCGGCACAGGCCGTGATGTCGGGCACCCAAGATATGGTGATCGCCAGCGGCATCGAAAGCATGACCCGCGTGCCCATGGGCAGCAATGCGATGTTTCATATGAAAGAAGGCATGGGCCATTATAAATCGCCCCGCCTCGAAGAAAAATTCCCTGGCATCATGTTCAGCCAATTTGCTGGCGCGGAAATGATCGTCCAAAAACATGGTTTCACCAAAGACCAGTTGGACGCTTTTGCGCTGGAAAGCCATTTGCGCGCCAAGGCCGCGACCGAAGCAGGCCTGTTTGACCGCGAAATCGTGCCAGTGGAAATTGACACGCCCGAAGGCAAGCAATGGCACAAGGTTGACGAAGGCATTCGTTTCGATGCGTCGTTGGAAGGCATCGCAGGCGTCAAATTGCTGCAAGAAGGCGGCGCGTTGACGGCGGCTTCGTCTAGCCAAATTTGCGACGGCGCATCGGCTGCTTTGATCGTATCGGAAGCGGCGCTGAAGGCCCATGGCCTGACTCCGCGCGCCCGTATCCATCATCTGTCGGTGACCGCTGGCGATCCGGTGATCATGCTGGAAGAACCTTTGTTCGCCACCGAAAAGGCGCTGAAAAAGGCCGGCCTGTCGCTGAATGATATTGACGCTTATGAAGTGAACGAAGCTTTTGCATCGGTGCCGATGGCGTGGATGAAATATCTGGACGCCGACCACAGCCGTTTGAACGTCCATGGCGGCGCGATTGCGCTGGGCCACCCGCTCGGTGCTTCTGGCACCAAATTGATGGCAACCTTGCTGGGTGTCTTGGATGCCAAGGGCGGCAAATATGGTCTGCAAACCATGTGCGAAGGCGGTGGTCAGGCCAATGTCACCATCATTGAACGTCTGTAATCGACTCAATTGATAAAGAGCTACCGCAGCCTTGCCTGGAAATCATCCGATCGGGGGTGACGATGATGGGGTTGGGCAGGGCTGCGGAACCCCATATTCAGAGAGGATAAATTATGAAGCTTGATTCTAGCGTTTCCGCGGTTGTGACCGGCGGTGCATCGGGTCTGGGTGCGGCCACGGCCCGCGCTTTGGCGGCCAAGGGCGTGAAGGTTGCGATTTTCGACCTGCAAGAAGAAAAAGGCACGGCCTTGGCGGCTGAATTCGGCGGCATATTTTGTGAATGCAATGTCACCGATGACGCATCGGTTGACGCGGCTTTTGCAAAATCCCGCGCGGCGATTGGCCAAGAACGTATTTTGGTGAACTGTGCTGGCACGGGCAATGCGATTAAAACCGCCAGCCGCAGCAAAGAAGATGGCAGCATCAAGCATTTCCCGCTGGATGCGTTTAACTGGATCATCCAGATCAACCTGCTCGGTACCTTCCGCTGCATCGCGAAATCGGCGGCCGGTATGATGACGCTGGAACCCATGGCAGACGGCGAGCGCGGCGCGATTGTGAACACCGCGTCGGTGGCGGCCGAGGACGGCCAAATCGGTCAGGCTGCTTATTCGGCATCCAAGGGCGGTGTTGTTGGCATGACCTTGCCAATCGCCCGCGATTTGGCGTCGGAAAATATCCGCGTGAACACGATTTTGCCGGGCATTTTTGACACCCCATTGCTGGCTGGCGCACCGCAAAATGTGCGCGATGCTTTGGGTGCGTCGGTGCTCAACCCCAAGCGTTTGGGCAACCCCGCCGAATATGCCAATTTGGCCATGGCCATGATCGAAAATGGTTATTTCAACGGTGAAGATGTGCGCCTTGATGGCGGCATTCGCATGGGTCCGCGCTAAACGCAGGCTCCAACCTCATGGGTCCGCGATCAAGCGGACCCAGAATTTACAGGGCTGTGCTTCACAGGCCTGAACTTGTCAGGGGACGCGGGGTTTCTCCGCGCCCCTTTTCTTTTGCGATGCCCCCAAGGTTCGGGGCTGGGGAAGCTGATTATGCCGTCTTTTGATCCGATGCGTTTGGAATTGAACAATTATCCCCATCGGGTGTCTGTCGAAACGCGGTTTCAGGATCTGGATCCGCTGGGCCATATTAACAATGTCGCCATGGCGGGCATTTTTGAAAATGGCCGTGTGCGCTTCAATCACGAAATTATCCGCGCGGTGGAGCGGCGCAATGCGGGCGACCGCTGGCTGGTGGCGCGCGTCGAGTTGAATTATCTGGCCGAAGCCCATTTCCCCGCGCCGATTGTCATCGGCAACGCCATTGGTCAGATTGGCAACCGCAGTTGGCAGATTTTGTCTGCGGCCTTTCAAAATGATCAAATTGTTGGATTATGCGATTCAACGCTGGTGTATCAGTCGGCCCAAGGTAAGGCGGGTTTGGATGATGCGTTCCGGGCGGATTTGGCAGCCCTGCGCCTGCGCGAATAGGGGCAGGGGCACAGTAGCCCTCGGAATATGTATAAAGGAGAGGGCTTATGCTGACAGAATTTTTGATACCGACCTATGTCCACATGCTGACAGGGTTGAAAAATTGGCTACACAAGGCGGAAACGCAGTGCCCAAATGGGGATGCCGAGGCTTTATTGTCGGCGCGTTTGGCGAGTGACATGTTTCCGTTGTCCACCCAAATTCGCTTTAGCTGTGTTCAGGCTTTGGAGGGCGTCTATCGGCTGCAAGGCCGCGACTTTCCGCCCATCATCTTGGAATATTTGGATGAAGGTCGGGCGGGCGGCGAACATCCGGGCAGCTTGGCGGATGCGGTCCGCCGCATTGATGATGCGATTGCCTTGGTGGAACAAGCGGCCACACAGGCGGATGAATTGGCGGCCAATACGGAAATTGCCCACAGCCTGCCGATGGGCATGACCTTTGACATGACCGCCTTGCAATTTGGGCGGGACTGGTCCTTGCCCCAATTTTATTTCCATATTTGCGCGGCTTATTCGATTTTGCGGGCGCAAGGGGTGGAATTGGGCAAGGCGGATTATATCGGCCATGCCATTGGTTATTTACGCAAATCTAGCTGAAAAACATTGGTCCCATCGCCGCGAACCCATGTTGGGGATCGCGGTGATGGGGCCAAGAATAGGGATGATCGGCGTTAAATTTTGGCGTCCGGCACGGCGCGGATCAGGTCGCGGCAGAAACCGATCAAGCCGGTTTGGCGGCGGCGCTTCATCCGTTCGGCCTTGAGGATGGCGACGACTTTGTCAAAACAGCTTTCGACATCATCATTCACCAACACATAATCATATGCGTCCCAATGGCTGATTTCATTGGCGGCGCGTTCCATGCGGCCATTGATCACTTCGTCACTGTCGGTGCCGCGTCCGCGCAGGCGGCGTTCCAATTCGTCCATGCTGGGTGGCAGAATGAAGACGCGCACCACATCGGGTCCGGCTTCTTGATATAATTGCTGCGCGCCTTGCCAATCGACGTCGAACAACACGTCTTTGCCCGCCTCCAGCATCGCCTCAACGGGCGCGCGCGGCGTGCCATAGCGGTTGTCAAAGACATGGGCCCATTCCAGAAATTCGCCATGGGCGACCATGTCTTTGAATTTGGGAACGTCGATGAAATGATAATCTTTGCCGTCCACTTCGCCGGGGCGCATGGGCCGCGTGGTGGCGGAAATGGACAGGCCGATATCGCTGTCTGCCGCCAATAATTTGCGCGAAATGGTGGTTTTCCCCGCGCCAGAGGGGGAGGAGAGGACAAATAATAGTCCGCGACGATCAATTGCATTATGTTCGGCCATGGCCGCTCATTGCGCGATGTCGGGGCGCGGTCAAGACTCTGTGCGGTTGCCGTGGCGGGGGCAGCATGGTCGGCCGCCCCGCATGGCATGGGCTGTTATCCGATTAACTGGCCGATGAATTGGCTGGCGGCGGGGTTGTTGCCATGGGCTGTGTGGATGCCGCCGTGGCGGATTTTTCTGTGCCGATTTTGGCGGCTGGGCCAGTGGTTGTGCCCCTGGTTGTGCCAGTGGTTATGCCCGCGTTTGTCGCTGGATTTACTGTGCCCGTTGCACCATCGGTGCGCGGGTCGGACAAATTGCGGTCCGCCCATTTTTTGGTGACATAAGCCGCCGCCGCCGTCGCGGCCAAGGCCGCATAACGGGCCGGAAAAATGCGCCGCGCCACAAACATCGCGCCCGCCCCAATCACGGCGCCAGCAACGGGGTTATTTCGTTTCTGGCGGCTGATCGCGGTTCCAATAACACCGCCGATAATGCGTCCCATCATGCCTGTTTCGCTCCTTTGCCCTATCAATTCGCGACAGGGCTGTTCGGTTCCGGACCCAGCATATGGGCGGGCACCACCCATTTATCAAATGTTTCACTGTCCATCACACCAAGGTCCAGCGCCGCTTGTTTCAAGCTGAGGCCCTGTTCATGGGCATATTTGGCGATTTTTGCGGCTTGGTCATAACCGATGGCGGGGGCCAGCGCCGTGACCAGCATCAGGCTGCGCTGCATCAATTCGGCGATGCGCCCTTCATTGGGGGCGAGGCCGGACAGGCAATGCTGGGTGAAACCCGCCATGCCGCGCGCCATCAAATCAATGCTCCGCAAAATATTGGCCCCGATCATGGGCTTGAACACATTTAATTCCAAATGACCCTGCACGGCGCCCATGGTCACGGCTTGATGATTGCCGATCACTTGGGCGGCGACCATCGTTAACATTTCGCATTGGGTTGGGTTGACCTTGCCGGGCATGATCGAGCTGCCCGGTTCATTGGCGGGCAGGTCCAATTCGCCCAGCCCGGCGCGCGGGCCAGACCCCAGTAGGCGGATATCATTGGCGATTTTCGTCAGTGCCGCCGCCAACACGGCCAAAGTGCCGGACAGCGCCAACAATCCGTCATGCGCCGCCAGTGCGGCAAATTTATTGGGCGCGCTGGTGAAGGGGAAACCGGTGCGCTGATGCAAAGCCTGCGCCATCGCGGGGCCGAAATTGGCGGGGGCATTCAGGCCGGTTCCCACCGCCGTTCCGCCCTGTGCCAAGGGCGCGATGTCGTGGATCAGCGATTGGTCCAAGCGCGCGCGACATTCGGCCAATTGCGCGGCATAGCCGGAAAATTCCTGCCCCAGCGTCAGCGGCGTGGCGTCTTGCAAATGGGTGCGGCCAATTTTGATGATGGTGGACCAACGCTGGGCCTTGTCCGCCAGATCGGTCTGCATCTGGTCCAGCGCGGGCAATAAGGCATCGCGGCAGGCCAGCGCGGCGGCAATGTGGAGCGCGGTGGGGAAGCTGTCGTTGGAACTTTGGCCCTGATTCACATGATCATTGGGGTGAACCGGATGCTTTCCGCCCCGTGTGCCAGCCAATCTTTCATTGGCGATGCCCGCAATCACTTCGTTCACATTCATATTGCTTTGGGTGCCGCTGCCCGTCTGCCAGATGGCGAGCGGAAATTGATCGTCAAATTTCCCTGCAATAATATCGTCGGCGGCGTGGATGATCGCATTGGCCAGCCTGTCTTCCAAGCCCTGCTGACCCAAAATATGCTGGCGGTGAATGTCGGCGGCGGCGGCCTTGATATGGGCCAGCGCGCGGATGATCGGCATCGGCATATGTTCGGCGGCGGAAAAAGCAAAATTTTCGAGGCTACGCTGGGTTTGTGCACCCCAATAGGCCGTGGCTGGCACCGCAATGGGGCCGATGCTGTCGCTTTCTTGGCGATGCTCTGTCATGCTGCCTCCGCTGGGCCGCTTGTGCGCTGGGCTATGGTGCGGGGCGCAAGGCGGCTGTGTCTAACCCTTGCTATCATACCCCCGATGGGGTCGTTAAGATCCATGTGACACAGATGGCCGCGCCCCACATGACCGCGACCAGCGCTAACATTTGCCAATATCCGCTGTCCCCCACGCGGCGGCGCAGCCATGCGGCAGCAGTCCAGATCAGCACGAAGGCGGGGGTTAAAAATAGCAAAGAGAATCGCAGCAAGCCGTCCGCCACTTGGTTGTTGGGGCGGTGGGCGCTGAACAAGGTCAGGCCATGAACGCCCCACCAGAAGGCGGCGGTTAACACCACCATCCCAGCGAGCGCCCAATATTGCCAAAAGCTGCTGGGCGGGCGGAAGGGACCGCCAGCCATTTTAACGCTTCTTGCCGAAATCCACGGTCACGACATTCGACCCATCTTCGGTGGTGATTTCGGGACGATTGTTCGCGGCGGGAGACTCGTCTTCGTCCGCCAAAATATCGTCCCATTCGCTGTCATCGACATGGAATTGCAAGCCAAAGTCCACCGATGGGTCCACAAAAGCGGTAATGGCCGAATAAGGAATAACCAAGGTCGATGGAATTTGATTGAAGGACAGGCCAACGCTGAAATGATCGTCCTCAACCTGCAAATCCCAATAGCGATTTTGCAAGACGATGGTCATCTCGTCTGGGAATTTCGCCACCAGATGCGGTGGGATAACCACGCCAACCGACTGAGTTTTAAAAGTTATGTAGAAATGGTGATCACCGGGTAGCCCGTCGGTGCTGCCAATTTGGCCAAGCACACGGCCCACCACAGCGCGCAGAGCTTCCTGCACAATTTCATCATAAGGGATCAGGCTGTCGCGAACATCATCAGTCATAATTTCAGGGGGATGAACTTGCGCGCTGTGATGGTCAAGCGGCAAGTGACCTTGCCTTGCAAAATGTCGGTGCTATGGGGCTATTTATGCGTACAGCCACTGTTCAAAGAACCACCAAGGAAACAGATATTTCCATTGCCATCAATTTGGATGGAACGGGCGAATATCATGTGACCACTGGTATCGGCTTCCTCGACCATATGGTAGAGCAGCTGTCCCGTCACTCGTTGATTGATATCCGTATGGATGTGAAGGGCGATTTGCATATCGACCAGCATCATACGGTCGAAGATTCGGCGCTGGCCTTGGGTGAAGCCGTGGCGAAGGCGCTGGGCGATAAGCGCGGCATTACCCGCTATGGCGAAGCCCATTCGCCGATGGACGAAACGCTGACCCGCTGTGTGCTGGATATTTCGGGCCGCCCGCATTGCGTGTGGAAATCGGGTTTCAGCCAGCCGCGCCTTGGCGAAATGGACACGGAATTATTTTCGCACTGGTTCCAAAGCTTTTCGCAAACGGCGGGCATCACCCTGCACATCGAAACGCTATATGGTGAGAATAACCACCATATCGCCGAAAGCATGTATAAAGCCTTGGCGCGCGCTTTGCGTCAGGCCATCGAAATCGACCCGCGCAAGGGCGATATGATTCCTTCGACCAAGGGAGTGCTGTAAGCAGCCTTATGTCCGAGATTGCCCTGATCGATTATGGAGCGGGCAATCTCCGTTCCGTGCATAATGCCCTGAGCGCGGCGGGCGCAGACCATGTCTGCGTCACCGCTGACCCCGATGTGGTGGCCAAGGCCGACCGCATTGTTTTGCCCGGTGTCGGCGCTTTTGCGTCCTGCATGAATGGCCTCACCGCCATTGACGGTTTGGTCGAAGCGATGACGGCCCGCGTATTAACCGACGGTGCGCCTTTCCTTGGCATTTGCGTGGGCATGCAATTGCTCGCCGATGTGGGCGAGGAATATGGCGAGCATGCGGGCCTCGGCTGGATCAAAGGCCGTGTTACCCCCTTCATCCCCGCCGCCGATTTGCGCGTGCCGCATATGGGGTGGAACGATGTGGTCCCTGTGTTTGATCATCCGGTGATCGAAGCGGGCGAGGCTTATTTCCTGCACAGCTATCATTTTGCAGACGCGCAAGATGTTGCCGCGACCAGCCATCATGGCGCGGATTTCACCGCCGTTGTGGCGCGTGACAATATTCTTGGCGTTCAATTCCACCCCGAAAAAAGCCAAGCATATGGGCTGGCGACATTGAAAAGGTTTCTCGCATGGCAGCCCTGACGATTTTTCCCGCTATTGACCTGAAGGGCGGTCAAGTCGTGCGTTTGGCCGAGGGCGATATGGACCGCGCCACCATTTATGGTGACAATCCTGCCGCCCAAGCCGAACTTTTTGCCAAGGCTGGCAGCCAGCATTTGCATGTCGTCGATTTGGACGGTGCCTTTGCGGGCGAGAGCGTCAATGGCGCGGCCGTGGAATCGATCATCAAAGCGTTCGGCGGCAAAGTGCAAGTCGGTGGCGGTATCCGTGACCGTGCAGCCGTAGATCGCTGGCTGGGCCTTGGTGTGGACCGTGTGATCATCGGCACGGCGGCGCTGAAGGACCCTGAATTTGTCAAATCGGCAGCGCGCGATTTGCCAGGCCGCATTGTGGTGGGCGTCGATGCCCGCGACGGTATGGTGGCAACCGAAGGCTGGGCTGATGTGTCGGACGTGACCGTCGAAGATTTGGCGCGCCGTTTCGAAGATGCGGGCGTGGCGGCCTTGCTGTTCACCGATGTGGGCCGCGATGGCTTGCTGAAGGGCTGCAATGTCGAGGCCACCGTGGCTTTGGCGAAAGCGGTGAGCATTCCGGTGATCGCCAGCGGCGGTGTGGCCGACATTAACGACATCCATGCGCTGCGTCCCCATGTGGCGAACGGCATCGAAGGCGTGATTACGGGCCGTGCGCTTTATGATGGCCGCCTTGATCTGGCGCAAGCGATTGCGGCAGGCCGCGCATGAGCGTCCGCGTCCGCGTGATCCCCTGCCTCGACGTGGCGGATGGCCGCGTGGTGAAGGGTGTGAACTTCGTCGATTTGCGCGATGCAGGCGACCCTGTGGAATGTGCGCGGGCCTATGATCTGGCGGGAGCGGATGAGCTTTGCTTCCTCGACATCAGCGCTAGCCACCAAGGGCGCGGCACCTTGCTGGATATGGTGAGCCGCACGGCAGAAGTCTGCTTCATGCCGCTGACCGTGGGCGGCGGCGTGCGCAGCGCCGATGATGCGCGCGCGCTGCTGCTGGCCGGAGCCGATAAGGTGGCGGTGAACAGCGCCGCTGTCGCGCGGCCGGAGCTGGTGTCGGATATCGCCGACCGCTTTGGCAGCCAATGCGCTGTGGGAAGCATTGATGCGCGGCAGGTTGAGGAAGGCCGCTGGGAAATCTTCACGCATGGCGGGCGCAAGCCCACGGGCGTGGATGCGGTGGACCATGCCATTCGCTTGGCGGAATTGGGCGCGGGCGAATTGCTGGTCACCAGCATGGACCGTGATGGCACCAAAGATGGCTATGACCTGAAATTGGTCCGCACCATCGCGGAGGCCGTCAATGTGCCGATCATCGCCAGTGGCGGCGTGGGCAATCTGGACCATCTGGTCGCGGGCGTGGTGGAAGGCAAAGCGAGCGCCGTGCTGGCCGCCAGCATTTTCCATTTCGGGGAAGCGACGGTGGAAGAAGCGCACGCAAGATTGGCGGCGGCTGGGCTGCCAGTTCGGAGCCATTAAGGCGAAGCACCAGAAAATGGGCCGCTCGCACTAATCGGTGCTATAGTTTTTCCAATAGGGCGGCGTGTTGAGCGCCGCCCTTTTTGATTCAGCTTTTGCGGATGAACACGCTGCCAACCGAATAGCCTGCACCGAAAGAGCAGATCAGGCCAGTATCGCCGCGCTCGATACCGTCCTGATTCAAGTGGAACGCAATGATCGACCCTGCGCTGCTGGTGTTGGCGTAAGTTTCCAGCACCGTCGGGCTTTCCTCTGGCGTGGCTTCATGCCCCAGCACGCGCTGCGCGATCAGGCGGTTCATATTGCTGTTGGCTTGGTGCAGCCACAATCGGCGCATATCGCTGCCCTCTAGGCCCAATTTCTCCATTTCCTCGACGATTAGGGCCGACACCATTGGCACGACTTCCTTGAACACCTTGCGCCCTTCTTGGACGAATAATTTGTCGCTCTTGGGGCTGGCTTGATCAATGCCGCCATGGGCGCGGTTTAAAAATCCGAAATTGTTGCGGATATTGTTGGAGAAGACGGTTTTCAGCTTGGTGCCCAAAATGTCCCAATGACCAGCGGGGGCGATGCTTTTGTCCTCCACCAAAATGGCGGTGGCGACATCGCCGAAAATGAAATGGCTGTCGCGGTCGCGCCAATTCAAATGGCCGGAGCAAATTTCAGGGTTCACCACCAACACGCTTTTGGCATGGCCAGCGCGGATATAGTCGGCGGCGGTTTGAATGCCAAAGGTTGCGGAGGAACAGGCGACATTCATGTCAAAGGCAAAGCCGTCAATGCCCAGCGCATGTTGAATCTCAATCGCCATGGCGGGATAGGGGCGCTGCATATTGGATGCCGCGCACAGCACAGCGTCGACATCCCGCGCATCGCGCCCCGCGCGGGCCAGCGCATCTTGGGCGGCCAAAACACCGATTTCGGCCAATATGGACAGTTCGTCATTGCCCCGTTCGGGCAGGCGCGGGGCCATATGGGCGGGGTCCAATATGCCGTCTTTATCGACGACAAAGCGGCTGTGAATGCCGCTGGCCTTTTCAATAAATTCGACGCTGGACGGGGCCAAGGCTTCGCAGCGGCCAGCGGCGATGTCGGCGGCATGGTCTTGGTTATAACGCGCGACATAGGCGTTAAAGCTGGCGACCAATTCCGCATTATCAATGGATTGGGGTGGTGTGAACAAACCCGTTGCCGAAATGACGGGATTGAAGAGGGGTGAAGACATGAGCGTTCTTTTCTGTTTCAAGACCAAATCACGATCAAATCACGGTCAGGCAAATCACAATCAGCGCATCGTCCATGTCGCCAAATTGATAGTTAGGCGATCCGGTCCGGCCAATCTATCCCAAAATCTGCGGCGTTATTTGCTGCAAATATTGGAACGAAATTCCATCCAAATCCATTGCTGATTATCTTTGGCATGTTAACCTGCCGGAACGAAATTCCAGTTTAGGTGTCAAAAGGACATAGAGGCCTTTGTTTGTGGTGAGAGATGCACATGGTGCCGCCGTTCGAGGCAGGGTGGCCGGACATTCTCTCCACATGGCCTTCGCGATGGAGTGAGCAGATGGGCAAAGCAGCCGGACCGACACCAGGGCAGGGGTCTTTGACGGAAATTCAGGAATTTGCTTCCTTTCCGGCTGGGACACAGCGCTATATTCGTCGGGCATTGGATATTGGGCTGGATCGCCACGATGCCGTGGTGCGCTGGTCGCGGGATGTGATGGAAGAAGCCAATATCCGCGCACAGGCCCGCTTATATGAACGTTTGGATCTGATCCGTGCCCATGCCCCAAAAGACAATGGCATTGATGTGTTGGAACATTTTCTGGCCCCGTTGATCAGCGTGTCGGCCTTTGATTTGGCGCAGGGACGGCTGACGGATTTTGCCGCTTATCGTTTTTTATATGAACGCTTGTTGGGCGCACGGGCGCGGCCTTGGTTGCCAGCGGCTTTTTGCGGGGCGGCATGTTTGCCGCATCTGCACCCTGATTTGCGTCGCCGCTTGCTTCAGTCGGTCAGCGAATCTGCGGCCACGGCGACGGGGTGGTCGGGCCGCGAGCCCAGCTTTTTCCCCCAATGGGTCGACAAGGTGGACGAAGCCCGGTCGGCGACAGACGGCGGATAAATATCGCCGCATGGCGGGGGGCTTGCCCCCGCCATGCGGCAGAAATGTCGATCTTAGGTCAGCACCTTATACAGGCCAAAGCTGCTGGTTGCGGTCAGGATGATGCCGACCAGAACAAGCAAGGTTTTCGGGTTGAATCGCTTGGCCAGCAAGGCCCCCAGCGGAGCCGCTGCGACGCCGCCGATAATCAGGCCCAAAGTCGCGCCCAAAATATCGTCGATACCCAGATGATAAATGAAGGTGGCCGATACGGACAGCGCCAGAATAAATTCGGCGGTGTTGACGGTGCCGATGACTTTGCGGGGTTCGCCGCCCTGAATCAACAGGTTGGATGTCACAACCGGGCCCCAGCCGCCGCCGCCTGCGGCGTCCAGAAAACCACCCAACAAACCGAGCGGGGCAACAACCTTGGGCTTGGCGAATTTGGGGGGGTAAAAGAAACCGCGCATCAACAGCCACAGACCGATACCGATCAAATAGGTCAGAATGAATGGCTTAACGACATTGCCGTCCAGCGACGACAAAATTGTCGCACCCGCGACGCCGCCGATCACGCCCGGAATGACCAAGCGCCGAAACAGCGGCCAGTCGATATTGCGATGATATAAATGGCTAAGGCCAGACGCGGCCGTGGTGAAAATTTCCACGACATGGACGCGGGCCGATGCGGTGGCAGGGGGGACGCCCAACATGCCGACCAGCAAGGTGTTGCAAATCACGCCAAAGGCCATGCCCAAAGCGCCGTCAACCAATTGCGCTGCGAATCCGATTAGGATGAAGGGTAATAATGCCGTAAAGTCGATGGCGGCCAAATCGATCATAAATTCATCCCAACGTTTTTAGTAGAGAACAGCTAGCCGCCCTCGCCATAAAATTACCAGTTATTTTTTATTGTGGGGGGTGAAGATGACAAGTCCGCTTATGTCGTGACCCTAGCGCTTGGTTCAGGGACGCAGAATCACCGCAGGCCCATTAATTCCCACTGTTTGGGCAAATTTTCCTGAACATAGTCGATAAACACCCTCAGCTTTGGCATCACCTGTCGGCGGGACGGATAATATAGAAAAAGACCGCTGGTGGTAATGGCATATTCGGCTAGCAGATATTCCAATTCCCCCGCCGCGACCAAGGCGGTGACCGTGGGTTCCGCCACAAATCCAATCGCGACGCCTGCTTTCATCGCGACCACCATGCTGTGCATATCGTTGACGATGACGGGTCCCGTGACATTCACCTCCATCAAGCGATTCTCCGCTTGGAAGGTCCATGGCGACATACCCAATGAAGCGGCGCGGTAACGGATACAGCGATGATGGGCCAAATCTTTGGGGGTCTGGGGGTGGCCATAGCGTTCGAGATAGGATGGCGCCGCGGCGGCCAAAAACCGAAAGGGCGTGCTGAGGCGGATAGCGATCATGTCCGCTTCCAACGCTTCCCCCAATCGAACACCCGCGTCAAAGCCGCCAAGGTTCAAATCGGACAGGGCATCATCGGCGAAAATTTCCAATTCGATATCGGGATAGGTTTCGCAAAATCCGGCAATGATGGGGGCGAACAGCGGTTCGACCGCGCCGCGCATCAGGTTGATTCGCAGGCGTCCTGTAGGTTTGTTGCCCAAATTGCGAACAAACTCATAGGCATCGTGAACATTGCTATAGGCTGGCCCGACGCGTTCCAGAAAAGATTCCCCCGCTTGGGTCAGGCCAACACTGCGCGTTGTGCGCATGAATAACGGTGCACCGACGCGCATTTCCAAATTTTTAATGCTTTGGCTGATCGCAGATGGGGACACATTCAAAGCCTTTGCCGCTAGAGAAAAGCTTCGCATTTCCGCAACTTGCAGAAATTCTTCAATACCGTCGAACAGGTTTGGTTCTATTGTTAAGTTTTTCTTCAAAGCTCTTAAATAATATATGTGCTTAACAGTTGGGGCAAGCCTTGCTAATTGGTTTTCGAATGAAACTGATAGGGCTCTCCTCATGCTGAATAAGTTTTTGAATGGAAAGAATATTTCCGCTGTTGTTGCCGGTGCTTTGGCGCTGTCGGCGACCGTCGTCACCCCTGCTTTGGCCAATGCCAAGGATTATCGCTGCGGTGCATTGGCTGAACAAGCCAGCGCCGCCGCCGATGCAGCCGAAGCGGATAAGCAAAAGGTCGCCAAGCGTTTCGTGACCATCGGCAACAAGCTGTGCGAAGCGGGCAATGGCCGCGATGCCGCCAAGCAATATCGCTCGGCCCTGCGCAGCTTGGGTGTGGCAGAGGCTGCCCCTGCGGAATAATCAGCCCAGCTGACCCAGCTGTGGTTCAGCGCATCATGCCAAAAAGGCGGCCCCATTTGGGTGCCGCCTTTTTTATGCCGATGAAGCCGATGTTCGCTGCGCCAGACTGGCGAAGCGCGGGTCAGCCCGTTAGGGCCGCGTGCTGCTGGTCGGCGGGGGTTGTTTGGGTGCCGGCGGGTTGATCGCTACGCCCGATACGCCTTGGCTGTTCAAACGCAGATCGACCTGATTGCCTTGAATTTCGGTGCTGATCACCGCCTCGCCATTCTCAATCGACACATTGGGCATGGTCACGCTCGGCGGGGTTGGCAGGCTGGGCACCGGTGGCAGCTCGGACGAATCGAGCGGCGAAACGGGTCCATCGCTGTCTTTTTTCGGCTGACGCACATTGGATTTACCAACCGCGCTGTTCATGAAATCGCGCCAGATATGGGCGGGAAGGCCGCCGCCGTTGATCCCGCGCAGCGGTTGATTGTCATCGCGGCCAACCCACACCCCAACCACCAGATCATTGGCATAGCCGATGAACAGTGCATCGCGGTTTTCCTGACTGGTGCCCGTTTTGCCATAATTGGCAACGCTAAGGCGCGCGGCGCGGCCTGTGCCACGGTTGACGGCGGCGCGCAGCAACCGTTCCATATCGTCATGCACGCGCGACCCGAAACGGTCGGGACCCCAGATCAGCCGTTCGAACCAATTTAAACGCTCGCTGGGGAAGGCGCGCGGAATCACCGGATGGGCATTGGCGGCCACACCAGCATAAGCGGCGGTCAGTTCCATCAAGGTCATGGCCGACGTGCCCAGCGCCAAGCTGGGGTCGTTTTCGGCCAAAGGGGATGTCACGCCCAAATCGCGCGCGGTGCGGATGACGGCACCGTCGCCCACTTGTTCCATCAACCGCACCGCCGCGACATTGCTGGACCGTGCAAAGGCCTCTTCCAACGTAATATCGCCGGAATAGCTGCCGCTGGCATTTTTGGGGCGGTAATCCCCTTCGGTAAATTCCGCGTTGGAAATGCGGTCATCGGGACGCCATCCGGCGCGCAGGGCCGCCAGATAGACGAAGAGTTTAAAGGTGGAACCAGGTTGGCGGCGGGCCTGTGTGGCGCGGTTAAAGGGCGATTTATTATAATCATGGCCGCCGATCATCGCGACCACTTCGCCGTTCGGCCGCATGGCGACCAATGCCACTTGGGCCCCGCCTTGGCGGGCTTGGGCCGTGGCGCGGCGGGCGATGGATTGCAGGCGGGCGTCCAAGGTGGTGGTGATGGTTTGCCATGCATAGCCGACATCGCTCAGCTTGCGGGCTTCGGGCAAGGCCCAATCCGCAAAATAGGTGCCGGTGGGCAGGCTGCCCCGCGCCCGCACATCCACCGCTGGGGCGCGGATTTGATCGGCTTCGGCCTGTGTTAAATATCCTGATGCCACCATGGCACGGACGACCAATTCCATACGCTTGGCGGCCAGATCATAATTGCGGGTGGGGGCCAGACGCGATGGCGCTTGCACCAAACCGGCCAACATGGCGGCCTGTGCCTTGGTCAGATTTTCTGGCTGGCGATAGAAATAATGCAGCGATGCCGCGCGCAGGCCATAGGTATTGTCGCCAAAATAGGCGTTGGACAAATAACGTTCGAGGATTTCATCCTTGGTCAGCCATGCTTCCAGCCAAAAGGCGATCAGCGCCTCCCGCGCTTTGCGGGTCATGCTGCGTTCGGGCGATAAAAAGGTGAATTTCGCCAATTGCTGGGTGATGGTGCTGCCGCCTTGGGTGCGGCCGGTGGTCACATTGCTCCACAGCGCGCGGGCGATGCTGCGCGGGTCAATGCCCCAATGGGTATAAAAACGCCGATCCTCAATGGCCATGAACGCTTGTTTGACATGGTCGGGCAGGTCCGCCGCCTTCACCGGTTTGTCCACCACGGCGCCGCTGCGCGCGATGGGGGTGCCGTCGCTGGCCAACAAAGTGATTTGCGGCGGGGCAATAGGCTCCAGCGATTTGGATAGCGGGGCGGTGATCGCCAGCCATGCCACCAGCGCCAGCAGCACGAAGAACAACACCCATGTCATCGGCTTGGCGAGCTTGAGAAGCCGCCGGCGGCGGCTGATCGGGGCGTTGAGTTCGGCTTCGTCCGCAAAGGGCAAAGGCGCGACAGCAAAATCATGCTGGGATGAGTGGGAAGGGGGGTGAGCGTTCATGAGTCTCTAGCGTCTTATATCGGCAATACAGCATTTGCAATCCGGCGGCGTGCGGCGGTCGCCCTTTGGATTGGGCGAATGGGCCTAGCGACGGGGGTGCCTGTGGTGCCGGACAATCGCCTGCCCCAAGGGGAAGCGACATTTCATTCGCTGTCACAGCCCCAATTGCGCCCCGACATGACCGGTGGTGGCGCTTGCAGGCCCTATTCGAGTGATGGCTATTACGTCCATATTGGATGATAAATGACGCCTGAACCCGAAAACTTCGTCGAATATCGGTAAATAATTCCCTGATTTCTGGGGATTTATAAAATAATATTGAAAATATGAGCGGAATAACGGTCATTTGATTTCATTGGACATTTTTTGGCAATTTCCCTTCATGCTCTTAACCGCGCCAATGTCATTGTGGCGGGCAGCAGCAGGATGAAGAAGTTGCAACCAACTGGCCGGAACGTGTCGCGCCCGATCATAGTGATGACGATGTTGACGTCTATTGGCGCGCTGCCGCTTCATGCCTCTGCCCAAATGATTTCTGCACCGGTTTTGGGCATGGAACAGGCTGTTCAGCGGGCCATTGAATGGCACCCGAGCGTCGAAGAAGCGATTGGCCGTTTGGATGCCCAAGCCGAAGAACGGAATGTCGCCAAGTCGGGATATCAACCGCGTATCACGGCCGGCGTCGGGTCGGACGTCGCGCGCAGCGGCCAAGATAATCGTTGGCGACCGCGTGCCAGCATCAACGCATCCCAAATGATCCACGACTTTGGCAAGGTAGGCAGCGGGGTTCGCGCCGCCGAAGCGGGCGACCGTGTGTATCAGGCGCGCTTATTATATGCGGTGGATGATCTGGCGCGGGAAACGGCGCAGGCGGTGATCGAAAATCAACGCGCCGTCATGCTGCGCCATGTGGCAGAGGATCAGTTGGCTGATCTGCGGATGATCGAAGAAATGGTTCATCATCGCTATCGGCGCGGCGCAGCCACCAAGTCAGATGCCTTGCAAGCCAAAGGCCGAGTTGGTGGAGCAGAGGCGGATATACAGCGCATCGACAGCGAGGTTTTGCGTTGGCGCGGAACCTTGGCGAATTTGGTCGGCCAGAGCGTGGGCGCGGTAAACCCCGATGTGCCCGACTGGTTGACGCCGGTTTGCGCCATGGGGGTGTCGGTGTGGGAAGATGTGCCCGCCATCAAAGAAGCGCAGGCTGAGCGCGACCGCGCTTTGGCAGAGTTTGACCGCAGCAAGGCCGACCGTATGCCCACCCTCTCGCTAGAGGCGGGGGCAACGGGCGATGTGCATGAACCTTGGTCGAGCCGGGCGGATTATAATATCGGCCTGCGGGTGAATTCCAGCGTGTTTAGCGGCGGCGCGTCCACCGCACGGGCGCGCGGGGCCAGTCATGCCCTGAGCGCCGCCAGCGCCGCCGAAAGCCGGGTTAGGCTGGAAACTCAGCGGGTGTTTGGCGAATTGCAGCAAGATATAGTTGGCCACGAAAATGTGCTGGAAACGCTGAAAATTCGCGAAACCGATATGCGGGAAACGGGCAGCTTATATCGCCTGCAATATTTGGAAATGGGCACCAGATCGCTGGTCGACCTGCTGAACGCCCAACAGGAATTGCATCAACTGCGATTCAGCATCGTCAATACGCAGCATGACATTCGCCGGACTCAGGTAGAATGTTTATTTTATTCGGGTGCGACGCGGGACCGTTTTTCACTGACCGGCAAGCGTGTGCGGGGGGTGATATTATGACCGCCATTTTGGCCCAAGCCGTGACGTCGGATTTGCATCAATCATGGATCGCCGCCTTGGCCGAGGCGGCGCGGCATTATCATTTGTCCATCCCCCGCGAAACCATTCGGCAATATAGCGCGCATATGGACGGCAGCGCTGGCGATCATGACGTGATACAGGCGGCCCAGCGCATGGGATTGACGCTGGAATATCGGGAACCGGACGCGCAATTCCCCGAGTTTAACAAATTGCCGTTGATCGCGGAATTGGATGATGGATCGGTCATATTGCTGACCAGCTTGGACAGCGCTGGCGATGCGGTGTTCCTCATGCCTTGGCTGGACCCACAAGGCCGCGCCGCCCAACAAAATCAAATGCCGTTGGACCAGCTATTCCCGCGCATTCGCCGTTTTGGTGCCGCGCGCCCGACACGGTCCGCGCCGGATGCGCGGGTGGATGCTTATATTCGGCCCTATCAACAACATTGGCTGCGCCGCATTTTAATGCAGGATATTCGCTTTTACGCCAATGTGTTGATTGCATCGCTGCTGGCCAATTTGCTGGCCTTTGGCAGCGTGGTGTTTTCCATGCAGGTTTATGATCGGGTGGTTCCGGCCCAATCCTATCCGACTTTATATATTTTGTTTTCCGGCGTCATGCTGGCGCTGTTTTTTGAATTCATGCTGCGTCGCTTGCGGATGACGATCATCGATGTGCTGGGCAAGCGGGCTGATCTGATCATGTCCGACCGAATTTTCGGACGGGCGCTGCGGATCCGCAGCGAGGCACGGCCCAAATCGACGGGAACCTTCATTTCTCAATTGCGCGATATGGAACAGGTTCGCGAAATGCTGACCTCGACCACGGTCGCGGCCATTGCGGATTTGCCATTCTTCCTGCTGTTCCTGTTGTTGTTTTGGGTCATCGCGGGCTGGTTGGTATTGGTGCCACTGGGCGCGCTGATTTTACTGGTTTTGCCCGGCATGTTGATGCAGCGCCGTTTGCATGGCTTTGCTAGCGAAGGGATGCGGGAAAGCTCACTGCGCAACGCCATGTTGGTCGAGGCGGTGCAGCGCATTGATGATATCAAGATGCTGCAAGCCGAAGCGAAATTTGAACAACAATGGAATATGACCAATGAAACCACATCACAGGTTTCGTTAAAGCTGCGACAATTGACCAACATATTGACGGTGTGGACCCAAAGCGTCCAAACTGGCACCTTCACCGTCATCATCTTGTTCGGCGCGCCGATGGTGATGAAGGGCGATATGACCACGGGGGCCTTGGTTGGGGCCTCCATTTTGGGGTCAAGGATGTTGGCTCCCTTGGCGCAATTGACACAGGTTTTCAGCCGCTTGCAACATGCCAAAGTGGGTATCAACAGCCTGAATAGCATCATGCAATTGCCGGTGGATGCGCCCGATCAGGAACAGCGTATTGCCTTGCCCACGCTGCGCGGGGAATATCATTTGCGCGGGGCCAGCTATCGGTATGGCGACGAAATGATGCCCATCGCCCTGTCGGTTCGGAACCTGCACATTCGGGCGGGCGAGAAGGTGGCACTGTTGGGGCGCAATGGGGCGGGAAAGTCGACATTGTTACAAGCCTTGTCCGGGCTGATTACGCCAGTGGCGGGGGAAGCCTTGCTGGACGATTTGGCGATGCACCAAATTGACCCCGCCGATGTCCGGCATGGCACAGGATATCTGTCGCAAAGCAGCGCATTGTTCCACGGCAGCATTCGCGACAATTTGGTGATCGGCGCACCGCGCGCCAGCGATTCGGAAATTTTGGCCGCGCTGACCATGGTGGGGGCCGATGCTTTTGTGCGCAAATTGCCCAATGGCTTGGCCTATCCGGTGATGGAGGGGGGCAAGGGACTGTCGGGCGGCCAAATACAGGCTTTGTTATTGGCCCGTATGATCATTCGCCAACCGCGCATCATCTTGTTGGACGAACCGACCGCGTCGATGGACGATATGGCCGAACGACAATTTATTCGCCATTTCCAGCGTTGGGCTACCAACCGCACCGTGGTGGTAGCCACCCACAGGCCGCGCGTGTTGGACATGGTGGACCGCATCATCATGTTGCAAAATGGCGAAATTGTTATGGATGACAAAAAGGAATCCGCGATGGAACGCCTGCGCGGAGCCATGCCATGAAGACCGCCATGAACCAGTGGTTTTCGGTATCGGACGCGCCCAGCGCGACATCCGCTAGTCAGCCTTTGCGCCATGCTTTGATTTTGATGTGGACCATCGGCGCATTGATCTTGGCCTTTGTGCTGTGGGCTAGCTTTGCCGATTTGGATGAAGTGGCGACGGGCGAAGCGAAAATCGTCCCCAGTTCGCGTGAACAGGTAATCCAGTCGCTGGAAGGCGGCATTGTCGCGGATATGCGGGTGAAAGAGGATCAGATTGTCGAAGCGGGCGAAGTGCTCGCCCAATTGGACCCAACCCAAGCGGGGTCCACGGCGGACGAAAGCGCCGCAAAATATCGCGCAGCCTTGGCGGCATCGGCGCGTTTGCGGGCGGAGGTCAGCGGCGCGCCGGTGCGTTTTTCGCCGGAACTGGACAATTTCCCCGACCTGAAGGCCGAGGAAATGCGCTTATACGACACCCGCCGCCGCAGCTTGGCCAGCAGCATGGCCTTGATTGACGAGGCCTTGGTGCTGCTGCGCCGCGAGGTGGGGATTGGGCAATCCTTGATCGACGTTGGCGCTGCCAGCAATGTCGAGGTGTTGCGATTGAAACGGCAACAGGCGGAATTGGAACTGCGCAAGGCTGATGTTCAATCCCAATATATGGTGGAATCGCGCGAATCCCTCGCCAAAATGGACGAGCAGGTCGAAACCTTGGCACCTGTCGTGCGGGGGCGGACGGATACGCTGAATCGTCTGACCATCCGGTCCCCCGTGCGCGGCATCGTCCGCAATGTTGAGGTGTCGACGGTTGGCGGCGTGGTTCCGCCCAACGGCCGGATTATGGATATTATTCCATTGGATGACCGCTTGTTGGTGGAAGCGCGCATATCGCCGCGCGACATTGCCTTCATTCACCCCGGCCAGCGCGCCACGGTCAAGGTCAGCGCCTATGATTATTCCATCTATGGCGGCTTAGAGGGCAAGGTGGTCAGCCTGTCGCCCGACACCATCCGCGACGAAGTGCAACGTGAAATTGTTTATTACCGCGCTTATATTCGCACCACCAAAGATGCGCTGGTCAATAAAGCGGGCAAAAGCTTTCCGATCACGCCGGGCATGGTGGCAACGGTGGATGTGCACACCGGATCGAAAACGGTGATGCAATATCTGCTGAAACCCTTCAATCGCGCCCGCGAGGCGCTGCGCGAACGCTGATGCGCCTATCGCGGCTTATCCCGCGCAGCGTATCGCGCTTTCATTGCTGCCATGGCTTTGCAACTGGATGCTGTCACCGGATGGCGACAGACGCATCACGGCATGGTTTTTGTCGCCGTTGGGCAGGGTGAAAATGACCAATATTTCCGTGGCCTTGCGATAGGGGCGCGCCGACAATTGCACGGGCTTACCCGATTGTAACATAGCAAAGCTGATGCTGGGGGGCAGCGGAACATAGCTTTGGGTGGCGGTCATCCGCGCTTTGGCGATGATCGCTGTATCGGTAATCCGCAAATTATCCGGCGGTGCGGACGGGCCGTTGGCGTCATCCCACTGCGCGAGCGGCACACATGCGGCCTGATTTTTGGCCCAATGCCCCTGCATCGGCGTGGGAATGGTCAGGCGGTCTAGCGGAATATAGGTGCGCCGCGCGTTGACGGGACCGGTGATTAGCGCGCCATTGCTTTCAATGCGAATGCCGGGAATGGCGGGCGAAGTCGGCGCAGGCGGGGCAGTGCGCGGGGCGTTGGCGGGCGGCGGACCATCGGGCACGCTGACGATCATCGGCTGCGGCGATGCGCTATTTTGGGCTGCGGCAACGCCGGAAAGCGTGACGGGTGCCAGCATCGCCAGCACCATCGCCATGGCGCATTTGGCGGGCATCACTGGGCGGTGCGGTGCGGTTGGAACGGCGGTGCCTATGTCCTGCGGATGGGTCACAATATCTTCCCAGCTATGATCATTTTTGCGGTCCTAGCGCGTCGCGGGCGGTGCGGGCTGTGGGGTGGATCACGGGACAAGAAAATGCCGCCCCGCTGGGACGGCATGGATGGATGCGGAGGAACGCGCCGCTTCTTCTCTTAATCTTCGACGTCGATGCCCTGATATTTCAGTTGCAAATAGCGTTCGCGGGTCGCCAGCTTGTCCATTTCCCCAGCCGCCAAATTGCGCGCGGCATCGCCAATTTCCCGTTCCAACATTTGCAGCCCGCCGACCAATGTATCGTCGGGAGTGCGGCCGGCATGGGCTTCTTTGCGCAGGCCCGCTGGAATGCGCTGATATCCCGACACCAATTCGGGCAAATCGTCGCCAACCAATTTGCGAATATGCGCGGCGGCGGGGCTGTTCGCTTCCAATGTTTGCAATTGCGGGGCGAGCAGGTCGAGCTGGACACCGATATTGTCGATCAACTGGCGCGCGGGTGGGGGCAGGGCGGGGCGCTGGGCCTCCAGCCAAATTTCGGTGCGGCCGGCCAATTGCTTTAAGTCGGTGCGCGGCAAGTCTTCGCGGCGGGGTTCTGGAAAGGCGGGATATTTGCCAAAGATAAAGACCGCCGCCGCCATCAACAGCAACAGCGCCAAAAAGCCCATAATGCCCAGCGGCTGAACAAAAGTGCCAAATAATACGCCCGCGACCAACAAAGCGCCCATGGCGATCAACATCCGGCCCACTTTTTTGGCCAAATGTTGATAGCGCAGCGCTTTGCTTTTCGTGCCAATGGGACGCAGCCGTTCGCGCGATCGTTCAATCGCTTTTTCGCCCAATTGGATGATTTTATCCGTTTCACTCATCAGGGGGATCAGCCTTCCAGTGCGGCGAGCGGGCTGTCGGCCCCGCCAACGCTATTCTGCGCCTGCGACGCCCCCTCGGCGCGGGCGATATAGCCCTTGGATTTCGCCACTTCGCCTTCCAGCGTGGTGACGGTCGTTTTCATCGTGTCCAGCGCCTTCAGCTTGAATGTGTCGATGGCGTCCATCGTGTCATAAATATTTTGGAAGGCGCGCGACAGGGTTTCCATCGGAATGGTGCTGGATGCCGCCTGTTCATGGATGCGGGCGCTATTGTCCTTCAGCATTTTCGACGTGCCATCGATGATATTGGCGGTGGTGGTATTGAGCGCGGTGATTTGTTCCAGCACCAATTTTTGGTTGGTCATGGCCTGCGCCACGGTGATCGCGGTTTTCAGTGCGCCGACCGTGGTGGTGCTGGCGCGGTCCACGCCCTTGACCAATTCGACATTGTTTTTCTTGACCAAATCCAGCGCCAAATAGCCCTGAACCGTCACCGCCATTTGCGTCAGCAAATCCTGCGTGCGCTGGCGGGCATAAAATAGCGCATTTTCGCGCAGCAGCTTGGCCTTGGCGGGGTCGATATGATCCAGCTCGTCCGATTTGGCTTCCAGCTTGGCATCCAATGTGCGCGAGATGTGGATCATCTGTTCCAGCTTGCCCATGGATTCCCACATTTTGCGGCGTTCCACGTCGATGGCGGCATTGTCCATTAGCAGTTCGTCTTTGCCATTGGCCAGCGCGGTCAGGATGCTGCTGATATGGCTTTGCGCGCTTTTATATTGGGCGAAATAATTGCCGACTTTGTTGCCGAATAATTTGCTGAAAAATCCGCTTTTGCTGACCAGCTTGCCATTGGCGGACGGGTCCAGCTTTTCGACCGTGGTGCGCAGATCAATCAGGCTTTGGCCAATATTGGTGTCGCGGTCCATCGCCTTGATCGGGCGGTCCAAAAAGCGGTTGCTGTGGCTGGCCGCATCCAACATTTCTTTGCGGCCCATATTGGTGATTTGGTCAATGCGCTTGCCAAATTCGGGCGAATTTTCGTCCTGCGCCAACAGATCATCGATGAAACCATCGACGCGGGTTTCCAATTGGCTGCGCTGTTCGGTGGACAAAGGCACCAGACCAGCGGCCTTTTCCGGCGTCACAACGGGCAAGGGTTCGGGCGGGGTCAAATTCAGCGCATCGGTTGCGGTGGCCGTCAATGTCTGGTCGCTCATAACTTATCCTTAAAACCCATATCGCTGCGCAATATGGCAAGACAATCTGTATTATTCAACCACCACACCAGAAGATTATGTGGGCGGATTATGCTGATTTACGCGCCAGTTGCGGGGCGATCCATGCCGAAATAACCAATTGCAGCGTATGATAAATCAAGATGGGCACCAACACCATGCCCGCAACCGCCGGTGGAAACAGGGTCGCGGCCAGCGGGGCCCCAAAAGCGATGCTTTTTTGACCGCAGGCAAAAAACATGGAAATCCGGTCGCCGCGCGGCAGGCCCAGCCGCTTGCCCAGCCACCAGCCGCCACCAAAGGCAAAGACCATCAGCGCGCAAATCATGCTGCCGATAATGACCAATTCTTGGGCTTGCAGCTTGTCCCAAATGCCCGCCATGACGGCGGCAGAAAAGGCGACATAGACGGCGATGCAAATGGTGGTGCGGTCCATCAATGTCACCAGCGGCTTGTTCGCCAAGGCCCAAGGCCGCAGCCATTTTTGCGCAAATTGTCCGGCAATGAAGGGCAACAGCAGGATGGAAATAATCCGCATCACACCATCGGCATGAATATCCCCCGCGCCGCCCGCCAAGGCCGCGAATATTAGGGGCGATAGGAACACGCCGCTGATATTCAAAATGCCCGCTGCCACCACGCTGGCGGCGACATTGCCGCCCGCCAAACTGGTCGAAGCGGTGGCCGATTGCACGGTTGATGGCAAAACACCCATATAAAGAAAGCCGAGCGCGACCGCCGATGGCAGCCATGGCTGGGCAATGGCCTGCGCCGCGACACCCACAGCGGACATCACGCCAAAGCAAAAAAAGAAAATCCCGCCTTGCAGCCGAATGTTGCGAATGCCGGCAATCACCTCATGGCGCGGCAAGCGCACCCCGTTCATAAAGAATAGCAAGATGAAGGCGATGGTCGAAATGGCATTCGCGATAGGCAGGCCCGCACCATGGACGGGGAACAGGCTGGCGGCCAATAAAACCAACAGCAAAATGGGCACCAGACGGTCGGGAAAGATTTTCGCAAGCATAAGGTTGAGCGATGGCGGGCCAGTCCCCGCTTGGCAAGAGCGTATCGCGGGCTATGAGGCAGCCTATGTCTCATATATTGATTCTTGCCGCCTTGCCGGAAGAAGCCGCCGCCCTTTATGCCAGCCAACCGGCTACAAACGAAGAATTTCTTGGTTTTGATTGCCGCTGTGTGACAGTGGGCGACACCGATATCGCCATTGTCACCACCGGCATCGGCAAGGTCAACGCCGCCTTGGCTGCGGGGCTGTTCGGTGTGGATGCCGATGCTATCTTGGTGAGTGGAACGTGCGGCGCGTTGAGCGGCAAGACGGGGACCTATTGGATATCCAAGGCTGTGCAGCATGATTATGGTGCCGCGCAGGCTGGCGGTTTCCAACGCTATCGTGCGGGTGATTGGCCGATGGGTAAGCCCAAGACACTCAGCTTCACCGCGATGGCGGATCCCAAATTGGGCCTGCCCCATGCCTATATCGCAAGCGGCGATGCTTTTGTCGCTGACCCCGTTGCGGCCGCCGAAATGCGCGAAGCATTGGACGTGCAATTGGTCGATATGGAAGTTGCGGCGGTCGCGCAGGCGGCGGAGAAAATGGGCAAGCCTTGGGCGGCGATTAAATCGGTGACCGATGATGCCAATGGCGACAGCAGCGGTGATTTCCGCAGCAATTTACAGCGTGCCGCGCGCCAATCGGCGACGAAGATTGAGCAATTGGTGGCGCGCTTTTCCTGAACGGCCTTTTGTTGGGCGGGCAAGAATCGTGTCGGGCCATAGCGCTTTGGACCGCCGCGCCCGATAAATGGGACGGGACAAGCATGACGCGGCATGATGGGCTGCTTGGGTGCTGATCGGCCTGTGGTTCGGTGCGGTGGCTAAATCATGCGGATGCACGCTTGAAAATGCTCTATTTTTAAGCAGTTTGCAGAATGTTAGCGGGCCTATTCTGCGGATAAGCAGCGATGATGCGATGAAATAGATTTGTGCGGCGCGGCAATTTTGTTGCTCGATAAACTCTCATCTGTTAGGGGCGCGGCGTTTCGCGGTGCTTTTTGGGTGCCGTCCATTCCAAACAAGGCCCTAACGCATGTCTTTGCGCAATATCGCCATCATCGCGCACGTCGATCATGGCAAAACCACCCTTGTCGACCAACTTTTCCGTCAGTCCGGCACCTTTCGAGACAATCAACGCGTTGACGAACGCTCGATGGACAGCGGCGATCTGGAAAAAGAACGCGGCATCACCATTCTCGCTAAATGCACCTCGGTTGAGTGGGGCGAAGGCGAAGAAAAGACCCGTATCAACATCGTCGATACGCCTGGTCACGCCGATTTCGGCGGCGAAGTAGAACGTATTTTGTCGATGGTCGACGGCGTGATCCTGTTGGTTGACGCAGCCGAAGGCCCGATGCCACAAACCAAATTCGTGACCGGCAAGGCGCTTGCGCTGGGCCTGCGTCCGATTGTGGTTGTGAACAAGATCGACCGCAGCGATGCGCGTCCTGCCGAAGTGCTGGACGAAGTGTTTGAACTGTTCCTGTCGCTGGACGCCAATGACGAACAGCTCGACTTCCCAATTCTCTATGCTTCGGGCCGTTCGGGCTATGTGAGCTATGATTCGGAAGCCCGCGACGGCACGTTCCAGCCTTTGTTCGAAAAGATCGTGGAACATGTTCCTGCCCCTGGCCTGAACACCGAAGGTCCTTTCAGCTTCTTGGCGACGCTGCTCGACCGCGATAACTTCATTGGCCGCATCCTGACGGGCCGCGTGCAATCGGGCACGGTGAAGGTGAACCAGCCGATCCATGCTTTGGACGCCACCGGCAAGGTTATTGAAACCGGCCGTGTTTCGAAGCTGCTGGCTTTCCGTGGTTTGGAACGCGTTCCTGTGGAAGAAGCCAAGGCGGGCGACATTGTTGCCATCGCGGGCATGACCGTGGCGACCGTGGCCAACACCATCGCCGACACGACCGTTACCGAAGCCATTGCGGCGCAGCCAATCGATCCGCCAACGCTGTCGATGCTGTTCTCGGTGAATGATTCGCCCATGGCTGGCCGTGAAGGCAGCAAGGTGACCAGCCGTATGATCCGTGACCGCTTGATGCGCGAAGCGGAAACCAATGTCGCCATCCGCATCACGGAAAGCAGCGACAAGGACAGCTTTGACGTGGCTGGCCGCGGCGAATTGCAATTGGGCGTTCTGATCGAAACGATGCGCCGCGAGGGCTTTGAGCTGGGCATCAGCCGCCCGCGCGTGTTGTTCCGCGAAGAAGACGGCCAGCGCACCGAGCCTTATGAAACCGTGATGATTGACGTGGATGATGAATTCACCGGCACCGTGGTGGAAAAGATGCAGATCCGTAAGGCGGAACTGACCGACATGCGTCCTTCGGGCGGCGGCAAGACCCGTATCACCTTCTCAGCCCCATCGCGCGGCCTGATCGGCTATCACGGCGAATTCCTATCCGACACGCGCGGCACGGGCATTATGAACCGCCTGTTCGAAAAATATGGCCCGCATAAGGGCAATATTGAAGGCCGTAAGAATGGCGTGTTGATTTCGAACGGCAATGGCGAAGCGGTTGCTTATGCCCTCGGCCCACTCGAAGATCGCGGCATCCTGTTCGTTTCGCCTGGTGAAGCCTTGTATGAAGGCATGATCATCGGTGAAAACGCCAAGCCAGACGATTTGGAAGTCAACCCGATGAAGTCGAAGCAGCTGACGAACTTCCGTTCGACCGGCAAGGACGACGCAATCCGCCTGACCCCACCGAAGAAGATGACGCTGGAACAAGCCATTGCTTACATCGACGAAGATGAAATGGTGGAAGTAACCCCAGAAAATATCCGTCTGCGTAAGGCGATCTTGGACCCCAATGATCGTAAGAAAGCATCGCGCAGCAAAAAGGCTTAATCAGCCTGCGCGGGCTGACTAGCTCGATTTGAAAAGGGCGGTTGGGTTTCACCCAGCCGCCCTTTTTCTTGTCCGGCGGCGGGTATCTTTGGCCCATGGTCCATCATGGCCCATGACGGCCGGTGGGGGCAGGGGCAGGGCCATTACTTCCATATTGAAAGATATTTCCCTTTAATTGTCGTTCGGATTTTGCCGTTAATCGGGGTGAAGCGGTGGCCAAGCAGTGGCACCGCACGCTGTAGGGCAAGGAGGCGGGCGGGCTGTGGGTGGAATCAGCATAGAATTGCAAAGGCTGCGCGCGGAGCACCAACAGCTTCACGATCTGTCTGATGTGATTTTGGGCCTGATCACATCGTCATCTGTCGATCATGATAGCCGATTACAGCCATATTGGCAGGAGTTTCATTCCCTGCTGATCCGTCATTTGAAATGCGAGGATTGGATTTTATATCCCCGCCTACAATCCTGCGCAGATAGCGAATTGGCGGCCATGGCGGCGAGCCTGTTTCGCGAAGTGGGGGGATTGTCCGCACAGTTGGAGCGATTTGACGCCATGTGGACGGATGAAGCGCGCCGTGACGACTGGCAAGGCTATGCGCGCGACATGCGCAGCATCTTGGCATTGGTTGACCATCGGTCGGAGCATGAGGAGCAAAAATTATTCCCCATGGCGGCCAGCCGCGATAGCGGCCAAGGCGAAACGCGTCCGATGGGCCAGTCTATCGGGCATGTCGTCCCAGAACGACGGGCGCGTCCGGCAAGGGGAATGCCGCTTGGGGTTGATTTGATGCCCAGCCTCGCTTAGCGGCTTCGGTCATAATCCGGAGATAGTGAAATGACCGATACCCCTCCCGATCGCATGTCGATCAACCCGCGTTCGCCCCATTTTGATCTGGAGGCTTTGCAACGTGGCATTGGCATCCGTTTCAAGGGCAAAGTGCGTAACGACGTTGAAGAATATAGCCTGTCTGAAGGCTGGATTCGCGTCGCCGCTGGCAAATCGAAGGATCGTTTTGGCAATTCGATGACCATCAAATTGTCGGGCGACGTTGAAGCATGGTTTGAGGATGTTGCGGCGGCTGCCAGCGATGATGCGGCAGAAAAGCCCAGCGAAGCATAATTCGCGATATCATGATATATGACGGCGTATCCGCCGCTGGCATGGGCTGGCGGCGGTGCGGCGCTCTTCGCCCATGACGCGGCGGTGCAGGGCATAGCTAGGCGTCTTGGCACGAGCTGTCTTGGGAAGGGTCCGATCCACCAAGGTCACCGCATACCGTAAAAATTGCGGGTTTCGTTTAGGTTCAAGCTGTTTGGGGCCAGTGAGTAAACGGGCCGCTGGATAGGTTGCGCGCCGCTTAGCGCAGCGAGGAAATCACGGCATCCAGCCCATTGCCGGGTTTCCAGCCATCTTGGGTCCATGATGGGTTGCGGCTGGACCCTTGTGTGCCTTGGCCGCCGTGCATATGGCCGCCGTTGCTGGTTTCGGGGTAGATAAAGCCTTGAACAGGATTGGGGCGCAGGCCCAAATCACCGATGGGGGCATACCAAACGCGCACCATGCTCCAATCATTCGATGGGCTGACGTCCTTGACGCGGACATTGCGTTCCACCTGACCGCGCCGTCCGCCCACTGGCGACCAATTGGCGTGATCGATCATGATTTCGCGGTCGTTCAGCACTTTGCGGACCACCGCGACATGGCCCATGGGCATGGACGCGGTGCTGGCGAACGCCAATACGGCGCCCTGACGGGGTTCATTGCCGCGTGCATAATTGCCCGCCGCTTGACCCCACCAGCTTTTGGCATTGCCGAACAATTGCACGCCAGATTCCGCCCGCGCAAAAGGCGCACATTGCAGATAGTCACTGGAGATCGCAGGCGATGCGACCAACGCAGCCGCAGCCATGGTCATTGCGGCACAGGTCTTGCCGAATTTTCCGATGATGCCCACTGATGCGACCCCTGTTTGTCCATTTTTACGTGTTGGTGGGTTTGTGGCTGGTTTCTGAAAATCGTCCATCCCCTTCGCGATGAACTGCATTGGTCCTGCGATGAGCAGTGCATCCTTTTCCGCTCTGTCATTCAGGGCTGCGACCCGCCTATTCGCTCGCTGCATTGGGTGGCTGCGCCAACAACGATGGAATGGGGGGAGGGACGGTGCCTATGTCAGCCGTCTGGCGGCCGTTGCTGCGGCGTTAAGCGGCTTAATTTTGGTGGGCGTTGGGCAGCATGGATGCCGGAAAATATTGCCGGATGGATGCGGGCGTCATGGGCCGACCAAAATAATATCCCTGCACATTGCGGCACCCCAAGCTGCGCACGGTATCGACTTCCTCGGCCGTTTCTGCCCCTTCGGCGATGGTGGACATGCCCAGCCCATCGGCCAGCGCCACAACCGCGCGAATGATGGCAATGGATTCCACCGATCCTTTGGCGGCACTGGATACAAAGCTGCGATCCACCTTGATGGTAGAGAAGCGGGCTTTGCGCAAATATCCAAAGGATGAATAGCCCGTGCCGAAATCATCCAGCGACAGGCGCACGCCAATGGCCAGCAATTGGTTGAGGATTTGCACCGCACTGCCGCCGTCATGCAGGAACACGCTTTCGGTGACTTCAATTTCCAGCCGATGGGGGGCCAGCCCGCTATGGGCGAGCGCGGCCAGCACGATGGAGGCAAAATGCGGGTCGGTTAATTGTTCGGACGACACATTGACCGCGACCTTGATATGGGGCGGCCAGCATGTGGCTTCGTGGCAGGCCATGCGCAGCACCCATTCGCCAATGGGATTGATGAGGCGGGAATCTTCGGCGATGGGAATGAAGCGGCTGGGCATCACGGCGCCCAATTTGGCGCTATTCCAACGTAGCAAGGCTTCGAAGCTGACCAATTGTTCCGTTTTGGCGTCCACGACGGGTTGATAATAAAGCTGCAGTTCGCGCTTTTCCAATGCGCCGCGCAATTCCTGTTCCAAAATGCGCCGGTCTTCGGCTTGCTTCAGCAAGAATGGGACATAAGCCTCAACGCAATTTCCGCCTTTGTCCTTGCTTTTGTACAAAGCGAGGTCGGCGTTGCGCGATAAGATTTCCACGCTGGTTCCATCACTGGGGCCAATGGCATAGCCGGCGCTGGCGCCAACGAAGATCTTATATCCTTCCACCTGATAAGGGCGGCTGAGCGTGGCGATGACATGGCGGGCATAGGATTCGACCGCAGCATGGCTGTCGGGACGGCGAATGATGACGGCAAATTCATCGCCCGCCAAGCGGCCACAGGTGCAGCCCACTTCCATCAAATCGTTCAGCCGCTCTGCGGCGTGGCGCAGCAATTGGTCGCCCACGGCATGGCTGAGGGATTCATTCACCGATTTGAATCGATCAAGATCAATAATCAAAATCGCGCAGCGACGATTATGGGCGATGGCTTCGCGCAGTGCTTTGTCCAATTCCTCGTGCACGCCGCGGCGATTGGGCAGATTGGTCAGGCTATCGACGCGGGCCAAGCGCGCAATTTGTTCGGCGCTGGCATATTGGTCCGTGATGTCCGATCCAATTCCACGATAGCCTGCAAATTGGCCTTGTTCGTCGAATCTGGGGGTGCCGGACAGCCGCCACCACCGCTTTTCCCCTTTCAACATCAGGGGCTGGGTGATGCTGGTGAATTTTTCGTGATTTTGCATTTTCTGATGCAATGGGGTGAGGGCCGATGAAGTCGGTGGATGATCAGCCGGTTCGTCCGCCAACAGAGTCATAAATGGCAGGCCATCCAAGGTCGCGCGATCGGACCGGCATGCAGCGGCAAATTGGTCGGATATTTGTTCCAATCGGTGGCTGGCATCAGTCACCCACAGCCAATCGGCCAAAGCCTCTGTCTCGCGCACCAGCAGGTTGATGGTTTCCAACTGCTCATGCAATTTGACGTCGGCCATGTGCATGCGGCGATTGTGGCGGATCATATAAAGGCAAAAGCCATAGGTGAAGGCCGCCGAGGCAAAGGGGATGAGGGCCAAGTCGACATGGCCTGCGACAACTAAGGTCAATGTGGCCGCCAAGCAAATAGGAACGCCGAATAGGATCCCGTTGCTGGGGCGGTTTTGGGCGACGATCATCACCGCCACCAAAGCCAAGAGCGCGGCCGCCCAATGCGACAGCGCGACGGCCAGCGGGGTGGACGGCCCCATGAAGGCAAAGGGCGTCATCCACCCAATGGCGCATAGGATGATGATCTGGCGTATGAATTTACGCAAATCTTGTTCGTCGCTGATCCGGCCTAACCACCAATATGTCCCGATGACGATCAAGGTCAGGCTGGTGATCCAGATTGTGATCGACGTCACCGCAACATGGCCCAGCATCAGATAGGCTGATAACAAGGCTAGGGACAGGGTGGACGGCAGTATGATGCGCGCTTGATCGCGCACGGAGGCCCGCAAACCGTCCGAGATTGGCGTTTTGGGGGCAGACGTCTTGGACGGGCTATGCTGACTTACGCCATGCTGGCTTGCGCTATGCTGATGGGGGCCCAAGGGGGTTGAGCGAGCGACATGAGAAGGTGTCGATGGATGGCGCGGTCGGTCTGGCACAGTAGAGCGCTACCATAGGAATAATATCAAAAACTTAGTAAATAGGCCCAGAATGAAAGCTTCTTGGGCGGCTTTATATCCAATTAGAGCAGTAAATGGTTAATGACGAGAGAGGGGGAACAGCCCCCTCTCTGTCTCAATATTTTACCTGCGTATATTTACGCGGCAATTTCAAATGGTTGAATTTCACCCGACAAATATTGTGCGCGGGCTTTGGATCGGCTGAGTTTGCCGGAGCTGGTGCGCGGTAGACTGCGGGGTGGAACCAATTCAATCAGGCAGTTCATGCCAGTAATGGCGCGAACACGTTCGCGAATATCTTCTAATAATTTGGCGCGTTCCGCCAAATCGCTGGTGCGGCATTGCACCAGCACAGCGGGGGTTTCTTCGCCGCTTTGGGTCGTGATGGCAAAGGCGGCAATGTCGCCCGATTTGAAACCGGGCAATTGTTCCACCGCCCATTCAATATCTTGCGGCCAATGGTTTTTGCCATTGATGATGATCATGTCCTTGGCGCGGCCCACAATATAAATATAGCCGTCCGACAAATAGCCCATATCGCCGGTGTCCAGCCAACCGTCGGTCATGCAAGCCTCGGTCGATTCGGGATCGCGATAATAGCCGGTCATCAGCGATGGGCCGGTGCACCATACTTTGCCGACGATTTTGTCGGGCAAAATTTGGCCCGCTTCGTCGCGCACTTCAATGGTCATGTCGCGCACGGCGCGGCCACAATTGACGATGGAGCGATAGCGGGTCGGACGATCCGCATCGCCGGACACGCCCGACAATTCCGTTTCTTCGACCAGTTCGACCACAATGCCTTCGCCCGGCGGCATGATGGACACCGCCAGCGTGGCTTCGGCCAAGCCATAGCTGGGCAGAAAGGCGCTGGGTTTGAAACCCGCCGCGGCATAAACGTCGATGAATTTCTGCATGACATCGGGACGGATCATATCCGCACCATTGCCCGCCACGCGCCAACGCGACAGGTCGAAACGTTCCGCCACATTGGTTTGGCTGGAAACACGCCGCGCGCAAATATCATAGCCAAAGGTTGGCGAATAGCTGAGCGTGGTGCCTTCATTGCGGCTGATCAGGTCGAGCCATGCCAAGGGACGGCGGGCGAAATCTTCGGTTTTCAGATAATCGGCCGACACTTGATTGGCGACGGGCGACAACAAGCAGCCGACCAAGCCCATGTCATGATACCAAGGCAGCCATGATACACAGCGGTCGCTGTCGATCAGCTTCATACCATGGGAATGGGCCGCCAAATTGTTCAGCAATGCGGCGTGCGTCACGGCCACGCCATGCGGGAAACGCGTCGACCCGCTGCTATATTGCAAATAGCAGGTTTCATCCGACTGTTGTTCGGGCAGGGCGGTTTCGACGGCGGGCCGCTGTTCAAATTCGCTCCAGTCCATCGGCGCGACATTTTTGGCGTTCGCGGCTTCCACGGCCATGGCGGCAATGTCGGTTGGGAAGAACAGCATGACGGGATCACAGCTTTCCAGCTGAACCATCAATTGACCGACATAGGAATCGCGCCCGCCAAAGCTGGTGGGCAGGGGCAAAGGAACGGGCCATGCGCCCGCATAAATGGTGCCGAAAAACAAAGCGGCAAATTCGGGACCGGTTTCCGCCACCAAGGCCACACGGTCGCCCGCTTTGACGCCCGCCGCGATCAGGCGATAGGCGGTGCGCAGGCTGTCCTGCTTTAATTCGCTATAGGGATAAGCGCGGACCAATTTGCCGCGCGGATCGTGGAAATTCAGGCCCCGTGACCCTGCTGCTGCATAATCCAAGGCTTCGCTGACGGTGGCAAAGTTGGAAAAACGGCGCGGCTTAGTGCAAAGCGTCGGGGTTGGGCGCAGGGCCTCCGCGACGATGTCGGTATTTTGGGTCATAGGCGTAGCTTGATCCGGCGCAGGCGAACGCGGGGCGGCCTTCATGTCAACGGTGCTGGTGTCAACGGTGTTGGTCATGGGCGACGCGCGCGATCCTTAAAGGTTTGAACAATGACGTCCTTATCGAGAATTCCCGATATGGCGGTTCAGAACGTTCTCAATCTGACAGGAGTGTGGCACAAACGTGGCATATGAACCATGAACGCACTCCAACGGATCGAACCAAGCGGCCACTGAATGCGGCCAAGCTTGACGAACTGGCGCTTGCCTATGTTGCGCGTTTTGCGACATCCAGCGGCAAGTTGGCGCGCTATTTGTCACGGAAAGTCGCGGAATCCAAGTGGATTGATGAACGAAGCAGCGAAGAAGCCATTCAAGCGGCGGTGAATCGGATGGAAGAGATGCGCTATTTGGACGACAGCCAATATGCGCGGATGCGCGGCGGCGCGATGATGCGGCGGGGACTAGGGCCTGCGCGGGTCAGGGCGCAATTGCGATTCGATGGTATATCCGCAGAAAACAGCCAAGAAGCACTGGATGCGCTGACCGGAGACGGCGACGATGCTGGGGATGATATGGACTGGGGACGGGCCAGCACAGACGGGGCGACACAGGCCGCCATTCGTTTCGCCCAGCGGCGGCGTTTTGGCCCCTTTTCAGTGGCGGCGGCCGAGGATCGCGCGGTTCGGGAGAAACAGGTGGCTGCGTTTATCCGTGCAGGACATGGGATGAATCTGGCGCGGCGGATTCTGGCTCTGCCGCCGATGGACCATCCGCATCCCGATGATGTGGCGGCGATTCTGCACGATCAGGACTAGGTCAGGGGCCTAGGTCCGGACTGGGTGTTGGCGATGCACCGTCGATATGGCGACGGTCCGCGTCCAAAAAATATCTAAATTCTGGGCCTAGGGCGGCACAATTGAACCAATTTTGTGCGGAAAGTGATGAAAATCCCGTTTCGCGCTTGCGAAGCGGTGATGCTTGGCTGTAAACGCGCGTGCTATGAGCATCTTGGGTAAGATTTTCACTTGGTGGAACGGCGCGACCGTCGGGACACTGCTGAACAGCTGGAAA
>CAZIVW010000021.1:0-45440 GCA_964542975.1 uncultured Sphingopyxis sp.
AATAGAGAAGAACTCGTGCTGCATCAGAGGGTCAAGCCCGCTTGTCGGCTCATCAAGGACAATCAGCTCCGGCTTATGCTGAAGCGCGGCTACTATTCCCACCTTCTTCCTGTTGCCCAGGGACAGGTCCCTGACCAATTGTTTCCTGCCAAGCTTGAGACGCTCGCAGAGGATGTCCGTTTGCGTTCCGCACTCGGACGAGTGAAGGCCGGCGGCGAGTCTGAGGACGTCATCCACCGTCTGGCTCTTGTAGAAATTGATTTCTGACGGGAGATAGCCCAAGCGTGCCAGGGTGCGAGGCCTGTCCTTCCAGACATCCATACCGAAAATCTTTGCCTCCCGATTGGCCGTTAAGTTACTGGAATATAAGGGGTTATGGCGGACAGGGTGGGATTCGAACCCACGGTGAGCTTCCACCCACGGCGGTTTTCAAGACCGCTGCCTTAAACCACTCGGCCACCTGTCCTCGGGGCTCTCCTTAATCGCTGAAATTTTTGCGGCAAGCAAAAGATGCGGTTGAACCGAATATCGTTCAACAAATTGCTATTATCGCATTTTGGTGCCGCCATACTGGTCAACATGGGTGCATCTGTGCCAGTTTCGCCCTAAAGGCGGTGAATGATGCGCAAATATCCTTTCAGAATCAGCTCTCACCTGCCCAAGGCGGGGATTATTTTGTCGGCTTGGGCGGCGGTATTTTCTGTGCCAGCTTGTGCCCAAAGCGGCGCGGATGCGGGCTTTGATGCCTATGTGCAAAGCCTGTGGCCAGCGGCGCAGGCGCAAGGCGTGTCGCGGTCGACATTTGACCAGATGACGTCCGGCCTGCGTTACAACGCCCGTGTGATTGCGCTGGACAAGGATAATCTGTCCAGCGGCGGGGCCAGCAATTCCATTCCGGCCTTTGCGCCATATAAAGCCAAGCATGTGGATGCGGCGCGGATCAATGGCGGGCGCAGTGTTTATGCGCGCTTGCGGCCCTTATTGTCGCAAATCGAGGCCAAGACTGGCGTGCCGGGGTCGGTGATGATCGCCATTTTTGGTCATGAAACCGCTTATGGCAAAGTGACCGGCAATTTTGATTTGCCCGAAGCTTTGGCCACGCTGGCTTATGATGGGCGCCGCCGCAATTTGTTCGAGCCGGAATTTCTGGCGACGATGGTGATGGTGGAACGCGGCGTTCCGCGCCAAGTTTTGAAGGGGAGCTGGGCAGGGGCCTTTGGCTATCCGCAATTTTTGCCGTCCGTTTATTTGCGGGTTGCCGAGGATGGCGATGGTGATGGTGTCGCACGCATCTGGTCGAGCGAGGCGGATGCGGTCGAATCCATCGGCAGCTATTTGCGTTCGGCGGGTTGGAAACATGGCGAACCTTGGGGGCTGCCAGTGCGGGTGCCCGCATCCTTGAACCGCGAAAGCATTGCATCCCAGCTGAACCCCGCCCGCTGCCCGCGTGTCTTTGCGCGGCACAGCCGCTGGCGTTCCATGGCCGAATGGCGCGCCATGGGCGTGGTGCCGGAACAAGGCAATTGGCCCGCCGACCATATTCAGGCGGTGTTGTTGGAACCGGATGGCGAGGGACGCACGGCCTATTTGCTGACGGGCAATTACCGCGCGATTTTGGATTATAATTGCTCGAACTTTTATGCCCTGTCGGTGGGCGTATTGGCGGACGAAATTCATCGGTAAATGGGCGTATTAAGATGAGTGCGGGAATGAAGAACGCCAAGCCCTTTGTGTTTGGTGCGGCGTCACTGTTAGCAGCGGTGGCCGTGATGGCGGGTCTGGGGCTGGGAACGGCGACGAATGCCGATGCACAGCCAAAGGCGGCGGCTCGATCGGGTCCGGTCAGCCGCCCGATCTATGTTACCAAAGCGCCGATCATCATGCTGAAGGATTTGGACAGCGGGGCGATCTTATTTTCGCGCGGTGCGGATAAGCGCTTTGCGCCCGCGTCGATGACCAAAGTGATGACGGCCTATGTCATCCTTGATTTGATCAAGGACGGGCATGTGCGGTCCACCGACAATTTCCAAATGACCGACGCCATTTGCGCGCAGTGGAACGCGCGCAAAGGCAATAGCACGATGTTCCTGCGGCCGCGTGAGCGGGTGAGCGTGGACAAATTGCTGTCGGGATTAATTACCGTTTCCGGCAATGATGCGGCTACATTATTGGCAGTTGGTGTCGATGGCAGCGAAGAAGAGTTCGTCAAGCGAATGAACCGCGTGGCCGCCCAAATTGGGATGACATCCAGCCAATTTGGCACGCCCAGCGGCTGGCCGGATGGCGGCAAAACCATGGTCAGCGCCGAGGATATGATCCGATTGGCGGATCGCTTGATCCGCGACCATCCCGAAGCTTATGCGCGCTATTTCTCTCAGCCATCGTTGGAACATGGCCTGTCGCCCGACAAGAAACCGATTATCCAGCGCAATCGCAACCCGATTTTGGGTCGTTTTGCCGGCGCGGATGGGCTGAAGACCGGCTATACCGCCGAGGCTGGATATTGCTTTTTGGGCTCTGCCAAGCGCGATGGCCGCCGCTTGATCATGGTGGTGGCGGGCATGAACAGCGCGCAGGAACGCCGCGATGAAGCCGAACGGCTGATGACATGGGGGTTTAGCGCATGGGAAGGGCGCGTCTTGGCCGCGCCAAACACGCCGATGCTGCGTTTGAACGTGAGCGGTGGCAGCAAGCCTGAATTGTTTGCGCGCAACAGCATGGCCGTTCGGATGACCGTGCCGCGCGGTCATGATGGCAGCTTTCGCGCCGCCATTCATGGTGCTACGCCATGGCAGGGCGCGATTGCTGAGGGGGATAAGGTGGCCGATTTTGTGATAACACCCGCCGGATTGCCGCCGCAAACCACGCCTTTGGTGGCGGACCGCAATGTTGCCATCGGCGGGATGGCCGATCAGGCGCGCAGCGGATGGCATCGGATGACCGGCCTGTGACCCCGCGCTTTATCACATTGGAAGGCGGCGAAGGCGTTGGGAAATCGACGCAAATATCGCGGTTGAGCGAAGCATTTAAGGATGCTGGCATCGACCATATTGTCACGCGGGAACCGGGCGGCAGCGCGGGGGCGGAGGCCATTCGCAATTTGTTGATGGAGGGCAGCGATGATCGCTGGAACGCGCGGGCAGAAGCCTTGCTGTTCGCGGCGGCGCGGGCCGACCATGTGGCCAAAACAATTTTGCCAGCCTTGGCGCGCGGGGCTTGGGTGATTTGCGACCGTTATGTGGACAGCAGCCGCGCCTATCAGGGCGGCGGTGGCGGTTTGACCGATGGCGATGTTTTGGCGCTGCACCGCGTGGGCAGTGATGGCTTGTTGCCAGACCGGACATTTTTACTGACCCTGTCGGCGGAAAAAGCGGCGGAACGTTTGGCGGTGCGTGACGCGGATGGCAGCGACCGTATGGGCAGCAAATCATCGGAATATCAGGCGCGTTTGAACCAGCGTTTCATGGACATGGCCGCCGAAGATCCTGCCCGTTGGCTGGTGATTGATGCGGATGGTCAGCCCGAAACCATAACCCAGCGCATTTGGCAGGAATTGGCCCCATGGCTGGCTTAATCGGTCTGGACGCCGCCGAAACCGCCTTTTTGGAAGCATGGAAAAGCGGGCGCATGCACCATGCGTGGTTGCTCGCGGGGCCGCAATCCATGGGCAAGGCGGCCTTTGCCGCGCGCGCAGCCCGTTTCTTGGTAACCCACGGTCCCGCTGGATCGGGCGAGGCTGCGTCACTGGACGATGGCGGGGACGTGGCCGCAGACCGCTTATATGCGGCGGGGAACCACCCCGAAATTTTGGTGCTGAACCGCCAAGCCAAGGACAAAGATAAGGGGAAGTCCAAAGCCAAGGATGCCGACAAAGACAAAAGCAAGGACATGGCGCGCAGCATCAGCATCGATCAGGTGCGTCAGATGATCCGCCGCTTGCAAATGTCGCTGTCCATGGGGTCGTGGCGGGTGATTATCATCGACGCCGTCGATGATCTGGAAGTGGCTGGCGCCAATGCTTTGTTAAAAACATTGGAAGAACCGCCTGCCAAAACCTTGTTTTTGTTGGTCAGTCACTCGCCAGGGAAATTATTGCCGACCATAAGGTCGCGCTGCCGCTTGTTGCGGTTTCAGCCCGTGCCGCAGGATGGGCTGGAAAGCTGGTTACAGGCCATTCGGCCGATGTTGGACCGATCCGACGTGCGGGCGATTGCCGCCGCATCGGGCGGTGTGCCCGGCAAGGCTTTGGCCCTGATCGACAGCGATGTTGCCGCTATCGAAGAAAAATTGCTGACCATTGCGCGCACCGGCGACCCGCAGAATATTTTGCGGGCGGAATTGTCGAAAAGCGTCGCTGGCGTCGCCAATCGGGAAAAGCTGGAACTGGTGATCGATTTGGTGCCCAGTTTGATCGCCAATGTGGCCCGAAAATGCCCGATTTCTGCGCTTGGTCCGGTGTTGGCGCAGTGGGATGCCATTCACCAGTCCACACGCGGTGCCATTGCGGGCAGCTATGATGGGGCGATGATCGGCTTTGCCATTGGAAATATTTTGGCGGAACTGGCCCCGCATTTTGCACCGGATGCACGCTGACGCTTTCCCTCTGCGTTGCAAGACGCTAAAGCGCCGGCATGTCTGAACCATTTTATATCACCACCGCCATCAGCTATCCCAATGGCCGTCCCCATATCGGCCATGCCTATGAATCTATTGCGACAGACGTCATGGCGCGTTTTCAGCGCGCCCGTGGCCGCGATGTTCGTATGATTACCGGCACGGACGAGCATGGCTTGAAAATGGTTCAAACCGCCCGGGCGGCGGGGCGCGAAACATTGGATTTCGCAACAGAAATGGCCGATCATTTCAAGGCGATGGCCGCGAAATTGAATATCAGCTATGATAAATTTGTTCGCACATCCGAAGCATCGCACCACAAAGCATCGCAGGCCCTGTGGAACGCCATGAAGGCCAATGGCGACCTGTATCTGGACCGTTATGAAGGTTGGTATAGCGTTCGCGACGAAGCCTTTTATGACGAAAGCGAACTGACGGATGGGGAAGGGGGCGTGCGCCTGTCCCCCCAAGGAACGCCGGTGGAATGGACCGCCGAGGAAACATGGTTTTTTGCTCTGTCCAAATATCAGGACAAGTTGCTGGCGCTGTACCAAGAAAATCCGGACTTTATCCGCCCTGAAACCCGCCGGAACGAAGTGCTGCGCTTTGTTGAAGGCGGGCTGAAGGACCTGAGCGTATCGCGCACCAGCTTTGATTGGGGCGTCAAGGTTCCGGACAGCGACGGCCATGTCATGTATGTGTGGGTGGACGCGCTGACGGCCTATTTGTCCGGCATCGGCTATCCCGACACAGACGGCGATTTTGCCAAATATTGGCCCGCCAATATTCATATGATTGGCAAGGATATTGTGCGTTTCCACACCGTCTATTGGCCGGCATTTTTGATGAGCGCCAATCTGCCGCTGCCGCGCCAGATTTTTGGCCATGGTTTCTTGCTCAATCGCGGCGAAAAAATGTCCAAATCCTTGGGCAATGTGGTGGACCCGATGGATTTGGCCGACCAATTTGGCGTCGATCAGATGCGCTATTATCTGCTGCGTGAAGTCAGCTTTGGTCAGGATGGCACCTATTCGCCCGAAGCCATTGTGCGCACCGCCAATGCCGATTTGGCGAACAGCTTTGGCAATTTGGCACAGCGCAGTTTGTCGATGATCTTCAAGAATTTGGATGGCGTCTTGTCCAATGATTATGAAGTTCATGCCGATGATGAAGCCCTGTTGGCCGATATTTTCACCATGGCACGCGATCAACTGCCCACGGCTTTTGAAGAATTGGCATTTTCTGTGGGGATCGAAGATTGGATCCGCTCCGTTTTCGCGTCCAATCAATATGTTGATACACAGGCCCCATGGGGATTGCGCAAAACAGACCCAGAACGGATGCGCGCCGTATTGATGACTTTGTTTAAGGCTGTCAGGGCCTTGGCTATTGCTATTCGACCTGTCGTGCCGGCATCGGCGGATAAGCTGTTGGATCAGATGGGCATTGATGCGAACGCACGCGATTATGCGGCCTTGGCGGATGACCAATGGCTCGATAAATTGATCGCCAGCGGATTTAAAGTCGGCCAACCTGTGCCGATCTTCCCGCGCTTGGACTTGCCGGAAGGCGCAGAGGGGGAAGGGCAGGCCTGATGCTGGTCGATTCCCATTGTCACCTGAATTATAAGGGCCTTGCGGAACAACAAGCCGAGGTTCTGGACCGGGCGCGGGCGCGGGGGGTGACAGCGATGCTGAACATTTCCACGCGCGAAAGCGAGTGGGATGATGTGTTGGCCGCGGCGGAGAAACATGCCGATGTCTGGGCCAGCGTCGGTATTCACCCGCATGATGCCGATCAACATCCGCATATCGACACCGAAAAATTGGTGGCGAGGGCGGCGCATGATCGGATTATCGCCATTGGGGAAACCGGCCTTGATTATTATTATGACAAGTCCGACCGCGAACAGCAGCAGAGCAGTTTTCGTACGCATATTCATGCCTGTCAGCAGACCGACCTGCCGCTGATCGTTCACACCCGTGACGCCGAAGCCGACACGCTGTCGATCATGACCGAAGAAATGGGCAGGGCGCCGTATCGCGGCGTCATCCATTGCTTTACCGCCAGCGATGATTTTGCCCGCAAAGCATTGGATTTGGGATTTTACATCTCTATATCTGGCATCGTGACGTTTAAAAATGCGGCGGAATTGCAGGCGACGGCAAAATGGTTGCCCCAAGATCGTTTGTTGGTTGAAACAGATTCGCCCTTTCTGGCGCCCGTTCCGCATCGTGGTAAGACGGGTGAACCAGCCTTTGTTGCAGATACGCTGGCTTTTCTAGCGAATTTGCGCAATGAGGATAGGGACGAGTTGGCGGACATAACCGCCCGCAATTTCTATCAATTGTTCAGTAAAGCATCGGTATGAAACGCATGAAGTCATGAAGGTTCGGATTTTGGGATGCGGCACATCGTCAGGCGTGCCGCGCATTGGCAATGATTGGGGCGATTGCGACCCCGATAACCCGCTGAACTTTCGCACACGCGCGTCTATTTTGATCAGCCTTGGCGGCTTTCGCATTTTGGTGGACACCAGTCCCGATATGCGGATGCAATTGCTGCGCGCCGAAGTCGGCGAAGTTGACGCTGTTATTTGGACGCACGAACATGCGGACCATTGCCATGGGCTGGACGATTTGCGCCAGATCATGAACCGTCGCGGTTCACCCGTGCCAGCCTATGCCCGCAACCATGTGCTGGATATTTTGAAATGGCGTTTCACCTATGCCTTTGCAGGCAATGCGGGTTATCCGGCATCCGTTGACCCGATTGATTTGCTGGATCATCAATCCATTGGCCCAATCGAGGTATCGGCGATTGAAATGCCGCATGGTCCGATCAAGGCAACCGGCTTGGTGTTCAGCGATGGTGCCCATAAAATAGGTTATGCGACCGATTTTTCCAAATTTACGGACGAAATGCTCGATTTCTTCCAAGGCGTCGATTTGTTCGTCATCGATGCGTTGCGCCGCTATCCACATCCGACGCATCCGCATTTGAAAATGTCGCTGGACGCGATCAAAAAGGTCGGCAATCCTCGGGCGATTATCACGCATATGGACAATAGCATGGACTATGCGGATGTTTCATCGGAACTGCCGGACAATGTCGAGGCTGGCTTTGACGGATTGGAAGTGCAGATATGACAGGTGATGACATCGTTGATGCCATTTGGTTCATCGGTGCCTTTACCTTGGTGATCAGCGCCTTGGTCGCGCGGCGTTTGCCGATCAGCGACCTGGTCAAAATGGCGCTGGTCTGGATTGCGATTTTTGCGGTGATGTTTGCTGCTGTCAGTTGGTGGCAGGGGCTGGGCTAAATCCGGCCAAGACATATCCGCCAAAAAGATCGACATTATGGTCGATTAAATGATAATTTAACATAATATATATTATCGGATTATTCCATGTCTTTGCCAAATCACGTCAAATCCCCCGCTGATGGTCAAAAACCCATTGATCGTTTGTTGGCGATTATGGCCCAGCTTCGTAATCCCAATGGCGGCTGCGAATGGGATTTGGCGCAGGATTTTGAAAGCATCGCGCGTTATACCATCGAAGAAGCTTATGAAGTGGCCGATGCCATTCAATCTGGCGAAAGCGCAGCGATTAAGGATGAATTGGGTGATTTGCTGTTGCAGGTCGTCTTTCACAGCCAAATCGCGTCCGATAAAAATATGTTCGCTTTTGATGATGTGTGCACCGCCATTTGCGACAAAATGGAACGGCGGCATCCGCATATTTTTGGCGATACCCAAACCGATGATGTGAAGCGCCAATGGGAAGAAATTAAGGCTGCCGAGCGCGCAAGCAAAGGCGAAGGTCAATATTTGGATGGCATCGCCCTCTCCCTTCCCGCCTTGATGCGTGCTCAGAAAATTCAGTCGCGCGTTGCCCGCGTTGGGTTCGACTGGCCAGATGTAGATGGTCCGCGCGCCAAAATTTTGGAAGAATTGGCCGAGGTTGATGACGCCGAAAATGACGCCCACCGCGCCGAAGAAATCGGGGATTTGCTGTTCGCGGTCGTCAACTATGCCCGCCACTTGGGCGTCGATTCCGAAGCCGCATTGGCTGCGGCCAATGCCAAATTCTCCCGCCGTTTTTCGGCGGTGGAAGAATTGGCGAACGGCCGCTTGGATGGCCTGACGCTGGACCAACTAGAAGAATATTGGGCACAGGTTAAGGCAAGAGAAAAGACGAAATTCTAAGATATTAAGGATAATATCTTAGAATTTACATAAAGTCTTTAATCGTCCGTAGCCAGCGGGTCATAGGGTGTTGAGGCTGGTTCTTCGACGCGGAAAATTTCGTCCGCGCCGTCCAAATGTCCGGGCCATAGTCGGTTGAAGCGGGCCATATCAGCAGGGTCCAGACGGGTGGTGATCCAATGCCCCCCCTCGTCCGCTTCGTCGGACAAAATATCCCCGCGCGCATAAAGCCATGCGTTGGCATCGCCTTGGTCATAGCGCAAAAATATCCGGCATTTCCGATGCAAGGACGTCAGCACCGACGCCATTAACGCGCGCGCACCGTCGATATTCTCTCCGGTAAAGGCCGACATAATCGCCACATCGTCGCGTTTGCGCGCACTAGCCGTAATGTCCGCCCGCTGTTCGGGTGTGGCGGTGTCGATTTTGTTCCAAATTTCGATTTGCGGAATGGGCTCTTGATCCTCCTCCCCCTCCGCTTCGCTTTCCCGTCCGTTGACGCCCAGCGATTCCAAAATCTGGCGAACATCTTCATATTGGGCTTCGGTGTCGGGGTGCACAATGTCGCGCACATGGACAATCAGATCGGCGGTTGTGACCTCTTCCAACGTCGCGCGGAATGCCGCGACCAATTCGGTCGGCAGGTCCGAAACAAAGCCGACCGTGTCCGACAAAATGGTTTTGTCGATGCCCGGCAGACGAATTTCGCGCATTGTCGGGTCCAATGTCGCGAACAACATATCTTCTGCCATGACGTCACTGCCCGTCAAATGGTTGAAGAATGTTGATTTTCCAGCGTTGGTATAGCCAACCAAAGCGACCACAGGCCAAGGTGCACGCTGGCGTTTGGCGCGTTGCAATTTGCGGGTTCGGCGCGCATCTTCCAACTGGCGGCGGATACGCGCCATGCGGTTGCGGATCATCCGCCGGTCGGCCTCAATCTGCGTTTCGCCAGGGCCGCCCAAGAAGCCAAAGCCCCCGCGCTGCCGTTCCAAGTGGGTCCAACTGCGTACCAAACGGCCCGCCTGATAATCCAAATGGGCCAATTCGACCTGCAAGCGCCCTTCGGCCGTCGCCGCCCGTTCGCCGAAAATTTCCAAAATCAAACCGGTGCGGTCGATAACCTTGGCACCAAGCTCGGTTTCCAAATTGCGTTGCTGAATGGCAGAAAGCGAGGCATCGACGATGATGACTTGCACATTTTTTGCCTGAATATCGGGCTTGATGGTTTCGATTTGGCCAACGCCGATCAAGGTCGCGGCGCGGGTTTGGCGCAGGCGCAAAGCATGCACTGCCACCACGTCCAGCCCAATGGCGTGGGCAAGGCCAGTCGCCTCGCCCACCCGTGCTTCCGAGTCGCGCGGCAGACCCTGACTATACCATTGCGGCACAATCAGCAGAGCCTTGGCACCGCGCGTTACCTCTATCCGTTCGTCATTCATGCGGATTTCAAACGATCAATCAATTGTCTTCCGCTTCGTCATCGGTTTCCGTCAGGTTGATCGGCCCATTGGGCTGAACGGTTGAAATGGCGTGTTTATATACCAATTGCACCTGATGTTCCCGTTCCAGCAACATGCAGAACAGGTCAAAGGCCACAATGTCGCCTTGCAGCATCACACCATTGACCAAGAACATGGTGACGGCCTCTTCCGACCGGCGCACAGCGTTCAAAAATACGTCCTGCAACGCCTTGCCTTTGGCAGCGGACGGCGCGTGGATATTTTCGCCCAGCGACGCGAGTTCAAAATCATGCGATGGCATAATCGTTGAAATTGCGTGCTTATATACCAATTGCGATTGACCATCGCGGCGCAGCAGCAACGAGAAATTATCAAACCAAGTGATAATGCCTTGCAGCTTGACGCCCTTGACCAAGAACATCGTAACGGGTGTTTTGCTGCGACGCAGCGCATTGAGGAAAACATCTTGTAGATTCTGATTTTTATTGGACACATTGGTCTCCTATTTTTGGCGGTAACACCGCAATACCGGCAACGGTTGCATTTTATATTTCGCCTTCCGTTGCCACCTACGCGTGAGCAGATGCAATATGGTGCAAACTGCGTTTAAGGTCTAGGGGAATGTCCTTCAAATTTTAAGAGTTTTCTGCGTCTGGGTTGTCGGTCAGGCCCAATAGCTTTAATTTGCGGTGCAAGGCCGACCGTTCCATGCCGATGAAATTGGCGGTTCGCGAAATATTTCCCGAAAAACGGTTGATCTGAATGCGCAGATATTCGCGTTCAAAATTCTCGCGCGCTTCCTTGAGCGGGATGGCCGTGACGGCTTCGGTCGTCGGCAAAATGTCCGCGCCGCCGCGCACCAATTCCGATGGCAACATGTCGATGTCGATCCGGTTCAGTCGGTCGCTGGGGGCCATAATCATCACCCGTTCGACGACATTGCGCAATTCGCGCACATTGCCTGGCCAGTCATAGGCTTGCAGTGCGGCCATGGCCTCTGGCGAAATTTCTGGCGGCGCAATCCGGCGTTCGGCGGCAAAGCGGCTGATGAAATAATGACATAGGCCCGCAATATCGTCGCGCCGTTCGCGCAACGCCGGAATATGGACGGGCACGACATTCAAGCGATAATAAAGATCTTCGCGGAAACGGCGTTCGGCGATTTGGGTGGTGAGGTCGCGGGCCGAACCCGAGATAATGCGCACATCAACCCTGATCATCGTGCGTCCACCGACACGCGTGAAGCTTTGGTCCGTTAAGACGCGCAATATTTTTGCTTGGGTTGTCAATGGCATATCGGCTACTTCGTCCAAGAATAAGGTGCCGCCATGCGCCTGTTCCAACAGACCAGCACGGAAGCTCCCGTCCTCGCTTTCGGACCCGAATAACTCTAGCTCGACCGTTTCGGGGTCCATGCGGGCCGACGAAATGACGCGGAACGGGGCATTGTGACGCCCGCTCCAGCCATGAAGCACGCGCGCGGCGACCTCTTTGCCAACCCCTGCGGCCCCTGTAATCAGCACGCGGCTGCCCGTGCCTGCGACGCGTTTCAGCGTCGCCCGCACATTGTTGATCGCGGTGCTGGTGCCCGTCAGTTCATAAGCCGGACCGACTTTTTCCTTGAGCTGTTCATATTCAAATTTCAGACGCTCATTTTCCGTGGCGCGAGAAACCAGATGCAACAAACGCTCGGCTTCAAATGGTTTTTCAATGAAATCAAAGGCCCCGCGCCGAATGGCCGCAACCGCCGTGTCCAAGCCGCCATGGCCGGAAATCACAATGATCGGCAAAGTGGGGTCAAATTCCTTGATGGCATCGACCAGACCCAGTCCGTCGAGCCGCGATCCTTGCAGCCAAACGTCAATCAAGGCGAGCGATGGGCGGCGCTGGCGGATAGCCTCTAGCGCGGCATCGCTGTTCGACGCCGTGCGCGCCTCATAGCCCTCATCCTCCATCACGCCAGCGACCAAGTCGCAAATGTCCCGTTCGTCGTCGACGATTAAAATATCAAGCGCCATATTCTTCCCTATCCTGACGATTACGGATGCGTCCGGGCACGGTTTCCCCCTGCCCATTTGCGATGGAACCCACTTTTCCTGTGAGCGGTTTGAGCCGGTCCGGATAGAGGGTCAGCGTCACACGCGTTCCCTTTCCGGTCGGGCTGTCTTGGAAATCAAGCTCGCCATAATGCTGCTCGACAATTTTTTTGACGATGGCCAGCCCCAATCCCGTGCCGCCTTGGCGGGTCGTCATATAAGGTTCGGCAATGGTTTCCCGCTGGTCAGGCAAGCCAATGCCGTCATCCGTGATATGTACCAACAACCGTCCGCCCTCTGCCTGTTCAATATCCGCACGGACATGGCCGATGGGGGTCTTTGTGGACGCGGGGTCAACATGCTCCTCAATCGCTTCGACCGCATTTTTGACAATGTTGGTGAGCGATTGGGACAAGAGCCGGCGGTCACAGACAACGGGGTCCATCACCGCTGGCGCACGCACGCTAAATTGTATGTCGGGCTTGGCCACTTCGAACAAAAATACCGATTGGCGCAGGATATCGCGAATATCCTCCGCGCCAAAGGTCGGCTTGGGCATACGGGCAAAGCTGGAAAATTCGTCAACCATGCGGCGCATATCATGCACCTGACGCACGATGGTGTCCGTCAATTTGCGGAACACCGATGCCTCGTCCGTGTCAATTTTATTGCCAAAGCGGCGCTGCAACCGTTCTGCCGCCAATTGAATGGGGGTCAGCGGGTTCTTGATTTCATGGGCAATACGGCGCGCGACATCGGACCAAGCGGCGCGGCGTTGGTCCAGCAATTGCTGGGTGATATCTTCGAAGCTGAGGACATAGCCATCTTCTTGGTCCACCGCTTTGGCGGCCAAGGTCGCGGGTTCGGAATCCTTGCGGGCCAATTGGACCACGCCCTCTCGCTCATCGCCTTCCAGAAGGCGGGCGAGTTCGGGGGCCACGTCGGACAGTTTTTGACCGACCAATATATTGGCGGGTTGCCCAATCAGACGCTCGGCAGAGGCGTTGACCAGCAAAATATGATCGTTGCGGTCCACGGACAAGACCGCCGAAGACACGCCGGACAAGACCGCTTCCATAAAGCTGCGCCGTACCTCCAACTGCTCGTTAACATTGACCAAGGTGCGAGTCTGGCCCTCAATCTGTTCGGTCATGCGGTTAAAGGCCCGCGACAAGACGCTGATTTCATCGTCATAACTGGACGGGGCCACGCGCACGGACAAATCGCCATCGGCCGCGCGGCGGGTGGCGCCAACCAAGGTGCCCAAGGGGCGAACAATCCGGTCTGCCACCAAAATGGCCGCCACCACGGTCAATGCCAATAACAGAATAGACCCCAGATAAAGCGCGACGTTAAACTGTAACTGCAGTTCCTGCGAACGGCGGAACAGGCCATTATAATCGGCCAAAACGGCGCGCGCGCGTTCAAATTGTTGCAGCCCCAACACATTGGCATCGCGCGATGCATAGAGATAGGCGCGTTTCAAACCCGGCATACGGGTTGCGGCCTCGATCCGGTCCGTTTTGCGGACAACCACAACATCTTCGCCCTTCTCCAGCCGTTCGAGCATGGCGGGCGAAATGCGATTTTCTGCGGCCCGATTGTCGGGATCGATCATCGCGGGCGTGCGGGCAACGCCATCGGCGCCAATTTCAATAATGGCGCTTTCGTTCAGGGTGCGGACGACCACCTGTTGCAGATAATAATTCGCAAATTCCGGATCATTGATGGAAATGCGGCGCAATGTGCGGCTGAGGTCAGCGGCCATCGCGGTGGTATTCGCCCCCACTTCGCGTTGATTTTCTTGGTAATAGCCTTGGGCCAGATTGGCGGCATTTTCGAACATGCCGCGTGACCGGTCGGAAAACCAAAAATCGACGCCATATTGAAACAGCAAAGATGCAAAAATCACCACCAACAGCGTGGGAACCGCAGCAATCATCGAGAAAAGCGCCACAAGGCGAACGTGCAAGCGGCCTTCCCCGCCCTCCATCGACCGCATGGCACGGCTGCGCGCAATGCGGCTGCCGATCAGGACGATCAACGCCATGGCGGGGGCCAGATTGGCCACCATGAGGGCGGCGACAATGGCGGGGGTCAGCAACTGGTCGTTTTGATTGTCGCCTGTGACGAAAATATAGGTCGCGACAGCGATGCTGATGGCGACGGCCAAAGCATAATATTCAGGAACGCCGAACTTCCAGCCGATTTTGCGGCTTGATTCCACCGACATAGGTCTATCGCTCATCGAGGCGGCGTTGCTTTCCATTGTGACCTTGCTACGACAAAGATGTTGCATAGAAAACACACAATCTAAACTTTATGCAAGATTTATGCTCTTTATTGGGACGCAGGGCGACGGTGGCGTCTGAACGGGCCGAAATCCGCGCTCTTGCAGCGCCGGATGCTGGCCTGTTCCAAAGCGCCTTACCCCGCTCGCACTTGCTCAGGCGGGCTTTATTGTCACATCCTGAATGGTCACATCGCCATTTTCAGATCGCGATTGCCGCATCGCAGTGCCGGATGGGTCAAAATTTAGCGGCGTCAATGTCCAAGCTGGCAAGCTTTTTCCGCAACGTATTGCGGTTAATGCCCAATCGGCGCGCGGCTTCCAATTGGTTGCCGTTCACGGCGCGCAGCATCCGGTGCAGCAGCGCGCGTTCGACCAAAGCTTCCAATTTTTCGTGGATATGACCGTCATTTTGATGATCGGCCAAAATATCGGCTGTCCAGTCATCCACCGCGCGGGTGACGGCATCGACGGGGGCCAGCGGGGCTTGGCCGCCTTCGCCGCTTTGGTATAAAATGGCCTCGACGTCGCGCGGCGTGACTTCGATATCCCTGCTGAGGACCGCCAGCCGTTGCACGACATTGCCCAGTTCGCGCACATTGCCCGGCCAGTCATGCCGTTCCATCAGCGCCAGCGCGGCGGGCGAAAATTGCCGGTCTGGCAAGCCCGATGCGCGGCCTGCATCGACAAAATGCCGCACCAAAGCGGGCAAGTCGCTGCGCCGTTCCCGCAGCGGGGGCAAGGTGACGGGAATGACGTTCAGGCGGTAATATAAATCTTCGCGAAAACGGCCATCGGCAACCAAAGAGGCCATGTCGCGGTGCGTCGCCGCCACCACCCGCACATCGGCCCGCAAAGATTGGCTGCCGCCAACCGTGGTATATTCATTGGTTTGCAAGACGCGCAGCAAACGCGTTTGCGCCTCAAGGGGCATATCGCCGATTTCATCCAGAAATAAAGTGCCGCCGGATGCTTGTTCAAACCGCCCTGCATTGCGGCTGTGTGCGCCTGTAAAGGCCCCTTTTTCATGGCCGAACAGTTCTGCCTCAATCAATTCACGCGGAATGGCGGCCATGTTGATGGCGACAAAGGGGCCGTTACGGCGCAGGCCGGTGGCGTGAATGGCGCGTGCCACCACTTCCTTGCCCGTGCCGCTTTCCCCCAAAATCAGCACGGCCAGATCATTGGTCGCAAGGCGCGCGATGGTGCGATACACCGCCTGCATGGCGGGCGCGCGGCCCACCAGCCCGTGGCTGTCAGCGGGATCGGCGCTGTCCGGCTTTGATTGTCCCGCCGCGCGGTTTCCCGATCGTTGCAGCGCGGCGCGGACGCTGGCCGTTAATTCTTCGAGGTCGAATGGCTTGGGAAGATAGTCATAGCTGCCAATATTGGCTGCCCGAACCGCCGTATCCAATGTATTTTGGGCGGATAGCACGATGATCGGCGTGTCGGATGGGATGCCCGATGCCGCAATGCTTTCGATACCATCGCCGTCGGGCAGGATGACATCGGTAATCATCAGATCGGCCTGATGGACGGAAAGCCATGCGTCCCGTTCGGCCAGCGTAGAAACCGCCGCGAAATGCGCGCATTCATCGACCAATGTTTCGCGGATGATCAGCGCGATGGTCGGGTCATCTTCGACCAATAAAATGCGTTTTTCCACGGTCATGGGTTGCCCCCTGTTGGTGAAGCGATGTCCGACGGTCGGGCCGCCGCCAAATGCAGCCGAAAGCGTGTCCAATCCTCGTCCCGGCTATATTGCACGGTGCCCCCCATATCCCGCGCCAGCTTGGCCACCAAGGCCAAGCCCAGCCCCCGCCCCTCGCGCTTGGTGGTGACAAAGGGGTCGAAAACATCGCCGCGAATGTCGCTGGGCACACCGGGACCATTGTCGCTGACGCTGATTTCAATCGGCAAAGCCGTGCGGCCCCGCCCATCCCCATTGTCAATCGACAAGCCATGGCGATAGGCGGTGGTAATCCGCACTTCGCCATCATCGCGGCCTTGCAACACTTCGCAGGCGTTGGTGACAAAGTTCAGCAAAATCTGGACCAAAGCATCATGATTGCCATGGACCATCGGCAAGGATGGGTCATAATCTTCGGTCAGGCTGATGCCCGGCAATTGCCGCGCCCGCACCGTTTCGATGGCCTGATGAATGGGCTGATATAAATTCACCGCGCCGCAGGACAAAGGCTGTCCGCGCGAGAAATGCTCCATCTGATCGATCAGCTTGGTGATGCGGTCGACCTCGGCACAAATCAGGGTCGTAAAGCGTTCGCCATTGGCATCGGCTTTGCGGGCCAGCAATTGGGCCGCGCCCTTGATGCCCGCCAGCGGATTTTTAATTTCATGCGCCAGCATCGATGCCGCTGCGCCTGCCGCACGACCTGATCGGCCAATGGCGGTGCCCAGAAATTCCGCATCATTTTGTGACGGGGTCAGCGTCAAGATACGGTTACCGCTTTGATCCAGTTGGACCATTTGCAAATCGACATCAATGGCGCGCCGCGCCGCCGCAATGACAATTTCCGTGCGATGGGCATAAAGCGACGGCGTCGCTGGGTCCAACATATGTTGGCGATAGCTGCGGTCGATGGAAATCACGTCATAAATGACGCGCCCAATAATGGCAGATCGGCCGATGTTGCAAAGCTGCTCTGCCGCCGCATTGACGAACAGCACCACCCCGCCCTTGTCCATCACGATGGTCGCGACGGGGTGTGACTGTATCAACTCTTCATGGTCGAACGCCGCAAGGTTCGACGATGATCGGGTCATGCAGCGGCCTTGGTCAAATGGGGTTCGTAGAATTTTTCCAGCGCATCCAGCACATCTTTGCTGCTGGCTACTTGGTTCACCATATTGCGAAATTCCGCCGAACCATGCAGGCCTTTGACATACCAACCCAAATGTTTGCGGGCCATGCTGACGCCAGTAAATTCGCCATAATGGTCTATCATCGCGCGGTAATGGGTGCAGATGATGTCATATTGTTCGTCCAGCGACGGGTCGGGGCGGTCGCCTTCACCGCGCAGGACCGCCATCACTTGGCCCAGCAGCCAAGGCTTGCCATAAGCACCGCGACCGATCATCACGCCGTCTGCGCCGCTTTGCGCCAAGGCCGTGCGGGCATCATCGGCGCTACAAATATCGCCATTGACGATGACCGGAACCTTGACCGCATCTTTGACGCCGCGCACAAAGGCCCAGTCCGCCGTGCCGCGATACATTTGGCAGCGGGTGCGGCCATGAACGGTGATCAGCTGCGCGCCCAAATCTTCGGCGATATGCGCCAATTCTGGGGCATTCAGGCTGCTATGGTCCCAGCCCATCCGCATTTTCACCGTGACCGGAACCTTGACGGCCTTCACCGTTGCCTCAATCAATCGGGCGGCCAGTGGCAGGTCGCGCATCAGCGCCGAACCGGCATCGCCATTGACCACTTTTTTAACGGGGCAGCCCATGTTGATGTCGATAATCGCGGCGCCGCGATCTTCGTTCAGCTTGGCGGCTTCGGCCATTTCGTCGGGGCGGCAACCAGCCAATTGCATGGACACCGGTTCTTCGACCGCATCCCACGCAGCCTTTTGCACTGATTGGCGCGTTTCGCGGATCATCGCAGCGGTGGCGATCATCTCTGTCACATTCAGGCCCGACCCATAACGGCGGACCAGAGTGCGAAACGGCATGTCAGTCACGCCCGTCATCGGGGCAAGGATCACCGGATCGGCAATTGTGATATTGCCAATTTGGATCGGCTTGAGCGGGGCCATGGGCCAAAACCTTCGAGTTTGCCTAAAAATTGAGCAGGCGTTTACACCTTAACGCCCTTTCCCGCAAGCCGAGCCTGCGCTAACCGCCAAGACTATGTCCGAATCTGTCCCTGCCCCATGCTATATTGACGCTGATTCCAACCAGCGTCCGGTTGCCGTCATCTTGTTGGCGGGCGGAAAAGGGGCGCGGGCGGGGTTTTCGCTGCCCAAACAATTGCAACGGCTTGGCCATCAATCGGTGCTGCAATGGAGCATGGACGCCTTTGAACAGCATCCGCGCATTGAAACGCGGCTGTTGGTGGCGGATGATGGCGTGCGCGATGCGCTGGGCCCGCGCTTGGCGGGATGGACCATCGCCGACGCAGGGGCCGAGCGGCAACAATCGGTTGCCAATGCGCTGGCTTTATTGGCGGATTTGCCAGACGATCAGATTATTTTGGTGCATGATGCGGCCCGGCCCGGTGTGGATGGCGCGGTGATCGACCGCTTGATCGCGGCGGTTGCCTCTGGCGATCATATCGCAGCGATACCGACCCTGCCCGTGCCCGATACGTTGGCCCATCAACAATTGGACGCTGCGGGCCATGATGTGATGGGCGATGTGGTGGACCGCAGCGCCTTGGCGCGGGTGCAGACGCCGCAGGCCTTTCGCTTGGGGCATTTACGCGCCGCCCATGCTGCGGCGGGCGGCCATGCGGCAACCGATGACGCGCAACTGGTTCGCGCCTTGGGCGTGACATTGGTGGCGGTGATGGGCGATGCCCGCCTGCACAAGCTGACCTATGCCGAGGATTTGATGATTTTGAACGCCATGCTGACCAACCAACGGCCCATGCGAACCGCAACCGGCATGGGATATGATGTCCACAAGCTGGTGCCGGATCGTCCTTTGTGGATTGGCGGTATCACCATTGATCATAGCCATGGTTTGTTGGGACATAGCGACGCCGATGTCGCGCTGCACGCCCTGACCGATGCCATATTGGGCGCGCTGGCAGATGGGGATATTGGCGACCATTTCCCGCCGACTGACCCGAAATGGGCCGGTGCATCGTCCGATCGCTTCCTGGAATTTGCCGGACAGCGCGTTACAGCGCGCGGCGGGCGCATTCAGCATTTGGACCTGACGATCATTGCCGAAGCCCCCAAAATTGGGCCACATCGTTTGGCCATTCGCCATCGCATCAGCGAGATTTTGAATGTCCCAATTGATTATGTCAGCGTAAAAGCAACAACCAGTGAAAAGCTGGGTTTCACAGGCCGACGCGAAGGCATTGCTGCCCAAGCGATTGCGACCATTATATTGCCGGAGTGAATGCAGGTGCGTGATATGAATGCATGGCAGGCCGAGAAAGAAATTTTGGCTGCCCAAGTCGTGGACGCCAATCGGGCCGCCGGACGCCGCATCGCCGTGGCCGAAAGCTGCACGGGCGGAATGGTGGCGGCGGCCTTGACGGACGTTGCGGGGTGCAGCGACGTGTTTGCGGCGGGATTTGTGACCTATTGTGCGGACGCGAAAAACCGCCAGTTGCAGGTCAGCAACGAAATTTTGGAAACATTTGGCGAGGTATCGCTGGCCACCGCATGGGCCATGGCGTCTGGCGTCTTGGCCAACAGCGACGCGGATGTTGCCGTGGCGATTACGGGAATTGCAGGCCCCAGCGGCGGGTCAGAGAAAAAGCCCGTGGGCATGGTGGTTTTCGCGCGGGCCCTGCGCGGCCAAAATCCGGACGATTATTTCACCCAGCGGGTGCAGTTTGAAGGCGGCGACCGGGCATCCATTCGCCAAGCCGCCACCCTGTTCGCGCTGAATTTGCTTCAACCCGCCGGCGACGAACTGCGCCCATCCGACGATATTTCCTTGCCCGCCGCATAAAGTTCGGCGGCGCGGGTTTCAAAGGCGCTGGTCATTTTTCGAAATGCTTTGTCGAAAAATTGGCCAGCTAGCATTTCAAACATTTTATTCTTGAACGCAAAATCGACCATGAAGTCGACACGGCAACCGCCATCGACATCTTCGAACCGCCATTCATTGTCCAAATGCTTCATCGGCCCGTCGATATAGCTGACCTTGACCAGATGCGGCCGCGTTTTCAGCACGCGGCAGGAAAATGTTTCGCGCAGCCCCTTAAACCCAACGATCATATCCGCCAATGCGTCTTCCTCGCTGTCGCTTTTGACGCGCAAGGCAATGATCCATGGCAGAAATTCCGGATATTTTTCAATATCCGTCACCATATTATACATTTGTTCGGCGCTATAGGGCAGCGTGCGGCTGTCATGATGACGCGGCATTTTTATCCGCCCTTCAGCTTGGCAAGCCGTTCTTCGCGGGCCGCCCGCATCCGTTCAAAATCATCGCCCGCATGATAGCTGCTGCGCGTCAGCGGCGACGATGCGACCTGCAAAAAGCCCTTGGCCCGCGCAATTTGGGCATAAGCATCAAAGGATTTGGGCGTCACAAATTCCGCGACCTTGGCATGTTTTGGCGTCGGCTGTAGATATTGACCCATGGTGATGAAATCAATGTCGGCGCTGCGCATATCGTCCATCACTTGGTGAACCTCCAGCCGCTCTTCGCCAAGGCCGAGCATGATGCCGGATTTGGTAAAGATGGACGGATCGCGGCGCTTCACGCTTTCCAGCAAGCGGAGCGAGGCATAATAGCGCGCACCGGGGCGAATGGTGGGATAGAGACGCGGAACCGTTTCCAAATTGTGATTATACACATCAGGGCGGGCATCTATGATCGACGCCACGGCGCTTTCCGGCTTGTTGCGGAAATCGGGGGTCAGAATTTCAATCGTCGTTGTTGGCGTTTCGCGGCGCAGCGCGTTGATCACCTTGACGAATTGGCTGGCCCCGCCATCGGGCAAATCGTCGCGGTCGACGGAGGTTATCACAATATGGCTCAGGCCCATTTTCGCGGCGGCGATGGCGGTATGTTCCGGCTCCATCGCATCAACCGCGCGCGGCATGCCGGTTTTGACGTTACAAAATGCACAAGCGCGGGTGCAGGTGTCACCCAAGATCATCACGGTGGCGTGTTTCTTGGTCCAACATTCGCCAATATTGGGACAAGCGGCTTCCTCGCAGACCGTGTTCAGGTTCAAATCCCGCATAAGGCGGCGGGTTTCGGCATAGCCTGCACTGGTGGGAGCCTTGACCCGAATCCAGTCGGGTTTGCGGGCGCGTTGCGCGGTCGGTTTTTGCACGGCGTCAGTCATCTGGCCCACATAAGCGCGTCGGCGCTTCTTCTCAAGCACCGATGATGAGTTTGGGACGATGGGATGCACTCAGGGGCTATAAAAATCTTCTCATGAAATGATGCTGTGCTAAACAGCCCAAATGACTCACTTTGCAGATATGATCGAAGGATATCATCGTTTTCGCGATGGTGGATGGCAAGCACAGCGCGAACGGTGGAGCCAATTGGCCGAAGGGCAATCCCCCAAGGTCATGGTCATCGCTTGTTCGGACAGCCGCGTAGAACCGTCCGATATTTTCGATACCAACCCCGGTGAAATATTTGTGGTGCGCAATGTGGCCGCCTTAGTTCCGCCATTTGAAACCAACCCCGGTCGTCATGGCGTTTCCGCTGCGCTGGAATTTGCGGTGCAATTTTTGCACGTCGATGAAATTGTGGTGGTTGGTCATGGTCTGTGCGGCGGTTGCCATGCGGCCTTGCATCAAACCATGGCGGGCGCAGAACCGGGGCGCGGCGGCTTTATCGCCGATTGGATCGGCTTGCTGGACGATGCCAGTGCGGCCATTCGTGCATCGCATCCCGACCTGCAAGATCGCAGCGCAGGCCGCGCCATGGAAATGGCCGCCGTAAAGGTCAGCTTGGACAATTTGCGGACTTTCCCGTGCATTCAGGAAAAGGAAGCACGCGGAACATTGACGCTGCGCGGCGCATTTTTCGCGATCACCGATGGCGCTTTGCATGTGTTGGACGAAAAAACGGGCGAATTTAACCCCGCCTAATTTCGATAACGCCATGCCCCGTCAGGATATTGGCTGACGTATCAGCGATATTGACGGGGCATCGGCTGGCCCAGACGTAATGATAATTTCGTTCCTGTTCATTTTTTAAATGAACTATAGTTCAGATGAGGTGTTTCTTCTGGTGACAGAGGAGAACGAGATGCCACATCAGAACCTCCCCCTCTCTGCCCCTGCTTTGGCGTCGCGCCGACGCCCTTTGGCTGGCGAGGATGAAATTTATGCCAAGTCGCGCCGCGCCTTGCTGGTCGAAGAAATTCACCTGCGCCGCCAATTGGCACAAATAGCGGAAATTCGCCGCGCTTTGCCGCCAGGTCCCTTGGTGGATGACCATATTTTTCGCAAATCCGATCATGGCTATTCGTCGCTGCGCCGATTGTTCGCGGATGGTGACACGCTGATCGTTTATGCGTGCGATTTTGGCAGCTTAGGCCCCTCGCCCTTATGCTATCATTTTCTGGCGGGCGTGCAGGGCAATTTGGATGCGCTGCGGCCCCATGCGCAATTTGCCTTGGCCTCTACTGCCCCTGCCGCCGAAGTCGCCAATTTTGCCGATCATCATCAATGGCAGGCCATGCAAATTGTCCAAATTCACGACGATAAATTTATAGAAAATTTTAATTTACAGGCAGATGACGGCCGTTTTTGCCCCAGCGTGTTGATTTTCAAACGTCATGGAGACGAAATCCGCTTGTTTTGGAAAAATGAGATGACGGCGGACATGGCAGATGATGCTGATACGCCGTCCGAAATGTTTGATATGACTAGTTTGTGGATGCTGTTGGACCTGACACCGCATGGCCGCATGCCGTCACGCCAATCCATGCGCGACTATCTGGCATCGCCCACCGATCAAAGCCCGCGCCCCGACAGCCTATCGGGCCGTTGGCCGCGCCCTGTCTATGATGTGGGATAGCGTTGAGGAACAGGATGTACAGGACGCTGTGAAGCGCCGCTATGGAACATCCATAACATCAATCTAGCCGGGCCAGAACATTAGCCAGGCCAAGAAATTAACCTGGAATGGCATAGGTGACATTGGCCTGTCCGATGACGCGTGGATCATCGCCGCTATACAGCCGCACGTCCATAACCGCCAAGCGTTTGCCAAGGCGTAATAATTCGGTTTTCGCGGTCAAGGTGGCGGGCGGACATGGGCGCAGGAATTGATAATTTAGCGCGCTGGTAACGGCCATCTCCACCGGACCAATATGGGCCAATACCATCATATAAGCGGCCATGTCGGCAAAACCCATTTGGGTGGGGCCAGAAACCAATGCGCCGGGACGCAGATGGGCCACATCGGTGTCCATTTCGGCGACCAAAAAGGACGGGACCACGCTGATAACGCGGCTGGTCCGATGCGCGGAACGGTGGGGGAAAAGTTGGACGAAAAATTCGTTCAGCGCGTCTGCATCCATGCGAAGCCGCGAAGAGCTTATTTCTGCCATCTGTTCCCCCATCGTAAATTTATATAGTTTCGATCAACTTAGCGTGTCAGCTTCTTATAAGTTGTGCGGCCGGGACGGGTTGCTTCGTCGCCCAAGCGGCGAATTTTATCCGCTTCATAGGCTTCAAAGTTACCCTCAAACCATTCCACATGGCTATTGCCTTCAAAGGCCAGAATATGGGTGGCGAGACGGTCAAGGAAGAAGCGATCGTGGCTGATGACCACGGCGCAGCCCGCGAAATTTTCCAAGGCTTCTTCCAAAGCGGCCAGCGTTTCGGTGTCCAAATCGTTGGTCGGTTCGTCGAGCAGCAACACATTGCCACCGTTTTTCAGCATCTTGGCCATATGAACGCGGTTGCGTTCACCGCCGGACAACATGCCAACCTTCTTTTGTTGGTCGCCGCCCTTGAAGTTGAACGCGCCCACATAGGCACGGGTTTGCATTTCATGCTTGCCGATGGGCATTAATTCATGACCGCCGGAAATTTCTTCCCAGACGTTCTTATTGGGGTCCAGCGCGTCACGGCTTTGGTCCACATAACCCAGACGCACGGTGTCACCGATGCTGACGGTACCATCATCAGGCTGTTCTTGGCCGGTGATCAGCTTGAACAGGGTCGATTTACCCGCGCCGTTCGGACCAATCACGCCGACAATGCCGCCGGGGGGCAGCGTGAAGGACAGGTCTTCGAACAACAGCTTATCACCATAGCTTTTCGAAATGCCTTCGACTTCGATCACCTTGCCGCCCAGACGTTCGGGCACCTGAATGACGATCTGCGCCTTGCCGGGAGTGCGGTTTTCTTGGGCTTCGACCAATTGGTCGAACGATTTAATACGCGCCTTGGATTTGGCCTGACGCGCCTTGGGCGATTGGCGAATCCATTCCAATTCGTCCTTAATCGCTTTCTGGCGGCCCGCTTCTTCGCGCGATTCCTGTTCCAGACGCTTCGCCTTCTTTTCCAGATAGGTCGAATAATTGCCTTCATAGATGAAATAGCGGCTGCGATCGAGTTCGAGGATCCAGTTCACCACATTATCAAGGAAGTAACGATCGTGGGTGACGAGGATGACGTTGCCGGGATAATCAACCAGATGCTTTTCCAGCCAAGCGACGCTTTCGGCGTCCAAATGGTTGGTCGGTTCGTCGAGCAGCAGAATCGATGGCTTTTCGAGCAGCAAGCGGGTCAGCGCGATACGGCGCTTTTCACCGCCCGACAGATTTTCCACGCTCCAATCGCCCGGTGGGCAGCGCAGCGCTTCCATCGCGATTTCCAACTGGTTGTCCAGCGTCCAGCCATCAACCGCGTCAATCTTTTCCTGCAGCTCGCCCATTTCGGTCATCAACGCGTCAAAATCGGCATCTGCTGGCGGATCGGCCATCAAGGTGCTGATTTCGTTGAAACGATCCATCATGTCCGCGACGGGGCGAACGCCGTCCATGACATTTTCTTTAACCGTTTTGGTCGGGTCCAGTTCAGGCTCCTGCGCCAAATAGCCCACGGTGATATTTTCGCCGGGCCATGCTTCGCCGCTGAAATCCTTGTCGATACCCGCCATGATCTTCATCAAGGTAGACTTACCCGTGCCGTTCGGCCCGACGATGCCGATTTTGGCATCGGGATAAAATTGCAGGTTGATGTTGTTCAGCGTCGGCTTCTGCGCGCCGGGGTATGATTTGGTCATACCCTTCATCACAAAACTATATTGGGCGGCCATGAAATGCTCCGGACAATGGCTGAGCCGCAACGCGCGGCCATAAAAAAGGATATAGGTTTGCTGCGCGGTTAGCGAAAGGGGATCGAGATTGCAATCAATGCCGGACCGTGCGCCGCATGGGATGGAATTTTGCCGCCTCGATAGGGCCAGCATAGCCCTTTATCATGTTCCTAGCATGCCCTTACTATAGAGCCAGTAGAGAACCGCTATAGGGCCAGATTATCCGGCAGCATCATTTGGCGGCGGCGCAGCACATGGCCTTCGCGCGGTGGCAGCGACCCATTTTGAACCGCCCCTCATTTTTCCGGCGCGCCCTCCATGCACCGACACAAAACGCCCCTGAGTCTGCGCCCAATTGGAGGTGATTTCGACCATAATCCCTATGCGATGACAAAAATCGTCCTGATTCTTCGTTCATTTCCGGTCATAGTCCACCCAAGACCGGTCAAAAATGGCGCAGATTTTCGCCATGTTTGCGATGAGATACGTCATCTCAATTATTTTTGTTGACGATTTTTTTGGAAGGTCTAAATCCCGCCGCTGCGTAGATCGGGAAAAATTCCCACTGCGTTTGGCATTTTAGGGAGCCCACAGATCATGAAGAAATTTGCTGCTATCGCCGTTGCTGCTAGCATGTTCGCCCTCGCCGCTTGCGGTGAAAAGGCTGCAGAAGAAGCTGCACCTGAAGCTGCTGTAACCGAAACGGTTGCTGAAGAAGGCGCAGAAGCTGCTGCTGCTGGTGCAGAAGCTGCTGCAACCGACGCTGCTGCTGCTGCTGCTGGTGCAGAAGCTGCTGCAACCGACGCTGCTGCTGCTGCAACGACCGCAGAAGCTGCTGCTACCGAAGCTGCAAAGTAAGTCTTTGTCCTTCGGGACGCTTGACTGAAATCAAAAGAGGCGGTCCCCATTTGGTGGCCGCCTTTTTTGTGCCTGTTGTTCGCTTAATTGATCGTGCAACAGGAAAAAACAGATACACAGAGCATCTTTGGCGCTTGCCAACCATCCCTTTGCTCCGCTATCGCCCCTGCATCCCTTCGGGGGCCTGTAGCTCAACGGTTAGAGCTGGCCGCTCATAACGGCTAGGTTGCGGGTTCGATTCCTGCCGGGCCCACCATTTTCCAAAATCGTGGTGCTATCTTTGCCCCATCGGGCTGCCTGTGCCGACATGATGGAAGCACTGCCTGAGTAGTGCTATTGGGGCACGCATTCATATTACGACAGCGCCCCAAAGAACTCGACAGCTATTACATAAATAGATTGTCGTACCCCAATCCTCATATCTGGCACCCTCTGCTGCGTCAAAGCGGGTTCAGATGCGCGGTTTATATTTCGGGTCTTTCAGCGTCAGCATATGTGCCGCCAGATCGTCGATATTCTCGGGCGCGATTTCGAAATTCATGATCGCAGGAAAATTATGTGAATTGCGAAGCCATGTGGTGAGCGTCTGATTGGTGAGGTCGGCGTCATTGATGACGTCCGCAAATGCAGGCGCATTCACATTTGGTGAACTGCCGTTCGCAATGGCGTGACAACTGGCGCAATGATTTTGTGCAAAGAGCAAGCCACGTCCGGCTGGGGGCGCTTGTTTGCTAGTCGCAACCGGCGGTGCGGCAGGAATGCTGCTGCCCGCCGTGCAAGCGGTCAGGGCAAGCAAGAATGATGGCAAGATTATCGCGCGCATAAGTTGTCCCCTTGAATGTTATTCGGTCGATATGCCGATGCAGTCCCAATGCCAAGCCCATGTCCGCAAGCGATGGGTGATTAGTTTTGCGCGTCCAGTCTTTTTACCGGTCCTTTTATCTGGAACGTGCCGTTGCAATAATATTCTTCTCAGCTTGGTCGCAGGGTGTCGGTTAAGGATCGGTTGCGGACCGCGCCAGCATGTCATGCTGCCAACAGATGCCTGTCCATTGGAATATGGCATGATGGCCGGTAAATTTATGCATATTCAATCTGCCAATAATGACTCTGCAGTCGATATTTTGAATTTTTAGATTCATTTGTAGACCGAGCGATTCATGGACCATGGGTCATGTGACCATTTGTCGGTGCTGCGGCGATGAATTTAGAGCCCGATGGACCGCCTCAATCGACGCAAATTCTTCATTTTAATAAAAAAAGTGAAAATAATTTGCGATTTTCGCATCTTCGGGATGGACAGGCCGAAGAGACCCCGTTAAAGGCCCTTCGTGTCGGGGAGTAGCGCAGCCTGGTAGCGCATCTGGTTTGGGACCAGAGGGTCGTAGGTTCGAATCCTATCTCCCCGACCACTTCTGAAATGACAGATTTTAAAATGGGCGCCCGCGAAAGCGGCGCCTATTTTTTTGCCTTGAACCCCCTCGCCTCCAGCGGAATGTCGCTGCGGTAACGCTTGCGGTTCATGAGGGTGCTCCACAGGCGCACACACTCGTCCGGCGCCTTTATCAACTGCCTTTCATGGCCTTGTCCTGATGCACATCTGACGTCGCCAATGGCAGGTGCAAAATGATCGCGCTTGATGCGATTTCCAGTTCGCCGCCGCTGTTGTTTGCCAAGCTTCCCACCAAGCGCAGGGAAAATCCAAGGCTGAGGATATCGGCTGCGGGGGCTTCCCCATCTGGACTGAAGCCAGGGTCAAGCAATTGCGCGGCATCGGTAAAACGAATGGTGGACGGGCGCACAATACGCAGTTGCATCATGTCCCCACCCGTCAGATCGGCAATCAGCTGCCCCACAATCAAGCTGTCGGATTCGGATATATCGACCAAAGCGGTTAGCAAGCGGCCAATCATCCGGCGGGCGTTGCTAATGTCGATGCGCGCCAAAAAGGGGCCGCCCTCTTGCGTGATGCTTAGGCCGATGCGCTGTTCAGCCAGTAGCGGCTGCAAATCCGCCGTGACATAATCCACCACATCTTGGATATCCGCGACGTCATGATTGTCTGGCGTCGACGGTTGACGCGCAACCATATGGCCTGCGGCGGTATCCAAATCTTCGATAATCGCTTGAACGGTGGCGGCGTCTTCGATGATGCTGTCGGCCATGCTGCGATAGGAATCGCGAACAGGGCCAAACATTTGCCCAGAGATAATTTGTGCAAAGCCCGAAATGGCATTCAGCGGAGAGCGTAATTCATGGATGAGTTGGCGAATGCTATCGCTGGCTTCGGGTTGATCCGTCGCCCCATAGGGCTTTTCACGCTGCAGCGGACGCCGCGCAATGGCGTGATAGCCTTGAAATTGGCCAGTCCGGCGGTCGAATATAGGCTCGGCAGAAAAGCGCCATTCGCCGGACGCGTCAGACATGCCGCCCAGCCGCATATGGGCATGAACAATCTCGGCTTGCTGACGAAAGGCACCCGCAGCAGCACCATCGGTGCCGGGGGCGATCCCCAGCGCGGCGGAGGCGATGGACATGCCAATGATTAGCGGCGGCGGCACGCCCTCCACATAGTCAATCACGCCGTCGCTGTTGGTGAAAAAGCGAAATTCGCTGGGCGCAGGCAACACCCTCTCCGGCACCATAGCCACTGGCTCGGGCGGCGCTTCGGTTGGCGCGATGCGGCTATCTGCGGGGGCTCGGGCCACAGGGGCGTTGGTGGCACGGGCCAGCTTGGCGCGGATATCGGCGTTGATGGCCTTGATCGCGGATAAACTATCATCGGAAATGCGGGGATCTGGGGCCGATTTCGTTACGGCTAGGCTGCCCCCTTGCGGGGCAGCGGAGGGTGCGATCGTTGGGACCGGATTGGGCGCGGGTGTCGCGCTTGCTTTTTTTTGGGCCTTACCCGCGTTGCCGTGGGCGGGTGCCTCAGATCGGGCCGATTGAAAACGATCAATGCGCCGCACCAATTCGCTGATCTGGCTCATCACGTTCAGGACATCGCTATCCGTGTCGATGTTGTGGATGCGTCTTTCGGTTGCGCGAGGTTGTGGAATGGCGGGCCGCGTGACTGTTTCCGCATTCGCCGCAGCATAGATGCTTTGCGCTGTGCGTTGACGCTGCAGAATGGCCTGTTCATCCGCAAAAAAGGCGGTGGTCGGCGGCGGGGTATCGGATGACGTCCCAAGCGCGGGGGCGGCAGGATAGACGGGATTGACGGAATGAGCAGGGAGATCGCCGACCTCCCCCACCCCATCGGTGACGGGCAAGGCGACCGCCCCTGCCCCTAGGCTGTGTAGCGCCCGCTGCACGATGCTGGGCAAATCATCGCGTCCGGCCAAAATGGACCGCGCGACATCATTGGTGGCGGGCAATAAGGCCAGCCAATCATCGGCCGACAAATGGGCATTTTGCAGCATTGCCGCCGCCACCAGCACCGTGTCATTGGCATAGAGGGCGACCAAGGGCGCAAAGCGTCCGTGATGGGCCACGGACAGCGCGGTGTCGCTGCGGACCTGTTCCGGCACTTTGTTGCGCAAACGGGCCAATGTGCGTAAACTTTGTTGGATTTCCGATTGATTTAATTGCATTCCGCGCTGTGCAACGATATCGCTCAATTGACGCCACATAGCGATGCATTCCCGCAGGCTCTGCGGGTCGCGCTGTAAAATCGTCGCGATCATCATATTGCCCGTCACGCGAAATCTGCTCCTGCGGATATGGCCGTAGTGGTGTCTAGCCGCTCGGTCAGGCTGCGCTTTCCGATCGCAAAAGGGAATAAATTCCTTGCGCGTTTGGGTAGAACAATTGCATTCGCCTGAAACATTATTATACTACAATAAAATTAGCATAGCGGATATTATATATATGGCCTCTCAAAAATTCGATGATATCGATCTTCAGATTCTCAGCGAGCTGCAAAAAGACGGGCGCATGACGAATGTGGAGCTCGCTCACATGGTCGGATTGACGGCACCCCCCTGCCTTCGCCGCGTTCGCGCGCTGGAAGAAGCTGGTGTGATTCGGTCCTATCATGCGGATTTGGACCCCGCCAAATTGGGTTATGGCATCACGGTTTTCGCCATGGTCAGCCTGCGCAGTCAGGCCGAATCTGATTTGAAAACCTTTGAAGATTATATCGGCACGCTGCCAGAAGTGCGCGAATGCTATATGCTGAACGGCGAAATCGACTTTTTGTTGAAAGTCGTGGCGCGCGATTTGCAAAGCTTTCAATCCTTCCTGACCGCGCATTTGACCTCTGCCCCCAATGTCACCAGCGTTAAAACATCGCTGACCATTCGCACCGCGAAACAATTGGCCGGTATCCCCGTCGAGGCATAAGGCCGACACGGTTTTCCAGCCGTTGTTTCACATTCTATGGCATAATAAAGGGGACGCCTAACCAAATGGTTAAGCGTCCCCTTTTTACTTAGTCACAAACTTAATTGGCAGCAGATGCAGCCTTTGCTTTATTCTGTGCGACCCACAATTTTGCAAGGCGGGCGCGGGGTCCGGTTGTGACCTGACCCAAGGTGGCCGCACCAGCATCAGCCTGACCCGCCAGCAATTGGGTTACGCCCAAACGATATTGGCCAACCGGATTGCCCGACGTTGCGACCGCCTGATACAAAGGAATAGCCTTGGCATATTCCCCCATGGCGACCAGCGCATCGGCGGTACCCAATGCGGCGCGGGGGTTGCTCAGCGTGGCGGGCTTCGCCGCGTCTGCCAAAACAGCCTTCGCATCGTCGCGGGCGCGTGGGATTTGCGATTCCAAAATATCGTCGAAATAGGCGTCCTTGGCAGGGATAGCGCCCGATGCCTTACCCTGTTGGATCACCGCGACGACTTCGCCCGGCATAGCGGCTTCGACGCCCAGCGCCGCATATTCGCTATATTCAGCGCGTTCGGTCATCGCCTTGGCCTGACGCATCAGGCGCAGGATGTCGAGGTTGAGCGTCTTGTCACCGCCGGCATCGCGCAGCATGATGAACAGCAGGTTACGCCATGCGGTCGGTTGATTATAATCTTCGACGCGCATGCTGAGCACGTCCAGCAATTCTGGGGTGCGGTTTGCCTTTTGGAAAGCCTGCGCCGGACGGACATAAAGTTCGTCAGACGGTTGCTGACCAGCAGCGCGCTGCGCCGCGATCGACGATTTCGCGATTTCCCATCCCTTGTCGAGATTGCCGCTGTTCAAATAGCTGTCCATCAACAAAGCGGGCAAAACAGCTTCGGTCGAACCGGCAGCTTGGGCGGCTTCAAAGCGCGTCACAGCCTTGGCGAAATCCTTGGCCTGATAAGCGAATTGGCCCGAGAAGAAATTATAGGCCGCAACACTTTCGGGCGGCGTCAGGTCGGTTGCCAGCATTTCGTCCAGACCTTGGCCTTGAACAGCCTGATCGGAACCGAGGATGCCTTGTTGCAGGCGATAGAAGCCCAGCAAATATTTGTCGTCCGGCGTGGTTGCAGCGCCCGCAGCTTCGGCCAGAGCGGCTTGCAGTGCCGCAGCATCCTTGGCATTTTGGGCATCGCCCAGCTTTTTCAGCATGGGTTGGAAACCACGGCTTGGGCTCAATTGCTTGCCCTTAGCAGCTTGCTCCTTCTTGGGCTTTTCCCGTGCGTCGGCGGCACCGGGGACTGCAACCAAGGCAAGGCCCAATACGGCGGCCATTGCGGTAGCAGGCAAGGTGCGGAAGCGGTTCAACATTCAAAACTCTCCTCATCATACAGCCGCCATGCCCAGTCGTTCAACCGGACGTGCCGCGCTTCACTATATGCGGCTAACGTCCGATTGCGGCCAAAGCAATATAGCCAACGGACTTTTACACTGCGCCGCCGTGTCTGAACGTAAATTGAACTCGTTTCGTCGATGAAGCCCAGTCATGGCTTGAACTTCGTCCACCCTGCCGCAAAACTGTTGCACCAGCTTGTGGGCCACGCTGGGGATGCTTTTCATGGCTTTGGCTTGCTTTCCTGCCCCATAAATTTCTGACGTAAATTTCGGTGATATTGGGGCCATGAAATTAATTTGATGCTGCTGCGCTAAATTGCTGGTCAAAGTCTGTATTTTTACGGCATTTATGGCATGATAGGCAGCAGTGGCGTGATTTGTGCCGCGAAAATATCGGTTCCGGTTCATATATTTAGGTGACATGCTATGTCGGGGGAAAAGAAAATCGTGGGACTGTGGCGCAGCGTGACTGACGCATCCTTGCCTGCGGAACCTGCACCAAGCGATGGCGCGTCGGATTTGACAAGCCCCGCCCCCGCATCTCCGCCCCCCGCATCCCCGGCGTCTGTGACGCCGCCATCCAGCGCCGGACGCCACCCCAACGACCGCCGCCCTAATGACCGTCGCCCCAATGACAGTCACAGTGCGAGCGATTTGCACGATCAGCCATCAGGACATGCGATGCGCCATGCGAACCACCCATCCGGCCACAACCAATTGTTGAACGGCAGCGATAGCGACGCCGACGCGGCTCTGTTGTCCGATACGCCGGTCAACCCAAAGCATATTTATGACGTGCCCGAAGGGGATTGGGATAGCGAAACGGCCACCGGCGGAAGAACGCAGGGCATCGCGCGCTTTGCGCCCGCATTGGCCGCTGGTGCAGCGCTTTTATGGTGCGGCTTTACCTATTATGCCGCCAGCGACGCTTTTTCGACCACGCCAGCCTTGGCGGATTGGCCCGCACTGATCGCAGCGATGACCGCGCCGATGGCGCTGGGGCTTATCATCTGGCTGATTGGTGCGCAGTCTAGCCCTGCTGCCCAGACAAAATTTTTGCGCGTTGCGGCGGATTTGCGCGCTGAAAATGACGCGTTGAACCAATCGATGTCCAGCCTGAGCCGCCATTTGGCCGATGCCCGCCAACAATTGAGCGAGCAAGCCAATTTGGTGCAGCAATTGGGCTTAGATGCCGTGATGCGCTTGAATGACAGCAGCAGCAAATTGGCCGATCATGCCACGCAAATTGCCAGCGCCAGTCAGACGCTCTCTGGCTCGGCAGATGGGGCGTTTCAACGCATGGATGGCCTGTTAAGCGGCCTGCCCCGCGTTGATGATGTCGCCCAGCGTTTGACCCAGAATTTCCGCGAAGCAGGCCTTGCCGCCCACCAACATGGCGCGCAGCTAGAAGCGCAAATCGCCAGCTTGGGCGACAGTGCCGACAAGGCGGCACGCCAAAGCGACGTGGCGGTTGCCACTTTGCGTGATGCCATCGACAGCCTGCAATCCTTGTCGCAAGATACGGAAAGCGGGCTGGTTTCGGCTTCGGAAAAGGTGGCAGAGGTGCAGAGCAATGCCCTGTCCGCAATGAGCCGCGGTACCGCCGCCATCCACAAAGAATTGGAACAAAGCACACAGGGCTTGTCCGCCCATATGGAAGCAATTTGGCAAAGTTTCCGCCACGGCGTCGACGATGCCTCGGCCCATTTGGACCGCCAAATTTCGCAGGCCCAAAGCGGCGGGCGGGAATTGACCAGCCAATTTGCGTCCCATGCCGATCAAAGCAGGGCGCTGGCGGCCCAAATGCAACAATTGGTGGAGGATGTCACCGAACGGCTGACAGAAATGGACGGCCTCGTCAGCCGCAGCGCGACGGGGATTGAGCGCGCCATCGACACGGTTCAAAGCAAGCTTGACGCCTTTACCGCCGATGTCGGCGGCAGCAACCGGTCGACCCAGCAATTGATCCAACATTCGGATGCTTTGCTGTTGGCGCTGGACAGCGTGACGCGCGAGTTGGAGGAGACGCTGCCGCTGGCATTCCAACGTTTGGATGAGCATGAAAAATCCGCCGAAACGGCCCTTGCGCGCTTGAAGCCCTTGCTGGAATCGTCGGAATTGGTGGCCCAGTCGACCCTGTCGCACGTGCAATCTGCCGAAAAGACGTTACAGACCAACGAGGCCCAATTGACCCGTCAGGCCAGCCAGCAATCAACCATGGCCGAGCAATGGCAAGTTACGATTGCCGCCACGGAGCAAGCGTTGGCGACGTTGAAGCAGCAAGCCGATGATTTTGCCAGCGACAGTGGTTCCCAAATGCTGGCGGCGTTGCAGCAAGTTCGCGACAGCGCGGATCAGGTGGCACAGGATGCGCGGCACCGCTTTGCCACCTTGTCCGACGAAAGCCGCGAGAGCTTGCAGGCCCATGGGCAATCAGCAGTGGATGAAGCGTTTCGCAGCGAAATGCTCGCGCAGTTGGAATCCATCGAACTGGCATCGCACCGCACCGTCGCAGCCGCGAACAGCGCATCGGAACGGCTGAGCCACCGCTTGGCAGAGATTATCGAGGCCAGCGAAAAGGTCGAGCAACGCACCGCCGAAGCCGAACAAGCCATTGCCGCATCGGACCGCGACACATTGGCGAAACAGGTCAGCCTGTTAACCGAAGCCTTGAAATCGACCGCCATCGACATGACCAAAATCTTGTCGGCAGAGGTTAGCGATCAAGCATGGGAAAGCTATTTGCGCGGCGACCGCAGTGTCTTTGCCCGCCGCGCGGTGAAGTTGCTGGACCATGGCGAGACCCGCGAAGTGTTGCGCTTATACCAAAATGATGGCGCATTTCACGCGGCGGTGAACCAATTCATCCATGACTTTGAAGCGATGCTGCGCTTGTTGATGAATGCGCGTGATGGGTCCGCGATCAGCGTGACCTTGCTGTCGTCTGACATTGGGAAGATTTATGTTGCCTTGGCGCAGGCGATTGATCGTTTGCGCAACTGAGGCACGCTAGCCGGTTAAACGACAAGGCCCGATCAGAACAAAAACACCGTAGGCGGTTGATCGCCTGCGGTGTTTTTTTTGAATTGATCGATCGGTTGACCCCCATGACGCCACGGCCCCCCCCCCCAAGCAGAACGGCTCCTTTTGCCAATGGGGATTACGTTTGAATTAAAAGAGACGCGACCCGTTGGGCACTGCTTGATCCGGCGAAAAGAGGATGACGGCACCGTTGCTGTCCGCAAAGCCCAAGGTCAACACTTGCGACATAAATTTGCCGATTTGACGCGGTGGGAAATTGACCACGGCGGCGATTTGGCGGCCCAGCAATTCCTCGGCCGTATAATGTTCGGTGATCTGGGTACTGCTTTTCCGCACGCCGATGCTGGCACCAAAATCAATTTCAAGCTGATAGGCGGGCTTGCGGGCTTGGGGAAATGGCGCGACTTTGGTGATCGTGCCGATACGTATGTCGACCTTTAGAAAATCGTCGAACGCAATTTCCGGCCCCGCTGGGCTGTCCGCATCATGGGATAGGTGCATAATCAATCGGCTCCAACAACAACGCCCCGCCCTGCCCCATCATCCTATGATGACCAAGGCGGGACGGGGCGCTGCGGCATTTTAGGCGGAAATTTTATTCCAGTTCAAGAATGACCGCATCCACGGCCAAGCTATCACCCTGTTCGGCATTCACGCTTTTGACGATGCCGGTTTTTTCCGCGCGCAAGATATTTTCCATCTTCATCGCTTCGACGGTGGCCAGCGGTTGGCCAGCCTCCACAGCGTCACCAGCCTTGACATGCAGGGCGACCAACAGGCCGGGCATGGGGCAGATGAGGAATTTCGACAGATCTGGCGGAATCTTTTCGATCATATGTGATGCCAGCGGGGCGATGCTGTGCGGCAAGACGCGGACCGTGTGGATGTGGCCGCGCGTGGTCATGCGCCAACCAGTGCGGGTGCGTGCCAATTTGACGGCCAATTCTTCGCCATCAATATCGGCCACGACCAGCTTGTCGCCGGGGGTATATTCCAGCGCGATATCCAGCTTTTCGCCATTGACCTTGATGTGCTTACGGCCAATTTTAACGTCAAATTGTTCGTCGCCCAGTGCCACTTGCCATTTGGCAGGCGCTTCCAAACGATCACCCAATTGGCCGTCGATACGGCGCGCACGGTCGGCATCGGCGCTGGCCATAAATCCTGCGATGGCCGCCAAGGCTTGCTTTACATCATCATTCACCGCAGCGCCGGTAAAGCCTTCGGGATATTCTTCGGCAATAAAGCCCGTGGTCAATTCGCCCGAACGGAAACGGGGGTGCTGCATGATCGCCGACAGGAAGTCGATGTTGTGGCCCAGACCTTCCAATTCGAAACGGTCCAGCGCCGCCACTTGCAGGTCCGCCGCTTCGTCGCGGGTTTCGCCCCATGTGATCAGCTTGGCGATCATCGGATCATAGAAAATCGACACTTCGCCGCCGTCTTGCACGCCCGCATCAACGCGGATGCCGTCTTCGCCGCGCAGACCGCCTGCCCATGGCTCAACCGGCGGTTGGAAACGAACGATACGGCCCGTCGATGGCAAGAAACCACGATAAGGGTCTTCGGCATAAACGCGGTTTTCAATCGCCCAGCCGTTGATCTTGACGTCATCTTGGGTGATCGACAGCTTTTCGCCCGCTGCCACGCGCAGCATTTGTTCGACCAAGTCGATGCCCGTGATGGCTTCCGTGACCGGATGTTCCACCTGCAAACGGGTGTTCATTTCCAAGAAGTAAAAGCTTTCGCCCGACGGGTCCGCACCCGATACGATCAGTTCGACCGTGCCGGCGCTATAATAGCCCACAGCCTTGGACAACGCGACGCACTGTTCGCCCATGGCTTTACGCATCGCAGGGGTCACGAACGGCGAAGGCGCTTCTTCGACAACTTTTTGGTGGCGGCGCTGGATCGAACATTCACGTTCATTGAGATAGACCACATTTCCATGTTGGTCGCCCAAGATTTGGATTTCGATGTGGCGTGGGTTCAAAATGAATTTTTCGATGAACACACGGTCGTCGCCAAAGCTGTTCAGACCTTCGCGCTTCACGCTTTCAAAGCCTTCGCGCACGTCCTTTTCATTATAGGCAAGGCGCATACCCTTGCCGCCGCCGCCAGCCGAGGCTTTCATCATCACCGGATAGCCGATTTCGTTCGAAATTTCGACGGCATGTTCGGTGTCGCGAATTTCGCCAACAAAGCCGGGGACCACGTTGACGCCCGCTTCTTTGGCCAATTTCTTGGATTCAATCTTGTCGCCCATGGCGGCAATGGCGTTGACGGGTGGGCCGACGAAAGCGATGCCTTCGGCTGCTAAAGCTTCGGCAAAGCTGGTGCGTTCTGACAAGAAACCATAGCCCGGATGCACGGCTTCTGCGCCAGTTTGCTTGCAAGCGGCAATAATCTTGTCTGCGATCAGATAGGATTCCGACGCGGGCGACGCACCAATATGCACCGCTTCATCGGCCATTTGCACGAAAGGCGCGCGGGCGTCTGCGTCGGAATAAACGGCAACCGTCTGGATACCCATCCGGCGCGCCGTCTTAATCACTCGGCAGGCGATTTCGCCGCGATTGGCAATCAGGATCTTTTTGAACATCTTATCACTTTTCCTCAGCAAGATCTTTTAATTGGGCTGTGCGTGCGCGGGTCAGCGTTGCACGGCATCCGTTGGTCACAAGCGCTTCGCCCGACCCACCGCGCATCGAATATCCTTCGCTGCGGCAATGATTATCGCGATAGCTGATCCACGCGCGCTGCGCGGAAAGCAACGTATCGAAATAACCCGGTCGGCCATCTTTCACGACATCAGGGTCGCTATCGAATTTCTTTTGAACCGCAGCGGTGATCGCCCATTGGGCGTTTAATTCCCGGTCCGCTTGTTCATAGTCGCGGTAGCTGCAGATGTTCATTTCCAACTGGCCCATCGCGTCGTCGCAGTTCACGACGGGTTCGTCCGCCACCGCCGTGGATGCCAGTAAAAAGAGCGCCGCACCGATCATATCGCATCCTCCATAGCTGGGGTGGTCGCACAGCCGCCGCCGCAGCCGGATTTTTGGCGCATCGGCTCTTCGCTTTCCATCGGCTTGAGGCCGAGTTTCGCAAATAAGGCCGCGTCCGCATTCTCACCCGCATTGCCGGTGGTCAGCAACTTGTCGCCCGTAAAGATGCTGTTCGCGCCCGCCATGAAGCATAGGGCCTGTGTGGCGTCATTCATGCTTTCGCGGCCAGCGGACAGGCGCACCATGCTGAACGGCATGGTGATGCGCGCCACCGCAACCGTGCGAACAAATTCAATCTCGTCGATTTTCGCCAGCGGCGTATCGGCCAGCATATCACCCAGCACCGTGCCCTTGACCGGAACCAAGGCATTAACGGGCACGCTTTCGGGGTGGCGTTCCAGCGTCGCCAGCGCGTGGACAAAGCCCACACGGTCGCTGCGCGCCTCGCCCATGCCGACAATGCCGCCGGAACAGACATTAATGCCCGCGCTGCGCACTTCGTCCAGCGTGTTGATGCGATCTTCGAAGGTGCGCGTGCTGGTGATATTGCCGTAATTTTCTGGGCTGGTGTCGATATTATGATTATAATAATCAAGGCCAGCCTCGGCCAATTGCTGCGCTTGGTTTTTGGTCAGCATGCCCAGCGTCATACAGGTTTCCATGCCCATTTGACGCACGCCTTTGATCATTTCGATGATCGCGGGCATGTCGCGGTCCTTGGGGTTGCGCCATGCGGCCCCCATGCAGAAACGCTTGCTGCCATTATCCTTGGCCTCTGCCGCCGATTGAAGAACCGCTTGCACTTCCATCAGCTTGGTGGCCTTCAGGCCCGTTTCCGCCGATGCGCTTTGCGAGCAATAGCCGCAATCTTCCACGCAGCCGCCGGTTTTAATGGACAAGAGCGTGCAAAGCTGAACCTCGCCCTGCGCGTGATATTGGCGGTGCGTGCTTTGGGCGCGCCACATCAGTTCATCAAATGGCAGGTCGAACAATTCCGCAATTTCTTCGCGGGTCCAATCATTACGAACCTGCATGTCACCCGTCGCCATCACAATGCTCCCAAAGCCTGTTCCAGATCCGCGATGATATCGTCAATATGTTCGATACCCACCGATACGCGGACCACATCGGGACCAGCGCCGGCCTGCAGCAATTGTTCCGCGCTCAATTGGCTGTGCGTGGTCGATGCGGGGTGGATGATCAGCGAGCGTGTGTCGCCAATATTGGCCAAATGGCTGAACAGCTTGACGTTGGACACCAGCTTGACACCCGCCTCATATCCGCCCGTCAGGCCAAAGGTGAAGACTGCGCCGCCTTTGCCGCCCAGATATTTTTGGGCCAGCCCATGATAGGCATTGTCCGGCAAGCCCGCATAGTTGACCCAGCTAATTTGGGGGTGGTTTTGCAGCCATTCCGCCAATTTTTGGGCGTTGCTGCAATGGCGTTCCATCCGCAAAGCCAGCGTTTCCATGCCGGTCAGCGCCAAGAAAGCATTCATCGGGGCCATAGCAGGCCCCAAGTCGCGCAGGCCCAAGGTGCGGGTGGCGAGGATGAAGGCCAGATTGCCAAAGCTTTCGGTGAATTTCATGCCATGATAGCTGGCATTGGGTTCGCTGAGCGTGGGGAATTTCCCACTTTTCGCCCAATCGAAATTACCAGCGTCAATGATCACGCCGCCAATGGCATTGCCATGACCGTTCAGGAATTTGGTGGTCGAATGGACCACAATATCCGCGCCATGTTCAATAGGACGGCACAGCAATGGCGTGGCCAGCGTATTGTCCACGATCAAGGGGATGCCCGCATCATGGGCAACCTTTGCAATGGCTTCGATATCCTGAACCACACCGCCGGGATTGGCGAGGCTTTCGATAAACACCGCGCGGGTTTTGTCGTTGATGGCGGCGGCGATATTCGCCGGATCATCGGCATCCACAAAATGGGTCGTCCAACCCATTTTCTTGAAGCTTTGACCCAATTGGTTCAGCGATCCGCCATATAGCTTTTTCGCCGCCACAATTTCGCAGCCCGCTTCCATGATGGTATGGAAAGCAAGGAATTGCGCCGCATGGCCAGATGCCACGGCCAATGCCGCCTGCCCGCCTTCCAACGCCGCAATCTTGCCTTCCAGCGCGCCGTTGGTCGGGTTCATGATGCGGGAATAAATATTCCCAAATTCCTGAAGGTTAAACAGACGCGATGCATGGTCCACATCATCAAAGACATAGGATGCCGTTTGATAAATGGGCGTAATACGTGCCTTGGTTGTCGGATCCACTTCGGTTCCGGCATGGATGGCAAGTGTTTCAGCTTTTGGACCAGTCATCGCAAAAATTCCCTCCGTTAAACCGCATCAATTTTCGTTGAGCGGCGGCATATTATGGCCCAGCAGACGCAGCACATCGGCGGCGCACTCGACCACATTGGTGCCAGGACCATAGATGCCCTGAACGCCCGCGTCGCGCAGGAAATCATAATCTTGCGGCGGGATAACACCGCCCGCAATCACCTTGATATCGCCGCGGCCCGCTGCCTTCAGACCATTGATCAATTCAGGGATCAGCGTCTTGTGACCTGCGGCCAAGCTGGATGCGCCAACCGCGTCGACATTGCTTTCCAGCGCCAACACCACCGTTTCATCGGGGGTTTGGAACAATGGACCGGACACCACATCAAAGCCCATGTCGCCAAAGGCGGAGGCAATGACGTTAGCGCCGCGATCATGGCCGTCTTGGCCCATTTTCGCGACCAACAGCTTGGGCGCACGGCCCAAGCGGCGTTCCACGGCCTTGACGCCGTCGACCACCTGCGCCCAGCGCGCATCATCGGCGTAAGGCGCGGCATAAACGCCCTTCACCGGCGTTGGCACAGTGCCATAACGGTCAAAGCTGCTTTCCATCGCGCTGGAAATTTCACCCAAGGTGGCGCGCGCACGGGCCGCCTCTACGGCCAAGGCCAGCAGGTTATTTTCCAACGATTGCGGGGCGGCGGCGCCATCGGCCAAGGCCTTCAAGGCGGCTTGGCAAGCTGCCTCGTCGCGCGCCGCCTTCACCTTGTTGATGCGGGCAACCTGTGCTTCGCGCACCTTGCTATTGTCGACTTCCAGTGTTTCCAGCAAATCTTCATTGGCAAGGCGATATTTGTTCACGCCAACGATCACATCATCGCCGCGATCAACGCGGGCCTGACGGGCCGCTGCCGCTTCTTCGATCATCGCTTTCGGCCAGCCAGCCGCTACAGCCTTGGCCATGCCGCCTTCGCTTTGCACACGGTCGATAATCTCTTGCGCTTGATCCACCAATTGCTGGGTCAGGCTTTCGATATAATAGCTGCCACCCAAAGGATCGACGACATTGCACATGCCGGTTTCTTCTTGGATCACAATTTGCGTGTTACGCGCAATGCGGGCCGAGAAATCGGTTGGCAAAGCAATGGCTTCGTCCAGCGCATTGGTGTGCAGCGACTGTGTTCCGCCCAGCATCGCCGCCATCGCTTCGATGGTGGTGCGCATGACGTTGTTATAAGGGTCTTGCTCGGTCAGCGACACGCCGCTGGTCTGGCAGTGGGTGCGCAGCATCTTGCTGCGTTCATCCTTGGCGCCCAGCGTTGTCATCGCGCGGTGCCACAGCACGCGCGCGGCGCGCAGCTTGGCGATTTCCATGAAGAAATTCATGCCAATGGCAAAGAAGAAGCTGAGGCGGCCCGCGAATTTGTCAATGTCGAGGCCCGATGCCACGCCATATTTTACATATTCCATGCCGTCCGCGATGGTGAAGGCCAGTTCCTGAACCTGCGTCGCGCCCGCTTCCTGCATATGATAGCCGGAAATAGAAATGCTGTTGAACTTGGGCATTTCGCGGCTGGTATAGCCGAAAATGTCCGAGATAATCCGCATCGATGGTTCGGGCGGATAGATATAGGTGTTGCGGACCATGAATTCCTTCAGAATGTCATTCTGAATGGTGCCGTCCAGCAATTTGCGGTCCACGCCCTGTTCTTCACCCGCAACGATGAAGAAGGCCAAAATCGGAATAACCGCGCCGTTCATGGTCATGGAAACCGACATTTTGTCGAGCGGGATACCGTCGAACAAAATCTTCATATCTTCGACGCTGTCAATCGCCACACCGGCCTTGCCAACATCGCCCACCACGCGGGGATGGTCGCTGTCATAACCACGGTGCGTCGCCAAATCGAACGCCACCGACAGACCCTTTTGGCCGGCCGCCAAGTTACGGCGATAAAAAGCGTTGGATTCTTCGGCAGTCGAAAAACCAGCATATTGGCGGATGGTCCAAGGGCGGCCCGCATACATGCTGGCGCGAACGCCGCGCGTGAAGGGCGCGAAACCGGGCAGACCGGGTTCAACCGTCACATCTTCCGCCGTATAAAGCGGCTTGACGGTGATGCCTTCGGGCGTTTGCCAATTTAGGTCCTTGCCCTTGACTTCTTTGTCAGCGGCGGCGGCCCATTGGTCCAATGTTGGCTTGTCGGTCATATCAATGGTCACCCTTTGGCGTTTCCATAATTTCGGTCAAAATACCGCCCATATCCTTGGGATGGACGAAGAAAATCATCGTGCCATGCGCGCCAATGCGGGGTTCGCCCAGCACGCGCTTGCCCATGGCTTCAAATTCGGCCTTGGCAACGTGGATGTCCGGCACTTCATAGCAGACATGGTGCTGACCACCCGCCGGATTACGCTCCAAGAAGGACGTGATACCAGCATTGCCGGGCAACGGCTCAATCAGTTCAATCTGCGTGCCAGTCAACGCACCATCGGCGGCGGGCGTGTCAACGAAGCAGACTTTGACGCCTTGTTCGGGCAGGTCAAAAGGCTCGCTGATCTGGGTTGCACCCATGATGTCGCGGTAAAAAATGATGCTGTCTGCAATCGATGGCGTGGCAACGCCGATGTGATTTAGCCGACCCAATTTCATGACAACCCGTCCCTATTTCCCTGCACCACCCACGCTAGCATGGTGCGCAAATCATGTTTCACCTGCTCAGCAACCGGGGATATGGTCCCGACCGACAAGCTGATACTTCCCATCGCGCAGCACATAATTTTGGCGCTGCGCCTTTGTGCCCGTATAGCCGACCACAAAGCTCTGATCCGGCTTGGCGGATATGATCTGACCGTCATATTCGGCGTCATCTTGGCCAATGCCCGCCCCGCTACTCATCGCCGCGGTAAAGCTGCCACGATCCACAGGGCCGTCTGGCGTCATTTCCGTCACCACCGCGATATTCAGCAAGCAGCCCTGCCACACCCCGCCACCAGCGGAGACCAGATAAGGGTTTTTGCCAAGGCGCGCTGTAAAGGCCCATGACGTCGCGGCATTTCCCATGGTGGCGGTTGCGCCAACATCGAACCATTCCTCTGTCCGCACCCAGCCATTGGGGCTGGATCGCAGATAATGAATGGCGTTGATGCCGCTCGATGCACTGCTGGCATCGGGGTTGCCCCCAATGCTCAGCAAGATAGCACGGCCATCGTCCAGCAAATGGATGGCGGCTGGCGTAAATTCATAGGCCGTGCCGCCCACATCGCGCACCACCACCTCTTTGTCGCCCGAACGCGGCGTCACGCCAAATCCGGTGAAAAAGGCGCGCGCCAAGGTTAAATCCGGCTCATCCACCAAATGGATGGGGAATTTGTCCTGTGCCGGACCGTCCAAGGGCGTGTCCGGATCAAAGGCGGCTGCGGCGCTGGCCAATGGCAGCAAAGCTGCCATGGCCAACAGGGATACAGAGGAACGACGCATGATGGATGATCCTTACAAAGGAATATTATCGTGCTTTTTCCATGGGTTTTCGAGCGCTTTATTCTTCAGCTTGCGAAGGCCAAGGGCAATGCGCTTGCGGGTGCTGTGCGGATAAATCACTTCGTCAATATAGCCGCGCTGCGCCGCCACAAAGGGATTGGCAAAGCGGTCTTCATATTCCTTGGTGCGTTCCGCGATCTTGGCAGGGTCGTTCATATCCGCACGGAAAATGATTTCCACGGCGCCCTTCGCGCCCATCACGGCGATTTCTGCTGTCGGCCACGCATAGTTTAAATCGCCGCGCAAATGCTTGGACGACATCACGTCATAAGCACCGCCATAGGCTTTGCGCGTAATCACCGTGATCTTAGGAACCGTGGCTTCGGCATAAGCAAAGAGCAGCTTTGCGCCATGTTTGATGATGCCATTATATTCTTGGCTGGTGCCGGGCAAGAAGCCGGGAACGTCCACAAAGGTCACAATGGGAATTTCAAACGCATCGCAGAAGCGCACAAAACGCGCCGCCTTTTTGGACGAGTTAATGTCCAATACGCCCGCCAATACCATCGGCTGGTTCGCGACGATGCCCACGGTGCGGCCTTCGATACGGCCAAAACCGATGATGATATTGCCCGCATGGGCTTGTTGAACTTCGAAAAATTCACCCTCGTCCACCGTTTTGCGGATCAGCTCATTCATATCATAAGGCTGGTTCGCATTTGGCGGGATCAATGTATCAAGGCTATTTTCGATACGGTCATAGGGGTCGCTGGTTGGGCGAACAGGTACGCCAACGCGGTTATTTTCGGGCAGATAGTCAAAGAAGTCGCGAACCGCGAGCAAGGCTTCGATATCATTTTCAAAGGCCAAGTCGGCAACCGAGCTTTTGGTCGTGTGCGTAATAGCGCCGCCCAATTCCTCTTGCGTCACCACTTCGTTCGTCACCGTCTTGACCACATCGGGGCCGGTTACGAACATATAGCTGCTGTCTTTCACCATGAAGATGAAGTCGGTCATGGCGGGGCTGTAAACCGCGCCGCCAGCGCAGGGGCCCATGATCAAGCTGATTTGCGGAACAACGCCCGACGCCAGCACATTCTTCTGGAACACATCCGCATAGCCGCCCAGCGAAGCCACGCCTTCTTGAATACGCGCGCCGCCGCTGTCGTTCAGGCCGATAACCGGCGCACCGACCAGCATCGCCTTTTCCATGACCTTGCAGATTTTCTCTGCATGACGCTTGGACAGCGAGCCACCAAATACGGTGAAATCTTGGCTGAAGACATAGACCAAACGGCCATTGATCGTGCCGGAACCCGTGACCACACCGTCGCCGGGGATCTTTTGGCTTTCCATGCCAAAATCGACACAGTCATGCTCGACATAAGTGTCCAGTTCTTCGAACGAACCTTCGTCCAGCAGCACGTCCAGACGCTCACGCGCGGTCAGCTTGCCTTTTGCATG
>CAZIVW010000022.1:0-43590 GCA_964542975.1 uncultured Sphingopyxis sp.
ATATCATGCGCCGACTTTTGACTTTCTTTGCCACCAATGAACGGGCGGCGAACCATGCCGCTGACCGCGTCGAGGAAGTGTTTGCCACCATGACAGTGCTGGAAACGCTGAAGGCGATGACGATCACTGCCACCTGTTTGACCTTGACCCCTGTGCTGCTGCTGATGTTTTCCGCGTCGGACAAGAGCGCATGAGCGGGGGCTTTGCGGGTGCGCCGCGCCGTGGATCGGCTGTCCAGCGCAACCGGTGCAGCTGCGATTGCTGCACCGCCGCCCGCCGCAGCGAATATGTGCAGGCGGCTTGTATCTCCACCGCCGCATCGCTGGGCGCCGTTATCGTGGCCAGCCTGATCTACGGCGCGGGAAAGGCATTCTTATAACGTCCCTAGCACGATGAGTTGGATTGAGAGCGCTGGGAGGCGTCCTGACACCGGTAGCGCCAAACTTCGCGTGCGGTTTCGTGTTGGTCGACCGAGCAAAGACACCTTCACGGCGGAACAGTGGCAGCGTTGGAATTTCAAAAACTGTCCGTTCGACATTACACATTTTAGGATTGAGGATTGAACATGGCTGATCTGAACGAGAGCCCCGCCAGCAACGACATCACCATGGTTAGACCCCTAGGTCGATTGTTGAGCGTGAAGGACGTGATGAACGAGACCAGTCTTTCACGCACTACCATTTTTCGGCGCGTGCGTGATGGGCAATTCCCCAAATCAATCCGGCTCGGCGGGAAGAGGGTCGCGTGGTCCGCTGCACAGATCGAGCAATGGAAGCAAGAACGGGCCGCATCGTCATTTTGACGATGTGGGGGTAAGATTAGGGGTAATCCTACCCCAAGAATAAAAATAATTGATTAAAATTAGGTGGTTATATATGTTATCAGAATCCTGCCGGGGTCGCCATTGTTCCGATTTTTGGTCGTTTATATCCTTGGGTGTATCCCCGCGCGTCGCGGCTGTTCTGTGCTCTATGCGGCCTTTTTGCGGCACTTCTATGGGGACATATTGCCTGTAGAAGTGCGGCGCGCTGGGGTGGCTAGGTCTTATGATTCCGTCCGAGATTGGATTGGGAAGGCGACAGTCGCTGAATGCTGTGTCCTAAAAATATATAATTTTCGATAAGAAAGTCACACTATTATTAATAGTGATCTATAAAAATAATGATTATAGATTAACGGTTTAAATCTTTAAATATATTATAATATAAATTTTATGTGAAATGGAGTGATGCAAAAATATCACTATTTACAATGTTGGCATGGGCGCGGTTGTGAATTCTTTTGCTTTATCTGGGTGCAACCCACCATAGCGCCGGTGCACAATGAAAATATTGAGAGTAAGTATGAAAAAGACAGTTATTGCAATCGCCGCACTCGCAACGCTCAGCACGCCCGCCTTCGCACAAGAAGAGTCGTCGATTGGTGGCCTGAAGATTGCTGTAGTTGGTGGCTATGACCGCGTTGAACTCAAGGGCGCGGACTTCAAAGAAAGCGGCGACGGTTTTGTTTATGGCGTGACCGCAGGTTATGACAAACAATTCGGCAATGCGATTGTTGGCGCCGAAGTCGAATTCTCGGATCCCGAAACCAAAATCTCCTTGGGTGATGACGACACGGACGTTCGTATCCGTGCGGACCGTCAGTTGTACGCAGGCCTGCGTATTGGTGGTCAAATTCTGCCGTCGCTGTTGCTGTACGGCAAGGGCGGCTATGTAAATTCGAAATTCTTCATCGGTGCTGATTTGCCGGGCGATGCGGAATATGGTTATTCGGATAAGATGGAAGGTTATCGCTTGGGCGCTGGCGCAGAATATCAGCGCGGCAACACCTTCGGTCGCTTGGAATATCGTTACACCGACTTTGGCGCTTATCGCGGTATCCTCGACAATGGTGGTCTGGACGTTGCCCGTCACCAAGTGGTTGTTGCGGCTGGTCTGCGCTTCTAATTTCTTGATCCCTAAGATCAGTTTGAAAGGGCGAGGCGTAAGTCTCGCCTTTTTTATAGGGCCACCCCAGTCTGCAGACGCTGATCCTAGCGCCGTGCTGGAATGGTCAGACGATAGTGCCGAACAATGCGCCAATCAATGCGGTCACGCCCATCGCAAAGGCGCCCCAAAAGGTCACCCGCAGCACTGCGCGCCCAATTTGTGCGCCGCCAGCTTTGGCCGCAACGCCGCCCAATAAGGCGAGGGACAGCAGCGCCGCCGCCGCCACCCCGCTCAGAATTTGGGGCTGAGGCAGGACGAGCGCCGTCAACAACGGCACGGCCGCACCGATGGAAAATGTCGCGGCAGAGGTGATGGCCGCCTGAATCGGGCGCGCCGACATGGCTTCTGATATGCCTAGCTCATCACGGGCATGGGCCCCCAACGCATCATGTGCCATTAATTGCGCGGCGACTTCGCGGGCCAAATCCGGCTTCACCCCCCGTGCGGTATAAATATGGGCCAATTCCGCCAACTCAAATTCCGGCTGCGCCGCCAGTTCGGCGCGTTCACGCTCCAGATCCGCCTGTTCCGAATCCGCTTGCGAACTGACCGAGACATATTCCCCAGCGGCCATCGACATCGCACCCGCCACCAACCCCGCGCCACCGGCGATCAATATATCGGCCTGTGTTGTGGCGGCTGCCGCCACGCCGACGATCAAACTGGCGGTGGACACAATCCCATCATTGGCCCCCAGCACCGCTGCACGCAACCAGCCTATGCGTTCGACGGTGTGGCCTTCGGAATGGGCATGCAGGCGTGACATGGCTTGTCCTTTCATACGCGGCATGCGTCACCATGGGCAGCATAAGCTGCACAGACACAGCCAGGATGGCATTATTTCCCAATATTGTCGGGAAATATAGGCCCTAGCAAGCCTCTGCTGCGCTGGATGCTATCCGGCCAGTCCAATAGAATATTGGTCTATCCGGCACTGGACCGATGTTGTGACTAGGCGGAACACGCGAGCCAATATGCGGGACGACATTCGGCCAAAATAGCGCGTTCAATATCGGCTGAATATGTCATGTGTATCGATATGCTAACAAAGCGGTAAGGATGAAAATTATATAATCCCATAATGTTGGCGATGATGCGCTGGGAAATAATATGACAGAAGAAAAGCCGTTCGAAAAATTGACGTTCCATCCGTTCATCGCATGAGCCGCTCTGTCCAGCGGTTGGTTGGTGGGGTTCATCCCCCTTGTTCATCTTACAGAAAGCTTTGGCTGAACAGGCAGAATTTGTGACCCAAATATGCTGCCTCGGCGGCCTGTTTGGGCAGCGCCAACTGCGGGGGGAACTGGCATCCGATGGTCTTCATCGCATGGTTGTCAGGCCGACATTTGGAACAGGCGGCCTTCATAGGCCGAATTGGAAGGAGAAGCGCTATGCGCTCGAAAAATTTGACCTCAAAAAGCGCCGCTACGGCGCTTGCGCTTGCTGCCTTCGGCGCATCCGCCGCGCCTTTGTGGGCTCAGCAGGATCAGGCGCAAGACAGTGACGTCATGACGACGGTCTATGGTACGCAAACCATTGACCCCGCATCCATGACCAAGGGGCCAGAGGTAAAGGGGATTATCTCGGCACGCAGCGGCAATCAGATTCAGATTACGGGCGAAGACGGCCGCAATATATTGGTGGCTGTTACCGACACCACCAAGATTCGCGGCAAGGGCGGATTTTTGGGCGTCGGTTCCAACAAATTGGCCGCCGATTCTTTGTTGAACGGCTTGCCGGTGACCATCGAAACGTTGCAGGGCGGCGGTGTGCTGGTGGCGGATGAAATCCGCTTGGCGAACAAAGATTTGAAGGTCGCCTCGATGATCCGCAGCGGCACCAACCAACGCTTCGAAGAACAGGCCGCCGCCACTGAAGCTTTGCGTGGCCGCATGGGCGATATCGACAAATATAATATCAAAAGCACGACCAGCGTTTATTTCGACACGGGCAAGTCGAACCTGTCGGGCCAAGCACAACAAGAATTGTGCGCTACCGCCACCACCGCTGATGGCATCGACAATGCGTTGCTGTTGGTCGTCGGCTATACCGACAGCACGGGTGATGCAGATTTCAACCAAACGCTCAGCGAAAAGCGCGCGTCGCGCGTCGTCAACTATTTGCAACAGGCGTGCGGCTGGAAGCCTTATCGTATGCTGACGCCGACCGGCATGGCATCGGCAGATCCACAAGCCAGCAACGACACGCACGAAGGCAAGGCGCAAAACCGCCGCGTATCCGTGAACGTGCTGGTCAGCAAAGGTCTGGACGGCATTTAACACCGGCTCCACGGTCGATGGGGCAGGATTTGCTGTTCCATCGACCCTGTTCCACCGACCCTGTTCCATCGACCCCGTTCCATCGACAGGGGGTATCAATTTGTTAACCCCTATAAATATAGGGTAAAAATCACTGCGAAGGTGGTTTTTGTATCAATTCGACGCAGCCGCTTTTCCTTATAGTTATGTCCTATAACTAAAAGTCTCTCTGAACAGTAGATGCGCTGCGTGAATAGAATGACTTCATCCCCTGACCTGTCCTACCCCAATCATGCGGGCCTCTCATCGGACACGCCGCCGCACCTGCGCGAAATATTGGCGTATCAGATGCACCGGCTCATCGACTGGATCGATGGCATCAACCCCATGGCGGCCTTGCTGGCCGTGCTGTTGGTTGCGATTGGCAGTTGCGTCGCCTTAACCACCGGCTTTCCAAAGCATGTGCCCGATCTGTTCGGAACCACCGGCGTTCGGATCAAAAATACGCCCTATCTTGCCAAATGGACCCGCGCTGTTCAGCCCGTGACCCATGAAGCCGCCTTGCCCATTTTGCTGCAGGCCCAACAAGCCACCAGCGATGTTCAGCGTTTGCAACGGGTGCAGCAGGGGGTGTTTCAACTGGTCCGATACCGCGAAGACCGCGATCTTTATGGGCAAGAGGATTATTGGGCGACGCCCAATGAAACATTGCGCCATTTGGCGGGCGACTGCGAAGATGTCGCCATTTTGAAAATGGCGCTGTTGCTGCGCTTGGGCATCCCAGCCGACCAGATGTTCCTGACGGTCGGCTATGACCTCGCCTTTCGCACGGGCCATGCTGTGTTGGTCGTGCGCTTGGGGTCGCGCCATTATGTTTTGGACGAATCCACCGCCTCCTTGATCGAGGATCACCAATTGGTCGACTTTCGTCCAGTCGTGACCATGACGTCACAATATTCTTGGGTCCATGCCGAACCCGCCCGTCCCATTTTGGCCGCGAAATAAGGGTTTTAACGGATATGAATCCCACCATGCCGATGATCGGGCCTTTGCAGGATTCCGTCTTGTTTCAGGATATCGTCATCTATTTTTATATCCTGTGGACGCTGTGCAAATTTCTTTTTTACATTTTGCCGATTGTTGATCTGATCAAAATCAAAAATTATGACGGCAAGCGCACAGATATCGCGATCAGCTATATGATCGTCATTACGGTGTTTGAATTTGTCGCTTATTATTATGTTGTAACCCGCATCATCGAAAAAATCTTGGCGGACGAACGGGGGCGGCGGGCATCGGGTATTTTATCCTGCCAAATCTATGGCATCGCCGCCGGCATCCTGAACACCATTTTGGTTATCATGTCTTTCATGCTGACCAACAGCGCCAACAGCCATTATATGGGCGGCGATATATGGGCCATGTTTCTGTTAAACATGATTATCTTTTCATCATGGCTCTATTTATCTTATCTGCATTTGCGCGGCGTGTTCATGGCGCGGCGCTTGCTTCTCGCCAACCGCACGGCGGCCTGATGCGCGGACATGCGGTTGGGATTGGCGGTTCGCGGCTCGCTCTGTTTAGGCTTTGGGGCTAAATTCGCTGGGCGTCCCGACATATAATAGCACGGCGTCCGTGCTGCCGTCATTGCGGGCACTATGGGGCAGGCGGCTATCGAAATGCATGGAATCGCCAGCCTTCAATATCGTTTCTGTCTGACCTGCGCTGGCCCATAATTCCCCCTCGATCAAATAGAGCACATCTTCCCCATTGCGCTGGTCGATGGGAAAGGCATGACCTGGCGGAATCCGCATCAACAGCACGTCCAGTTGGCGGTTTTCTATCCGTGACGACAGGTCATGATAAACAACGGGCGAATCCACTTCGATCAAGGTCGGCGCATCGGCGCGGTGGACAATTTCGCCATTGTCGGGGATCAGCATGAAATGATCCATTTCGACTTCCAACGCCTTGGCCAGCGCCAGCAACGACACCAGCGACGGCGTCGTCAAATCCCGTTCCGCTTGTGAAATAAAGGGGGCCGACAGGCCCGATAGGTCGGCCAATTGCTGAAGGGTCAGGCCCAAGGCTTTCCGCCGTGACTTGATTCTTTCGCCCAATGGTAATCCAGACTTGCGCCCATCCCGCTGCATCAACAAGGCTTCACCCCTTAATCCCTCATTTTTGTCCCGCCGCGGCTAGACAAGCGTTGCTCCACAATTCAAGTGTATCAAATTATTTGATATGGTAGTTGTTCATACACATAACTATTGATGATGGGAAAATGGGGCGATGTATATGACTATTTTTGCGTCTGGCCGAATTCGGCCGACTTTTTTCCGATTGGGATCAAGCCTGATAGCGGTGGCGGCGTTGGCCAATCTGGCCCTTTCGGCCAGCGATGCGGCGGCCTTTGAAACCCCAAGCCGCGCGGTCCAATCCAGCCAAGTCACCACTGAAATCACCAGCGAAATCACCGGCGCGCCAAACGCCAATCTGTCTACGCCCGCCAGTGCCGACGACCAATTGCTGGCCCTGATGGCGGCAGAATATGACTGGAAAATGCAAGATGGCGGCGCTGTTCGCGATACCGACGGCACATGGGGCGCGGCGGACCGTCTGCCCAATTTGGATATCGCCGCCCAAAAACAGCGCATCGCCCATTGGAAAGCCAGCCTCAGCGCCCTCAATGCCATTGATGCCGCGTCCCTCAGCCCCGAAAACCGCATCAATGCGTCTGTTCTCCGCACCTTGCTTGACGCCGACCTTGCCAATGCCCATTTCAAAAGCTGGGAAATGCCGCTGAACAGCGACAGCAATTTCTGGACCTATTTGGACAGCAGCGGCGGCCTGTTAACCGTCGAAGATTATCGCCGCTATTTGGCGCGTATGCGCGACCTGCCGCGCTATTTTGACCAACATATCACCCATATGCGCGCGGGCCTTGCGCGTGGGTTCAGCGTGCCGCGCATCAGCTTGATGGGGCGGGACAAAAGCATTTCGGCCTTTGTGACCGATGACGCGCAAAGCAACGCCTTTTACGCCGCCTTCCGCACCATGCCGTCCACCATCCCCGCCGCCCAGCAAGCCAGTTTGCGGGCGGAGGCCGAACAGGTCATTCGTCAATCCGTCGTTCCGGCCTATGCCAAGCTGCTGAATTTTTATCAAAAAACCTATGTTCCGCGCACCCGCACCAGCATTTCGGTGCAAGACCTGCCCGATGGTGCGGCCTATTATGCGGCGCAGATCAAGGAATATACCACGCTGGACCTCAGTGCCGAGCAAATCCACAAGATCGGACTTGCCGAGGTTGCCCGCATCAACGCCGACATGCAGCAAACGATGAAGGACAGCGGCTTTACTGGCAGCTTTGACGAATTTCTAACCTTCCTACGCACCGATCCGCAATTTTACGCCAAAACGGGCGAGGAATTGTTGATGGTATCGGCCTATGTCGCCAAGCGGGTGGATGGAAAGCTTGGCGAAACCATCGGCCTGCTGCCGCGCCGCCGTTTCACCATTTTGCCGGTCGCCGATGCGCTGGCGCCTTTTTATACGGCGGGGCGCGGCGGGCTAGAGGCCTGCTGGATGAACACCCATAATCTGCCCAGTCGCCCGCTCTATAATATCCCCGCGCTGACCCTGCATGAATGTTCGCCCGGCCACAGCCTGCAAGCGGCCTTGGCAGAGGAAAGTGACCAAGGCCCGATGCTGCGCCGCAGCACCTATTTCTCCGGCTTTGGCGAAGGATGGGGCCTTTATACCGAATGGCTGGGCATCGGCATGGGCATTTACCGCACGCCCTATGAACATTTTGGCCGCCAAAGCTATGAAATGTGGCGCGCCGCGCGGCTGGTGATTGATACGGGTCTCCATCAGCATGGCTGGACCCGCGATCAAGCCATTGCCTATCTGGCGAACCACACGGCCCTCTCGCAGCATGAGGTAGAGACAGAGGTGGACCGTTACATCAGTTGGCCGGGCCAAGCCTTGGCCTATAAGCTGGGCGAAATGACCATCCGCCGCTTGCGCCAAGACGCCGAAACCGCCTTGGGCGAAAAATTCGACCAGCGCCGTTTCCATGATGTGATTTTGGGTCTGGGTTCCGTCCCGCTACCGGTCCTCGAAGACCGTATTGCGCAATTTATCGCGGCCGGCGGCCAATAAGCACAGCCCTTGGTTTCACAGTAAAAAGGCCCGCTGGATATGCTGTCTAGCGGGCCTTTTTCATTTCAGACGTGCTGCGCCATCTCAGGCCGCGTCATCCTGCCACCCGCCGCCAAGGGCCAGAAACAGGCTGATCAAATAGGTAGCGCGTTCCTGTTCTGCGGATGCCACGGTGGCGCGAATTTGCGCCAAGGACCGTTCAGCATCCAGCACAATCTGGAAATTCTCGCGCCCTGCTTCATAGCGCAGACGGGCGATACGGGCGGCTTCACCCGCTTCGCGTTCGGCGGCGTTCAGGGCCGTTAAACGGTCCAATTCCCCCGCATAGCGGGCCAGCGCGCTTTCCGTTTCTTGCAACGCCGACAGCCATGTTCCGTCAAATGTCGCCAAGGCCGCATCCGCGCCCGCTTCGGCTTGGGCGATCCGCGCCTTTGCCACCGCAATATTGGGGAAGCTCCAGCTAATCAGCGGGCCGAGTGAGAAACGAAAGCTGTCGGACGAACCGATATTGCCAATTTTCTGCGCGGTGCTGCCAATGCTGCCACCCAGGCTGATGCTGGGATATAGGTCGGCGGTCGCCACATTCACCCGCGCAGCAGCGGCGGCCAATTGCCGTTCGGCGCGGCGAATGTCAGGGCGGCGGGCCAGCAGGCTGGCCCCATCACCCACCGGAATGGCTTGCTGCAACTGGGGCACGGTCTGACAGGCCAAAAGATGCTGCGGGGCCTCGGCAGGCGGTTTGCCGGTCATCAAGGCCAAGCGATAGAGGGCGGCAGAGCGTAGAGCGGTAAGCTGGGGAATGGTGGAACGGGTTTGTTCCAACAAAGCCCCCGCTTGTCCGGTTTGCAGGCGCGTCACACGCCCGCCTTCGAACAGGCGGTTGGTCAGATCAAATGTCCGCTGCTGCAACGCCAATGTTTCTTCGGCCACCGCAATTTGGCGGTTAAAGGAACAAAGGTCGGTATAAGCGCGGGCGGTTTCGGCGGCCACGGTGATGCGCGTCAGGTCAAATGCGGCCTGCACGGCATCGGCATCCGCACGGTTGGCGCGAATGGCGCTGCCCACACGGCCAAATAAATCAATCTGATAGCCGACGTCCAAACCAATATCGAAATTGTCGGACTCAATGGCCGGAAAACCAAGGGCCGATCCGGCTTGGCGATTGGTGGTCGCGCTGCCGCTGATGCTGGTGGTTGGCAGCCGTCCCGCACGGCTTTCGCGCAGCACGGCGCGGGCCTGTGCCAAATTGGCGGCGGCGACGCGCAGGTCGGTGTTGGCGGTCAACGCCTCTTCAACCAAGGCATCCAATTGCGGGTCGGCGAACAGGCTCCACCATTTGCCCACGGGTTGCTGGCCATTGAAGACGGGCGATTTGCCCGCCTCCAAAAAGCTGGTCTGCGACGGGGCATTGGGCGTGGGCGAAACATATTTCGGCCCCACCGCGCAGGCTGACAGGGCCAGCATGCTCGATGCGATCATCAAATTGCGAAACATTATTTCACCTCCGCCGGCGGGGTACCGGCTTCTTTATTTTTACCACGGTTGGCCCATGCTTTGCTCTTATCGCCCAATTTACGGCAGATAACATAGAATGCGGGGGTGAAGATCAAACCAAAGACGGTCACACCCAACATCCCAAATGTCACCGCCGTGCCAAGGGCCTGACGCATTTCTTGGCCGGGACCCGTCGCCACCGCCAAGGGCAGCACGCCGAACAAGAAAGCAAAGCTGGTCATCAAAATCGGACGCAGACGCACACGGGCCGCATGAACGGCGGCATCAATGGTTCTCATGCCTTCTTCTTCGGCTTGTTTGGCAAATTCGACGATCAAAATCGCGTTTTTCGCCGCCAAGGCAATCAATACCACAAGCCCCACTTGCGTCAGAATATTATTATCCATCCCGCGCAAATTGACGCCCAGCATCGCGGCCAGCAAACACATGGGAACGATCAAGATAACGGCCAGTGGCAATGGCAGCGATTCATATTGCGCGGCCAACACCAAGAAGACGAACACCACAGCCAAGATAAAGATGATGGCGGAACTGCTGCCTGCGGCCTTTTCTTGATAGGCCAGCCCCGTCCATTCATAAGAATAGCCTGCGGGCAAGACCTGATCGGCCATACGCTCCATCACGCCCAAGGCTGCGCCCGAAGAGACACCGGGACCAGCTTGACCCTGCAGGTCAACAGCGGGGAACATATTGTAACGCACGACGCGGGTTGGGCCGCTGTCATTGGTCAGCGTGGCGACCGCCGACAGGGGAACCATCTGTCCGGTGGACGAGCGCACTTGCAAACGGCCAATATCTTCGATCGAGGCACGGGCAGAAGGCTCGGCCTGCGCCGTCACACGGAATGTCCGCCCCAGATAGTTAAAGTCGTTCACATAAGTGGACGCCAAATAAGTCCCCACGGTCGAATAGACTTGGCTGGGATTGACGCCCAAAATCTGGGCCTTGTCGCGGTCGACTTCGGCCAAGATGCGCGGGCTGCCGGTGTTGAACATGGTGAACACCTGCTGCACGCTTTTTTCCTGTGCCGCCGCGCCCATCATGGCAGAGCTAACCTGCTCCAATTCCCGATAGCTCTGGCCTTGGCGGGCCTGAATCATCATGTTGAAACCATTGCCATTGCCCAGACCCTGCACAGCAGGCGGCGCAATCACAAAGGCTTGGGCTTCGGGCAGGGCGACAGCCATCGCGCCGGACAATTTTTTCGACAAAGCGGCGGCGCTCAGATCCGAACCACGCTCACCCCAATCGGTTAAACGCATGAAGATGGTGCCGCTGTTGGACGCGCTGGAAAAGCTCGATCCATCCAAGCCCGCAATCATCGCGATGCTTTCCACGCCGTCTTGCGCGCCCAGCACTTTGCTGGCGCGCTGCAACGCCTCGCTGGTGCGATCCAAGGATGCACCGGCAGGCAATTGCACCACGCCAATCAGCACACCTTGGTCCTGATCGGGAATAAAGCCCGTCGGGGTGGCCATCAAACGCCAACCCGTAAAGCCGAGCAGCAAGGCATAGATCAGCAACATCATGCTGGTCTTGCGCACCAAAATGGCGGTGGTGCGACCATAGCGATCCGACAGCTTGTCAAACCCATGGTTGAACTTATCCGCAGCCTTGCGGAACAAGGCCGAAACGCGGTTTTTGGGCGCGGCGTGATGTTCTTCATGCGGCTTCAGCAACAAGGCGGCCATGGCGGGCGACAGGGTCAACGACGTAATGGTCGAAAACACGGTTGCGGCGGCAATGGTGACAGCAAATTGCTGATAGAAAATACCGGGGATGCCGGGCATGAAGGCGGTCGGCACGAACACAGCCACCAACACCAAACCAATGGCGATCAACGCTCCAGACACTTCGGCCATGGTGCGGTGCGCCGCCTCGCGGGGGGACAGCCCCTCGCGAATATGTTTTTCCACCGCTTCCACCACCACAATGGCGTCGTCGACGACGATACCCACCGCCAGAACAAGGGCAAATAGCGACAGCGAGTTAATCGAATAACCCAGCATCAACTGGACAGCAAAGGTGCCGACCAACGCCACCGGAATGGCCATGATCGGAATGATCGCGGCGCGCCATGTCTGCAAAAATACCATGATGACCAAGATCACCAGCACGACCGCCTCTAACAGGGTCGATTGCACCGCGCTGACCGATGCTTGAACATATTCGGTCGGGTTGAACGGAATGGAATAGGACATGCCCTCGGGGAATTCCTTGGACGCGGCTTCGATTTCCTTCAGCACCAAATTGGCAGCAGCCAAGGAATTGGCCCCTGGTTGCTGAATAATCGCCATGGCCACCCCGGGGTCGCCGTCAAATGTCCCGCGAACACTGTAATCCTGACTGCCCAATTCCACGCGCGACACGTCTTTCAAACGCGTGATCGCGCCCGTTGCGGGGTCGGATTTAATGACCACATTTTCAAATTCTTCAGGCGTTACCAAACGGCCTGGAACCTGAACGGGCAATTCAAACGCCGGGTTGCCGCTGCCATAGGGCGGGGCGCCCACGCTGCCGCCAGCAACCTGCACATTTTGCGATTGCAGGGCCGCGATAATTTCGGTCGATGTCAGGTTGCGGGCAGCCGCCTTGTCGGGGTCAATCCACACCCGCATGGCATAATAACCACCGCCAAAAATCTGGACGTTCCCCACGCCTTCCAACCGCAGCAAACGGTCGCGCAAGGTGGAATTGGCATAGTTACCGATATAATCAGTATCCAGCGTCCCTTCTTTGGCGGTCAAAGCGACCAGCAACAGAAATCCGGTTTCCTGCTTATTCACCTGCACGCCAATTTGGCGGACCTGTTCGGGCAAGCGGGGCTCCGCCAAGGCAACGCGGTTTTGGACCAAGACCTGCGCGGCGCTCAAGTCGGTGCCGGGTTGGAATGTCACCGTGATCTGCGCCACCCCCTGTGTCGAGGAACTTTGCAGATATAGCATGTTCTCCACGCCGTTGATTTCTTGTTCCAACGTCGCGGCGACCGTTTCCGCAATCGTTTCCGACGATGCGCCGGGATAGGATGCGGTGATGCCAATGGTGGGCGGCGCAATATCGGGATATTGCGACAAGGGCAGTTGGGGATAAGAAAATATCCCCACTAGGGTGATGAAAATGGCGATAACGGCCGCAAAAATGGGCCGATCGACAAAGAATCGACTAAAATTCACTGGGCGGCCCCCTTCGCCGGTGCGGCCTCAGCGGCGGGTTTCGCGGCAGGGGATTGTTCGGTTGCGGCTTTCGGCGCGGCTGCGCCGCCGCCTGCGGCCGGAGCGGCCGGTTTCTTCGGGTCAATGACCTGACCTTGATCGTCAAATTTGCCTTGCTGCACTTCGGTCTTTTGACCGGGGCGCACACGCTGCAAGCCATTGATGACGATTTGCTCTTTCTCGGTCACGCCCGAACGAATGACGCGCAATCCGCCCACCAACGTGCCCAATTCCACGGGGCGCGGCTGAACAACGCCATCTTTTCCAACAACATAGACCAAGCGGCGCGTGGCGTCGGTGACAATCGCCGTTTCCGGCACCACCATCTGCGGCGCGGCGGGCGCGGCGGCCAATTGCAATTGGCCAAACAGGCCGGGCATTAATTTCCCGCCGGGGTTTTGCACAATGGCGCGCACCGCAATGGTGCCCGACCCGCTGGTCAGCGCGTTATCGATAAAATCAATCTTGCCTGCGTGGCTATAATCCTCATCGCCTTGCAAACGGATACGGACATTGGCCCCCATCAATTTGTCGCCGCGCCGTTCATAATTTAACAGGCTGGCTTCCGACCCTTGGAAGGTGAAGTGGATGGGGTTGGTCGATACGATGGTGGTCAACACCGTCTGATCGGCGGCAACCGCATTGCCGACGTCGACCAGACGCTGGGACACTCGTCCCGAAATGGGGGCGGTGACGCGGGTAAAGCCAACATTCAACTGCGCGGCGCGCACTGTCGCTTGCGCGGCGGCCAGATCGGCCTGTGCGGCGCGGAAGGCGGCGCGGCGTTGTTCGACTTCTTCTTGGCTGGCGGCGGCCGATTTGGCCAGATTTTCCGACCGTGCCAATTCGGTGCGGGCGTTCACCAACGACGCTTCTGCGCGGGCGACCTGCGCACGGCTTTGGTCCAGCACCGCTTGGGTCGGCCGTGCATCAATCGTAAACAGCAACTGCCCCTTGGTCACATATTGCCCTTCGGCAAAATGGGCCTGCGTCAAATAACCCGATGCGCGGGGGCGCACCTCTACGCTGTTCACGGCTTCGAACCGGCCCACAAAATTATCCCATTCCGTGACATCCATCACCTTCGGGGCGGCGACCGTGACGGGCAGGGAGGGGGGGGCTTGTTTTTCGTCGCTGCCAGAACAGGCTGCCAACAACAAGGGAAGCAGCAGCATGGGCGCAAGGGGGCGGCGCTTGAGCATAAATGGATCTTTTCTCTTTTGTCTAACGTCGTGACGAAATGGGCGCATTTTTACGTCCTATTGATGGAGCAATTATCCAAAGATGAAATCCAAGTCAACACTTGTTGATTTATGCGTTATATATGCTAAGGGGTTGATATGGAAACGACCGCCGCCCCGAATCTTCGCGCCAAACGCCGTGACGCCGCCGCCACGCGGGCCGCCATTTTGCGGGCGGCCCATCTGCGTTTTCTGCGCGAAAGCTATGACAGCGTCGGCCTGCGCGACATTGCGGGCGATGCGGGCGTCGATGTGGCGTTGATCAGCCGCTATTTCGGCGGAAAAGAGGGGCTGTTTAGCGAGGTCCTGTGGCCGGAGGGCCGCCAAGGTTTCGACCCGTCGGAGCATGACGGCGATTTGGTCGAATATCTGACCCAATTGGTCACCGACGATACGGAAGACGATCACAACCATCGTATGGAAATGTTTGTGATGATGTTGCGTTCCGCTTCATCCCCAAAAGCGGGAAAAATTATTCGTCACCGTGTCAACGAAGATGTGCTGGAACCCATGACAGCGGCCTTGGGCGATGAGTCGGGGGAATGGCGCGCCAATATGCTGTTGGCGATTTTAATGGGCGTTGGTGTCCTTCGCACGGTCATGGAATCGGACGGATTGGCCTGTACGGGCAAGGATAAGGACGAGTATCTGCGCCGTTATCGGCAATTATTCGCTGGCATTTTGAACGCCTGATCAGTCGTTCTCCCGCGCCCATCCCGCGCTCCGTGGCGCAGCCTTTTATTTTCACTGTTACATATCAGCCGAAAAAATGCCTATTCTCTCGGCTTCTATCGGACGTTCTTTGACAGTGCGTTGGATTTGTGCGGTATAATTCCCCTTATGCGAAAATTTCTGGCCCGCGCTCATCTTGAAAAATATTTAGAAAATCCGACATTTACCACGGCTTTAATCGATAATATCGATCAAGCCGATGCGGTTAATCAATTTCCCGATTGCTGCAATCCCGCCTAGAGACGGCTTTCTCGATAACCAATTGGAGCTCTCCATGTCTGTTCTGAACACGACCATTAAGCCATTCAGCGCCACCGCCTATAAGGACGGCAAGTTCGTTGACATCACCGATGCCGACGTGAAGGGTAAATGGTCGATCTTCTTCTTCTACCCTGCTGACTTCACCTTCGTGTGCCCCACCGAACTGGAAGATTTGGCGGACATCTATCCAACGCTGCAAGGCATGGACGTCGAAGTTTACTCGGTTTCGACCGACACGCACTTCTGCCACAAGGCATGGCACGACACCTCGCCTGCCATCGGCAAGATCAACTATTATATGGTTGGCGATCAAAACCACACCATCTCGAACAATTTCGAAGTATTGCGTCCGGGCGTTGGCCTTGCTGACCGTGGCACCTTCGTTGTGGATCCTCAGGGCGAAATCCAACTGCTCGAAATCACCCCCGAAGGCGTGGGCCGTAACGCTGCGGAATTGCTGCGTAAGATCAAGGCTTTGCAATATTGGGTATCGCACCCTGGTGAAGTTTGCCCTGCAAAGTGGGAAGAAGGCGCAGAAACGCTGGCTCCTTCGCTCGACCTCGTCGGCAAGATCTAATAGCCGCAGGCTATTCTTTCAGGGGCTTATCCCTTCAAGGTTGCACCGGGGCTTCGGCTCCGGTGTCACCGAAACCCAAAATATAAAATCCGCCACAGGCACGGCGCAATGTCCGGCCACGGCCACCTACAGCCTTTCTCGCCCTCTCACTCCCCATAATATAATGATTAGGAGCCTCTCCCATGCTTGAAGCATCGATGAAAGCACAGCTCAAAGCTGTTCTCGTTAATATCCGCGAGCCCATCGAATTGCTCGCATCCTTGGACAGCAGCCCCAAATCGACCGAGCTGGAAGGCCTGCTGAACGACATCGCCGACGTGTCCGACAAAGTCACCGTCCGCCGCACCGACGATGACGCCCGCAAGCCCAGCTTCCGCATCCAACGCGTTGGCACCGACATTGGCGTGCGCTTTGCTGGCATCCCCTTGGGCCATGAATTCACCTCGCTGGTATTGGCGCTGATCCAAGTCGGCGGCCACCCACCCAAGGTATCGGCCGAAGTGCTGGATCAAGTCCGCAATCTGGACGGTGATTTCCACTTCGAAACCTATTTCTCGCTGTCCTGCCAAAACTGCCCTGACATTGTGCAGGCGCTGAACCTGATGGCCGTGGTCAACCCGCGCATCACCCACACCGCCATCGACGGTGCCCTCTTCAAGGACGAAGTCGATGCACGCAAAATCATGGCCGTTCCCACCATCTATCTAAATGGTGAAAATTTCGGCCAAGGCCGCATGGAATTGGAACAAATCCTCGCCAAGATCGACACTGGCGCGTCTGCCAAGGCCGCTGAAAAGATCGCCGCCAAGGAAGCCTTTGACGTGCTCGTCGTCGGCGGCGGCCCCGCCGGCGCAGCAGCCGCCATTTATACGGCCCGCAAAGGCATCCGCACCGGCATCGCGGCGGAACGCTTCGGCGGTCAGGTGCTGGACACCATGGCGATTGAAAACTTCATCTCCGTCCCGCACACCGAAGGACCAAAGCTGGTCTCGCAATTGGAACAACATGTTGGCGATTATGATGTCGACGTGATGAACCTCCAGCGCGCCGAAGCCTTGATCCCCGCCACTGAAACTGGCGGCCTGCACGAAATCCGCCTCGAAAATGGCGCCTCGCTGAAAGCCCGCACGATCATCTTGTCGACCGGCGCACGCTGGCGCCAGATGGGCGTCCCCGGCGAAGAAGAATATCGCAACAAGGGCGTGGCCTATTGCCCGCACTGCGATGGTCCGCTCTTCAAGGGCAAGCGCGTTGCGGTCATCGGCGGCGGTAACTCGGGCGTCGAAGCGGCCATCGACTTGGCAGGCATCGTCGGCCATGTGACCTTGATCGAGTTTGACAGCCAACTGCGCGCAGACGCCGTGTTGGTCCGCAAGTTGGAAAGCCTGTCCAACGTCAAGATCATCAAATCGGCACTGACCACCGAAGTTCAGGGCGACGGTGATAAGGTGACGGCCCTTGTCTACAAGGACCGCACCACGGACACCGACCATAAGATTGAACTGGAAGGCATTTTCGTTCAGATCGGCTTGGTTCCAAACACCGAATGGTTATCGGGCAGCGTCGCCCTGTCCAACCGCGGCGAAATCGAAGTCGATGCCCGCGGCGAAACCAACATCCCCGGCATCTTCGGCGCAGGCGACTGCACGACCGTGCCCTATAAACAAATTGTCATCGCCATGGGCGAAGGCGCCAAAGCAGCCCTGTCGGCCTTCGACTATCTGATCCGTCAGCCTGTGGTGGCTGAGGACAAGGTTTTGGAACCGGCTGAGTAAACCTAAACTTAACCCTGCGCCGCTAACCATATTGGGGCGCGGGGTTTCCCCGTCGTTTGTAAATTTCGGGGGACGGGTTGCATAATTTTTTATACGCATTGGAGCGGAATCAAAAAAAAGCTATTAAGTTTCTGACGATTTCTTTTCTGATACTTTCCGTTGTTTGGTGGGTTGCTGAGTACTTTAATTGGCAATTCCCTCTTGAGCCTATAGTCGTTATGGTTGGCGGGTTTGCAACGCTGTTTTCAGTTTACTGGCCCTGGAAAGGGGGCAACGCGAGTTGTCGTCTACGCGGGAGAGTTCGTTTTAAATACTCTACGAATAACGGATTGTTTTCTATTGGGCGTGGTGATGCTAAGTTTACCTTGCAGTTCAGTAAGTCATCGGATGCTGATATTTATCTGTACAATGACCCCTCAGATATAGAGGCCGTTGCCTTGGCCGGCGGCGTTGGACAGACGAGCGATATTAAAGACGCAAGTTCGTTTGATTTTAGCAATCGAGTGATAAGCGTGGGCGAAGGGAAAGCGGCAGTTTTACGCCGTCATAACAAGAAATACGCTGTCGTTCAGATCCATGACGTTATAGTCAGCAATATAGACGACGACGATTCTGTAGATGAAGTTGTCTTTACATACACAATCAACACCAACGGATCAGCGGATTTCTCGTGATGCGTCGCCCTCGATGGTGAGTGAACTGCTGTGCCCAAATTTCCCCTTCGTCCGCCCCGTCAAATGAAACAACCCACACCGATCACAGCGATAATGGCGCAGCACCACGCTGGCCTTGCGCATGGCTTCCAACGCTGCCGCCTCATCCCCATAACGCCGCTTTTTCGCGCAAATGCTCTGCCGCGTGCGCTTCACCAGTTCAGCTCTGCGTGGCTTTCCACGCCTTTACGGCTGCCATCGTCGCGCTGATGTGGCTCTGGGGTTTGCGGTCGGTATGGCTCAGCAAAATTTGGCCATCTGGTGCGATGACAAAGCTGGTCCGGCTGGACAGCATATCTTTGCCCACCACTTGATAGGTGGCATCATATTGGGCCGCGACTTTTGCCCCAGCATCTGCGGCCACCGCAAATTTGTCGCGGCATTCGCTGCGCGAAAATTCGGCCACACGGTCAATATTCCCCGCCGTCACCCCCACCACTTGCGCGCCAAGGGCGGCAAATTCGTCGCTGGCTTCGGCAAATAAATTGGCCTCAATCGTGCAGCCGGGGGTAAAAGCAGCGGGAAAGAAATAGAGGACGACAGGACCGGATTTCAGCGCGTCATGCAAAGTGAAGGGGAATTCTTTCCCCGCCTTTGCCGCCGTCAGAGTGAAATCGGGGGCCTTGGCCCCTTGGCTCAGCGGCGCGACATCTTGGGTCGCGGTTTGCAGCGCCACGGCCCCAACCCCCACGGCCAGCACCAGCGCCGCTGTCAGGGCGATTTTTCCTGCCTTGTTCATTTGCGTGACCCCTTAGAAATTTATCTATTCGCCCTTGGCCAAAATATCGGCCAGCTTTTGTCTGTCTGCGGCATCAAAACATAGGCCTAATTTCGTGCGCCGCCATAATATATCATCGATGCTGACGGCCCATTCCTGTTCCATCAGCCAGCGAAGTTCCGCCATGCTAAACCCATGGGCAATCTCGCCGCCCAAATCATCCCAGTTTCGCGCCCGCCCCAACCAATTGCGGGCGTCGGTGCCATAGGCTTTGGTAATGCGGCGCAGCGTGTCCGGCGGCAAGAAATCATACCGGCGGCTATATTCAGCCCATAATTGGTCGATCCGCCCCGCCCGAAAATCCCCGCCGGGCAGGGGGGCTTTGGCGGTCCAATGCTTGCGCGGCACATGGTCCAAATGGCGCGCCAATTCATCCACCGCATCCTGCGCAACATGGCGATAGCTGGTGATTTTCCCGCCATAAATGGTCAGCAAAGGCGGCCCTTGGGACGTATCGCTGTCAATGCGATAGCCCCGTGTCGCGGCTTCCGGCTTGCCGGACCCATCGTCAATCAATGGCCGGACCCCGCTATAGGACCAAATCACATCTTCCGGCGAAATTTGCCGCGTAAAATATTGGTTCGCCCCTTCGCATAAATAGGCGATTTCCTCGGCGCTGGCATGAACATCGTCCAAACCGCCATCATGATCGGCATCGGTCGTGCCGATCAGCGTATATTTTTCCTGATAGGGGATGGCGAAGAAAATCCGCTCATCCGGCAATTGGAAAAAATACGCATAAGGATGATCGAATAGCGCAGGCACCACAATATGCGACCCGCGCACCAAGCGCATCCTATGGTCGGGCGCGGCATGGGCGCGGTGCAATATTTCCAACACCGCTGGCCCTGCCGCATTGATGATGCTGCGCCCCTTGAACAGGAACTGTCGCCCGCGATCATCATTGGCCTCAACCTGCCACAATCCATCCACGACATTGATCCGCTGCGCCTCGGTGCGCGGACGAATACGGGCACCATGGCGGGCGGCATCGCGGGCATTCAGCACCACCAAGCGCGCATCATCCACCCAGCCATCGCTATATTCAAACCCATGAATATATTGGGGCTTCAACGGCTGCCCCGCCGCATGACGGCGCAGTTTCACCGATTTGGTCTTGGGCCATTTTTTGCGCCCGCCCAAATGATCGTATAAAAATAACCCCGCGCGCAGCAACCAACGGGGGCGCAGGCCATCACGGTGCGGCAAAATGAAACGCCTGGGTTCAATGATATGCGGCGCAATGCCCCATAATATTTCGCGTTCCTGCAAGGCTTCGCGGACCAGCGAAAATTCATAATGTTCCAAATAGCGCAGGCCGCCGTGAATCAATTTGGTCGACGCCGATGAAGTGCCGCTGGCCAAATCGCCTTGTTCCAGCAACAACACCCGCACCCCGCGCCCCGCCGCATCGCGGGCCACACCCGCGCCGTTCACGCCGCCGCCAATGACAATCAGGTCATAAGGGGCGGCATCATAAGGCGGAACTATGTCTGGCATCCCAGCGATGCTAAGCTGTTTCCCACGGATTGACCAGAGCCACATGGCGGGCACCGCCTCGCATGGCGGTTTAGCATGGCTTACGTATGCGCGTTGCAATCAGCCATGGCTTGATCCACGACAAATTGACCCCGCCCACGGCGATATCCAAGGGCAGGGACCAAAGGGAAGAAGATGAGCATAAAAGTGGAAACCTTGGTGTTGTTCGGCGCGACGGGCGATCTGGCGCGGCGCATGCTTTTTCCCTCGCTGTTCAATCTGCATGTCGATGGCTTGTTGGCCGACACGATGACCATCATTGGGTCAGGCCGCTCTGCGCTCAGCCTCGATCAATTTCACGACCAGCTTCGCACCGCCTTGTCCGAACATCTGCCCGACGACCGCCTCGACCCTGCGGCGGTCGATCAATTTCTGGCCCGCATCGAATATTGCGCGGTCGATGCGGCGGCTGGCACCGGCTATGATGAACTGGCCCAGCAATTGGGCGCGCGGATGGACCGGCCCATTGGCACCTATTTATCCACCCCGCCGTCGATGTTCGGCCCCATCGCGCGCGGCTTGGCGGCGGCCAATATCGCCTGCGCCGAATGCCGCATTGCGATGGAAAAACCCATTGGTCATGATCTGGCGTCATCGCTGCAAGTCAATGCCGATGTCGCCAGCGCCTTTGCCGAAGATCGGGTTTTCCGCATCGACCATTATTTGGGCAAGGAAACGGTGCAAAATCTGCTCGCGCTGCGCTTTGCCAATATGATGTTTGAACCTCTGTGGAACGCACAGGCCATCGACCATGTGCAAATCACCGTGGCCGAAACGGTGGGGCTGGAAGGCCGCGTGTCTTATTATGACGGCGTCGGGGCGCTGCGCGATATGGTGCAAAATCATATGCTGCAATTGCTGGCGATCATCGCGATGGAACCCCCCGCCAGCGTGAACGCCACCGCTGTCCGCGATGAAAAGGTGAAGTTGCTACGTAGCTTACGCAAGCTGACCCCCGCCGACATCAAGGCCCACAGCGTGAAGGGCCAATATAGCCATGGCGCGGTGAACGGCGCAGCGGTGGCGGGCTATGCCGATGAATTGGGCGAAAATAGCAACACCGAAACCTTTGTCGCCATCAAGGCGCATATCGACAATTGGCGCTGGAAAAATGTGCCTTTCTATCTGCGGACTGGCAAACGCATGCCCGTGCGGCGCAGCGAAGTGATCATCCAATTCAAACCTGTGCCCCACAATATTTTCGCGCCTGTGGGGGTCGGCGGCTTGGACGCCAATAAAATGATCATCAACCTGCAACCCGAAGAAAATATTCAGGTCAAGCTGCTGTCCAAACAACCGGGGCTGGATCGCGGCGGGTTGAAATTGCGCGACATCACGCTGGACGTGTCCTTGCACCACAGCGACCGCCGCCGCATCGCTTATGAACGCTTGTTGCTGGATTTTATCGAAGGCGACCAAACGCTGTTCGTCCGCCGTGATGAGGTGGAGGCGCAGTGGGAATGGATTGACGCCATCCGCAATGCTTGGGCCGAGACAGGCCAAGCACCGCAAAATTACACGGCGGGCACATGGGGCCCGTCCAGTGCCATCGCCTTAATCGAAAGAGACGGCGCCAGTTGGCATGATGACATAGCGAGTGATTGACATGACCTCTCTGCATCCCACGGTCGCTAAAGTGACCGACCGCATCATAAAAAAAAGCCAGAAAAGCCGCGCCGCATATCTGGACCTGATGGCGCGCCAACGGGATGCAGGCACCAATCGCGGCAATTTATCGTGCGGCAATTTGGCCCACGCCTTCGCCGCGTCGGGCGAAGACAAGGCGCTGATCCGCGCCCAATCGGCGATGAACATCGGCATCGTCACCGCCTTCAACGATATGCTGTCGGCCCATCAACCCTATGGCCGCTATCCCGAACAGATTAAAATCTTCGCCCGCGAACGCGGCGCAACCGCCCAAGTGGCGGGCGGCGTCCCCGCCATGTGCGACGGCGTCACCCAAGGCCAAGCGGGCATGGACCTGTCGCTGTTCAGCCGCGACAATATCGCCCAAGGCACCGCCATCGCGCTCAGCCACGCAATGTTCGAGGGCGTGCTGCACCTTGGCATTTGCGACAAAATCGTCCCCGGTCTGCTGATCGGCGGCTTGCGTTTCGGCCATCTGCCGCAAATTTTGGTCCCCGCGGGTCCCATGCCATCCGGCCTCGCCAACAAAGAAAAACAGCGTGTCCGCCAATTATATGCCGAGGGGAAAGTGGGCCGCACCGAACTGCTCGAAGCGGAATCCGCCAGCTATCATGGCGCGGGCACCTGCACCTTTTACGGCACGGCCAACAGCAACCAGATGATGATGGAGCTTATGGGGCTTCATGTCGCGGCCAGCGCCTTCGTCAACCCGGGCACCAAATTGCGCCAAGCCTTAACCCGCGCCGCCGTCCACCGCCTGACCGAAATCGGCTGGGACGGCGCTGATTACCGCCCGCTATCGCGCTGCGTCGATGAAAAAGCGATCGTCAACGCCATCATCGGCCTGCTCGCCACGGGCGGGTCCACCAACCACGCCATCCACATCCCCGCCATAGCGCGGGCGGCGGGCATCCATGTCGATTGGCAAGATTTCGCCGACCTCAGCCACGCCGTCCCCTTGCTCGCCCGCGTCTATCCCAATGGCTCGGGCGATGTGAATCACTTCCACGCGGCGGGCGGCATTGGCTTTGTGGTGCGGACCTTGCTGGACCATGGCCTGCTGCACGGCGATATCCTCACTATCCACGGCAGCATGGCGGATTATGCTGCCGAACCGCTGTTGCAAGACGATCAGCTAAGTTGGGCACCAGCCCCCGCCATCACCCGTGACGACAGCATGTTGCGTCCTGCCGATCAGCCTTTCTCACCGGACGGGGGAATGCGCTTGCTGACCGGCAATTTGGGCCGCGCCATCATGAAAACCAGCGCGGTGAGCGAAGATCGCTGGACGATTGAGGCCCCATGCCGCATTTTCCACGACCAAGATGCTGTGCTGGCCGCGTTCAAGGCGGGCGAGCTGGAACAGGATGTCGTGGTCGTCATGCGCTTCCAAGGTCCGCGTGCGAACGGCATGCCCGAATTGCACAAGCTCACCACCCCCTTGGGCGTGCTGCAAGATCGCGGCTTTCGCGTGGCATTGCTGACCGATGGCCGCATGTCGGGGGCCAGCGGCAAAGTCCCCGCCGCCATTCATCTATCCCCCGAAGCTCTGCCGGGCCGTGATGGGGTCAGCGGCCCCTTGGCCTTTCTTCAAGACGGCGACAGGGTCCGCATTTGCGCCGAAACGGGCGAAGTCAGTGCGATGGTCCCCGCCGATATCTGGGCCGCGCGCACCGCTGCCGCCCCGCCCCCCCCCGCGCTGGGCATGGGCCGCGAATTGTTCAACCATTATCGCCTATTGGCTGATGATGCTGAAAGCGGCGGCTCCGCCATGTTGGCGGCGATGGATCTCACCATTTAACAGCTATTTGGGTAATAAAGGACTGATCAATGACCAGCACCGCGATACAAGCGATCATGCGCACCGCGCCGGTCATACCCGTGATCGTCGTCCATGATGTCGCCGACGCCGTCCCCATGGCGCAGGCTTTGGTGGCTGGCGGCCTTCGGGTGTTGGAAGTCACCATGCGAACCCCGGCCGCCTTGGACGCCATGCGCGCCATGAAATCGGTGGATGGCGCCATTGTCGGGGCAGGCACCGTCCTCAACCCCGCGATGCTCGACCAAGCGGCACAGGCGGGCGCAGAATTCATCGTCTCCCCCGGCTTAACGGACAATTTGGGCCGTGCCGCGCTATCCAGCGGTTTACCCTTTTTGCCGGGCGTTGCGAATGCGGGCGATATCATGCGCGGCATGGATATGGGGCTGGATGCGTTTAAATTCTTCCCTGCGGCGACCAGCGGCGGCATCCCCGCGCTCAAGGCGCTGTGCGGGCCGTTCGGAACCGTGAAATTCTGCCCCACGGGCGGAATTTCGGCCAGCAACGCCAGCGAATGGCTGGCGCTCGATCCGGTGCTATGTGTCGGCGGCAGTTGGGTAATACCCAGCGGTCCAGTCAACCCAGCGGCCATCGAAACATTGGCCCAACAGACCGCGCGCCTTGGCGGTTGATTGCTGCTGACATTGCTGCCAGCATAGCAGGATCAGGTTGGCGGCGCATATTCCCCGCGCCATCATCGGTTCCGGCATTACGGCACCCATGATGGGCAGGGCGCAGCACCGCTATATCGCCGCGCAGCAATTGGGGGCAGGATATGGTGGACAAAGCACCGCTTGGCGACTGGCTCTATTTGCCGGACGGCAGCATGGCCGCCAATTCCGCGCTCTATGTGCATCGCTGGCTTCCCGATGGTCCGCCCCGCGCCATCATATTATTGGCGCATGGCTATGCCGAACATGGTGGCCGCTACGGTGATGTCGCGGCGCGGTTCAACCAAGCGGGCCTTGGCCTTTATGCCATCGACCATTGGGGCCACGGCCAGTCTGATGGCATAGCGGGCTATGTGCCGCGCTTTTCTGTCTATCTCGACGGCATGGCGGCCTTGCTGGCCTGCGTCCAGCGCGAATGGCCGAATGTGTCGCTGCTGCTGCTCGGCCACAGCATGGGGGGCTTAATCGCCGCGCGCTTCTTGGCCCAACATCAACAGCATTTCCGCGCTGCGGCGCTGTCTGGCCCCGCATTACAGGCGGGCGGTGGTCCCATGCCGCTCACCAAATTGTTGGGCCGCATCTTGTCGCGCATCGCCCCGCAATTGGGGGTGATGGCGCTCGACAGCGACGGCGTCAGCCGCGATCCCGATTTGGTCGCTCGCTACCGCGCTGACCCCTTGGTCTTTCGCGGCCGGATGAGCGCGCGCTTGGCCGCCGAAATGCTGCGCGAAATGGGCGTGGCCCAGCGGGACGCCCGCAAAATTCACCTGCCGTTGTTCATCCAACATGGCGGCGCGGACCGCTTGACCGCGCCGCAAGGCTCGCGGCGCTTTTTTACGGCGCTGGCCTCCCGCGACAAGAAACTGCAGATTTATGACGGCCTGTATCACGAAATTTATAACGAACCCGAACGGGCAGAGGTGGTGGCCGACCTCATCCACTGGTTTGACGCGCATTTGCCGCCAGCGGCCATGGCATCGGATTGACAAAAATATATTGGGGGAAGGGGCGATATGTTTAAATTCATTCTCGTCATCTTGATGGTGATTTTGCTCTCGCTCATGGCGATGGTTTTGTTTTTTCCGGAAAAAATAATGGCACTCGCCCGCCGTTCGCTGCGGCGGCGCGGCGGCTTGGTCCAAAAAAGCATCACCGTCGAAGGGCGCGTCTGGCCCTATTTGGAAGGCGGAAATTTCAGCAAACCCGTCCTCATCCTCATCCACGGATTTTCGGGGGAAAAGGATAATTGGGCGATGCTGGCCCCCGAATTAAAACAGGATTTCCATATCATCATACCCGACCTGCCGGGCTTTGGCGAAAATGAACGGCGCAGCGATTTGGGCTTTGACAATGACAGCCAAACTCGCCGCTTCCACGCCTTTACCAAGGCCATGGGCCTCAAACGCCCCCATTTGGCGGGCAATAGCATGGGCGGCTGGATCGCGCTGCGCTATGCGATGGACTATCCCGACGAACTCGCCAGCTTAATCCTGCTCGACAGCGCGGGCGTATTGGGTGCGGACGAAAGCGAATTACAAAGGCTCGCCGCCGACGAAGTGTATAACCCGCTGACCTTGTCGGATATCAGCGACAGCGACCGTTTCCTATCCTTTGTCATGCACAAACCCCCACGCATCCCCGCGCGGCTGAAACCCGCCTTCCACGCCGATGCACTGGCCCACCGCGACCAATTGAACGATATTTTCTGGGTCATCGCCCGCGAAATGCGCGACGGCGCGCTCAATGACCGCCTACACCAAGTCCGCGCCCCCACGCTGATCATCTGGGGCCGCCAAGACCGTGTGATCGACGTCAGCAGCGTCGCCGCACTGCAAGCGGGCATCCCCCATGCACAGGCGGTGATTTTTGATGATATCGGCCATCTGCCGATGATCGAAGCACCCAAGGACACGGCAGCGGCGATCAAGGATTTCATCCGCCGTTCCTAAGCGGTGCGTCTGCCAGCCATAAAAAAAAAGGCGCGCCCGTTACGGCGCGCCCTTAAATTTGCGGCTAGCCGCCTCAATAGCTGCGCGGCATCCCCAACACATGTTCCGCCACGAACGACAGGATCATATTGGTGCTGATCGGGGCGACTTGATACAGGCGGGTTTCGCGGAATTTGCGTTCAATGTCATATTCCGCCGCAAAGCCAAATCCGCCATGCGTCTGAATCGCCGCTTCGCCGGCGGCCCAGCTTGCTTCGGCGGCCAGCATTTTGGCCATATTGGCTTCCGCGCCGACATTTTCGCCCGCCTCATATTTGGCGATACCATCATGCACCAGCAATTCCGCCGCCCGCATTTGGGCATAAGCCCGCGCAATCGGGAATTGCACGCCTTGGTTTTGCCCAATGGGCCGACCAAAAAGCACCCGTTCCTTGGCGTAATTGCTGGCGCGATCGATGAAGAATTTGGCATCCCCGATACATTCGGCGGCAATCAACAGACGTTCGGCATTCATGCCCGACAAAATATAGCGAAAACCTTTGCCTTCCTCGCCAATTAAATTGGCGGCGGGCACGCGCATATTGTCGAAAAATAGCTCGGTCGTGGCATGGTTCATCATCGTGTCGATGGGGCGGATGGTCAGCGATCCGGCGGCCAGCGCTTCCTTCATATCGACGATGAACACCGACAAGCCATCGGTACGGCTGGCGGCTTGGTCACGCGGGGTGGTCCGCGCCAGCAAAATCATCAAATCGCTATGTTCGGACCGGCTGATCCACAGCTTTTGCCCGTTGACGATATAATCATCGCCATCTCGCACCGCCGTGGTTTTCAAACTCAGCGTATCCGTGCCGCTCGTCGGTTCGGTGACGCCAAAGGCCTGCAGGCGCAGTTCGCCCGTTGCCACACGCGGCAGATAACGGGCCTTTTGCTCTTCGCTGCCATGGCGCAGCACCGTGCCCATCACATACATTTGCGCATGAACTGCCCCGCCATTGCAGCCTTGCTTCTGGATTTCCTCCAAAATCGCGGCTGCAGCGGACAGCGGTAAACCAGCCCCGCCATATTCTTCGGGGATGAGGGCAGCCAGATAGCCCGCCTCGCCAAGCGCCGTGACGAACTCGGTGGGATAGGCGCGGGCCTTGTCCTTTTCCTGCCAATATGGCCCAGGGAAGGCGGCGCATAGTTTCGCGACCTCTTCGCGAATATCACTATAATCGGGGATCATGCTGCTTCAAACAGTGCTGCAATGCCTTGGCCGCCGCCAATGCACATGGTTTCCAAGCCATATTTGCCGCCGCGCCGATGCAGTTCGCGGCTCAAATTCGCCAAAATCCGGCCTCCGGTCGCCCCAATAGGGTGGCCCAGCGAAATGCCGCTGCCATTGACGTTCAGCATGTCGAGGCGGCTGTCATTCTCGCTCCAGCCAAAGCCTTTCAAACAGGCCAATACTTGCGGGGCAAAGGCTTCGTTCAGTTCGACCAGATCAATATCATTCCAACCGAGGCCATTTCGCGCAAACAAACGCTCCACGGCGGGCACAGGACCAATGCCCATGCGGCTGGGGTCACAGCCCGCTGCGGCCCAGCTATGGAAATAAGCAATGGGTTCCAGTCCCAATTCTTCCAGCCTATCCTCCGCCACAATCAAACAAGCCGCCGCGGCGTCATTTTGCTGGCTGGCATTGCCCGCCGTCACCACACCGCCTTCCAGCGGGCGCAGCTTGCCCAGCGATTCCATCGTCGCATCGGCGCGATATCCTTCGTCATGGTCAAAGATAATGGCGTCGCCCTTGCGCTGGGGCACGGCCACCGGAACCAATTCATCGGCAAACAGCCCCTTGGCCCAAGCTGCTGCGGCATTTTGGTGGCTGCGCACCGCATAAGCATCGCAAGCTTCGCGGCTGATACCATAATCTTTGGCCAGATTTTCGGCGGTCTCGATCATGCCGCTAATCACGCCGAAACGTTCGACAGGCTGGGACATCACACGGCCCCGCGTCAGCCGATCATGCAGGGTTAAATTGCCTGCGCGCACGCCTTTGCGAACATCGGTGGTATAATGTTCGACGTTCGACATGCTTTCCACGCCGCCCGCGACCACAATGTCGGACACGCCCGTTTGCACCATCATCGCGGCATTGACGATGGCTTGCAGGCCGGAACCACAACGGCGATCCAGTTGATAACCGGGCACTTCCAATGGCAGGCCAGCGGCCAGCCAAGACCAATGGCCAATGCAAGGCGCTTCGCCATTGCCATAGCCTTGGGAAAATACCACATCATCGACACGGGCAGGGTCGATCTTGGTGCGTTCCATCAGCGCCTTCAATATCACAGCGCCCAATTCGCCTGCGGTCATCGACGACAGGCTGCCGCCAAATTTGCCAACAGGCGTGCGGATGGGGGCCACAATGGCCGCGCGGCGAAGGGTCATGCTCTCTCTCCCTGATCGGCGGTTCCGACGATGCCTGCATCGACCAAACGGCCCATTTCTGCTGAACTGAGGTTCAGACGGTCCATTAAAATTTCTTCGCTATGCTGGCCGTTCCTCGGCGCAGAGCTGGGGGGCTGGCGGTCCATTTGCGGGATGGTGCCGAAACTGCCCGCCGCCGGATAATCAAACCCGCTGGGGTTGGCGGCTGCGCCAAAAATCGGGTTGTTGGCGACCAAATCGGGGTCCTGCACCGCGTCTTTCATGGTGCGATAGGGGCTGTGAACAATGCCGCCCGCATCAAAGAGCGGCACCAGATCGGCCATGTCCTGCGCGCCAATCGCCGCCTCGAACAACGGATATAGCGCATCGCGGTGGGTAAAGCGCAGGCCGTCATCCTTGGCAAAGCTAACACCGCGTGCCGCCTCTATCGCTGCCACCGCCTCGGTGAGATTCAGCGCGCTCAGCAAATTCGTCCATTGGCGCGGCGTGACGACGACAATCATCGTGCGCTGGCCATCGCGGGTCAGAAAGTCACGACCAAACAGGCCATAAACCGCATTGCCCAAGCGGGGACGATTTTCGCCGCTATATAAAATTTCGGCAATGCCGCCCAAATTGGCGACCGTGCCAATCGCGACATCGGACAAAGGAATGCGAATCTCCGCCCCTTCTCCGGTCACGCTGCGGCGCTGAATCGCGGCCATCAGGGCAAAGGCGGCATAGGCCCCGCTAATAAAATCCCATGCGGGCAGCACATGGTTGACGGGTTCCGGCCCCGCGCCCGTCATCATGGGATAACCGACCGCATTGTTGATCGTATAATCCAAGGCGGGCGACCCATCGGCCCAGCCCATGATGCGGGCTGTCACCAAATCTTTGCGGCCCGCCGCCAGCGTCTCATGCGCCAAAAACCCCTTGGCGGGGAAGTTGGTGATGAATTGCCCTGTGGCTTGCACCAAGGCTTGCAGCAATTCGCGGCCCTCTGGCTTCCCCAAATCCAGCGCGACCGATTTTTTGGCGCGATTGAGATTTTCCCAATAAAGGCTGTCATTATTTTGCGTGACGGGCCAACGGCGAAAATCCGGTCCGCCGCCAATTTGGTCAACGCGGATCACCTCTGCGCCCATTTGCGCCATATAAAGCCCCGCGGTGGGGGAGGCGACAAAGGATGACGCCTCAATCACCGACAGGCCGTTCAGCATCTGATACATCAAGGGATCCTTTTCAACATGATCCGGCAAAGTGGGAACCGGTTTTCCGATCCGGTCATGCGAACATAAAAACCAAGAGGATGATGGGATTTATCCTATCATCCTCTAGATCGGGTCGTAACCGAACACATCGCCGCTGCGCTCGGCGGGGTCGGCAAAGCTGGGGCGAAAGGCGGGCAATAGTTCGTCCGCAATGCTTTGCGGCGTCCAGCCTTCATTTTTCTGCATGGAACGAATGGGGCGGGGCTTAGAAAATAGCGCGATTTCATTCTTGCGAACCGAGAAAATCTGGTTGGTCACTTCCGCCGCTGCATCGCTGGCCAGAAACACCACCAAAGGCGCGATTTTGTCGGCGCTCATCGTTTTCATCCGCTCCACCCGCTCAATTTCGGCGGGGGTGGTGGCGGGGATGCTGGCGGTCATCCGGCTCCATGCAAAGGGCGCGATACAGTTGGACCGCACGCCCGCACGGGCCATATCCAGCGCAATGCTTTGCGACAGGCCAACAATGCCCAGCTTCGCGGCGCTATAATTGGCTTGGCCAAAATTGCCGATCAACCCGCTGGTCGATGTGAAATGAATGAAGCTGCCGCTGCCTTGGTCTTTGAAATAAGGCGTGGCGGCCTTGGATACGTTGAAACAGCCGTTCAAATGCACGTCGATAACGGCATTCCAATCTTCATGGCTCATCTTATGCCAAATGCGGTCGCGCAAAATACCGGCATTGTTCACCACCGCGTCAATGCGGCCAAAATTTTGTACCGCATCTTCGATAATGCTGGCCGCGCCCTTGGGGTCTGCCACGCTTGCGCCATTGGCGACGGCTTTGCCGCCCGCTGCCCGAATGTCATTCACCGTTTCCTCGGCGGGCGACAGGTCCACCCCTTCGCCTTCGCCGGATGTGCCCAGATCATTGACGACCACGCTGGCCCCTTCGCGGGCACACAGCAATGCAATCTCACGGCCCACACCGCGTCCCGCACCCGTAATGGCAACAACCTTGCCCGCCAAAATTCCGGTCATCAAACTCTCCCTTGCTCTTGGAATTGAGCCTAGTAAGTGGCACAGGCTAATTCAACATTCAGGAAATGCTTTTCACAATTGTGAAAAGTCTATGGGGGTGTCATGTCCAGCGAAGTCCGTTCCGTCACACAGGCTTTTGCCATTTTGCGCTTGTTGGGCGACACCGAACCCCTGACTTTATCCGAAGCCGCGCGGCTGGTGGGCCTTGGCCCTTCCACTTGTTTCAACCTGCTCCGTACCTTGCTGGCCGAAGGGGCGGTGGTGCGCGAAGACCCCGGCAAAAAATACCGCCTCTCTGCCCCATGGGCGGCGTCCGGCCTGTTCCACGACAGCGAGGCGCGCCGTGTCATCGAACGCGCCCGCCCACTCATCGCCCGTTTCGCCCAAGATCATGAGGTGACGGTGGGCTTGTGGCAGGTGGCGCCCAAAGAAAGGCTGCAACTGGTCGCGCACGCCGAAAGCAATGCAGCGATGGTCATTCGCTTGGCCAATCACCAACGCCAACCCTTGGGCAGCGGGTCGGTGGGCCGCGCCACGCTGGCGGCGCAAAAATTGCCGCAGGCGGAAATCCAACGCCTGTTCGGCGCGGTACGCTGGCAACGCACACTCAGCTTCTCGGAATATTTGGGCCAAATCCGCAGCACCGAAACCGAAGGCTTCGCCATCGACAATGGCTATGCCCATGTCGGCATCGCGTCCATCGCCGCCGTGGTGCCGCAGGATATCCCGACTTTCTCGCTATCCCTCAGCTTTTTTGCAGGCTCCCGCTCATCCGACGACATCGCCGCCTTGGGCCACGCCGTCCGGCAATTGGGACAGCATATAGCAGACGGTAACAAAAATGGCGGATGAACCATTCCGCCTTATTTTGCGTGAGCAAGACGTTGGTATTATATATAGCAATAGTGATGACTGGCACAGAATAGTGCGCTGAATTTTACCATAGCATCCCTTGGTTAGTGTAAGGACAGCTGATGAAGAAGATCATGGGCGCAATTTTGGGCTTGGGCTTGGTCGCTCCCATGACGGCCCATGCCGAAACCTATTGGCTGGTCGCGCAGGTCGGGGAGAGGCCGCACCGTGAAGCCTATGTGGTGGACAGCGATTTCATCCATTCTGACCCGATGAAACCCAATGCCTATATGGCCCGCGCCAGCATCATCTATGAAGCGGCCGACAAGCCAGACCGTGTCGCGCAACTCTATAGCGTGAATTGCGATACGGGGATGATGGAAACCATCACCTCCCAATTGCTGTGGCGGCATAAGCGCATCGAGCAGGTGCCGAATATGCCCTTGCAGGCGCCGCGCTCCTTTGGCGAACGGCAAGTGTTGAAATTCGCCTGTGCTTTTGGCGCGGAGCGTAATGCGATCCGCGCACAACAGGCCAAAAACGCCAAGAAATCGGGGCGCAAGCGCACATCGTTGCCAAGCCAAGCCCAAGACATCGCCCCAGGCGGTATTTTCGCGACGCCGGAAAGCCTGCACGAAAATGGTTTTCTGATTCTGGGCGATACCGGCCCGATCATTAGCAATTTCTTTTGGGAAAAATTATGGACGGACGGCGTCAAGCCACCCTACACGCGCACCATGACGGCAGAGGAATGGGCGGAATTGGGCCGTGGTTTGGCCCAAACGGGTGAGCAATTAAAAGCCACGCAAAATCATGCGCTGCAAACCGTCGGAGAAGGCCAGCGGCGCAACCGCCGCACCGCTTATGCGGTCGATTCGTTGGAAACATGGATCAACGGCTCTAGCGATAATCTCCAGCGCCAATGGGGTGCCCCCCAATCTTCCTACAACGCCGCCGATCATCAGGGCCGCTATGATGTGCTGACCTATAAATTCCACACCGTGCAACAGGGGCTTAATGTTCATGGCGGCGTGGTTTCCACGCAAAATTACACCTGCACCGTCGACTTTCACGCCCGCAGCGGTGTGATCTTCGATTATTTTGCCCGCGGAAATTATTGCAAAGGCTTTCTTCGCTAAGCGCCAGAATATTGCGCTCCGCCTGATCCGGCTATTCTGACGCGGCCTAGCTCGCCTCCGCCAGCAACGCCGCCGCTTCCGCGCCCATCCAATCCATCGCGCCGATCACCCGCCACACTTCTTTGCCCTTGGCGTCATAATATATGGTGGTTGGCAACGCGCTGTTAAATTTGTCCATCAATCGGTTTTCAGGGTCAACATAGGCGGGCAGGGCGGTCAATCCCGCCTTTTCCATCCACGGCGTCACCACTGTGCTGCCCTGATAATCTTGCGACACGGTGACAATATGGCGCTTGTCCCCAGAGTTTTTCGCCAATTCTTCCAGCGCAGGCATTTCTGCCACACAAGGCGCACACCATGTCGCCCACAGGTTCAGCAAAATGGGTTTGCCGCGAAAATCTGCCAAGCGAACCGCTTTTCCATTGCTGTCGGCAAAGGCCACATCCGGCGCATCTTGGCCGCGAAATCCGCGCTGGATCACATAAGCAAAGCCTTTGCTATCTGGGCCAGTTGCGGGCGAAGTTTTTGTTGTTTGCTCCAATGCTTGCCCGTCGGCCTGCTTTTCCCTATCGCAGCCCGCAAGACTTGCCCCGATCAACATCAGGGCTGTGATGACAATGGAAGTTGGATAGCGGCGAATGACGACGTCTCCGAATAGCAACAGCATGTGGGGTGGACGCTTTGGTGGCGGTCCCGCAGCCATCATGCAAGAAATTAACGCTTCGATCCCAATCGATAAACGATTGTGGGAAGAAGATATAGCCGCCAGCCGCGCCCATGCCGCGATGCTGGGCGCGCAAGGCATTTTGACGATGGACGACGCCGCGAAAATCGACGCTGGCCTCGCCCAAATCGCCGAAGAATATGCTGCCAACGGCGTTCCCGTGGACCTCAGTCTCGAAGACATCCACATGACCACCGAGTCGCGCCTGCGCGAACTGATCGGTGAAGCCGCTGGCCGCCTCCACACCGCCCGCTCGCGCAACGACCAAGTCGCCACCGACTTCCGCCTGTGGGTCCGCACCGCCACCGACCGCATCGACGCGGGCCTTGCCGCCATGCAAGGCGCTTTGCTGGACCGCGCCGAAGAACATGCCGACAGCATCATGCCCGGCTTCACCCATTTGCAGGTCGCCCAACCGATCACGCTTGGCCATCATCTGCTCGCCTATGTCGAAATGTTCGCCCGCGACCGCAGCCGCTTCCGCGATGCCCGCGTGCGTTTGAACGAAAATCCGCTGGGTTCGGCGGCGCTGGCCGGAACCAGCTTCCCGCTCGATCGCCACGCCACGGCCAAGGCTTTGGGTTTCGACCGCCCGATGGCCAACAGTGTGGACGCCGTGTCGGACCGCGACTTTGCCCTCGAATTCTGCGCTTCGGCCAGCATCGCGGCGATCCATCTGTCGCGCCTCGCCGAAGAAATCGTCATTTGGGCCAGCCAGCCTTTTGGCTTCATCAGCCTGCCCGACGCATGGTCGACCGGATCGTCGATCATGCCGCAAAAGCGCAACCCCGACGCCGCCGAATTGGTGCGTGGCCGTGCGGGCATGTTGCTGGGCGCGTTCACGCGCTTGGCCGTGGTGGTCAAGGGCCTGCCGCTGACCTACAGCAAGGACTTGCAAGACGATAAGGCGACGGTGTTTGAGGCGTTTGACGCGCTGGCGCTGTCTTTGGCCGCCATGACCGGCATGATCGAAACGCTGACCTTCCGCCTCGACCGGATGCGCGCCTTGGCCGCCACGGGTTACAGCACCGCCACCGATTTGGCGGACTGGTTGGTCAAGGAAGCGAATCTGCCATTCCGCGATGCGCACCATGTGGTGGGCAGCTGCGTGAAACGCGCGGAGCAGTTGGGCGTTGAACTGTCTGCCTTGCCCGAAGCGGAAGCGGCGGCGATCCACCCCGCCGTCACCGCCCATGTTCTGGCGTCCCTGACGGTCGAGGCATCGGTGGCCAGCCGTTCCAGCTATGGCGGAACAGCGCCAATCCGCGTAAAGGAAGCCATTGCGGCCGCACGGGCTGCACAACAGGATTAAATTTATGTCACGCTATCGGCTGATCATGACGGGGATATTGGGGGGCTTAACGGCTCTGTCTTTGACGGCATGTGGCCAGAAAGCGGATCTCAAACCACCAGCGGGGGAGGCTCCAAAGGCCGTCCCTGTTGGCGCGCTTCGCGCCCCGACCACGGAGGAGTTGACGACGCCCGATGTTCAGGCCCGGCCTGCACGCGGCGACGAAATTCTTAAACGGTCCCAGCGCCGCGAACCCGATGATTTTGATCTTCCGCCCCAAGGATAAGGCACGGATCATCACGCTAAAATCATAAAAATGCGTGATAAAAACCCGTCCTTTTACCTGCGGCCATCTTGATAGGACCGTCCACCATGGACCATTTTGAACTTCGTGACGGCGTTCTCCACGCCGAAGATATCCCGCTGACCCGCATTGCCGAAGAAGTCGGCACGCCCGTCTATGTCTATTCGCGCCAAACCTTGGAACGTCATGCCCAAGTGTTCCGCGACGGGCTGAAGGATATTCCCAACAAGCACATCGCTTTTGCCATCAAATGCAACCCCAACCTCGGCGTTTTGCGCGTGCTGGCCCGCCAAGGCTATGGCGCGGACGTGGTGTCGGGCGGCGAAATGGAACGCGCGCTGGCGGCTGGTATGGCCGCTGAAGATATCGTCTTTTCGGGCGTTGGCAAAAAGCGTTCGGAACTGCGCCAAGGCTTGGAACATGGCATTGGCCAGTTCAACATTGAACATGAACCCGAAGGGGTGGCCTTGGCCGAAATCGCGCATAGCATGGGCAAGCGCGCCCCCGCCGTGCTGCGGGTGAACCCCGATGTCGACGCCGGCACTCACGCCAAGATCAGCACGGGCAAGGCAGAGAATAAGTTTGGCGTTGGCATTGATGTTGCACCCGAAATCTTTGGCCGCCTCGCGAAACTGGACGGTATGAACCTGCGCGGCGTGGCCCTGCATATCGGCAGCCAGCTCACCAGCCTCGCCCCGCTCGAAGCTGCCTTTGAACGCGTTGGCGTGTTGATCGCCGATCTGCGCGCTGCGGGTCACACCATCACCAATGTCGATTTGGGCGGCGGTCTGGGCGTGCCCTATCGCCCCGAAGATAATCCCCCATCGCCCGCCGAATATGGCGCGATGGTGGCCCGCGTGACCAAGGATTGGGGCGTCACTTTGATGTTCGAACCGGGGCGCGTAATTGCGGGCAATACGGGCGTGCTGCTCACCGAAATATTGTGGGTCAAGCCCGGCGCGAAAAACCCGTTCGTCATCGTCGATGCGGCGATGAACGATCTGGCGCGCCCCGCGCTTTATGACGCCTATCACGACTTTGTCGCCGTCAAGCCGACGGGCGAGAAAATGGACGCATGGATCGTTGGTCCCGTCTGCGAAACCGGCGATACGTTCGCCAAGGACCGTCATATCGACAAGGTGGAATCGGGCGATTTGGCGGTGTTCCGCACGGCGGGTGCTTATGGCGCGACGATGGCGTCCACCTATAACAGCCGCGATTTGGTGCCGGAAATTTTGGTCGATGGCGACCGCTATGTCAGCGTGGCCGACCGTATTCCAGCAGGCACGATCATGGCCGCCGAGCGCGTGCCGGACTGGATCGACTAAGCCGCGCGGTAAAAACGACATTCAAAATGCCGCATCGACACTTTGTCGGTGCGGTATTTTTGATTCTCACACCGCCCGCGCTGCGCTAGGCTGATCTGATGCAGCAATTCCCTATCTTTCTGAATCTTCGTGGCCGCACCGTGCTGATCGTCGGGAAGGGGGAGGCTGCGGATGCCAAAGCCCGCCTCGTCACCCGTGCGGGTGCCTTGGTGGTCAGCGAATGGCAACCCAGTGTCACCATCGCCTTCATCGCGCTGGATGATGATGCACAGGCCGCCGCCACCGCCGAAATGCTGCGCGCCAAGGGCTTGCTGGTCAATGTCGTCGACCGCCCGCATCTGTGCGATTTCACAACCCCCGCCATCATCGACCGTGCCCCCATCACCATCGCCATCGGCACGGCGGGCGCGTCAGCGGGCCTCGCCAAGGCTATTCGCCAACGCATCGAAGCTTTGCTGCCGTCTCGGCTGGGCGAATTGGCGTCGGCGCTGTTCGCGGCCCGTGCGCGGCTGAAAAATATTTGGCCCGATGCCGCCGACCGCCGCCGCGCCCTTGATGCGGCTTTGGCCGCCCATGGCCCGCTCGACCCGTTACGCCCAGACGCGGCGGACCAATTGCCAAATTGGCTCGAATCGCCAGCCCAGCACAGCGAAAATCGGCTGGTTATCCTCCGCCTCACCAGCTTGGATCCCGACGATCTCACCCTGCGCCACGCCCGCTTGATGGGGGAGGCTGACCATATTTTTCACAGCAGAGCGATCAGCGACGCTATTTTGCACCGTGCCCGCGCCGACGCTGTGCGCCACATCGCCGCCGCCGTGCCTGACGACCTGCCGCACGGCCTCAGCTTGTGGATATATTATCAACCGGATAGCAGCCCAGCGCGCGCGCCCAGCCAGTCGCTGCACTGATATCGCATATTTTTTGCCGGCTTTCCTATTATCGCGGGGTCGGTTAGCCTGTGCGAACCGCCAAATTGGCGGGTTCCGCCAGCCCAAGGCTCCGTCCCACTCCTCGCGCGATAAGACCCTAAACTTTGACAACTTCCATTTTGGATCGATCAAAAATTGCGCTATCGGCAAAGGCCTTACACTTGGCCTATTCCGCTGCGTTTCCTCTACTGACAATCGCGCTTTGTCCTGCTAACGGCCCCTCATGACGACACCGCTTTCGCACATTCGCAATTTCTCGATCATTGCCCATATTGACCATGGCAAATCGACCTTGGCTGACCGCCTGATTCAGTTCACGGGCGGCCTGACCGAACGCGAAATGTCCGCCCAAGTTCTTGATAATATGGATATTGAGAAAGAACGCGGCATCACCATCAAGGCGCAAACCGTGCGCTTGGCCTATAAGGCGGATGACGGCGAAACCTATCAGCTCAACCTGATGGACACGCCCGGTCACGTCGACTTCGCTTATGAAGTATCGCGCAGCCTCGCCGCTTGCGAAGGCGCGTTGCTGGTCGTCGACGCCGCCCAAGGCGTGGAAGCGCAAACGCTTGCGAATGTTTATCAGTCGATCGAGCATGACCATGAAATCGTGCCGGTTATCAACAAGATCGACCTTCCCGCCGCTGATGTGGACAAGGTGAAGGCCGAAATCGAAGACATCATCGGGCTGCCAACCGACGATGCCGTTCTCGCCAGCGCCAAATCCGGCATCGGCATCAAGGAAACGCTGGAAGCCATCGTTAAACATATCCCATCGCCCAAGGGTGATGCCACAGCGCCGCTCGTCGCGATGCTGGTCGACAGTTGGTATGACCCCTATTTGGGCGTGGTGATTTTGGTCCGCGTGATCGACGGAACCTTGAAAAAGGGCCAGCAGATTAAGTTCATGCAGGCGGGCACCACCCATTTGATCGACCGCGTCGGCTGCTTCACGCCAAAGCGCCACGATCTGTCGGAACTCGGCCCCGGTGAAGTCGGCTTCATTACCGCTCAGATCAAAGACGTGGCACAGGCCCGCGTCGGTGACACAGTGACGGACGCCAAGAAACCCGCTGCCAAGGCCTTGGAAGGCTTTAAAGAAGTTCAGCCGGTCGTGTTCTGCGGTATGTTCCCGACCGACGCCAATGATTTTGAAAAGCTGCGTGAAAGCATCCAAAAGCTGCGCCTGAACGACGCATCGTTCAGCTTTGAAATGGAAAGCTCGGCGGCCTTGGGCTTCGGCTTCCGCTGCGGTTTCTTGGGACTGCTGCACTTGGAAATCATCCAAGAACGGCTCAGCCGCGAATATGACCTCGATCTCATCACCACCGCACCATCGGTGGTGTATAAGATGAAGCTTGGTCACACCAAAAATGAAGCGGCCAAAGAAATCGAACTGCACAATCCGGCGGATATGCCCGATGTGAACCGCATTGAGGAAATCCAAGAACCTTGGATTGAAGCGATGATCTATGTTCCCGACGATTATCTCGGTCCGATCCTCAAGCTGTGCCAAGATCGCCGTGGTATTCAAAAGAATCTCACTTATGTCGGTGGCCGTGCGCAAATCACCTATGAATTGCCGCTCAACGAGGTGGTGTTCGATTTCTATGACCGTCTAAAAAGCATCAGCCGTGGCTATGCCAGCTTCGACTATCATCAAATCGGCCACCGTCCGGGCGACTTGGTGAAGATGAGCGTGCTGGTCAACAATGAACCGGTCGATGCTTTGTCGATGATCGTCCACCGTGGCAGCGCCGAAACGCGCGGTCGCGGCATGTGCGAGCGTCTGAAGGATTTGATCCCGCGCCACATGTTCAAAATCCCCATCCAAGCGGCGATTGGCGGCAAGGTGATCGCCCGCGAAACCATCGCCGCGCTGCGCAAGGATGTGACCGCAAAATGCTATGGCGGCGATGCCAGCCGTAAGAAGAAACTTCTGGAAAAGCAGAAGGAAGGCAAAAAGCGGATGCGCGAATATGGCAATGTGAACATCCCGCAAGAAGCCTTTATCGCTGCGCTGCGAATGGGCGACGATAATTAATATTGGGGCGGCACCATTTGCGTGTCGCCACATTTTCTTGTCCGCCTACTGGCCTTTCTGAACCATCTGCTTATTCTGGCCTATCCGCTATTCCGAATAAGGAGATGGAAAGGTGGGAAAGGGTATAGGCCGGATCGACGATCCCATCATTCATTCCAAAATGAATGATGGCCGCGACATTATTTTACGCACCATTCGCCCCGATGATGCCGAACTGTTGCGGGCGGGTATTGCCAGCCTGTCGACCAATTCCCGCTATCTCCGCTTTTTTTCGCCCGCCCCCATGGTGCCCGACGCCGTGGTGGATCGACTGGTGGATGTGGACGGCGTCGACCATATTGCGTGGGGCGCCATCTGCGCCGACTGCGATGTCGAAACCGTTATCGGGGCGGTCCATTCGGTCCGTCACAAAACCGGCGGCCGCGCGGCTGAATATTCCGTCACCGTCGTCGATGCTTATCACGGACAAGGCGTCGCCCGCATGCTCACCGCCGCGCTGTTGGTCGATTGTCTGGCGGCGGATATCAACTGTCTAGATGTCTATATTTTAAGCGAAAATCGTGCTGCATTGTCGCTGGTGAAATCTATGGGTGCCATTCACCGGATCAGCAGTATTGGCGTATCGGATTATATATTAGACGTGCAAACCGCTTTGGATGCGTTGCGCGCAGAAGGAAATAGGGGCGTCCAACTGGTCCTAGAGCAATTGGATTCGTGGGATTAGATTGCCGCGCTGGCGGCAGCTCTTTGGCAAAAGAAAAGGCGCCGAACGCAAAAGGTTCGGCGCCTTATTGGAAGGCGGGAGAAAAGGGACCAGCCGACCAATGACCTATCGTCTGCTACCTTAGCGGGTCGCAGCAGGTGTAGGAGGAACTGTTCCATTATCAATGGCATCAGCTTTGGCTTCGCCAGCCGCTTCGACGGCGTCCGCTTTGGATTCCACAGCGTCACTGGCTGCCCCGGTGGGCATGGTGTCGGCTTGCGCTTCCAGCATATCCGACTGGGCTTCCGCCTTATCTTCGACGCGATCAGCTTCCTTGCTTTGACATGCGCCAAGCGCCAGCGTCGAAACAGCGGCGAGGGTGACAACGATTTTACGCATAACAGAATAACTCCCTTGTTACAGGTTGATAAACACCGTGCCTAAAATTGGGTTGCATCCACCGCGAAATTAGTTGGAAGAAATTTTCTAATTTTATTGGGAGGGATATAGAAAAAGGGCGCCGAAGCGCCCTGTGTTCCTATGATTGGCCTAGGCTGATCAACTATAGTTAGAAGCGTTGCTGCCGTTCATAGACATCCCGATAATGTTGGATTCGGGTAACTCGCAAACCGGGCATTCCACTGCGATCAATCGAACGTTGCCAACTTGCAAATTCTTCCAATGTCAGGCTGTAACGCTCGCATACTTCGTCGACGGTCAACAAACCGCCGTTAACCGCGGCGACCACTTCGGCTTTGCGGCGAACGACCCAGCGCGTCGTGGTGGGCGGCGGCAGCGTATCTAAGGTCAAAGGCTCCCCAAGTGGGCCGATAACCTGAGCGGGTCTGATGCTTTGGTTTTCTATCATTTCTCATCCATCAGTTTAGCGGCGCGATCTTGTGTCGATAAGTGGCTGGATTAACGGACAGCCTTTCAAGATTGACTGAAGCCTTATGGTTAAAATCACTTTAACAGTGTCGTCACATTGTGCCTGTGGTGCGATGAATGGAGTTTTCAGCTTAATTTCGTACCTCAGGTCAATGTAGACTAAGCATAATATATCTTAAGAAATCTCACTGTGAGCGAATAAATTTCCCATGTCTGTGATCCAGCGCACGATGCATTTTGCGGCAGTTTGGGCAGCCAAATGGCCCTATAATTAGCTGCCGCCGCCGGGAGTGGCGCCCGCGCTGAATGAAAGTGCGAACCAAAATGTCCGGTGCTGCGCCCTTTTTCATAAGCAGAACTGGAATTTTTTGGTCGAATCCCCTAGATGGGTGTCACCATGGCATCATTGCAAACTTTGACTGAATCGCTTTACGGCGCTGATTTTCAGCTGGCCGAACCCTTGAAGGACCGTCGCATTGTGGTGGCGATGTCGGGCGGCGTAGATAGCAGCGTCGTTGCGGCGCTCGCTGCGCGGTCGGGCGCCGAGGTGATCGGCGTGACGCTGCAGCTATATGAACATGGCGCCAAGGCCAAGCGGGTTGGGGCTTGCTGCGCGGGCCAAGATATTCGCGATGCCCGCGCTGTGGCGGATCGTTTGGGTTTCGCCCATCATGTTTATGACCATGAAAGCCGTTTCCGTGACACGGTGGTCGACCAGTTTGCTGATGAATATTTGGCAGGGCGCACGCCTATTCCCTGCGTTCGCTGCAACATGGGCGTTAAATTCACCGACTTGTTCCAGTTGGCCCGTGAGTTGGGTGCCGATTGCTTGGCGACCGGTCATTATGTGCGCCGCATGATGGGGCCGCAGGGGCCGCAATTGCACCGCGCCATCGACCCTGCGCGCGACCAAAGCTATTTCTTATTCGCGACCACCAAAGAGCAGTTGGACTTTTTGCGCTTTCCGCTGGGCGGCCTCGAAAAGCCCGTCGTGCGCCAGATCGCCAAGGAATTGGGATTGGGCGTTGCGGCCAAGCCGGACAGCCAAGATATCTGCTTTGTGCCTGACGGTGACTATGCATCGTTGGTTCGCAAATTGCGTCCCGATGCGGATGATCAAGGCGAGATCGTTCATGTGAACGGCGATGTGCTGGGCGCGCATAAGGGCCTTATTCATTACACGGTGGGCCAACGGCGCGGCATCGACATTGGTGGCCAGCCAGAACCTTTATATGTCATCGGCATTGATGCGCCCAAAAAACAGGTCATTGTTGGCCCTAGGCGTGCTTTGGCGGTGTCGTCTGCGCGCTTGGGTGAGATGAATCGGTTGGCGGACGTTGGTGACCGTGACGTGATGGCTAAGGTTCGTAGCATGGCAAAGCCTGTGCCTGCGCGCCTTGCAGGTGATCGTTTGACCTTTGCCAATCCCGAATATGGAGTAGCCCCTGGGCAAGCCGCCGTGCTCTATGATGCGGTGGATGACAGCCGTGTGTTGGGCGGTGGCTGGATTGAGGAAACCTTTGCCGCGCAATTCGAAGACTGATTGCACTTTCGCTTAATCGGCTTAGCCTGCCCAAAACATATGGGAGAATGGATATGACCGGTTTGGTATTGCGCGGCGCCATCCTGTTATGGGCGGCCTTATTCTTGTTCATCGGGTTACGCGGTTTGATGGACCCTGGCGTCTATGCCGATCAATTTTCGATCCGTATCGATGCTGCCGCCGCCAATACGATGCGCGCCGATTTGTCCGCTTTTTTCATTGTGGCGGCGGGCGGTGCTTTGTTGGGGGCGTTGGTTCCGCGTTGGGTGAATGGCTTACTCGTTCCTGCGGCGTTGTTCGGCACGGCGCTGATTGGCCGATTGATTG
>CAZIVW010000023.1:0-43440 GCA_964542975.1 uncultured Sphingopyxis sp.
ACCGCGAGCCTGAATCACAGCCGTCACCGCAAATCAATGGGTCCTGACCCTAGGGTAAATTGTTATGCGCCCTATCCAAAATATGTTGGAAAAAGCGCGTTTCGGGTTGCTTTGCTGGCTTGTCACCATCACCTCATCCCGTTATTAGGCGCGGCTAAGGCGTTGGGTGTCATAACGGTGCCCACAAACAAGAGGATGACAGAGCCGGACATGGAGACTCAAACCCTCGATATTGGCGCAGATGCGCTTCAAAAGGCCATTTCCAACCTCGACTCGGATTATCTGCCGAGTGACGACGAAGAGTTTATGAATGACCGCCAGCAAGAATTTTTTCGCGGTCTGTTGATTGCTTGGAAAAAATCGATCCTGAGCGAAGCGGAAACAACGCTGGCATCCTTGCAAAATGGCCCATTGATGGCCCCAGATTTGGCTGATCGGGCGTCGAGTGAAACCGATTGGGCGCTGGAATTGCGGACGCGGGACCGCCAACGCAAATTAATCGCCAAAATTGATGCCGCGCTGCGCCGCATCGACGAAGGCGAATATGGCTATTGCCAAGTGACGGGCGAGCCGATTTCGCTGGGCCGTTTGCGTGCCCGTCCCATTGCCACCATGACGCTGGAAGCGCAGGAACGGCATGAGCGGAACGAGCGAATTTCGCGCGACGATTGAGGGTGATTAATGCGTTGGTAAGGATAGTAATATAAGATATCTATTGGGATGATTGTACGATCCAATGGTATCTGAAATTATGTCTGATTCCTTGCCAGATGAGCGCCATGATGATGGCGTTGATGCGCCGCATGCACAGCGGGATGGCGAACGCCAAAGCTTGTTCATGCATGGCGAATTGACGCTGTCTTATATGGACGCGCCGCAGCGTGTGCGGATTCGCAACCTGTCCAAGGGCGGGGTGATGGTCGAAACCGCGCTGCCAGTGCATATCGGTGAAAATTTGATTATTGAATTGCCCAATATTGGCGCGGTCCGTGGCCGTGCTGCTTGGGTGATGGAGGGGCGTTTCGGCGTCTCCTTTGATGCGCTGGTTGACCCCAATCAGGTGCGGCGCAAGGTGGTGGTCACCACCAAAAAAGAAGAAGCCTATGTGGATTTGAACAAGCGCATGGGCCGACCGGGTTTTCGGAGCTGAGGGTCGCCTGTAGCGGGTGCGGGTAGCGGGTGCGAGGAGCGGCCAATAGGTCAGCGAAAAGGCACCGAACCATTTGGGAAAAATTCGGGAAAAAGCTGAAGGCAAATCCGGAAAAGATCGGGCGGGGCCCCGCCCGATAGCCGGGCGACACAGGGCGGCCCGGCTGGCTGTTACGGCGCGATATCAGGCGCCGGCTAAAGATTCTTTCAGTTTCAGCTTTTGCTTTTTAAGCTGGGATAACAATGTCATATTTGGCGCGGGACGCCGTTCTTCCTTCTCAATCTTGGTCTGAATATCTGCGTGGCGGGATTGCAGCGCAGCTAAATGGGAATTGCTCATGCTCTTCTCCTCTCGACTCGACTGGGACTTTGAATAGATCATAGATTGGGGATGAAATCTTGCCCATTCGATCAACTGGTTTCCATTGCGGATGGAATGACGGCGTGGCATCAGCATGGCTGTGACTATGGATGAACTTGAGCAGCGGCTAGAGACGCTAAAAATCGAACATCGGGACTTGGACGACGCGATTGTTGCCCTGACCGATCGGGCGGTGCCCGACATGATGCAATTGGCGCGGTTGAAAAAACGCAAGCTGCAATTGCGCGACGAAATGGCATGGTGTGCCGACCAATTATTGCCGGATATTATCGCCTGAGAGATACGCTGTTCGCGATAATATTCTGATAAATTTCAATTTTGTGAAAAATCATATTGTCCGGCTTTGGCACGTGCCAGATTGGGGCGGGGAAGGGCATTGCAATTTGGCGATGCTATGTCATGCCGCATCTTATGTGGAACAGCGATGCAAATCGGGTGAACGAATGGGCGCAGGTCGCCCCGGTGCGCCGTGCGCAAATCGAAAGCCTTTATGCTGAGCTTTTGCTGTTGACCGACGAAGCGCAGCAAGTGTTCGCTTATTCCCCCGCTTTGAAAGCGGACCGCTATGACCCCGAATTTGCCGTTGCGGTGATGAGCGAGGTGATGCTGACCACCGCCCGTTTGACGCATATTCAGGCTTGGTTGTTGCACCGCCGTGCGATGGTGGCCGAAGACCCCACGGCGAGGGGCGATGATAGCGCGATTATGTTGGATGGCGTGACGCCCGCCGATTGGGGTATCTGTCACCATATGCCAGAAGCGATGCGATTGATTGTCGCGGCGAGCGAGCGGTTGATGGAGCGTTTGCACTTGTTGGACCATATGTGGCGCGAAACGCCGATGGTGCCGCCGGTTGTGGTGCCGGTGCATCATATGATGGATATGCTGCGCGCGCGCCTGTGACAGGCTGTAATTACTTTATTTTATAACCAGTCGACCCATATGCCATGGGCGTGCGCATGGGCCAATATATGCGGTTCGGGCGCGGCTGGCCAATGGCGGACGATCAGTTCATGTTTCAACAAGCTTCGATTGGCCTCCAGCGCAATCCATGCCAGCGGGCGGTCTGGGGTGGCGGCGTGGCCGGCCATTTCCATGGCTTGGGTGATGCGCTGTTGCTGGTCGTCGGGGATATATTGCCAGACGATGGAGTGCATCAGCACCCGCGTCGTTCCCGATTGTTGGGGGCGGCGCAATTGTTGTTCGACAAAATCGGCGGCGTTCATGCGGGTTAAGGCGGGTGGCTTGGCATGGGCGGCGGCGATGGCGGCTTCGAGGCGGGCAAAGCGTATTGGGTTGTCGGGCCAAATATAGGCTTTTAATCGGTTGGCCTGTTCGTCATCGCACAGGTCAATCGGCGCAATGTCACAGCCCGCCAGCGCGGTGAAATTTAGCTTGTGCTGTGGCGGGTGATGGCCACGCCATTCGGGCTGAAAGCGCATGACGGCGTCTTGCGGCCCAACATGTACCCCGCCCAAATCATAATGATAACGGTCCATCATCAAATTAATCCCCGCGCTGGAGCCGATTTCGAGCGCGTCAAAGCTGGCGGGGCAGCCTTGTTCGATCAGCCATAGCATGGCGGCGATGAAGCTGCTGGATCGGGCGGCTTCATTGGTTTGGGGCGGGCCGTTCAGCCAGCCCAGCAGTTCGCCGTCAAAGCGGCGGGCGACGGCGCTGATGATCAGCGCGTCATTTACCCCCGTGGCGTCGGCATAAATAGGGGCGAGGTCGGGGGCTTTATGGGCCAAATGCAAGGCGTGGAAGCCCGCTGCGGCGCGGAGCGGCAGGGCATCGGCCAGCGCATTGCCCGTCCAATCGGCGATGCGCTGGGCGAACAGGCTTTGTGGCTTTTCGACTAGGCTAGCAATGGCCGCCACAATCCGCGCGGTGACGGGAGCATCATTGGCGCGGCAATAGGCGGTTTGATTGGCAAAGGCCTGTGCCACCGAAATGGGGGAAGCGGCAGAAATATTCTCTGCTTTATGCGGTTTCGGCTTGGAAAGATGGCGGTCTTGCATTGCCCTTTTCTCCCGTTCGCACTATGTGCCACACGCTTATGCCCGATCCTATCATCTTTGCCATCCCCAAGGGACGCATCCTCGACGAGGCTTTGCCGTTGCTTGCCCGCGTGGGCATCGAACCGGCTGCCGAATTCTTTGATAAAAAAAGCCGCGCGCTGATTTTTGGGACCAATCATCCCCATATATCGCTGATCCGCGTACGCGCTTTTGACGTGGCGACCTTTGTCGCGCACGGCGCGGCCCAAATGGGCATTGTCGGGTCGGACGTTATTGACGAATTTAATTATAGCGAACTTTATGCCCCTGTGGATTTGGGCATTGGTCATTGCCGTGTGTCCTTGGCTGGCCCCGCGAACAGCGCGCCGCCGGGACCGAGCGAGAGCCATATTCGCGTGGCCACCAAATATCCCAATATCACCCGCCGCTATTTTGAGGGGCAGGGGATTCAGGCGGAATGTGTCAAGCTGAACGGTGCGATGGAAATTGCGCCCAAACTGAATTTGGCCAGCCATATTGTCGATCTGGTATCGACGGGGCGGACCTTGGTTGAAAATGGCCTGAGCGAGCAAGTGATCATCAGCGAAGTGTCGGCGCGGCTGATCGTCAACCGCGCGGCGTTTAAACTGCGTTCGGCTGAAGTGCCTGCTTTGGTCGAAAAATTCCGCGCGGCCGCCGCGCAAGGGGATGATGATGTTGCGGCTTGATGCCAGCACCGCCGATTTTTCAGCGCAATTTGCGGCCTTGGTGAACGACCGCCGCGAAAGCGCGTCGGATGTGTCCGCCGATGTGGCGGCGATTATTGCGGCGGTAAAGCGCGATGGTGACGCGGCTTTGGCCGATTATACCGCGCGTTTTGACCATTTTGATTTGAATGAACAGGGCTGGCGCATTTCGGCAGAAGAATGTGCCGCGGCTTATGATGGCTTGGCGCCCCAATTGCGCGATGCGCTAAATTTGGCGGCGGAGCGTATTCGCGCTTATCATGCGGCGCAATTACCCGAAGACCGGGATTACCGCGATGCAGCGGGCGCACGGCTTGGTGCGCGCTGGCGCGGTGTGGACGCGGCGGGCGTTTATGTGCCGGGTGGCCGTGCGGCCTATCCATCATCGGTGCTGATGAACATCATTCCGGCCAAAGTGGCGGGTGTGGAGCGCATTGTGATGGTCACACCGACACCCAAGGGCGAAGTGAATGCTACGGTGATGGCCGCCGCCCACATCGCAGGCGTGGACGAGATTTGGCGCGTTGGCGGGGCGCAGGCGATTGCGGCCTTGGCCTATGGCACCGAAAAAATTGCGCCGGTCGATGTGGTGACGGGCCCCGGCAATGCTTGGGTGGCGGAGGCCAAGCGCCAAGTTTATGGCGTGGTGGGCATTGATATGGTCGCGGGACCCAGCGAAATTGTCGTGGTGGCCGATGGGAAGAATGACCCGTTGGTGATTGCCGCCGATTTGCTGAGCCAAGCTGAGCATGACCCGACCAGTCAATCGATTTTATTCACCGATGATGCGGATTTTGCCGATGCGGTGGCCGCAGGGGTGGAGCATCATATTCCGCGCCTGACCACGGCGAACACCATGCGGACAAGCTGGGATGATAATGGCGCGATTGTGCTGGTGCCCAGCCTGATGGACGCAATTCCCCTGTGCGACCGTTTGGCGCCAGAGCATTTGGAATTGGCGGTCGATGCCGATGAAGCCGATGCTTTATTTGCCACGGTGCGCCATGCGGGGTCGGTTTTCTTGGGCCGCCAAACGCCAGAAGCCATTGGCGATTATGTGGCCGGACCCAATCATGTGCTGCCCACGGGCCGCCGTGCGCGTTTTTCCAGCGGTCTGTCGGTGACGGACTTTATGAAACGCACCAGTTTTCTTGCGCTTGATGACGCCGCTTTGGCGGCCATTGGGCCCGCTGCGGTGGCTTTGGCCGATGCGGAAGGGCTGCCTGCCCACGCATTGTCGGTCAGCCAGCGCCTGAAATGAAATGAAGTGAATATGTCGAAACGCACCCAATCTCGTTCCGCTGCCCGCCTTGCTGCGGTGCAGGCTTTGTATCAACATGAAATGGAAGGCACGCCCGTGGCGGCCTTGATTCATGAATTTCATTTGCACCGTCTGGGTGCGACCATCGAAGAAGAAGAATATGCGGGCGCAGATGTGCCTTTCTTTGACGATGTGGTGAAGGGCACCTTGGCGCGCTTGGACGAAGTGGATGCCGCGATTACGGCGCGCTTGGCCGATGGATGGTCGATGGATCGTCTGGACCGCACGATGAAAGCAATTTTGCGCGCTGGGGCCTATGAATTAATCGCGCGTGAAGATGTGCCGATTGGCGCGGCGGTCAGCGAATATGTTGATGTGGCCAAAGCCTTTTTCAGTGGCCGCGAACCTGCCTTTGCCAATGGTTTGCTGGATGCCATTGGCAAGCAAGTGCGCGCCAAAAAATAAGCCGCCGACGGGCATGGTGCCCGCGGGATAAGGCCTACAGATGAGGGCCTGAAGATAAGGTAGGGCGATGGCAGAGGAATTGGACTTTATTGCCCGATTGCGGTCCATCGCCCGCGACCCTGCGGCGCGGGGATTGGCGGACGATGCCGCCGTGTGGCAAAATTTGGTCCTGACCCATGATATGATCGCCGAGGGTGTTCATTATTTGCCAGACGACCATCCCCATGATGTTGCGTGGAAATTGCTGGCGGTCAACCTGTCCGATCTGGCGGCCAAGGGCGCAAAGCCTGTGGGCGTGTTGATGGGATATAGTTTGGGCGACGCCGCATGGGATGCCGCCTTTGCCGATGGCTTGTCCACAGCTTTAAACGCTTTTGATGTGGCCTTGCTGGGCGGTGATACGGTGCGGATGCCGCAAGGATCGCCGCGCGCCTTGGGGCTGACCGCCATTGGTGTGGCCCCCGCCAGCGGTGCGCCCGACCGGCGGGCTATGCGCGCGGGCGATGATCTGTGGGTCAGCGGGGTGATTGGCGATGCGGGCTTGGGGCTGGCGATGCGGCTGGCTGATGTGACGCCGGTCGATGCTGGGGTGGTGGCGGCCTATGTACGCCCTGTTCCGCGCTTGGCCTTGGGGCAGCGGCTTGCGGCGCATGTCAGCGCGATGATGGATGTGTCGGACGGCCTGTTGCTGGACCTTCGCCGCATGGCCGAGGCCAGCGGGTGCTGTGTAAAACTGTCGCTGGACCTAGTGCCCTTGTCCGCGCCCTATCGCGCGCTGCGCGGGGATGGGGTGGATGCCGTGCTGGCGGCGGCGCGGGCGGGCGATGATTATGAATTGCTATGGTCTGCCCCGCCCAGTGCCGCTGGGGCTGTTCGGGCGGCGGCGGCGCGCTGCGGCGTGGCGGTGACGCATATTGGAACGGCCCATGACCGCGCATTGGGGGATGATCTGTTGACGTTGGAATTTCAAGGTCAGCCGATTGATGTGCCAATATCGCTGGGCTTTACCCATTAAAAACATGGAATATCCGAACATTATCGGAAAATATCATGGCCGGATGACTATAGAAAAAGCGTCCTTGCCCTAAACAATCTTTCTTTCCATAACTGAAAGTCCGAACAATTTGGGGTGGTCGCATCAGGGAGAGGGCGTACCAGCAACAATAGGCGGGGCGTTTTCGACTGTTGAAATGGGTCCACCCCCAAGTTTTGGGGAAGGAAGAACCATTGTTAGATCCGGTTTTAATCGCGATAGCGTGCGGCATATTGGCCGTCTTATATGGTCTGATTACAGCAAAACAGATTTTAAGCGCCCCAGCGGGTAACGCCAAAATGCAAGAAATTGCAGGCGCTATTCAAGAAGGGGCAAAGGCCTATTTGGGCCGCCAATATCGCACCATTGCCATTGTTGGAGTGGTGGTTGCGGTGTTGGTGGGATATTTCTTGGGCGCGATTTCCGCAGCCGGTTTTGTGATTGGCGCGGTCTTGTCGGGCGCGGCGGGTTATATTGGGATGCATATTTCGGTGCGGGCCAATGTGCGCACCGCTGCCGCCGCGCAGACCGGTTTGCAATCGGGTCTGACCATGGCCTTTCGCGCAGGCGCGATCACCGGATTGCTGGTGGCGGGTCTGGCGTTGCTGGCGATTGCAGGCTTTTTCTATTATCTGACCCATGTTGGCGGATATAGTGTTGGCGGCGCAGATCGCACCGTGGTGGATGCGTTGGTCGCCTTGGCCTTTGGCGCATCGCTCATTTCCATTTTCGCGCGTTTGGGCGGCGGTATTTTCACCAAAGCGGCGGACGTGGGCGCGGATTTGGTCGGCAAGGTGGAAGCTGGCATCCCAGAGGATGACCCACGCAACCCCGCCGTGATCGCGGACAATGTCGGTGATAATGTGGGCGACTGTGCGGGCATGGCCGCCGATTTGTTTGAAACCTATGTCGTGACCGTGGGGGCGACGATGGTGTTAATGGCTTTGTTGCTGAAAAGCGCGGGCGATGCACTGATGCCATTGATGAGCCTGCCTTTGTTGATTGGCGGCGTGTGCATTATCACGTCGATTATTGGCACCTATTTTGTGCGGCTGGGCAGCAGCAACAATGTGATGGGGGCCATGTATAAGGGCTTTTTTGTCACGGCCTTGCTGTCCATTCCCGCCATTTGGTGGTCGATCAGCCACACGCTGGGCGACATTAGCGCAGACATTGCGGGCACGACATTTAGCGGCGAAGACTTGTTCTTTTGCTCGATGGTCGGGTTGGTGATTACCGCGCTGATTATTTGGATTACCGAATATTATACCGGCACCAATTATCGGCCTGTGCGGTCGATCGCCAAGGCATCGGAAACCGGGCATGGCACCAATGTCATTCAAGGCTTGGCCGTGTCGCTGGAAGCCACCGCTTTGCCGACCCTTGTCATTTGTGTGGGCATCATTGTGACCTATCAGGTGGCCGGATTGATTGGCATTGCCTTTGGCGCCACCGCCATGTTGGCGCTGGCGGGCATGGTTGTCGCGCTGGATGCTTATGGACCGGTGACGGACAATGCGGGCGGTATCGCCGAAATGGCGGGGCTGGATGACAGCGTTCGCGAAAAAACCGATTTGCTGGACGCGGTGGGCAACACCACCAAGGCCGTAACCAAAGGCTATGCCATTGGGTCGGCTGGTTTGGCGGCGCTCGTGCTCTTTGGCACTTATACGGCGGATATCAGTGAATATAGCGCGGCTTTGGGGCTGGATGCTCCGCTGACCTTCTCGCTATCCTCGCCTTATGTGATTGTTGGTCTGTTGCTGGGCGCGTTGCTGCCTTATTTGTTTGGGGCGATGGGCATGACAGCCGTGGGCAAAGCGGCTGGCGATGTGGTGAAGGATGTGCGCGACCAATTTGCGCAGGATAAGGGCATTATGGACGGCACCAGCCGCCCCAACTATGCCCGCACCGTCGATTTGGTGACGAAAGCCGCCATTCGGGAAATGATCATTCCGTCGCTGTTGCCCGTCTTGGCGCCGATTGCGGTATATTTCATCATCCTGTGGGTGGCGGGGCCGGTTGCGGCGCTGGAAGCCTTGGGCGCATTGTTGTTGGGTGTGATCGTCGGCGGCTTGTTTGTCGCTTTGTCGATGACATCGGGCGGCGGCGCTTGGGATAATGCCAAAAAATATATCGAAGATGGTCATCATGGCGGCAAGGGCAGCGAAGCCCATAAAGCAGCCGTGACGGGCGACACGGTGGGCGATCCGTATAAGGATACGGCTGGCCCAGCGGTGAACCCGATGATCAAGATCACCAATATTGTGGCGATTTTGCTGCTGTCTGTGCTGGCGCACGGATAAGCGGCATAAGTCCCAATAAAAATCGGGGCGCTTCCTTTTTAAGGGGAAGCGCCCCGACCATCCTCGGGGGGATGATTAGAAAGAGGATTTAGTTTTGCAGAGCCTCGAAATAGCGATTGAGCCGTGAGCGTGACTCGTCGCTGAGCCGCATATTGATGCGGCGGCCATCATTGGGGTCCTGCTGGCGGACCAGCCACCCTTGATCGGATAGCAGCTTGATCCAGCGCAGCGCCGTCGTGGTGGGAACGGCAGCGGCAATGCACAGGCTGGACACGGACACGTCGCTGCCCTCTAGCTCCGCCGCATAAAGATCGAGCAACATGTCCCATGCGGGATCCGCGAAAATTTCGGCGTTGAATAAGGTTTCGCGCTTGCGGCGTTGGCGAATGCGGTTGCGGACACGGGCGGCCAGCAACAATTTGTTCGATGGATCGTTTTGCGATGGAGCGCCGCGGTGATGATGGGCCAACCCATTTTGTTCGGCCGCAAAGCCGATAAAATTGCTGGCGAAGCTGGGGCTTGCTTCGTCGAACAAGGGAGCGGGTGACGGTGTGGACGATGCGCTGAAGGAGATTTTTTCGATACTCTCCCTCAGACTGTCAATCTGCTCCTCCAGATCCCGGATGCGGCGGCTGTTCGCCCAGCCGCTATCCATAGGGTTTTGGAATTCCTCGGGCCTACTCATCTTGCTCATAATCTGTCTTCCCACCAGAAACAGCATCCGAATTGGGCTATAATTGATAGGTAGCAGATGGGTTGCCGCGCAAAATGCGGCAAAGGTTCACTTTCGGTTGTAATCTCCCAACAAGCTGAATTTAATTAATTTAAATTAAGCGTCAAAATGATGCAATTTTATCTTAAAGTCGATGGAACCTTCTGCATTTCTATGAAATGCGGCTAATTTATAAAGAGTTTTCGTTAAGCATCTGTTATATAATGGAACGATATTTTTATCGGATCAGCCGGAGGCGCGTGTGGCCCTGATCGGGATGATCTTCGTCAGAAAAATAGCTGTTCGCAACGGCAGCGGCGGGTGCGCCAAAGTAAAATCCTTGGGCCTGCGGGCAGCCTTCGTCCGATATAATTTTACGTTGCGCCTCAGTTTCAACGCCTTCGGCGACAACGGGTAGTTCCAAGCTTCGACCAAGGCCAATAATAGCGCGCAAAATGGATCGGGCGCTATCTTCGCGGGTCAATTGGCTGACGAAGCTGCGATCAATTTTGATTTTGTCGAATGGAAAGGCCTGAAGATTGCTGAGCGAGCTATAGCCGGTGCCAAAATCATCCATGACAATGTGGACGCCCAGCATTTTTAAGCGATGCAGAATATTGAGCGCCGATTCGCGGTCGCGCAGCATCACGCTTTCCGTGACTTCCAATTCCAGACGATGCGGCGCTAGGCCAGAATCTTGTAGGGCAGAGGCCACAATGGCGGGCAGGTTTGGCATTTGGAATTGAACAGCCGATACATTGACCGCAATGCTAACATGGTCCGGCCATTGCAGCGCGGTGTTGCAAGCTTCGCGCAGCACCCATTCGCCAATCGGGATGATGGCCCCAATATCTTCGGCGATGGGGATGAATTGGGTCGGGGCGACCGTGCCGCGTTCGGGGTGGTCCCAGCGTAGCAATGCTTCATAGCCGATAATTTCTGCCGCATCGGTGGATACCAGTGGTTGATACATCAGGCGCAATTGGCCGCGCGCCACCGCATGGCGCATATCATGTTCCAAATTGCGGCGTTCGCGAACCAGCCGGTCCATATCTTGGTCAAAGAAACGCGCCGTGCCTTTGCCGCCTTCTTTGGCGCGATAGAGCGCGAAGTCGGCGTGGTGCCGCAGCATTTCACCATGTTGGGCATCGTCGGGGAAAAGCGCCACGCCAATGCTGACGCCGACGGCCATGGGGTCGCGCGTAATGTCCATTTCGACCGCAAAGGCGTTGAGGATGCGCTGGGCCAACTGCTGGGCATCATCGACGCCGTGCACGTCGCGTTGGATGATTAAAAATTCGTCGCCGCCAATGCGCGATACCAAGTCGCGGCGCGACACATTGTCGCGCAGCAGGGCGGCGACACGGCATAAAATCGCATCCCCTGCCGCATGACCAAACACATCATTGACCGCTTTGAACCGGTCAAGGTCCAGCGCATGCAGCGCGAAATTTTCGCCCGATTTGCACAGTTGGTCCAGCACCATGGTGAAATGGGCGCGGTTGGGCAGGTCGGTCAGCGCGTCATGGGCGGCCAGATGTTCCACGCGCTTTTCGGCCTTTTTACGGGCGGTAAGGTCGCGCACGGCCAGAACTTGGCATTGTTTGCCGCGATATTCAATGTCGTGAGTCCCGACCTCGACAATCATAAATTCGCCATTGTCGCGGGCCACGGTGGCCTCGGCTGGGCGCGTGCGGAATTGGTGCAGGGGGGCGCCGTCCGTTGGTTCAAACCATTGGCTGGGATCGGCGCCGATCAGCTCGGCTGGCTCGACCTTGAGGAGGGCGGCCAGTTGGCGATTGGCTTCGATAATGCGGCCATGGCTGATGATGGCCAAACCTTCGAGCGTGGCTTCGGTTAGGCCGCGAAGGTCGGTTAACATACGGTCGACGACGGCGCTGACGATGACAGCCAAAATCATGGTGAAAGTGACAGCGGCGATGCTGCCGACCAGCCAATCGGGATTGGCGTCGAAATCGGGCAAACGCTCGCTTAGATCGGGCACCAAGATGGTGGCCGACATGGCGGTGAAATGAAGGGCCAACACACCGAAAACGGCGAAGAGGGCGGGTATAGCGATTTGCCAGATGCCGTTCAGCTTGGCGAAGCTGTAATAAGCGGCGCTGAAGGCCAAGGCGACCAATATGCCCGAAATGATGATCGGCGACCATTGATAATGGATGGAGGCGGGGGCGATGATGGCGGCCATGCCGGTGAAGTGCATGGCGGCGATGCCCAGCATGGCGACGAGGCCAGCGGTCAAGCAGCGGCCGCTGTGCGGTTTGGAGCCCATAATTTGCAGGCTGATCCCAAAACCAAGAATGACGAACACGACGCTGAGGGTGGTTAAGGCGGGGCCGAAGCTGATCGGCATACTGCCTTCATATGCCAGCATTGCGATGAAGTGGGTGGCCCAAACGCCAAGCCCCGCGACAATAGATGCGACGATCAACCAGCGCTGTCGGCGCGCTTCTACGCAATCTGTAGCGCGCTTTAGGAGCAAGAACATGGCCATGCTGCCAAAGATCCATACTAAACCCGCCAACAGGACTAGGCCGTGGTGATGCTGTTCTGCAATACATTCGACGACACGAAACATAGGTCCCCCTCTTTAAGAGGAGTAGATATGAACCAAGAGGGTTAACACTATATTGTGATCGTTTCGTTTGTGGCGGTAAATTAGCGATGGTCAATCTTGAATGAAAACTTAACTGTCTGATTTATACGAAAATAACGAAAGGATTGCCACCATTATGGTGGTTATTTCGTCGTGGCGCTTTGATGGGGCTGGGCCTTGCGTCCCAAGGCGGGCTGTGTAAGGGCGTTTGCCAATTGACGGGGCAAATGGGCCATGCGGGGCGAAGCAGAAAATGCTGGCGGACCGCGCAAAGGGCACAGAGAAAGAGGACGCGCTATGCATTTTGACGTGGTAATTGTGGGCGGTGGTCATGGTGGGGCGCAGGCAGCCGTGGTGTTGCGGACCCAGAAATATGAAGGCACGATTGCGATTATCGGCGACGAGCCCGAATTGCCTTATGAACGTCCCCCGTTATCCAAAGAATATTTTGCGGGTGAAAAGGAATTTGAACGCATTTTGCTGCGCCCCGAAAAATATTGGAATGAGCGTAATGTGACCATGATGCTGGGCCAAAAGGTCGTGGCGGTGGATGCTGGTGCGCATCAGGTGACCTTGGCGGATGGCACGAGCGTCGGATATGGCAAATTGATTTGGGCCACGGGCGGATCGCCGCGCTTATTGCCGGTGCCTGGCGGCGATTTGGCGGGCGTTCAGGGCGTGCGCACCCGCGCCGATGCCGACGCCATGAAGCAAGCGTCCGAAACCGCGCAGAATATTGTCGTTATTGGCGGCGGTTATATTGGTTTGGAAGCCGCAGCTGTGCTGAGCAAGGCCGGCAAGAAAGTGGTGTTGCTGGAAGCCTTGGACCGTGTTTTGGCGCGCGTGGCGGGTGAGCCTTTGTCGCGTTTCTATGAACAAGAACATCGCAGCCATGGTGTCGACCTGCGCCTTGGTGTGGGCATAGAGGCGCTGGAGGGCGAGGGTCATGTGACCGGCGTGCGTCTGGTGGGCGGCGCGGTGATCCCTGCGGATTTGGTGATTGTTGGCATTGGCATATTGCCAGCCGTGGAGCCATTATTGGCGGCGGGCGCAGAGGGCGGCAATGGGGTGAATGTGGACGCCATTTGCCGCACCAGCTTGCCCGATATTTATGCCATTGGCGATTGCGCCGCGCACAGCAATGCCTTTGCGGAAGGGGCTACCATTCGTCTGGAATCGGTGCAAAATGCCAATGATCAGGCCAGCGTTGTCGCCAAATCGATTTGCGGCGATGATCAGGCCTATCATGCGGTGCCTTGGTTCTGGTCCAACCAATATGATTTGCGTTTGCAAACCGTAGGTTTGTCGACGGGGCATGATGCGGTGGTGCTGCGCGGCGATGTGGATGCGCGCAGCTTCTCGGTCATCTATTTGAAGCAAGGCCGTGTGATTGCGCTCGACTGTGTGAACGCGACCAAAGATTATGTGCAGGGCCGTGCCTTGGTGCTGAACGGCGCCGAAATTTCGGCGGACAAGCTGGCCGATGCCAGCGTGCCGTTGAAGGAAATGCTGGCCGCGTAACGCCACGGGGCGGGTTTGTGCCCGCCGCCATTGTGCATTCGGCCCGCCGCCGCCCCGCCGCCATATGCCCCCGTCACGGATTATCCGATGATGTGGGGCGGAATGGCGGCGGTGGTGGAGCTGGATCGTTTGGACCGTTTGATAGGTTGCTTTGGCGATCAAGAAAACGCCGCGCCGATAGCGCGAGGCGGCGCAGTGCGATGATGACCAATATGGCCGCCGCCAACAACAATATGGCGATCAGAACGCCGAGCGCCGGAAAGGCGACAACCAGCGCCAACAGGCCCGTGGTGGCGACATCTTCGCCCGCCGAAACCGCGGCGTTGGTATAAGGTTCGGGGCTGAGGTTGACCATCGCCCGTGTGCCAGATTTGGCCCCATGGCTGATGAGCGCTGCACCCCCGCCCAGCATCAGGGAGATGACCTGCCAAACAGGGTCCGAGGCGTCGACCACCGCCAAGGTCAACAGCGCCCCGCCGACGGGCCGGATGACGCTGTGGACCATGTCCCAAAAACTGTCGAACCATGCGATTTTGTCGGCCAGAAATTCGGCCACCGTGCCCGCAGCGGCAACGCCCAGCACCCAAGGATTGGCAAGCACTTGCAGGGATTGGAGATGTTCGGGCAAAGGGAGCCAGCCAAAATGCATGGCGATGCCTGTCACGAAGATGGTCAGATATAATCGCCAGCCCGCGAGCAGGCTGAGGCTGCCCGCTACGCCCAATATTTCGGTTATGCCCATGGCGCGTCCCCCGAATCCCTGATGATGTCATTCCTTATCTGCACGTTAAATGCCTGCCGCGAAAAATGGCTGCATGACGGGGAAAGGGGCGAGGCCCTATGGGGGCAGATACGCGATATCCCTGTGGGTTTTGGTTGTTATATGGGGCCGCGCTGGCGTGTTGGGACTTGTTGCTTTTGATGGGGTGACAAGCGGCTGGTGGCTGGATAGGGTTGTGGCATGACAAATAAAAAGCGCGATGGGCAAGCATCCCTGCCGGATGGTGCCATTCCAGCGGCGACGCTGGTGATCATGCGCCCGGGAGAGGGTGCGGGGCCGGACGAAATTCTGCTGGTGAAGCGGGCATCGACCATGGCATTTGCGGCGGGGGCCATTGTGTTCCCCGGTGGTCGCTTGGACGATGATGATTATCTGGTGGCGCGCCAACATGGCTTTGCGGAGGGCGACGCCGATGGCGCGGCGCGGGTCGCGGCGCTGCGGGAGACGCTGGAAGAAACCGGTATGGCGGTGGGCTGGGACAGTCTGCAAGGTCCCAAGTTGGACGAGGTGCGGCGCAGCTTGTTAAACGGCGGCTTATTGTCGCAAATTTTGGAACATCGCGGCGATCAACTGGCGCTGAATGGCTTGGTGCCCTTTGCGCGCTGGTGCCCGAATTTCAAAGAAGCCCGCACTTTTGATACGCGATTTTATGCGGTGCAAGCGCCCAGCGAACATGCCGAGCTGAGCTTTGAGGAAGCGGAGCTGAGCCATTTATTCTGGGCCAGCGCGCGCGAGACATTGGATATGGCCGATCGCGGCGAAGTGGATGTGATTTTCCCCACTCGCCGCAATTTGGAACGTTTGGCCAGTGCGCCGCTGTTCAGCGAATTTTCGCGCCATGCCGCCGATTATCCCCCGCAGCTTATCACCCCATGGATTGAGGAGCGCGATGGTCACAGCCATTTGTGCATCCCCGACAATATGGGCTATCCCGTGACATCAGAATTGTTCAGCAGGGTGCGCCGAAGCTGAAACGACCACGGGAATAGCGGTTCATAAAAAGCGGTTTATAATCTGATCGCGCGCATGCTGCGTGACCGATCCAAGGGAATGGCGCTGCGGGCTTTGCTGCGTTGTTGGGGGTCGATGGGCGCATAGAGGAGGCGGAATGCCTGTTCGCCAGACGTGTCGCTCGCCGACCCGCTCGGGCGGTCTGCATCCCCGTCCGCTCCGCCTGCATCGCCGATCAGCTCGCCCCACGGCGCGACGATCAGGCTGTGCCCATAGGTGGCGCGACCATCGGCATGGTCGCCGCATTGGGCGGCCGCCAAAATATGACAGCCCGTTTCAATGGCGCGTGCGCGCATCAGGACATGCCAATGCGCCGCGCCCGTTGGGGCGGTAAAGGCCGCTGGTATGGCGATCACTTCGGCCCCAAGGTCAGTTAAGCGGCGATATAATTCGCCAAAACGCAGGTCGTAACAGATGCTCAGGCCCATTTTTCCGAGCGGGGTGTCCACCACCACCGCCTGATCGCCGCCATTATAAAGGGCGGATTCGGTCCATGCTTCGCCATTGGGTAGGGATACGTCGAACATATGGATTTTGTCATAACGGGCCTGAATCTGGCCATCGGCATCGATGATATGGGTGCGGTTGACGCGGCGTTGGCCGTCATCCGCCAGAAAGGCAATCGACCCTGTGTGCAGCCATAAGCGATGTTGGCGGGCCAGATTTTGCAGGGCGACCAAATGCGGGCTGTTCTGTTCCGCAGATATGTGGGGCGCGGCGCGCTGGCGGTCCCTGTCCAGCAACAGCGACATTTCGGGTAGCAGCAGCATGGCCGCGCCTTGCGAGGCGGCTTGTTCCATTGCCGCTGCAATATGCGCCAAATTTTTGTCGGGGTCGGTGCCGCTGGTCATTTGCATGATCGCGGCCAATGGCGGATTTGGCAAAGCGGCGGCGGGTTGGGGCTGGTCGGTCATGTCGGGGCCTAATCTGGTCGAAAAGCGGGACGGCGGAAAAAGGAAGCAAATTTGGTGCAAATTACCGGTGGAAGCGGCGCGTTGCAAAGATTGGCTGATATAGTGGTATTTTATGACGCCGCCAACGGAACCGGATTTTCTGTAACAAGTTCATTAGCCAGACAGGTTTCTTGGCGATAAGCATTCTTCATGGTTCAATATTTCGCGCGGCGCGCTTTTCATTTCCAGCAAAAATTGATTCTGTCGGTGGCGGCGGCGGCTTTGCTGTGCCCAACCCCGATGCTGGCGCGCGAGAATGCGCCGCAACAGGTTCAACGCACGGCGGATGCCGACTGGCTTTATGCTGGTTCGGACATTCCCCGCGATGCGGGATGGCGTTTTGGCACTTTGTCCAATGGTCTGCGCTATGCGGTGCGGCGCAATGAAGTGCCACCGGGCCAAGTGGCCATTCGGGTGCGGATGGATGTTGGGTCGCTGCATGAAACCGAAGCCGAGCGCGGCTATGCCCATTTGTTGGAGCATCTGAGCTTTCGCGGGTCCACCTATATCCCCGATGGCGAGGCCAAGCGGATATGGCAGCGTTTTGGCGTCAGCTTTGGCAGCGATTCCAATGCGGTGACCACGCCGACCCACACCGTATATAAATTGGACCTGCCCAGCGCGACCAGCGCCAGCTTGGACGAAAGTATGAAATTGCTGTCGGGCATGTTGCGCGCACCCGCGATCAATAACATGTCCGTGCGGTCCGAACGCGGTGTGACCATGGCGGAACTGCGCGAAAATGATGGGCCGCAAGCGCGCGTGTCCGAACAATTGGTTGGCCATATGATGGCGGGAACCTTGTTGGCCGACCGCCGCCCCATTGGCACGGTGCAATCGCTGTCGTCCGCCGAGGCGGACGCGGTGTCGGCATTTCATGATCGTTGGTATCGGCCCGAACGCGCCGTGGTGGTGATGTCGGGTGACGGCGACCCTGTGCTGTTTGAGCAGTTGATCCAACGCTATTTTGGCGATTGGCGCGGCAAAGGGCCTGCGCCAGCCGACCCTGATAAGGGCGCATTGGATAGCAAGGCCCCCGAAGTGCTGAATATTGTCGAGCCTGGTCAGCCGGTTGGCCTGTCGCTGGGCTGGGTGCGGCCATGGGTGAAGCGGGTGGATACGCTGGACAACACCTATCGCCTTTATATGGAATATTTGGCGAAGGCGCTGGTCAATCGCCGCTTGGAAAATCAGGCACGGCGCGGTGGCAGCTTTTTGGTGGCGACCGCTAGTCAGGAATATACCAGCCGCACGGTCGACACGACCTTGGTCAATATTGTGCCCACTGGCGATTGGAAAGCCGCGCTGGCCGATACGCGGGGCGTGATTGCGGATGCGTTGGAAACCGCGCCGTCACAGGCTGAAATTGATCGGGAAGCCAATGAAATTGCCGCCTATTTGCGCAAAGAATTGGAAAATGCCAGCAACGAACCGGGGGCGCGTCTGGCGGATGATTTGATTAACAGCGTCGATATTAACGAAGTGGTCGCCAGTCCGCAGACGCATGTGAATATTTTTGAACAGGTGCGGACACGCGCCACACCCGAACAATTATTGGCGGTGACGCGCGCCCTGTATCAGGGCAAGGTCAAGCGATTGGTGCTGATTACGCCCACCCCCGTGGATGGGGGAGCGGCGGCGTTGCAGGCGGCGTTTGACGCGCCCGTGAAGCCGATCAACCAGCGGCTGACCAGCAATGGCGTGAAATTCAGCGATTTGCCCAGCATTGGTCCCGCCGGAACCGTGCTGGCGGAACAGCGCATTGCCGGTATGCGGTTGGACCAATTGCATTTGTCCAATGGCGTGCGCGCCATGGTGGCGGATAATTTGATTGAACCGGGCAAGGTGCGCGTGCGCGTGCGCTTTGGGTCCGGTTATCGCAGCCAGACGGCGAACAAGCCCAATTTGCTGTGGTCTGGCGATTATGCGTTAATGGCGAGCGGCGTTGGCCCATGGGGCTTGAATGAAATGGACGAGGCGATGAATGGTCGCCAGATCCAGATGAATTTCGCGGTGGAGGATGATGCCTTTGAATTTACCGCCGAAAGCAGCACGGCGGATATTGCCGACCAATTGACGCTATTGGCCCAAAAATTGGCCCATCCACGCTGGGATGCGGCGCCTGTGGCGCGGATGCGGGCCAGCATGTTGACCGGATATGAACTGACGGAGGCCACCCCCAATGCGGTGCTGGATGCCCAGTTGCGCGGGCTGTTGTCGGCCAATGACCCGCGTTGGACGCCGCCCAGCAAGGCGGAGATTGAGGCGCTGACCCCCGAAGCGTTCAAAGCCTTTTGGCAGCCATTATTGGCCAGCGGGCCGATAGAGGTGCAAGTTTTTGGTGATTTGCGCGGCGTGGATTATCGCGGATTGCTGACTTCGACCTTTGGCGCATTGCCGCCGCGCGGCCGTGTGGAACCCGAAGCGGGCGCGGTGGTGCGTTTTCCCAAGGCGAGTGCCCAGCCAACAGTCGTCCATCACAATGGCGATGGGCAGCAGGCGGCGGCCGTGATGGCATGGCCGACCAGCGGCGGCTTGCAAGATATGCGCGACAGCCGCGCGATGGAGGTATTGGCGTCGGTGTTCAGCGACCGCTTGTTTGACCGTCTGCGGTCGGAACAAGGCACCAGCTATAGCCCAACGGTGCAAAGCAATTGGCCCACCGCCTTTGGCAATAGCGGTGGCAATCTTATGGCGCTGAGCTTGCTATCCTATCAGGATATTGCGCCATTTTACGATATTGTGGCGGATATTTCGGCGGATTTGGTGGCCAACCCGATCAGCGCCGATGAATTGGCGCGCCATTTGGGGCCGCTGCGCGAACAATTGATGCGGGCATCGACCGGCAATGCTTTTTGGCAATTCATGCTGCGCGGGGCGACCCGCGATACGCGCATCGCCCAAAATGCGGTGACGATGGAGGCGGATTATAACAGCATCACAGCAGCCGATGTTCAGCGGTTGGCCACGCGCTTTATGCGCGGCAAGATGCCGTGGAAATTGGCGGTATTGCCGCAAAAGGTAACAATGGCGGATGTCGAAAAAGCGGGCAAACTTGACCGCCGTGTGGGCGATGCCCCCCAAGGGGTGGTTCCGCCCACCCCCGCTGCGCGTCCGCCGCTGCCGTCCACAGCGCCCGTTACGCCAACAGCGCCCACACAGCCCATGGCGCCGCGTGACCCCGCCATTCCGGCGGGATCGCCTGTGGGGTGAGCGCCGTATTGCTGGTGGGCTGGATCAGGCGCGGGCCGCGTTCATTTTGGCGGCATAGCCGCCGCGCACCGTGGCGTTGACCTGATCGAACAAGGCTTCGGGGTCGCTGCGGCGCAATTGGGCAATGGCTTGTTCCGCGCCAGTCGCCAACAGCAATTCCCGCGTCCCTTGGTCCATCGCGGCCAAAATCGCTTCGGCGGCGGTGCTGGGGGCCATGCCATTTTCAATCGCTTGGTCGCTTTCCCCGCGCTTGCTGCCATCGGCGGTCAGGGCATTGCGGCTGACATTGGTGCGCACACTACCCGGCGCGACCACCATCACCTTGACGCCCAAATGCTCATTTTCCGCGCGGACGCTGTCATGATAGCCGATCAGCCCATGTTTGGCGGCGCAATAGGCGCTGCGTAGCGGAACCCCCGCCATGCCTGCCACGCTGGAAATGGCGATAATGTGGCCGGACCCTGCCTGCACCATATGCGGCAAGATTTGCTGGGTCAGCGCGATGGGGGCGAGCAGATCGACGCCGATGATATTTTCATAGACGGAAAAATCGGTTTCAATCGCCAGACTGCGCTGGGAAATGCCCGCATTGTTCACGAGGCCGTCGATGCGGCCTTTCCAGTCCAATGCGCGCTGGGTGATGGCGGGCAGGGCGGCATAGTCGGTGGCTTCAAAGGGTAGGACCAAAGCATCGCCAGCCAAGCTGTAGGCCAGTTCGTTGAGCGCCAGCACATTGCGGCCGGACAAAATCACATCCGCCCCGCGTGCGGACAAAGATTGCGCCAAGGCTGCGCCCAGACCGGACGATGCACCGGTGATCCACCAGACGGGTTTGCTCACATCATTCTCCCATTCCTATTATGTGCAGATGGTGCGTTGGCATGGGGGCATCGTCAAGCGGTGGCGTGTAAGCTTTCGCGCATCGTCAAGCGATGGCATGTTTGCTTCCGCCATCGTCAAGCGATGGCTTATATGCTTCCGCGCATCGGCAAGCGATGGCGGTGCAGCGGGCTTTTGGGGCGGGGGTGGCAATTTTGTGGCGACTCTGCTATATACACCGTCAACACGTTTGCCATTTGGTTGCTGGCTTGGGTCATGCGATACGGTGGTAGACGTTCCGATGGAGCCAATTCACTTGTCCTTATAAAAGGCTAGCGCCAATTTTGAAATCGCGATCCTGCTGATGATGGGGTCGCGTTTTTCTGCGCTGGATTAGGACGGACAAGGGTTAAGAAAGGAACATGCATGTCCGCTAGCACGCTGCTTTTTGAAGTGGGGGACTATGTCGTTTATCCAAAGCATGGCGTAGGCCGTGTGATCGAGTTGCAAAAGTCGGAAATCGCCGGAATGCAATTGGAACTTTATGTTCTGCGTTTCGAAAAGGAAAAAATGACGCTGCGCGTTCCCACCAACAAAGCCGAAGGCGTTGGTATGCGCAAATTGTCGTCGGACAAGACGCTGAAGGAAGCGCTGCAGGTGCTGACCACCAAGCCCAAGGTCAAGCGCACCATGTGGGCGCGCCGCGCCCAAGAATATGAAGCGAAGATCAATTCGGGCGATTTGGTATCAATTGCCGAAGTGACCCGCGACTTGTTCCGCGCTGATGATCAGCCTGAGCAAAGCTATTCCGAACGTCAAATCTTTGAAGCGGCATCCAGCCGTTTGGCCCGCGAATTGGGCGCGATGGAAGAGACGGACGAAAAATCGGCTCAGTTGAAAATCCTGCAGATTTTGAACGAACATGCGCCGAAATATTATGCGGAAAATGCGATCGTATAATCGCGCTTCGGCCTTGCTTGGCCGATCATTTCGCTGAGATTAAAAAAAGGGCGGTCCGGATGGGCCGCCTTTTTTGTGATGCGGCATTTAGGCCGGATAGCGGGCGTTGACGAAAAACAGCCCATCCGGCGGGGCGTTGAGGCCCAAGGCGGCGCGGTCGGCAGCTTGCAGCGCGTCTTGCAAATCATGCTTGGTCCAGCGGCCCACACCGACCAGCACCAGACAGCCGACCATTGAGCGCACCTGATGATGCAGGAAGCTGCGCGCGGCGGCTTCGATGATGATTTCTTGGCCGTGGCGGCTGACGTCCAGTCGGTCTAGCGTTTTGACCGGGCTATCGGATTGGCAATGGGCCGAGCGAAAGGTGGTGAAATCATGCAGGCCGACCAGATATTGCGCGGCGTCGTGCATGGCGTCGCTGTCCAAAGGCTTGGCAAATTGCCAGCACAGCCCCTTGTCCCATGTCAGCGGGGCGCGGCGGTTCATGATGCGATATTCATAAGCGCGGCCTTCGCAGGAAAAGCGGGCGTGCCATTCCTCGCTAACTTCTTCGCAGGCCAATATTGCAATGGGGGCAGGGCGAAGCTGGGCGTTGATCGCCTCCATAAACCGGAAGGCGGGCAGGGGCTTTTCAATATCGACATGGGCGCGCATCGCGGCGGCGTGAACGCCAGCGTCCGTGCGGCCCGCGCCCATCACAAGAGCGTCCTGCCCCGTGATGCGTTGGATAGCCTCTTCAAGGGTCTGTTGCACGCTGGGGCCGTGTTTTTGGCGCTGCCAACCCATATAAGGGCGGCCATCAAATTCAATGGTAAGGGCAAATCGGGTCATCTGCGCCCTTTGCCGCTTTCGGCCCGAAAAGTCGAGCGGGCGGCGAAGGGGCGCAGAAAAACTGGGTGGGTGGTTTAACCCAGCTTGGTTCCCGCCGCGATGGGGCGGCCACGTAGCAGATCGGCGGCGTCCATCGCGGGCTTGCCCTGCCGCTGGACGCGCAGGGCGCGAATGGCCCCCGGATTGCAGGCGATGGTCAGCGCATCGTCCAAGGTGGCGGCGGGGCTGGCCCCGACCAAAGTTTCGGCGGGAGGCAGAACGTCAGCGGACAGCAATTTATAGCGTTCACCGTCCAGCTCGAAAAAGGCGCCGGGCATGGGGTTGAAGGCGCGAATTTGGCGTTCGACCTGCACCGCGCTGGTCAGGAAATCGAGGCGCGCCTCGCTCTTTTCAATCTTGGACGCATAGGTGACGCCCTCGGCGGGCTGGGGCTGCGGTTGGAAGGCGTGCAGGTCGCTGAGTATCTTCACCATCATATGCGCGCCCATATCGGCCAATTCGTCGGTCAATTCGCCCGTGCTTTTGCGGGCGATGGGGGTGCGTTCGATATAGCGCATATCGCCCGTATCCAGCCCGACATCCATTTGCATGATGGTGACGCCGGTTTCCGTATCGCCGGCCAAAATGGCGCGCTGGACGGGCGCTGCGCCGCGCCAACGGGGCAGGATGGAGCCGTGGACGTTCAGGCAGCCGTGGCGGGGGGCGTCCAAAATGGCGCTGGGCAAAATCAAGCCATAGGCCGCGACAACCGCGACATCCAAATCCAAGGCGGCAAATTCGGCCTGAGCCTCCGCCGATTTCAGGCTTTTGGGCGTCAGGACGGTCAGGCCATGTTCCTCTGCCCACATATGCACCGCACTTTTTTGCAATTTTTTGCCGCGTTGGGCGGGGCGCGGGGGCTGGCTATATACCGCCACAATGTCGTGGCCCGCCGCATGAAGAGCGGCCAATGTCGGCACCGCAAATGGCGGCGTTCCCATGAAAGATATACGCATAGGCTGGCTTTGCAGAAGCTTTGCCCGCTTCGCAAGGGCCGTTTGCCGCCAACGGGCTTGCATGGACAGAAAAGCCACGCCAAACAGCAGCCATGGCATCGACGGAAATTGAAGCATTGGTTCAGCAATTGGCACGCTTGCCCGGCCTTGGTCCGCGTTCGGCCCGCCGCGCTGTGTTGCATTTGATGAAGAAGCGGGAAAGCGCCTTTGTGCCCTTGTTGGCGGCGCTGCAAAATGTGTCGGACCATCTGGTGACTTGTGCGTCATGCGGCAATGTCGATACCCATGACCCGTGCGGCATTTGCACCGATGCGCGGCGCGATGCGCGCTCCATCTGTGTGGTCGAAGATGTATCTGACCTGTGGGCGCTGGATCGGTCACGTTTGTTTCCGGGGCGCTACCATGTGCTGGGTGGGCGTTTGTCGGCGCTGGAGGGTGTGCGGCCACAGGATTTGAATATTGACGCGCTGATTGTTCGCGTGGCGGATGGCGGCGTGGATGAGGTGGTGTTGGCGATGAACGCCACGCTGGAGGGGCAGACCACCGCCCATTATCTGGCGGAGCGGCTGGAGAATTTTCCTATTCGCTTGACGCAATTGGCCCATGGTTTGCCGGTGGGCGGCGAGCTGGATTATCTGGATGATGGCACATTGGCGCAGGCGCTGCGGGCCAGAAGGCCGGTGGCCTGATGCGGGGTTTGTCGAAAGCGGCGTGCGCAGCGGTTTTGGTGACGGGGCTGCTGCTGGTGGGATGCGGGGTGCGCGAGATGCGCCCCAGCGACATGGAAATGGACCGTGTGGACGCCGCGCTGCAGGCCGAGCCTTGCATTGGCGAATTGGTGGATTGGCACCGCAGCTATTATTTCCATGCCAAATATTTTGGCGAGGAAGTGGAAAAGGCGGCCAAGGACGGGCGGGTGCCGCGCGCCAGCGGGCAAGTGCGCCATATATTGGGTTTTGAACTGCGCCGAACCCATCCTGAGGGCGAGCAACGGATAAGCCTGCCGAATCCGCCGAAAGGGGCGGGGCAAAAGGATATGCGGCAGCAAGAAATTGGGCAGGGCGATGTCGGGCAGGATGATGATTTGGGCGTGCGCCGCGCGGCAGGGACGTTTAATTTGCGGACCGGCGTTTTGAATATGGCGCACTGCGACGCCGAGGATGGGCCGGATGATGCGGCCAAGGCGGGGCATCGGGTATCGCCGCCGCTGAGGTGAAAAATCGCCGCTCTTATCGCCCTAAACGGCGGATTGGGGCCCTCAGCCCCTTGACATTGACGATGCTATCCATAACTCGCCCCCATGGCCATTCTTCCTATCATTGAAACGCCGGATCCCCGTCTGCGCGTCATTTCCGAACCCGTTGAAACATTTGACGACGAGCTGCGTACGCTGGTCGCTGATATGTTTGAAACCATGTATGACGCCCCCGGCATTGGTTTGGCGGCCATTCAGGTGGGCGTGCCCAAGCGTATTTTGGTGATCGACCTGCAAGAACCCGATCCCGAAGACCCCGAAGGCAAAAAGCTGATCCGCGAGCCGCGCGTGTTCATCAACCCGGTGTTTTCGGAAGAATCCGAAGATGACAGCATTTATCAAGAAGGCTGTCTGTCGGTGCCGGAACAATATGCCGATGTGATCCGCCCCGCCGAAGTGACGGTGGATTGGCAAGATGAAAATGGCGACAAGCATCGCGAACGGATGACTGGATTGATGGCGACCTGTATCCAGCATGAGCATGACCATCTGGAAGGCATTTTGTTCATCGACCATTTGTCGAAGCTGAAGCGTGACATGTTGCTGAAGAAGCTGGCGAAAAGCCGCCGTTAAGGCGGGCTTGACGCCAAATTTCATCGGACTGGCCCCTGTGCGGTCATGAAAAAAGCGGCGCCTGAATAGGTTCAGGTCGCCGCTTTTTTGTGCAGTCCCATCCTGCGATGGATAGGCTGTCTTATAGCTTAATCTGCTTTTTTTGCAACGCCGACCATGGCGGGGCGCAGCAGGCGGTCCTTCATCATATAGCCCGCCATCATTTCCTGAACGATGGTGCCCGGTTCTTTGTCGCTGGGGATTTCGACCATGGCTTGATGCTGGTTCGGGTCCAGCGGCAGGTCGAGCGAGGCGATGCGGGTGATGCCGTGGCGTTCAAACACGCTCATCAATTCGCGTTCGGTCGCCTCTAGACCCGTGACAAAGGGTTTGAACGCTTCGTCAGCCCGTTGTTCGTCGCTGAGTGCGCCCAAGGCACGGCCCAAATTGTCGGCCACCGACAAAATGTCGCGCGCAAATTTGGTGGCGGCATAAGCGTGAGCGTCCGCCACTTCTTTTTCCGCGCGGCGGCGCACATTTTGCGTTTCAGCCTTGGCATAGAGCACATCTTGCTGAAGCGTGGCGATTTGTTCCTGCAATGCGTCTTCGGCGTTCACATCTTCTGCTTCCGCTGCTGGATCCTGCGTGGCTTGGTCGATGGCTTCGCCGTTTTCGATCGGCGTTTCATTGGTATTTTCTGTCATAACCCTATCGTATCAGTTTCGAGAGCGATTGTGCGGTAAAATCCACCATGGGAACTATGCGGGCATAGTTCAAGCGTGTGGGGCCAATAACCCCCACCACGCCCACCACACGGCCATCTTGGCCATGATAGGGCGCGGCGATTACGGATGAACCGGATAGCGAGAAAAGCTTATTTTCCGATCCGATAAAAATACGGGCGGCGCTGCCTTCGCGGGCGTTGTTCAGCAGGCCGACGATATCTTGTTTATTTTCCAGCTCGTCCAGCAACAGGCGGACACGGTCCAAATCGCCTGCCATACTGTCGTCCAGCAAATGGGCCTGACCGCGCACGATCAATACCGGACGGTCGGCACCATCGGTGGACCAAATCGCCAGACCCTTGGCCACCAAATGGGCAGCAGCTTGGTCAATGGCCAGTTTTTCCTGTTCCATTTCGCGCTGCAGGCGGCTTTGCGCTTCGGCCAGTGTCATGCCCGCCATCATGCCGGTGATATAATTGCCGGCCTCAACCAAGGTCGATGCGCCAATGCCTTGGGGCAGGTCGATGATACGGTTTTCCACCGTGCCATCGCCCGCGACCAACACGGCGAGCGCCTGATTTTGGGTCATGGGAACAAAGGAAATTTGGCGCAAGGTGCGTTCGGATTTGGGGACCAGCACCAAACCCGCACAGGCGGATAGGCCAGATAGGGCGGCGGTGGCCTGTGCCAGCGCGCTTTCAATGGGGCCAGCGTCGGCGATGCTGGCTTCGATTTGGGCGCGGTCATTTGGGCTGGTTTCGGCGACTTGCATCATGCCATCGACGAACAAGCGCAGCCCTTGTTCGGTCGGCAAGCGGCCCGCGCTGGTGTGCGGGCTGGCGAGCAGGCCCAGTTCCTCAAGGTCCTGCATCACATTGCGAATCGAGGCGGGCGACAAGTTGAGGGCGGAAAATTTCGATAGGGTGCGCGAGCCAACGGGCTGGCCCGTTTCCAAATAGCTGTCGACCACCATGCGAAATACATCGCGGGCGCGCGTCGTCAATTCGGTGAAGGGCGGCGTCAACATGATGATAAAATAGGGATGCTGGCCGGAAGGGCAAGCACCCAGCATGGTGATACACGAGAAATTCCGCGCAAAAGGGATGGGAAAGCGAGCGTGGGGCATTGAGCCAAGCGGGTCTGCGCCCTAAAGGCCAAGGCAATTCATTATCGAAAGGAAGTTTATGCGTCCCTCAGGCCGCTCGCCCGACCAAATGCGTCCGATCAGCATCGAGACCAATTTCACCATCCACGCCGAAGGCAGCGTGCTGGTGTCCTTTGGCAATACCAAGGTGCTGGTGACGGCCAGCGTCGAAGAAAAAGTGCCGCCCTTTTTGCGCGGCAAGGGTTCGGGCTGGGTGACGGCGGAATATGGCATGTTGCCCCGCGCCACCCACACGCGCGGTAGCCGTGAAGCCGCCAAGGGCAAGCAATCGGGCCGCACACAGGAAATCCAACGCCTGATCGGCCGTTCGCTGCGCGCTGTGGTGAATATGGAAAAGCTGGGCGAGCGTCAGATTGTGATCGATTGCGACGTGATTCAGGCTGATGGCGGCACGCGCACGGCGTCGATTTCGGGCGCTTGGGTGGCGCTGCGTTTGGCGGTCAACAAGTTGCTGGCATCGGGCGCGCTGAAAGTGGACCCCATCGAAGATCAGGTCGCGGCCATTTCGTGCGGCAATTACCAAGGCACAGCGGTGCTGGACTTGGATTATGACGAAGATAGCGTGGCCGAAGCCGATGCTAATTTCGTGCTGACCGGCAAGGGCCAGATTGTCGAAGTGCAAGCATCGGCAGAAGGCGCGACCTATGATGAAGAAGGCTTGCTGCGTTTGCTGCGCTTGGCCCGTATTGGTTGCGGCGAAATCTTTGCCGCGCAAACTAAAGCGGTCGCAGGTTAATCATGCGCAAACTCACCCCCGGAAAGCTGGTGATCGCCAGCCATAATGCAGGCAAGGTGCGGGAAATTCGCGAATTGCTCGCACCCTTTGGCATAGAGCCTATCTCGGCTGGCGAATTGGGCTTGCCCGAACCCGACGAGACGGGGGTGACATTTCGCGAAAATGCGCTGTTAAAAGCCCATGCCAGCGCCAAGGGGGCGAATTTGCCTGCTTTGGCCGATGATAGCGGCTTGGAAGTCCTCGCCCTTGGTGGCCGCCCCGGTGTGTACACCGCGGATTGGGCGGAGCGCCAATGGTTTGAGGGTGATAAGGGCCGCGATTGGTATATGGCCATGGGCAAGGTCGAAGGCTTGCTGGCTGAACAAGGCCCCGATGTGGATCGCAGTGCGCGCTTCGTTTGCACGCTGGCCATTGCGTGGCCGGACGGCGAAGAGGCGGTGTTTGAAGGCAGCGTGGACGGTGATTTGACATGGCCGCCGCGCGGGGAGCTTGGCTTTGGCTATGACCCTGTGTTTGTCGCCAAGGGATATGACCGGACTTTTGCCGAGATTGATCCTGCTGAAAAACATAGCATCAGCCACCGCGCCGATGCCTTTGCCAAATTGGTCGCGGGCGCATTTTGATGGTGGGAAAGGTGGGGGCAGCGATGCTTTCCGCCTTTCGCTTTTGCTGCACGGCCAAAAAGCGGCTAGAGGGCGGCGATGCCCGAAAATATTGCCCTATATGTCCATTGGCCCTTTTGCGTTTCCAAATGCCCCTATTGTGATTTTAACAGCCATGTGCGCGAAAGCGTGGATCAAGAAATATGGCGGGACGCGCTGCTAAAGGATTTGGCGCATGAGGCGGAATTGCTGCCGGACCGCCGGATTAGCAGCATATTTTTTGGCGGCGGCACGCCCAGCCTGATGCCGCCCGCCACCGTGGCGGCGGTGATTGCCGAGGCGGATAAGCGCTGGGGCCTGACCCATGATTGTGAAATCACGCTGGAAGCCAATCCGAACAGCATTGAAGTGGCGAATTTTCCTGTGCTGGCCGATGCAGGGGTGAACCGCATTTCCATTGGCGTGCAAAGCTTTGACGCGCGTGTTTTGCAATTTTTGGGGCGGGCGCATTCGGGCGACGAAGCGCGGCGGGCAATTGCGGCGGCGCAGGCGCATTTTGCGCGGGTCAGCTTTGATCTCATTTATGCGCGGCCGGACCAGACCATGGCGGCATGGGAAGCGGAACTGCGCGAAGCCTTGGCCTTTGGCACAGGGCATTTGTCGCTATATCAATTGACCATTGAGGCGGGGACGCGCTTCGCGACCTTGGCGGCCAAGGGTGATTTGGTGATACCGGATGGCGACAGCGCGGCGGATTTGTTCGATTTGACCCAAGAACTGACGGCGGCGGCAGGCCTGCCCCGTTATGAGGTGAGCAATCATGCGCGCCTTGGCGAGGAAAGCCGCCATAATCTGACCTATTGGCGTTATGGCGATTATGTGGGCGTCGGGCCGGGGGCGCATGGGCGTAGGCTGACACAGGCGACGGAGCGACATAAGAAACCGGAGAATTTCATTAGCGCCGTCGAGCGGAACGGGCATGGATTGAAGGTAGAGCAGGATTTGCCGCCCCATGAACGCGCGACCGAGGCGATGTTGATGGGATTGCGCCTGACCGAAGGATTGGATTTGGCGCGGGTGGAGCGGCGCAGCGGCTTGCCGCGTGCGGCCTTTTTTGATGCATCAGCGGCGGCCCGCTTGGCGCGGCAGGGGTTGGTGCGGCACGACGGCGACCGTTTGACGGTGACGGATGACGGGATTTTGCTGCTCGATTCCTTGCTTTCCGAATTGGTGATTACCGAATAATCTGAACCAATAAGCTGAACCAAAAAGGGGGCAGGCGGGTGCAGCAGATCATCACCGCATGGATGGAGCATCTGGACAATGAAAAGCGCCGGTCGGACCATACGCTGCGCGCTTATGGCGCGACGGCGGAGCGTTTTTGCGGATTTTTGATGGACCATCATGGCCGCGCCGTGGACGCGGCGATGCTGGGCGCGCTGGGGGCCAATGATTTGCGGTCTTATTTGGCGGCGCGGCGTGCGGGGGATGGCATTGGCAATGCGTCTGCTGCGCGGGAATTGAGCGCGCTGCGCAATTTTCTGGCCTTTGTAGGGGGCAGCCATAAAGCGGTGCCGCAATTGCGCGGGCCAAGGGTGCAGCGCGGCTTGCCGCGCCCCATTGCGCCGGAACAGGCGATGGATTTGGCGCAAAATATGGCGGCCACCGCCACCCAAAATTGGATGGGCGCGCGGGATTTTGCGTTGCTGTTGCTGCTATATGGGGCGGGCCTACGGATTGGGGAGGCGCTGGCGCTGCGCGGCGATGTCTTGCCGCTGGGCGACCGATTACAAGTGATGGGCAAGCGCAGCAAAATGCGTATCGTGCCAATTTTGCCGCAAGTGGCGGCGGCGGTTGAGGCCTATGTTGAGGCCTGCCCTTATGATATTAGCGCTGACCATCCGCTGTTTTTGGGCGCGCGCGGGGCGGTATTGTCGCCCGCCGTGGTGCGGGCCAATGTGCGATCGGCGCGGCGCAGTTTGGGGCTGCCGGAACGGACAACCCCCCATGCGCTGCGCCACAGTTTTGCCACGCATTTATTGGCGGGCGGGGCGGATTTGCGCAGTTTGCAAGAATTGCTGGGCCATGCCAGCCTAGCATCGACACAGATATATACGGGCGTGGATGCAGCCCATTTGATGGATGTGTATCGCAGCGCCCATCCCCGCGCTTGATAGGCTTGGCTGCCAGATGGTTGCATGATTGTTAACCAAAACCCAACTGTTCATGGCGAATATCGCACATATGCCCGCAGTGCGGGGGGATGCGTCTTGAAGAATCAGCTTGGCATCCCTCTATAGATGGGGTGAAGATCATATGGGTTGCACCGCTTGGCGGGCCAATGGGATGAACGTGTGACGAAGATGATGGACCGTCGAATGATGCTGGGTGGCTTGGCGGGCTTGGTTGGCGCTGCCGCCGCTGGACCTGCCCATGCACAATTCCCATTTCCCAGCAGCAATGGCTTTGGTGGAAATACGACCCCTTTGCCGCCGACATGGACACCGCCTGCGGTTGATTATTTGGCCGTGGCGCGTCAACAATTGGCGATTCAGGGCACCCGTATTGGCCAAACCGACCGTGTTGGCGTGGTGGATTTTGGTTTGGCGTCGTCGCGCCCGCGCTTTGCCTTGGTGGATATGGTGGCTGGCAAGGTGGATTTATACCCCGTCACCCATGGGCGCGGGTCGGACCCACAGCATGATGGTTGGTTGAAAAGCTTTTCCAATCGCGTCGGGTCGTTGGCGACATCGCGTGGGGCCTATCGCACCAGTGATTATTATTGGGGGGCCAATGGTTCGTCCATGCGCCTGCAAGGGCTGGAGCCAGACAATAATAATGCCGATGTGCGCGCCATTGTGGTGCATGGCGCATGGTATGCCGAACCGCAATTGATCCAAACCCAAGGCAAGCTGGGACGCAGCGAGGGATGCTTTGTGTTTGGCGAGGCTTTGTTGCCGATGATTTTGTATAAATTGGGACCGGGGCGGTTGCTGTTTGCGGACCGTTTAACCCATACGCCCGCAAGCCAATATACGCCGCCAATGCCGGGAACGGAAAATCTGATCAGGGCCACGGCGCAGCAGAATATGCCGATCAAGGCAGATTAACACACAATGATTATGTCCGGTTGGAATCAAAAACCCCCGCTTTGATGGTCAAAGCGGGGGTTTTTGATTTCGGATGCGCGATTAGTATATGCCGCTGACCGTGGGGGCCGTAACCTTGGTCGCGGGCGCGGTCGGAGCGGGGGCCGCTGACTTGGCTGCTGCTGGTTTGGCCGTTGTGGAGTCCGTCGCCGCTGGCGTTGCTGGGGCCGCAGGGGGGCTGTTTGTCAGCACCGTTGCGGCCTTGCGTCCATCCTTGGCGAAGCTGGCGACCACAGGGGCATCGCGTTGATACAGGTCGTTCAATTTCTTGACCCCGCCTTTGCCATCGGGAACCACGGTCCAATAGGCGACATAGACAGGGAAGGGCTCTTCAAAGCCAAAGCGGGTGGTTTCGCCGCTGGCAATGGCCGCGCCAAATTCTTCGGCGGTTTTGCCCGCGAATAAAATCGACATCAGGCCCGAGAAATGCAGCGCCCGTTCGGTGCGGATGCAGCCATGGCTGAACGCCCGTTCGGCGGCGTTAAACGCGCCCTTGGACGGCGTGTCGTGCAGATAAATGGCATGTTCGTTGAGCATTTCCATTTTCATTACGCCCAGCGCATTATTGGGGCCTGGTTTTTGCGTGACCCACAGATTTTTGCCGCTGCCCGTCCATGTATAGCCTTGGGCGCGGGCGCGGGCGGGATTGGTGGCGATGGTCTGGCCAATGCCTTCGTTAATGATGCTGCGCGGCAATTTCCAGTCGGGATTGACGATGATGCCGGTGGCCATCGGGTTCAGCTGGGGCGTGGCGGTGCTGGGTTTGCCGACCACGGCCTTGTGGGTGGCGATCAGCGTATTTTCGTGGATCACCCGCGTCAGATATTCGGGGACGTTGCTGACGACATAGCGGCTGCCCAATTGTTGGGGCATCCAGCGCCACCGTTCCATATTCACACGGATGGCGTCGGCATCGGCCTTGGTCTTGGCCTTGGGTAAGGCGGCGCGCAGCACGGCAAAATCGGCGTGGGCGGGGTTGAAGCGGGCCAGCGTGGCGGGCAAATTACCAGCGCGCAAAGCATCGCGCAGCATGGGCAGCAAGGGCAGATTTTCGCCGTCCTTGTCGGTCATAAACCATTGGCGGCGGGCTGCGTTGGGCGTGCGGCCATCGCGCAAATGGGTGGCCAGCAGCAAATAAGCGTCGGTTGCAACTTGGTTCAGCAGATGTTGGTCATTGCCATCAATGGCGGCTTGCAAGGTGGCGGGGCTATAATCTTTGGTGAACAGGCCTTCTTTGCCCACATCCTGAATGAAGGCCAGCAAAGCGCGGGCCTTGGACTTGCTCCAATCCGGCAGGGCTTGTTCGGCTTCATTCACCACCGTTGGCGCATCGTCGGTCACGCGGTCCGGTTGCTGGATAACGCTATCTTCCTTCACATTGCTTTGCGCATGGGCCGGTGCGGCCATCAGTGCGAAGGAAAGAGCCGCCGCCGAAACGACACGAATGGAAAAAGGGGGGGAAGAAGTCATGACCAAGGTCATAGACAATCTTCCCCCCCTTTGAAAGAAGCGGACCAATAATTTTACCGCAAAATCAGGATGAACAAATGTTCATCTGTTTTAGCCTTCTTCGCTTTGCGCCAGCCATTCTTCCAGCCACTTAATCGTATAGTCGCCGTTGATGACATCGGGCTGTTTCAGCAGCGCTTGATGCAGGGGGATATTGGTTTTGACACCGCTGACCACCATTTCTTCGAGCGCGCGGCGCATCCGCATCATGCAGCTTTCGCGGGTGCGGCCATAAACGATCAGCTTGCCGATCATGCTGTCATAATAAGGCGGAATCGAATAGCCCGCATAAAGGCCGCTATCGACGCGGACGTGCATGCCGCCCGCGGGGTGATAGAGGTTAATCTTGCCCGGCGATGGCATGAAAGTGCGCGGATCTTCGGCGTTGATGCGGCATTCCATGGAGTGACCACGAAATTCCAATTCGTCCTGACGCACGGACAGGCCCGCACCGCCAGCGATACGAATTTGTTCGCGCACCAGATCGAAACCGGTGATCATTTCTGTGACGGGATGTTCCACTTGAATACGGGTGTTCATTTCGATGAAGTAAAATTCACCATTTTCCCACAGAAATTCAATCGTGCCCGCACCGCGATAGTGCATTTTGGCCATGGCGTCGGCGCAAATGCCGCCCATGCGCGCGCGTTCTTCGGCGGAAATAACCGGCGAGGGGGCTTCTTCCAAAACCTTTTGGTGGCGGCGTTGCAACGAACAGTCGCGTTCGCCCAAATGGATGGCGTTGCCCTTGCCATCACCGAACACCTGAAATTCGATGTGGCGTGGGTTGCCCAGATATTTTTCCATATAGACGGTGGGATCGCCAAAGGCCGCCGCCGCTTCGCTGCTGGCTTGGCCCATCAGTGATTCCAGACTTTCGGCGTCTGGCACCACTTTCATGCCGCGACCACCGCCGCCCGATGCGGCCTTTACCAGCACCGGATAGCCGATTTCTTCGGCCACGCGGATGGCTTCTTCGCCATAAGTGACGGCACCCGTCGAACCGGGGACAACGGGCAGGCCCAGCGCGACCGCCGTGCGCTTGGCTTCGACTTTGTCGCCCATGGTGCGGATATGTTCCGGCTTGGGCCCGACAAAGCAAATGCCATGCGCTTCGGTGATTTCCGCAAAGCGGGCATTTTCCGACAAAAAGCCATAGCCAGGGTGGATGGCATTGGCATTGGTCACCTCTGCCGCCGAAATAATGGCGGGGATGTTCAAATAGCTGTCCTTGGCGGACGGCGGGCCAATGCAAACCGCTTCGTCGGCCAGACGCACATGCATAGCATCCGCATCCGCTGTCGAGTGAACGGCCACCGTTTTAATGCCCATTTCCTGACAAGCGCGGTGGATACGCAAAGCGATTTCGCCGCGATTGGCGATTAGCAGTTTTTCGATGGTCATGCCCAAATTTCCAAAGCTGTGATCAGGCGATGGTAAACAGCGGTTGGTCATATTCGACCGGCTGGCTGTTTTCGACATGAACGGCGGTCAAGGTGCCCGATGTTGGGGCGGTGATGGGGTTCATGACCTTCATCGCTTCGACGATCAAAATGGTATCGCCAGCCTTCACTTGGCTGCCCACAGCCGCGAAATTGGGGGCGCTGGGTTCAGGGGCCAAATATACCGTGCCGACCATGGGCGATTTCACCGCATTGGCGAAGGCATCAGCCGCAGGGGCCGCTGCAGCAGCAGGGGCCGCAGGGGCTGCAGCCAGCGGGGCGGGCGCGTAAACGGGGGCGGCGGCAGCCGTCACGGTGCGGGCCACGCGAACCTTGCGGTCGCCATCTTCGACTTCGATTTCGGTCAACTGGGTGTCGTCCAACAGTTCGGCGAGGGCGCGAACAAATGCGGGATCGATGTTGATGCCATGATCTTTATGATCAGCCATGAGAATATTCCTGTGTTGCGGTGCTTTATGCACCTGATCTTATCGTTTATGCGCTCTCTTTGTCAGAGACGGACGGCAGCGTCCAGCGCCAGTGTGTAACTGCCCGCGCCATGGCCGGCGAAATGCTGAGCCGCTGCCATACCGATATAGCTGGTATGACGAAAGGCTTCTCTTTTCATTGGGTCGGATAAATGCACCTCGATCACCGGAACCGAGATGGATTTAATCGCGTCATGCAGGGCCACCGACGTGTGGGTATAACCACCCGCGTTCAGCAGCACAGCCTTGGCCCCCGCAAAATGGGCCTCGTGCAACCAGTCGATCAACACGCCTTCATGGTTGGATTGGCGGCAATCGACGCGCACGCCCAGCTTTTCGGCCTGTGTGTGCAGGCGCTGGTGAATATCGTCCAACGTGTCATGCCCATAGATTTCCGGTTCCCGCGTGCCAAGCAGGTTGAGATTGGGACCCGATAAAATGAAGATAACCGGATGGTCGGACAAGATTTGGCCTTTCGGTTGCGGTGGTTGCTGATGTCCCTATATGAGCGAAGCGGAAAAAGGAAAAGTCAGCTTCAAATAAAGGCGGAGCCGTGATTTCGATTATTTTAAATGGCGAGCCGCGCCAAGTGCGCGCGGGCAGTATCGCTGATCTGGTGGCATCCTTGGGCTTGGATGTGAAAAAAGTCGCTGTGGAACGCAACCGTGACATCGTGCCCCGTTCGACCTTGGGCGATGTGGCCTTGGCCGAACATGATGTTTTGGAAATTGTGCATTTTGTAGGAGGCGGCTGTTGACCGACCAATGGAGCGTTGCGGGACGGACGTTTACGTCGCGTCTGATTGTGGGCACTGGGAAATATAAGGATTTCGAACAAAATGCGGCGGCGGTTGCGGCATCTGGGGCGGAAATTGTCACGGTCGCGGTGCGCCGCGTTAATGTGTCGGACCCCAGCGCGCCGATGCTGACCGATTATATTGACCCCAAGAAAATCACCTATCTGCCCAATACGGCGGGCTGTTTTACCGCCGATGACGCCATTCGCACCCTGCGTCTGGCGCGCGAGGCGGGCGGCTGGGATTTGGTCAAGCTGGAAGTGTTGGGCGAGGCGAAGACGCTGTACCCCAATATGCGCGAAACATTATATGCGACCGAAGTGCTGGCCAAAGAAGGCTTTTTGCCGATGGTTTATTGCGTCGATGATCCGATTGCCGCCAAGCAATTGGAAGATGCGGGCGCGGTGGCGGTCATGCCATTGGGCGCGCCCATTGGGTCGGGGCTGGGCATTCAGAACCGCGTCACCATTCGTTTGATTGTCGAAGGGGCGAATGTGCCTGTGTTGGTGGATGCCGGTGTCGGCACGGCCAGCGATGCGGCGGTGGCGATGGAATTGGGCTGTGAAGGCGTGTTGATGAACACCGCCATTGCCGAAGCCAAAGACCCGATTTTGATGGCGCGCGCGATGAAATCGGCGGTTGAGGCTGGACGTGATGCCTATTTGGCGGGGCGGATGGCGCAGCGCCGCTATGCTGACCCATCCAGCCCCTTGGCGGGTTTGATCTGAGGCTGGGCAAGCCGCAAGCTGGAATAAAATAGGGAATGGGACGAGCCGTTTCGCGATGCGGTGAGCCGAGCAACATCGCCCATGGGGCCTGCGTTGATAGGGCATGAAGCGATTTTGCTTCAGCCAATTTCAGGAGGTCCCGATGGGTGAACTGACAGACAAAGCCAAAGGTTATGCCAATGAAGCCACTGGTAATGCAAAGCAGGCCATAGGTAAGGCGACCGATAATAAGGATTTGCAAGCCAAGGGCATTGCACAGGAAGCCAAAGGCGAGGCGCAAAAAGCGTCTGGCGCCGTGAAAGGCGCACTGGGCGATAAGATTTAATCTTTGCCGATCCCAACAGAAAAAGGCCCCGATTTTCGGGGCCTTTTTCTGTGCGGAAGGGATTGTTGGCGAAGTTTATTCGGCCAATTTGCGCTGTTTCCATTGATCCGCGCTTTGCATCCATAAATCGACAGGGCTGTCCTGATAGGGCGCGGGAAGGCGGGTTGGGCCGTGATTGCTGGCCCCCAAACGTTTGGCCAGCGCGATAGAGGCGGCATTATCCGGATCGATGGTGTGGGCGATTTTGTCCCATTTTAGCATGTCGACGGCAAAATCTATGGCCGCGCAGGCGGCTTCATAGGCATAGCCCCGGCCTGCAAATTGGGGGTGGAGGCCATAGGCGATTTCTGGCTGGGGCCAGCCTTCGGGTGCCCAAGGGCCGGTCTGGCCCACCCATGCACCGCTGGCGCGTTCGATGATCGAAAAGAAGGAATGGCCGGAAATTTGCCACGCCCCTGCTTGGCTGGTGAATTGCCGCCACGCCGTGGAGCGCGGGACGGCACCGCCCAAAAAGGTCATGGTCTGTGCGTCGGCGCGCATGGCGGCGAAGGCGTCAAAATCTTGCGCGATGGGGGGACGCAAAATCAGGCGCGGGGTGACGAGAAAAGGTCCGGAAAACATGGCGGATTCTTTCTTGATGGGACGCTTGATGGTGCGGGCGTGATGGGGCGTTTGCACAGGTGCGCGGCAAGCCTGATGAAGCTTGGTTCAACTTGGCCCAAAAGGAAAGGGCGCTGACACCGAAGTGCCAACGCCCTGCCACCCTTAAATTGCGCGGGCGGGGGGGGGGGGATGCCCGCAGCAGGATGGATCTGTAAATTAGCGGCAGCGATATTTGTCGCGGTCAATCTCGCGGCCCAACAGCGCACCTGCGCCAGCGCCAATGACGGTGCCCAGCAACTTGTCGCCATTGCCAGCGATGGTGTTACCGGCCAAGCCGCCAACCGCGCCGCCGATCAGCAAGCCGGTGGTGCCATTGTCTTTTTTGCAGCGATAACGGCCATCATTACCGCGCCAAATGCGGGTGTTATTGTTGACGCGTTGGTCGCGGGCATAGCGGCGTTCGCGGTCGCGTTGGCGATCGAACTGCGCATCTTGGTCCAGCGAAACGCCGATTGTGGCGGGGCTATTCACGGCTTTTGCGGGGGTAGCCGCTGACAGGCCCGCATGGGCAGGTGTTGCCAAAATAGCAACAGACAGAGCGGCGATGGTCGCGCCTTTAAATTTGGTCAGCATGTTTATCCCTTCTTTCGATTTTATCCACATGCAGTGAATCGGTTCAAATTTGCGGACACTCGGAGCCATCGGAACATGTCATAGGACATATCATATCGATCTTTTCCGGCGGTGCCACACAAAATAGTTGCCTGTGCAACGAAGGGATAATGCCAGCCGTTGCATGAACATTACGCAACAAGATCAATTGCCCCTCAGCGTCGATGAAAAGAATTTTTCAAACAGCGGATACGGAACATCTTGTGAAGCGCCCGCAGCCATGCGAAGCTTCGGCCATGTTGAATATTTTGTCCCTTATCGTGGGTGCATGTTCGCTATTCATGGCGATCTTTGCTTTTATTCCGTTTTTGGGCTGGGCGAATTGGATGATCATTCCAATTGCTATTTTCGGCCTTGCTTTGGGCGTTTTGTCGGGCCGCACATCGGGCCGAAATCTCAATTTGGTGGTCATTGGCGTCGGCGCGCTGCGATTGATGCTGGGCGGCGGGATTTTTTAACCCTATCAGGCGGGCTTCTATGCTTGCCCTGCCGATGTGGGCTTTGTGCGCGCGTGCAGGGGGCGACCTTCATTTTTGTTAAGTGACTGCCGTGACCAATGATGATTCTGTTTCCGGCGCTGTTCCGGCCGCTGCACCCGCCGCTGTTTCTGCGGGCGGAACCAGCGGCGATTTGGCGGGGTTGCCTTATGCTTTGGGCACCTATTTTATCTGGGGTCTATACCCCTTATATTTCAAATTGTTGGAAAGCGCGCCGCCCTTTGAAGTGATGGCGCAGCGGGTGATATGGTCCCTGCCTTTATGTTTGGGGATTTTATATTTCCGCAAAGAAATCCGCGAATTTCTGGGCGTCTTTCGGGACAAAAAGGCGATGCGGCTGTTGATCCTCAGCAGCTTGCTAATCGGCAGCAATTGGCTGTTATATATTTATGCGGTGTTTACCGGCCATGTGATGGCGGCGAGCCTTGGATATTATTTGAACCCGCTGATGAATGTTGTGTTGGCCACGCTATTTTTGGGTGAGCGATTGTCGCGCCTGCAATTGCTGGCCGTGTGTGTGGCGGGTGTGGGCGTTGCGACTTTGTTGGTCGGCGCGCTGGATACATTGTGGATCAGCGTGCTGTTGGCGACCAGCTTTTCCTTTTATGGTTTGCTGCGCAAGATTGTGCCGGTCAGTTCGCTGCCCAGCTTGGCGGTGGAAACCACGGTGCTGATGCCCTTGGCCATGTTGGTCAGCATCTATTATATCGGTGTGGGGGATGGGCGCGGATTTGGCCGCGATGGATGGATGACAGGCTTGATGATCGCATCGGGCGTGGTCACGGCCTTGCCGCTGCTATCCTTTGCCAAGGCCGCGCGCTTGATGAATTATACCACGCTGGGCTTTGTGCAATATTTGACACCGACGCTGTTGTTTTTCCTCAGCCTCTTTGTGTTTCATGAACCCTTAAAGCCGGTACAGCTTTTCTGTTTTGCGCTGATTTGGACCAGTATCGCGATTTTTAGTTTCGATATGTGGCGCAAGCGCAAACGGGCGCTGGCTGGATAAACGGCTGAATAAAGAAAAGGCCGCAGCTGTTATCCGCTGCGGCCTTTTTTGTTGGATTAGACCAGCTTCCAGCTGATGGTTTCGCCCGCGTGGAAGGGGACGACATCGCCGATTTTGTCGGGCACGGTCACCGAAGCGCGTTCCAAGCTGATGGTCCCTTCATTCAGCGGCAGGCCATAAAAGCGTGGGCCATTTTCCGATGCAAAGGCTTCGAACTTATCCAGCGCGCCATCTTCGTCAAAGGCGGTGAGATAGCTTTCGAGCGCATACGGCGCGTTGAACAGGCCCGCGCATCCGCAGGCCGATTCTTTGGCACCGACGGTGTGCGGGGCGCTGTCTGTGCCCAAAAAGAATTTGGGCGAACCCGATGTCGCGGCGGAGCGCACGGCAACGCGGTGCTGTTCGCGCTTGGCCACGGGCAAGCAATAGGCATGGGGACGGATGCCGCCGACCAGCATCGCATTGCGGTTGATGTGCATATGTTGGGGCGTGATGGTCGCGCCGATGTTGGCGGGGGCGTCGGCCACAAACTGCGCGGCCTCGGCGGTCGTGATATGTTCGAACACGATTTTCAGGTCGGGCATGTCGCGCACCAAGGGCGCAAGCGTGCGGTCGATGAACACAGCTTCGCGGTCGAAAATATCGACATCATGGTCCGTCACTTCGCCGTGGATCAGCAACGGCATGCCGATGGCCTGCATTTTTTCCAGCACCGGGCGAATTTTTGCAATGTCGGTGACGCCGTGCGCGCTGCCCGTGGTGGCATGGGCGGGATAGAGTTTGGCGGCGGTAAACACGCCCTCTGCATGGCCGCGTGCGATATCGTCTGCATTGGTGCCATCGGTCAGATAAGCGACGATCAGCGGCGTGAAATCCATGTCGGCGGGAATGGCGGCCAAGATGCGGTCGCGATAGGCGCGGCCTTCGTCGGCGGTGGTGACGGGCGGCGACAGATTCGGCATCACAATGGCGCGGGCAAATTGGCGGGCCGTATAAGGCGCGACATGATCGAGCATGGCGCCATCGCGCAAATGGACGTGCCAATCATCGGGGCGGCGGATGGTGATACGATCGGTCATGGCAAACTCTTGTGGCTGAATGAAGCGATAGGGCTTGGGATTTGATGCTGGCCGCCCTAGATTATCACCATGTCCAATACCACCCTAATTGACCGTGCGGTAATTCGTTTGTCCGGCGACGATGTTCGCGGATTTTTACAAGGCCTTGTGACCAATGACACCAGCGGCGACTTGCCGGTGTGGGCGGCGCTGTTAACGCCGCAGGGCAAGGCAATGTTCGATTTCTTTTTATGGGCTGACGGCGATGATGTGCTGATCGATTGCGAAGCGGCGTCGGCGGAGGCGCTGGCCAAGCGGTTGACGCTCTATCGTTTGCGCCGCCCGATCACCATTGCTGTGGAGCCGGATTTGGCCGTGCATTGGGCCAAGGATGGGACGCAAGGCGTGGCCGACCCGCGCTTGGCGGACATAGGGCGGCGTTGGTTGGCCCCCGCCGAAGATGGCGGCGAAGAGGCGGATAGGGGCGAGGGCGCGGATGCGGCCTATCGCGCCCATCGTTTGGCGCTGGGCGTGACCGAGGGGCAGGCGGAACTGGGCGACATATTGTGGCTGGAAACCAATGCGGCGGAATTGAACGGGGTTAGCTTCACCAAAGGTTGCTATGTCGGCCAAGAAAATACCGCCCGCATGAATTGGCGGCAAAAGGTCAACCGCCGCTTGATTGTCGTGCCATTGGCCGAGGCGAATGAGAAGCGCCAGCGCGTTGCCTATCCCGAACTTGGCCTGTCGGTCGAGCATTTGCGGGTGGAGGATGTGCCTGTGGATAGGTTGCCGAGCTGGATTGCTGCTGAGTGAGGTGGGCTGTCAGCCTTGCTGTTCTGATGCTGACGGTGCCAATGTCTGTGCAGGCGGCGGATCGCGGCGCGAATTTGGGGAATAGTGATTGCGCTGTGATGAGCGTGGCGCAAGCGTTGCAGCAGGACGAGGGGACCTGCGTTTCCCTGCAAGGCTTTGCGGTGGATGGGGTGATGATGGACCATCTGCTGGATCGTTATCGCCAGCCGCAGCTTTATAATGACCCGTCTAGCAGTGGCACCCAAATTGGCTTGATGGGATGGCGGGATGCGGCGGGCGTAAGCGGCGCGGCGCGGATGAAGGCTGTGGGCGTGGTGCGCCTCTGCGAGGCGGCCTTGTCGAGCGATTTGCTGCCCAAGTCGCAAGGGGCTGATTTTTGTGACCGGCATAGCGGATTATTCTTGGACGTGCGTCAGGCGGCTGTGTTGGGGCATGTGTCGATGCCGCGCGGACTGCGCCGCGATGGCACGGCGCTGGGCGATTTGGTGCCTGTTTCAAAACATGCCGTCCGCCACAGCATGATGCAGGTCTGGGCTGTGCTGCAAAGGCGTTTGGCTATTGTGGGTGCGGAGCGATTGCGGCTGATGCTTCCAGAGCCGAGGCCGCCCCGATTGGCCGTTGATGCGGCCCTGCAGCAGGGTAGCAAGCTGGAGATTTTCGGCTGGCGCGTGCCCCGATGGGCTGATGCGGGGGCTCAAGCGGCTTTGCACCAGCAAGGCACCGCGCGGGCAGAGGTGATTGCTTGCGCGATGCGTGCTGACGATGCGGCGCAGAATTTATGGCCCATTTCAACGCGCGATATCGGAATGGCTGCGGATCGCCCCTATCTATGCGTCCGTCTTGTTGAGACGGGTGAGGATTCACAGCATGATGACGGCGGGGACGGCGTGAACATCCAATATGTGGATGGGGTTGTCGTTGAATATCTTGTCGACGAAAATCCGGCGGTGGAGGGTTGATGCGGCTGTTGCCTTTATGTCTGTTGCTGGTCTTTATCGCGCTGATCGCCGTGCAGGGGGTCAGCCATGAACAGCCGCGCGGGGCCCGATTGGAGCCCGCCCATATGCCGATGGTGACCGAGGCGAAGCGCGATTCGTCGGGTCATGTCAGCGTCACGCTGCGCCGCGCGGCGGATTCGCATTTTTATGCCGATGCTCGCATAAACGGCCGGACAGTGCGGGTGATGGTGGACAGCGGGGCGTCGTTGGTCGCCCTGCGCCGCCGTGATGCCGAAGCCATGGGTATTCGCATCGAAGATCTGCCCGTTGCGGGCGAAGCGCGCACCGCCGGCGGGGTCGTGCCGATGCGGATGGTGACATTGGATGAAGTCGATATTGGCGGTATTCGGGAACGGGATGTGCGCGCCGCCATTTTGGATTTGCCGGACGATCAGGACATGCCCGCTGCTTTGTTGGGGCAAAGCTTTTTGGCGCGCTTGTCCAGCGTGGAAATTCGCGGCGATGAAATGGTGATGCGCTAGGGGCCGGAGCCTAGAGTCAGGAGCCTAGGTAGCGTTTACATTCATCGGCACCATTTGAGAGCGGCGACGAGGTTGAGG
>CAZIVW010000024.1:0-40532 GCA_964542975.1 uncultured Sphingopyxis sp.
CTCAACCTCGTCGCCGCTCTCAAATGGTGCCGATGAATGTAAACGCTACCTAGGGTGCGCGGATCGCTGTGCCGAGGGAATTTGTCGCGGCGGAATGAGCGATGCGTGGGAATGGGCATTTTGGAAAATGGTGTCGCGGGTCTGAGCGGGCCAAGCGGCGCATAGCAAAGAAACGGGCGGGGGCCATGAGCCGGATGATGGGCAGGGGGGAGCGGAAAAGGACAGGTGATGCGGCGGCATCCGCTGCGCTGTCTGCCGCTTCGCCAGATCGGTCTTTATTCGCCCATGGCGCTGCATCGGTTCATAGCGCGCCCACAGCGGCGGGGCGGATGGTGGCGGGCGCACCCTTTGCTTTGTTGGTCGGGCCAGCGTGGCAGGCGATATCGCGCCAACAGGCCGAGGAAAGCTTGAACCGAATGGGATTGCGGCCTTGCCCCACGGTGTCGACCGGCGGCGATATGGGGCAGCCTTGTTTTCGTATATTTTTTGGCGGCACGAGCATGTTGATGGGGCCAGCGAGCGAGGCATGGTTGGCGGGGGCTGACCCGCATGACCCCAGAAGCATCCAAATTGCCACCATCGTTCCGGACGATTGGCGGCGGCCCAGCCATATTTGGTATTTCCGGCCAGAAGGCCGCCGTCCGCTGGAGGATGGCCGCGAATTTTACAAGATGATGCTGCTGTTGTCGGACATGTGCGCTGCCACTCATTTATTTTGGAGCCCAGCGGCGCTGTGGTCCGATGCGCGGATGTTCCGTGACGCTTTGGTGGAATTGCTGACCAGCGGCATGCCGCCAGTGCTGCATCAAGTGGCGTTTCGCCGCGCGGCGGCAGGACGTGTGCGGACGCGGGGGCTGAGCTATTTTGCGGGGCATGAGATTGAGGCGATGCTGCCCGATGGCATGGATGTGCAGGGCGGCGTGCGGCGCTTGGCGCGGCTGGCGCTGGATGCCATGATCAACGGCCCTTTTGATCGGCCTATGGACATAGACGGGCTGGAGGCGGGCGAGCATGTTCATTTGCGCCCCATGCCGGCGGTGGGCGACGAGCCTGTCTTGGTGTTGGCGGATATCATCCGCGCATGAGCTTGCTACGGCGATGGCGGGGGGCACCGCCGTCGCGGCCGGACGTGCAACGCCATCATTTAATTCCCCTGATTTTAGCGCGCAGGCCGCAAATGCAGCCGATGTTTCGGGCGTTGGAGGATGAAGGATTTCACCTGCATCATTTCGCGCAAAATGGCCAATTGCTGCCAGCCAGCGAAGCGGGGGCGATGCAGGCGGGACATGCGCTGCATCGCGGCCCGCACCATGGCTATAGCGATGTGGTGACAGCGCGGGTGGAGCGTATTCGGCAGCATTTTGCGACCGAGGCATCATTGGATGTGCGCACGGCGCGGCGGACGGCGAAAATGCGCTTGACCTTGTTGCAGCAAGCGACGCGGCGCGCGCTGACCGACCGGCATCGCGGGGCGTTTCGGCTGAACAAACGCGACCCAATGCGCATATTTGCCGACCGCCCTTATTTGGACAAAGCGATCGACATGATGTTTGCGCATTTTGACGGGTGATGCGCGGTGCACCGCCCGCCGATGATGAGCCTTAGCCTTAGCCTTAGCGGATGATTTTCGCCTGCAATTCCTCGTAAGCGTCGCGATATTCGGATTGCAATTGGGCGACAAATTCGGCGACGGGGCGGACGGCATGGATATTGCCAATGCCTTGGCCGCTGCCCCAAATATCTTTCCATGCCTTGACCTTGGTGTTGCCACCCGAACCGAAATTCATGGTCTTGAGGTCGCCCTTGGGCAGATTGTCGGGGTCGAGGCCCGATGCCTCGATCGAGCCGCGCAGATAATTGCCATGAACGCCGGTGAACAGGTCAGAATAAACAATGTCGCCCGCGCGCCCGCCGACGATGCCTTGTTTATAATCGGCCTCGGCATTGGCTTCGGCGGTAGCGATGAAGGCGCTGCCGATATAGGCGAGGTCGGCCCCTGCGGCTTGGGCGGCGAGGATGGAACGGCCATGGGCGATGGCCCCCGACAGCGCCACGGGGCCGTCAAACCATGACCGGATTTCTTGGACCAAGGCAAAGGGGCTTTGGGTGCCCGCATGACCGCCCGCGCCCGCCGCAACGGGGATGAGGCCGTCTGCGCCCTTTTCAATGGCTTTGCGGGCGAAACGGTCGTCGATCACGTCGTGCAGCACAATGCCGCCCCAGCCATGCACGGCTTGGTTCAATTCTTCGCGCGCGCCCAAGGACGTGATGGTGATCGGCACTTTCCATTTTGCGCAAGTGGCAATGTCTTGTTCCAGCCGGTCATTCGAGCGGTGGACGATTTGGTTGACCGCAAAGGGGGCGGCGGGCGTGTCGGGGTGGTCGCGGTCCCATGCGGCCAATTCTTCGGTGATTTGGTGCAGCCATTCGTCCAGCAACCTTTGTGGACGCGCATTGAGCGCCGGAAAGCTGCCCACCACACCGGCCTTGCATTGGGCGATCACCAATTCCGGGCCCGAAACGATGAAGAGCGGGGACGCAATAACGGGCAGGCGTAGGCGATCAAATATTGCGGGTAGGGCCATGAATCACACTTTCCATCTTTTTCATTCTGCTTTACCTTAACGTAAGGTTGAAGCGTGGCAAGCAGGGATATGTGATAGGATGGACGGCATCGCATGGATCATGGGGGTGCGTGAAAAGGGCGGCTCTTCCGATGGAAAAGCCGCCCAGTTGGGGGAGGGAGCCGTCATTCCATGACGGGCGGAAGAATTGGGTGGTTAATCCTTGGGTTCTGCGACGCAGGCCCCGCCATCGGGGCCAGTGGGATATTGTCCGCTGGCGTCCGGCGTGCCGGTGCAGAAACGTTCGGCAATTTTGGCATCGTTAATTTCCGACAAATGGTTGCGGCCATTGGCTTCTTTTTGAAGGTTGAACCCATCATATAATTTGCCGGACGCGGTATAGGTGCGGAAGCGCAGATTTTGGCCGTCGACATCAATGATTTGATACAGTTCGGTCGCTTCGGCGGTGCGGTCGGTTTGGGTGCGGGCGCGGTTGTTGAGGCCATACATTTTGGCCCCCGTCACCGACACCAAATAGACTGGGCCTTGGATGCTGCCGTCCGCGCGGGCCTTGGCGCTGGCGGCGCGGCCTGCTTCGGCGGTTAGGCGGCTGTAGCAATGATCATGCCCTTGCAGCACCAGATCGACGCCCCGCGCTTCGAACACAGGTTTCCATGCGGCTTTGATGGCGCTGGTGTCTTTGGGGCGGGCGCAGGTAAAGACGGGTTGGTGGAACAAAACGACATTCCATTTGGCGGGGCTGGCGGCCAATGTCTGGTCCAGCCATGCTGTTTGTTCTTTCATGCTGCCCAATTCAATGGCGGCGGTGCTGTCCAGAACAATGAAGCGAACCCCTTGGTAATCCACAAAATAGCTTGTGGCTTTGACCGCGTCTGCGCCATTTTTGGGCAAGGCAAATTGCTTGTGCCAATAAGGCCCCAAGACACGGCTTTCCTGACCATTGGGCAGGATTTCGTCCGCATATTCATGATTTCCGGTGGCGGGCAATTGGGGGATACTCGCGTAATTATAGCCGCCGACTTGGTTCCATTCGCCCCATTCATCATCATGGTCCAAATCATCGCGCTGGGCCACCAAATCACCCGCATGGACGACCAGACGGATGTCGCCATTGGCGATAAAGGCCTGACGCACCACGCGCGCGGCATAGGTGAGGATGCCGTTTTGAATGTCGCCCAAATAGAGGAAGCGAAAGGGTTTGGCGGCGGTAGCGGCGGTGCGGAATTGATACCATTCGCTCCACCCCGCTTCGCCTTTGACGCGGTAATTATAGACGGTGTCGGGCGTTAAATTGGTAAAGCGCACCTGATGATAAAGGGCGGGGCCATAGCTGCTCTCGGACGGCAGGGTGATGCCGGTCAGATTTTGCGCCTTTTCTTCTAGGGTCGGGCCGTCGACCGAGATAGCCAATTGCACCTCGGCCGTTTTTTGCGCGACATTGGTGCGATAGGCGACCGCCATTTCGCGCGATGGGTCCGCACCGGGGGTGAGGACAATACGGTCCGCCAGATTTTTGGGCGCATAAGGCAGGCCTGCACTGCGCGGAATGGGTGCGCCATCCTCTGTCAGGGTGGGGATGGCGAAACCCGTGGTTTTGGGCATGGCCGCATCGCTTTGCGGGGCAGCGGCGGCGCTGGGGGCTGTGGCCGCGACGAGCGCGACCAACAGCGGAAGGGCGAGGGCAGGCAGCCGGATGGGTTGGGATTGACGAATGGTCATCATATAATCCTGTCGTCTTTAGAAGCTGGCCGAGACGCCGAATTTGGCGGTCCAGCTATATTTTTCATATTGCAACAAGCGTTTGGCACCGGCGTATTGCTGATACGCAAAATAGGGCGCGTCGGTGACATTGACCCATTCGGCGAACAGGCGGACCTTGTCCGTCACGCGATATTTTGCCGACAAGTCCAGTTGGAAATGTTGGTCAACGATGCGGTCTTCTTCGGCGCTGGCACCCAGTTCATCGAGATATTTGTCGCGGTAGGTGCCCGCAGCGCGCAGCGAGATTGGCCCCTTTTCATAGCCCAGCGCCACATTGAAGCTGTGCTTGGACGAGGAAGGCAGGCCGATGTCGCGGGGTTTGCTGATGTCGCCATTGGTGTAAACCGTGCCGACGGCGTCGGTGTAGGTATAGTTGGCGTTCAGCAGCAAGCCGTCGAAGGGGGCGGGCAGGCTGGTGAATTGATGGGCGAAGCTGACCTCCACACCCTTGATTTTGGCGGTGTCGCCATTTTCCCAAGTCGTGGAGCGATCAAAATTTACGCCATAAGCAGAACCCGCGTCGTCGCCCTTTACCTCTACGATGAAGTCCTGGACGGATTTCCAGAAAATTCCGGCGGAGAGCGAGGAGTTTTTGGCGAAATACCATTCGGCGGACAGGTCGAGGTTCCACGCCGAATAGGGTTTCAGATGGGGATTGCCAAATTCGGCTTCGCGGTCTTCGTCGATGATGAAGCGCGGGGCGAGGCTGGACAATTTGGGGCGAACCAAGCTTTTGGATGCACCGAAGCGCAGCAGCAGATCGTCCGATGCTTCATAGCGCACGGCAAGGCTGGGCAGCCAATCCGTATAGCTGCGCTTGAAATGGCTGGGGGTGACGATGACATCATCTTCGTCTTCGGCATTGATGATATTGCCGCTGATGTCATTTTTGGTGCGTTCTGCGCGGACGCCGCCGATGACCCGCCATGCGCCGCTGTCATAACGGCCGAGCAAATAGCCCGCCAAAATATCTTCGTCGATCGCATAGTCGGTGGAGGCGCTGTTCACCAAAGTGTCGAACGGATTAAGTTCAAATTTGTCGCGATTTTCATAGAAGAAATCGCTGGTCCCGCCTTGCTGTGGGAGTGGTCCCAAGTCCTGAATGCGATAGGTTTGACCGCCCAGCACATCGGCGAGGGTGTAGCTGCCGTCGAAACCATCATAGACGCTGGTTTCAAAGTCATAGCTTTTCTTGCGCCAGCGCGATTTTACACCGGCTTGCAGGGTGAATGTGCCGTGATCGAGCGCAAATTCGCGGGCAGCGTCGAATTTCGCGGTCCATTCCTTGTCCCGCGAATATTCCATGTCGGTGCTTTCCAGCTCGTTAAACTTATATTGGCTGGGGTCGTTGAACAGGGCGCTGTTGCCGCTGACGCTGAACGATGGGCGGCGGATGTCGGCATAGTCGAATTTGATGCGGATTTCGTCGGCACCGTCGCCGTTGAAGCGTGCGCGGAAGCGGGTGGGGTCGACCGAGCCATTTTCGGCTTCGGTCGATTCCGCATAGGCCAGACTATATTTGAGTTTCCACGCGTCGGCGTCCGTTTCACCGCCGATGGTTAGCGATTTGATTTTTTGCTTTTCATAGCGGTCCTTCATCCGGCGGCGGACTTCGATCCGGTCATCCGCCGTGGAAAATTCTGCGCTGGTGGCGCTGCCCGCAAAAGGTTCGCCGTCCATAATCAGGATGACATCGCCGCGATATTCTTGGTCGCTGAACTGGCTGTAGAGGCCGCGTGCGTAAAGCTTGGTGCTGTCGCTGGCGCGGAAGTCGAGGCTGAGGGTCGCGCCCAGACGTTCGCGTTCGACGTCATAATCGCGATATTGCAATTCTTCGGCATAGACGGTGCCATTGTCGGCGGTTTTCCAGTCTGCGCCTTCGATATTGTCGCTTTCAAATTTGCGGCGATAATAGGATATGCCGCCCGCGATGCCCAAATTGTCGGTGATGCGGCTGGAAAAATCGAGGCTGGCCTTGGGGGTCAGGCTGTTGGCATAATCATTATAGCTGCCTTCGAGTTTGACGGACAGCAGGTCTTTCTTGCGGTCAAAGGCGCTGGTGGTGTTGATTTCGATGCTGGCACCCAAAGTGTCGGCGTCCATATCCGGCGTCAGCGTCTTTTTGACTTCGATGGATTCGATCAGTTCGGCGGCGACAACGTCCAGCGCGACAGAGCGGCTGTCACCGCCGGGTGCGGGGATGCGGGTGCCGTTGATGGATGCGGCGTTCAATTCGGGGTCAAGGCCGCGCACCGACACAAAACGGCCTTCGCCTTGGTCGGCCAAAATATTGACGCCCGACAAGCGGCGCATGGATTCGGCGACATTTTGGTCAGGGAATTGACCAATGGCGTCGCGGGTCAGCACGCTTTCCACGCCGTCTGCGGCGCGTTGGCGCGACAGGCTGGACGATAGATTGGCTGCTTGGCCGACCACCAAAATGCTGCCGTCGCCGCCCAAGGTCATGTTGGCGATGGAGGCACCGCTGTCGCCCACGGTGATGCTTTGGCTGCGCTTGTCGGCACCCAAATAGCGCGCTTCGAGGGTGTAAGTGCCAGCGGGGATTTGGGTGAAGCGAAAGCTGCCGTCACGGTCAGCCTGAACCACGCGGTCCAATTCCAAAATGCGGACCTCCGCGCCTTGCAGCGCGCGGGTGTTGCTGCCGTCGGTGATGGTGCCCACCACATCGCCAGCGAAAGCGGCAGCGGGCAGCAAGGCGGCCAAGGCGGCGGCGCTGCTGGCCAGCAAGCGGGTGCGACGGTGCGAGAAGATAGTCATAAATGCCCCTGTTTCGACGGGGCTGTTGCCCCTTGGTCGAGGGAGCGGTTAGGCGGGGGGAATGACGCCGGCGTGACATTTGCGTTTCAAATGCGTGACAGACGCAGATTTGATGCTGTCACATATGTCGGATTTCCCAATAGATTTTCGGGGCTTGGCTGAATTGGGGATGAGCCGCCGCAAAAATAAATAAAAATCCCCCGCCGCATCGGGGCGGCGGGGGATGAAAGGCTGAAGGGAATATATTGGGCGGTTAGGCCAGATTCGCTGCGCTGAGGATTGCGCGGACGCTGGCGGTCGATACGTCATGATCGAGACCGCAGCCGAACAGGCTTTTGCCATCGGGCGTGCGGCATTCGACATAGGCGGCGGCTTGGGCGTCGCTGCCATGGCCGATGGCATGTTCGTTATAATCGACGATATCCATGATGGGGCCGCCATTTTCCGCCAAGGCGGAAATGACGCTGGACATCAGGCCATTGCCGCGCCCGCTGATCGAGCGTTCGACCCCTTCGATCAACAATTTGCCCGCAAAGATACGGTCATTGCCACCGCGATTTTCGGACCAATCGACCAATTGAAAACGCTTGCCATCCGTTTTCAAATAATTGGTTTCAAAGGCGTTCCAAATATCCTCTGCGCCCAATTCGCGGCTGGTTTCATCGGCCACGGCTTGGACAACATGGCTGAAGCTGGCCTGCATACGCTTGGGCAGTTTCAAGCCTTTATCTTGTTCCAACACCCATGCGACGCCGCCCTTGCCAGACTGGCTGTTGACGCGGATCACGGCTTCATAGCTGCGGCCCAAATCGGCGGGGTCGATGGGCAGATAAGGGACTTCCCAAATCTCGTCATTTTGGCGTTCGCGGGCGGCGAAGCCTTTTTTGATGGCGTCTTGGTGGCTGCCAGAAAATGCGGTGTAGACCAATTCGCCGCCATATGGATGGCGCGGGTGGACGGGCAAATTGTTGCAATATTCGACCGTTTGAATGACTTCGTCGATGTTCGAGAAATCCAATTCAGGGTCGACGCCTTGGGTGTACATGTTCAGCGCGATGGTGACCAAGCAGGTGTTACCGGTGCGTTCGCCATTGCCGAACAGACAGCCTTCGACGCGGTCTGCGCCTGCCATCATGCCCAATTCCGCCGCAGCAACGCCGGTGCCACGGTCGTTGTGCGTGTGCAGCGACAACAAGGCGCTGTCGCGGTTGGGCAGGTTTTTGCCGAAATATTCAATCTGATCGGCATAGATGTTGGCCGTGCTGGCTTCCACCGTAGCGGGCAGGTTGAGGATGATCGGATTTTCCGGCGTGGGCTGCAAAATGCCCATGACGGCTTCGCAAACCTCGAGGCTGAAATCCAACTCGGCGGTCGAGAAGGTTTCGGGGCTATATTCAAAGCGCCAATTGGTGTCGGGCAAGCGGGCCGCATTGTCGCGCAGCATCATCGCGCCTTCAATGGCGATTTTCTTAATGTCCGACTTTTCCATGCCGAACACAATCTTGCGCCATGCGGGCGAGACGGCGTTATACAGATGGACGATGGCGGTTTTCGCGCCAGCCAGACTGTCAAAGCTGGTGCGGATCAAATCTTCGCGGGCCTGCGTCAACACTTGCAGCGTCACATCATCGGGAACGTGGCCATTTTGCACCAAGCCAGAGATGAAATCAAAATCGGTCGCGCCGGAAGCGGGGAAGCCGACCTCAATTTCCTTCAGGCCGCATTTGACCAACAGATCAAAGAAACGCTTTTTCTTTTCGGCGTCCATCGGGTCGATCAAGGCTTGGTTGCCGTCGCGCAAATCGGTCGACAGCCAGATGGGGGCCTTGGTGATGGTGCGCGAAGGCCATTGGCGATCCGTCAGGGGAACCTGTGGGAAAGGACGATATTTGGCCGATGGATTGCGGAGCATGGTCATGATGGTAATCTTCTGCTTATGGGTTGCGCTTTATATTGTTCATCAAGCCCTTGGACGTCAGGCCTGCTGTTTCACGCGCAAGCCGAGGGTCACGCCCAAGGGCGTGTAAGTCGCAGAAGGTTTAGGGCGGTGATACGCATAGCTGCTCTGTGATGGATATTGAGCGGTTTGACAAGGGCTGGCCGCAAGTTTTTCGCCAAGCTGGGGCATTGGTGCGGATGGGATGGGGGCGCACAGGCCAATAAGGCCGGACAAGCCGTGTCGGGCTGGTCCGGCCTTATGGTTTATCTTGCTGTATATAGTGCCGTTATTGTTTGATAAATTCGGCGCTGATGGTCAATTCCACTTCGTCGCTGACAAAGGGCAAGCCATAGTTGATGCCAAAGTCGCTGCGTTTGATTTTGGCATCCGCGCTGAAGCCGATGGCGTCTTTCTTCATCATCGGATGGGTGCCCGCGCCGTGGAAATCAACATCCAGCGTGACCGGACGGGTGATACCGTTCAGCGTCAAATTGCCGCTGACCTTGGCTTCATCGCCATCATCATCCAGCACCACGGCGGTCGAGACAAAGCGAGCCGCTGCCGGAGTGGGGCCAAAAAAGTCAGGCTTGGCGCCATCTTTGCCAGCCGACAGCAAATGGCGGGTCAGGCCCGCGCTGGCGGTGGTGACAGAGGCGATGGGAATGGTGACATCGACGCTGGCGGCTGCCAGATTGGCGGGGTCGATTTTCAGCGTGCCCGAAACATCACCGAAGATGCCCGTATATTTGCTGAAGCCCATATGGTCGACTTCCCACACTACCAATGTATGGCCGGGGTCCGCCGCATAAGTGCCCGCTGTCACACGGCTTTTATCCTTTACGCCCGGAATTTGGGCGGAGGGCTGGGCGATCAACTGGGTCGAGGTTGCGATAAGCGATGGAGCCGCGAGGGCGAGAGCAATAGCCCCCAGTGGAAATGCGATACGCATGAATGATCTCCTGTCGAGTGTCGAGTCGTGACGATAGCGATGGCACTATGCGCCTTTTACGGATTTTGTCGCCGTTCGGCGTGCCATTGACGTAATGCCGCGGCCATACATCCGGTTGCGCCATAGGAACCAACCGCGGAGCAACTGTCGGGGCGGGTCATGCGGGCGATATCCTCATAGCCTTCGACAGCGCTGCCCCAGCTTTGTCCCATGGGGGCATCGGGTTCGCGGATTTCGTCGCGCAATTCCTTGGGCACACGATAGCGTTCGGATTCGGGTTGCAGCGCGCAGACGATGATTTCATCGCCGACAGGGGCAGGGCAGGCGTCGTCGCCATAGGTGATGAGGATGCTGTGCTTGCGCGGTGGCTCGCCAGTCTGACGCAGGCTCGCCCCATCGTCAGGAACAGCGGCATGAAGCGCGATGGGGGCCAGCGGCGCGGACAATATGGCAAGCGAGACAAAATAAGGACGTGCTGCGGCCCATAGGGTCATGAAAAATATCGCTTTCTGCACAAGGACCAGTGCAGCCACCCTAGCGCGCAAAAGATGAACAGGGCCGGAATGGATTTGCGGTGAAATGACTTTACGCAAGCGTGCCTTGTTCCAATGCCGTGATGGCGGCGGCGATGGTGGACCAGATATGGGCCAGATCATCGGCGCTGATGCCATAGGGTGGCATGACATAGATGCTATTGCCCAAGGGACGCAGCAACACGCCATTTTCGCGGAAATAAGCAATCAGGCGCGGCGCGAGGTTGGAGAGATAACCGCCATCTGGCGCGGCGAGATCAAAGGCCGCGATGGTGCCGAGGTGGCGGGGGTTTTCCACCAATGGATGATGGCTGATCATCGCCAAATGGGCGGATTGGGCGTCCGACAGGTTTTGGATGCGTTCCATGACCGGTTCGTCGCGCCAGATCGCCAGATTTTCGACCGCCGCAGCGCAGGCGATGGGGTTGGCGGTATAGCTGGACGAATGATAAAAAGTGCGGCTGCGATCCTGGCTGTGGTGCGCGGCGAAAATGGGTTCGACGCACAGCGTCACCGCCAGCGGAATGGCCCCGCCCGTCAAGCCTTTGGATAGGCATAATATGTCGGGGATGACGCCCGCTTGGTCGCAGGCAAAGCGGGTTCCGGTGCGGCCCCAGCCGGTCATCACTTCGTCCGCGATGAATAGCACATTGTGGGCGGCGCAAATGGCCCGCATTTCGGCCAGCACCCATGCGGGATAGATGAGCATACCGCCCGCGCCCAAAATCAGCGGTTCGACAATGAAGGCGGCGGGTTTGTTGGCACAGGCGGCTTCCAGCGCGTCCAGCGTCACTTGTTCCAAGCCCGCATGGGGGAAGGCTATGGTGCCGACATCGAACAGCAGCGGGTCATAGGGGCGGTTGAAGACGCCGCGTTCGCCCACCGACATCGCGCCAATGGTGTCGCCGTGATAGCTATGTTCCATTACCAAAATCTGGGCGCGGTCCTCGCCCAAATGATGCCAATAGCCCAGCGCCATTTTCAGCGCGACTTCGACGCTGGTCGACCCGCTGTCAGAAAAAAATACACGGGTCAGCGGGGCGGGGGTGATGCGGATCAGCTCGGCGGCCAAATCTTCGGCGGGTTGGTGGGTCCAGCCTGCGAAAATCACCTGATCCAGCTCTTCCGTCTGCGCCCGCATGGCGGCCATGATGCGGGGGTTGTTATGGCCATGGGTTGTCACCCACCAACTGGAAATGCCGTCAATCCAGCTTTGGCCATTTGCGGCATAAAGGCGCGCGCCATCACCCCGTTCGATTTGCGGGGTCGGTTCATTCAGCCCATGCTGGGTGAAGGGATGCCAAATGGCGCTCATGGCGTTTTCCGTATAATTTAGGCGAAATCGCTGAGGCTGAAATGATCGAAAAAGGCTTCGGTCAGTGCAGCGCGGGTGATGGTCTTGAGGTGGGGCAAGCGGCCCAAGCGGCGGACGCCGGAGATGGCCGCGATGGTTTCTTCATTGTCGCGATTTTCTGGGCCGACAAAGGCGATGCCGTGGATGGGGATGGCGCGGGCGCGCAAGGCTTCGATGCTGAGCAGGCTGTGGTTGATGGTGCCCAGCGTGGTGCGCGCCACGATGATGGTGGGGATTTGCCAGCGGGCGAACAGATCGGCGTAGAGCAAATCGCGGGTGACGGGGACGAGGACGCCGCCCGCCCCCTCGATAATCACGGGGCCATCGGGCGGGGTGAGATTGGCGGGGTTGATGGTGAGGCCGTCCAATTCCGCCGATAAATGCGGCGAGGCGGGCGTATTGAGGCGGTATCCCTCGGGATGGATGGTGACGCTGCACAGCCGCGCAAGGACTTCGCTGTCGGTTTCTTCGTCAAGGCCGGATTGGATGGGTTTCCAATAGCTATAGCCTGTCGCGCCCGCGAGGGCGGCGGTGAAAATGGTTTTGCCGATGCCTGTGTCGGTTCCGGTGACGATGAAACGCTTTGTCATAGTTTCTCCATCTCGGCGGCCAAGTGATTGATGACCGCATCAATTTGCTTTTCATCGACATTGAGCGTGATGGCAAGCCTGAGACGCGCTGTGCCATGCGGAACGGTAGGCGGGCGGATGCCGCGCACGTCAAAACCCGCCGTTTGCAAGCTGGATGCCAGCGCCATGGTGCGGGCGTTATCGCCGATAATAATCGGGATGATTTGCGAGGGGCTGGTTTCAAAGCCCAGCGCGGTGAGGCGCGATTTGGCGTGGGCGACTTGGGCGGCGAGGCGGGCTTGGCGTTCGGGCTGGGCCGTGACCAGATCGAGCGCAGCGCGGACGGCGCGGGCCATGAGCGGCGAGGGCGCGGTGGAAAAGATGAAGGGGCGGCCACGGTTGACGATGAAGTCGCAGATGATTTTGGGGGCGCAAAGCAGCGCGCCTTCGCAGCCCAAGGCTTTGCCGCAGGTGTGCAGGGTGATGAGATTGGGGCGGCCCGCGAGATGGTGGGCGAGGCCGATGCCGTTCGGGCCATAGACGCCGGTGCCATGCGCTTCGTCGATGACCAAAATGGCGTCATGGCGGTCGGCCAAGGCGGCGAGATCATCGAGTGGCGCAAAATCACCGTCCATCGAATAGAGGCTTTCCACGGCGATCCAGATGGTGCCGGTTCCTCGGTCGGCGCGGTAGGCGGTGATTTGCGCTTCGAAATCGGCGACATCATTATGGCGGGCTGGGCGGCGTTCGGCGCGGCTTTGGCGCATGCCGTCATGGACGCTGGCGTGGATATAATTGTCGTAGAGGATCAGGTCGCCGCGCTGGGGCACGGTGGCGAAAAAAGCGGCGTTGGCGATGAAGCCGGTGGGGAAATAGAGCGCGGCTTCGCTGTGATAATGACGCGCAGCGGCGGCTTCTAGCGCTTCATGTTCGGCATGGTTGCCGCGCAAGAGGCGCGAGCCGCCGGAGCCGACGGGCACGCCTTCGGATAGGGCCTGCGCCACAGCGGCGCGCAAATCGGGGCTGTTTGAAAGGCCGAGATAATCGTTGGAGGAGAAATCCGCGCCTGCTTGGGGAATGAGACGGCGGCGGCGGCTTTCGTTGGTCAGCGCATCAAGATCGGCTTGATGGACGGCGAAGGGCGTGGCGGTCGTCTGGTGCAAAGCGGATGTCCTTTGGGGAGAAGGCTGTAAGCGCGGGTTTGCTAGCAAAGATAGGCCAGATGGCAAACAGGCCTGCTCATCCAAGGATGAACAGGCCTGCCTTTAGGGTTGTCGTGGGACGCGGTTAAGCCCCCAGCACGACAGGTCGAACCTTAGTTCTTGGCTTTGTCGACCAGCTTGTTCTTGGCGATCCAAGGCATCATTTCGCGCAGCTTGGCACCGGTCTGTTCGATCGGGTGAGCGGCAGCAGCCAGACGGCTGGCCTTCAGTTCAGGCTGACCAGCGATATTGTCGAGGACGAAGTCCTTGACGAAGCGGCCCGATTGAATGTCTTCGAGAACGCGCTTCATTTCTGCCTTGGTTTCGGCGGTGATGATGCGTGGGCCGGTCTTGATGTCGCCATATTCAGCGGTGTTCGAGATCGAGTAGCGCATGTTGGCGATGCCGCCTTCATACAGCAGGTCAACGATCAGCTTGGTTTCGTGCAAGCATTCGAAATAAGCCATTTCAGGCGCATAGCCTGCTTCGACCAAGGTTTCAAAACCAGCTTGGATCAAATGGGTTACGCCGCCGCAAAGAACAGCTTGTTCGCCGAACAGGTCGGTTTCGCACTCTTCCTTGAAGGTGGTTTCGATGATGCCGCTGCGGCCGCCGCCAACAGCCGAAGCATAGGACAGAGCCAAAGCCTTGGCAAAGCCGTTACCCGAAGCAGCCGGACCTTCGGCTTCTTGAGCGATGGCGATCAGGCAAGGCACGCCGCCGCCCTTCAGATATTCACCGCGAACCGTGTGGCCGGGGCCCTTTGGTGCGACCATGAATACGTCGATGTCCTTGCGGGCTTCGATCAGGCCGAAGTGGATGTTCAGACCATGAGCGAAAGCCAAAGCCGCGCCGGGCTTGAGGTTTGCTTCCAGATCTTGGTAGTAAATCTTGGCTTGATGTTCATCAGGAGCCGCGATCATGATCAGGTCAGCCCAAGCGGCTGCTTCTTTGTTCGAGAGAACCTTGAAGCCAGCTTCTTCGGCTTTCTTGGCGGTTGCCGAACCTTCGCGCAGCGCGATGGCGACTTCCTTGACGCCGCTGTCGCGCAGGTTTTGCGCATGGGCGTGACCTTGGCTGCCATAACCCAATACGGCGACCTTTTTACCCTTGATCAATTCTTGATCGGTATCGCGATCGTAATAAACCTGCATCTGTATATTCCCCATAAAATACGTCATGTCGGTTGCCTGCCGGCATCATTTGGCCCCTATAAAGGCTGGGGCGACGAAAGTTGGATTAATTTGAACTTTATTTTCTGATGCCGTGTGGCTGTTACCATCTGGCGTTTATCATGTGGGCGGGCGGAATGCCCATGCCGCACAAGGATGTTCCCATCCTTGTTACAGAACGCTTGGTTACAGGGCGCTGGCCCCGCGAGCAATGGCAACAACGCCGGTCCGCCCCACCTCGACAAGGCCGCATTCGCGCATCAAGGCGATGAAGCGGTCGACTTTGTCGCTGTTGCCGGTGATTTCGAACACAAAGCTTTCCAGCGTGGTGTCGACCACCTTGGCGCGGAAAACATCGGCCATACGCAGCGCTTCGATGCGCTTTTCGCCCGTGCCCGCAACCTTGACCAGCGCGATTTCGCGTTCGACATGCGGACCTTCGTCGGCCAGATCGACGACCTTGTGCACAGGGACCAGACGGTCGAGCTGGGCGATGATCTGGTCGATCACCGGCGGCGGGCCGTTGGTGACGATGGTGATGCGCGATACCGCATGGTCCGACGTAATGTCGGCCACGGTCAGGCTTTCGATATTATATCCGCGCGCGGTGAACAGGCCGGTGATTTTGGCCAGCACGCCCGCTTCGTTCGTGACCGTAATCGCCAAAACATGGCGTTCGGTGGCTTGCTGTGTGATTTTCATGGAATTTACACCAATGCCTTTGCTTCGTCGTCCATCGTTCCGCTGACGTCGCTGCTTTGCAGGATCATGTCCGTATGGGCCGCGCCCGACGGGATCATGGGGAAGCAGTTGGCCAGTTTGGCAACGCGGCAATCCACAATGACGGGACCGGGGGTGGCGATCATCTTGGCGATGCCCGCGTCCAGTTCGTCCAGCGTGTCGATACGCAAACCGGTCCAACCATAAGCATCGGCCAGTTTGACGAAGTCCGGCAGGCTGTCGCTATAGCTGTTGGAATAACGGCTTTCATAGGTCAGTTCTTGCCATTGGCGCACCATGCCCATCCATTCATTGTTCAAAATGAACAGCTTTACGGGCAAGCGATATTGGCTGACCGTCGACATTTCTTGGATGTTCATTTGCACGCTGGCTTCGCCCGCGATGCAGATGACCAAACGATCTGGATTGGCGACTTGGGCACCGACCGCCGAGGGGAAGCCATAGCCCATGGTGCCAAGACCACCGGATGTCAGCCAGCGATTGGGTTCATCAAAACCGAAATGTTGGGCGGCCCACATTTGATGTTGGCCGACTTCGGTGGTGATGATTGGGTCTTTGCCGCGCGTGGCGTCATACAGCGCACGAACCGCGCGCTGGGGCATGATTTCGGCGCCCGCAGCGGTGCTTTCTGGGAAATCCAGACTGCGTGCGGCGCGCCAGCCGTCAATGCGGCGCATCCATTCACCCAAATCCTTGGCCTTATGACCATCGGCATTCCACTTGGCGATCAAGGCGTTCAGGCTGCGGCCTGCGTCGCCGACAATCGCGACATCGGCGGGCACGATTTTGTTGATCGAGCTGCGGTCGATGTCGATGTGGATTTTCTTGCTGTGGGGCGCGAAAGCATCGAGGCGGCCTGTGACGCGGTCGTCAAAACGCGCACCAGCGCAGATGATCAGATCGGCCTTGTTCATCGCCATATTGGATTCATAGGTGCCGTGCATGCCCAGCATGCCCAGCCACTTGTCATCCGTGGATGGAAAGGCACCAAGGCCCATCAAGGTTGATGTGATCGGCGCGCCGGTCATCGCCACCAATTCGCGCAGCGCGGCGCTGGCCTGTGGGCCAGCATTGATAACGCCGCCGCCCGTATAGAAAATGGGGCGCGTGGCCTTGGCGATCAGGTCAACGGCGTCCGCAATGGCCACAGGGTCTGGGTCATATTGCGGGCGATAGCTGGCATGTTCGATGCTGTTCGGGCGGGTGTAATGGCCAGTTGCAACCTGAACATTTTTCGGAATGTCGATGACCACGGGGCCGGGACGGCCATGGGTGGCGATATGGAAAGCCTCGTGCATAATGGCACCCAGCTTTTCCGGCGACATGACCAGATAATTATGTTTGGTGCAGTGACGCGTAATGCCAACCGTGTCGCATTCTTGGAACGCGTCGGTGCCGATCAAGTTCGTGGGAACCTGACCCGTCAACACGATCATCGGAATGCTGTCGAGCAGCGCGTCCGTAATGCCGGTCACGGCATTGGTGGCACCGGGGCCAGATGTCACAAGCACGACGCCAGGCTTGCCCGTGGAACGGGCATATCCTTCTGCGGCATGGGTGGCGGCCTGTTCATGGCGCACCAGCACATGCTTGATGGACGGATGGTTAAACAGTGCATCGTAAATCGGTAGCACCGCGCCGCCGGGATAGCCGAACACTGTATCGACACCCAAGTCGACCAGCGCCTGTACCACCATGTCGGCACCACTCATTTCCGTCACGATCCATGCTCCTTCGTCTGTTTGGCAGGGGGTATAATGACCACCTGCCTGAAATTCCACCCAGCATTTCCGCCAAGCTTATGGGGAGGGGGGAATAGGTGCAGTAATCTATCTTGTCAAACCATATTGTTGTAATTTTATTGCGATTTCATCAATATTATTGTTCGATAATGGCAATTCATGCCGATTCCAGTCCGTGGGCGGCTGGTGGCGGAACCATGTATATTGTCGCTTTGCATATTGGCGCGTGGCGGCTTGCGCGTCGGCCAAGGCTTCCTCGCGTGTTCGTTCGCCGCGCAAATAGGCGATGACTTGGGGAACCCCGATGGCCCGCATGACGGGCAGGTCGGGCGATAAATGCCGGTCCAGCAAGGCGGCCACTTCGTCAATGCCGCCGCTGTTAAACATCTGTTCCAAGCGCAAATCGCACCGTTCGCGCAGCCAATCGCGCGGGGGCAGCAGGATGATCGGCGACAATTGCACCATATCCGCTATGCCGCCTTCCCGTTGTTCCTGCCATTGCGGCAGGGTGCGGCCGGTGGATCGGACAACCTCAAGCGCGCGCAATATGCGGGTGCGGTCGGATGGGTGCAGGCGGGTCGCCGATGCGGGGTCGCGTTGCTGAAGATCGCGGTAAGCGGCGTCCAAGTCCATATCCCGCACCGCGTCCCGAATATCGGGGTCGATGGTGGGAACGGGCGCAATGCCATATAGCAGCGTGCGCATATATAAGCCGGTGCCGCCGACCAGCACCGGCGTTTCTTCATCTTCCCACGCGCGGGCGAGCAGCCGTTTGACATCATCGGCCCAGCGCGCCGCATTATAAGCCTGTGCCCCGTCGATGGTGCCAAATAAGCGGTGGGGCACATCTTGCATGTCGTCGCGGGATGGCCGAGCCGATAAAATCTGTAGATCGGCATAGACCTGACTGGCGTCGGCATTGATGACCACGCCCTTGTGCGAAATTTTTGCATGCTGAACGGCCAATGCGCTCTTGCCGCTGGCCGTTGGGCCAGCAATAAGCGCCAGCGGAAGCCGTCCGGCTGTATGAGAAGGAGAATTTGCCATGTTCGTCGCCACGCTGATAGCATCAGGAAAGCTGACGGACGAGGTGGTTCAGGCCGCCGCCGAAAATTTATCTGCGGCGGGACAAAATGTCAGCGCATGGGCTTGGCTGGACCAAGGCGATGCCGCCGATATTTTCTTTTCTGGCGACCGCGACGCGGCGCGGGCGGTGCTGGAAAATCTGTCCGTCGATGGTTTGGATTGGGCGGTGCAGCCTGTGGCCGACCGCCAGAAAAAGCTGATTATTGCCGACATGGATTCGACCATGATTACGGTCGAATGTATCGATGAATTGGCCGATTATGCGAACCTAAAACCGCAGATTGCCGCCATTACCGAACGGGCTATGCGCGGTGAATTGGATTTCCGTGCCGCCTTGGACGAGCGGGTCGGCTTGCTGGGCGGATTGTCGGAAAGCGTGCTGGCCGAATGCCGCCGCGAACGGGTGCGTTTGACACGCGGTGCGCGGACCTTGGTGCAGACGATGAAGGGCCATGGGGCCCATGCGGTGTTGATCAGCGGGGGCTTCATTCCCTTTGCCGCGCCGGTAGGCGAATCCATTGGTTTTGACAAAGTCTTCGCCAATGAATTGGAAATATCGAACGGGGCGCTGACCGGAAAAGTGCTGGAGCCGATTGTTGATTCGTCGGCAAAAAAAGCGCGCTTGTTGGCCGAGGCAGAAGAATTGGGCCTGTCGCTGGCCCAAACTTTGGCGGTTGGGGACGGTGCCAATGATATTCCCATGATCGAAACCGCTGGTTTGGGCGCGGGATATCACCCGCATCCCGCTTGCGCCGCGGCGGCGGATGTGGCGATTTTGCACCATGATTTGACGGCCTTGCTGTGGGTGCAGGGCTGGAGCCGCCGGGAATGGATTTATGGCTGAACTTTGGCTGGCAAACCAAGCCGCGCCGCAAAGGCGCGGCTTGGGGTGATGACGGCTGGATGATAAAAGCGGAATGATGAAAAGGGAGCGAACAGCGGATGTTCGCTCCCTTTTTGTTGGCATAATGTCCGTGCTGTGCGGCGTAGCACAGGGGCGGGGCCGCGTTAATCGAGCAACAGGCAGCTATCGCCCGCATTTTTTAGCTGATTGCATAAGGTAAGGGCGCTGGCGCGGCTGACGAAGGCGGCGGCATAGAGCATGGTGAGCCGCCCGCTGGTGGTGATCATCGGCTTGCGGCGCGCAATTTCGGGATGCCGCGCACTGAGCTGGGACCACATGCGCTGGGCATTGTTGGGCTGGCTGAAGGCACCCAATTGCAAGCGCCATGGTCCCGTTGCGGCGGTTGCGGCGGGCTTGGCGGCTGCTTTGGTAGGGGGCTTTTGCGTGGGGGGCGCGGTGCGCGGGGCCGCTAGGGGCGCCGCGTCGCGGGACACAGGCTGCTGCGCGGCGGCGGGCGCTCTCCCTTGGGCCGGTGCTGGCCGATCGGGCTGAGCGACCACGCTGTTGGATGGCGGGAGGTCGATGATTTTCGGCTGTGATGGTGGACTTTGGTCGGCCAGATCCGCTGGCGGCGGAGCCGCAAAGGTGGGGATCATCGCGGGGAGCGAAGTCGCCGCAATATCCGGCGTCGCAGCAATATCCGGCGTTGCAGCAGGGGCGGTTGCCGCGGTTGGTTTCGCGGTCTTTTTATGGCGATTGGTCTGCACGTCGGGCAGCGGCGGCGGTGTAAAGCTGACGCCCGCTTTCGGCCGTTGGACAGGGCGCATTTCGGGTTCGATCAGTTCGGCCGCATCCAAATTGGCCTGCACGACCGATGGCGCGATGTCGATCATGGCGCTGGGGGCCGCAGGGGCAATGGCGGTGCGCGCGCTGGTGGGCGCGGTGGCTGTGCTCGTGCTGGCGGGCGCGGTGTCAGCGGCGCTATTGTTCGGCGCTTGGCGGGCAATTTCTTCGTCGCGGATCAATTGCGGGATCATCGCCAACCCTTGTTGGCGTTGGCCGTCGGGGATCAATGCGTCGAGTTCCGCCACACGGCTGGCCGCGAGGCTGAGGCCGGTTTGGCTGGCGCGCACTATGAGCGCATAGGCGCGGGGCCAGTCTTGGGCTGCCAAATCGCCGTTAAAATGGGCGGTGCCCAGCAGGAACAAGGCCCGTGCTTCGCCGCGTGCGGCGGACTTGCGGATATAGTGCATGGCGGTGCCGCGCTGGCCCGATGCGAATAAAATCAGCCCCAGATTATCTTCGGCCTGCACATGGCCTTGGTTGGCGGCGCGGCGATACCAATTTTCGGCCATCGCAATATCTTGCGCCACGCCGCGACCCAGTTTGAAGGCTTGGCCCATGTTAAATTGGGCATCCGCATTTCCGCGTTCCGCCAAGGGTTGCCACGCGCGCACGGCGGCGGCGTCATCCCCGCGTCGCCAAGCATCGGCACCGGCCAACATATCGGCATTGGGGGCTGGATTGGGGACCTGCGCCGCAACGGGACATGCTGTTATCAAGGCGAGGCCCAAGCTAAGGGCGGCTGCGCTATGTTTCAACAGGGGGCGGTGTGGCGGCATGACATGCTTTCTGGATGCGTGGACTGGGCCTGAACAGCTTGGCACGTCCGAACAGACTGACAAATCTGTGCGTAACAATCGATGCGGCGACAATGGTTATTTTCCCGTTATACAAAGATACTGCGCGCCAAAAAGCAGGCTATTCTTGTTGTTATATTGCCTTTTCAGCAGCTTGGCACATCTCTGCTCTGTTAACCCAAAATTAGCAAGCATCGTGTCAGCTTTATGGCCTTGACCATGCGGAGAGGCGTGCTGTGCGAATATTGGCTTTGGCATCACAAAAAGGCGGATCGGGTAAGACGACCTTGGCGGGGCATTTGGCGGTGCAGGCGCAGCTTGCTGGGGCCGGACCCGTGGTGTTGATCGACATTGATCCCCAAGGATCGCTGGCGGATTGGTGGAATGAACGGGACAGCGACCTGCCTGCCTTTGCCCAAACCACAGTCGCGCGCCTGGCGACGGATTTGGAAACATTGCGTCAACAAGGCTTTAAGTTGGCGGTGATTGATACGCCGCCCGCCATCACCATGGCGATCCAAAGCGTGATTTCCGTCGCCGAACTGGTCGTGGTGCCGACGCGGCCCAGCCCGCATGACCTGCGCGCCGTTGGGGCCACGGTGGATTTATGTGAACGGGCGGGCAAACCCTTATTATTTGTCGTCAATGGCGCCACGCCCAAGGCGCGCATTACGTCCGAGGCGGCGATTGCCTTGTCACAGCATGGCACGGTCGCGCCTGTAACCCTGCATCACCGCACAGATTTTGCGGCGTCGATGATCGATGGCCGCACCGTGATGGAGGTAAACCATAAAAGCCGCTCTGCCGCAGAGGTTGAGGCGTTGTGGACCTATGTGAACGACCGATTGGAAAAGAATTTCCGCCGCACCATCTTTGCGGCACCCTCCGCGATGCAGGCAGGATATGCGGGCGCGCGCAGCAGTGGCGGCTTTGGCCGCCGCGTTGCCAGTTAAAGGGAGAGGGGTCATGATGAATGAACCCAAAGCATTTGCTTCGCTAAGCGCCGGTTTGCTGGCCCGCAAGGGAATGGCGCGGCCCGCCATGCGGCGGCAAGGGGCCGTCGGCCTTGGTGGCTTGTCCGCACCATCCATCGGCGTGCATGATGATCTGGGGTGGAATGACATGGGGTTCGACGTCAATCCCGCCGCGGGTCATGCGGCCCCATCGATGGATTTAAAGCAGTTGTTGGCGGGGTCGGTGTTGGCGGCGGAGCATATGAGCGGCGAAGACGGCCCTGTGGGGGACGGCCGCGATGACGACGCCTTGGTGCCCGAAATTGTGCGGCAGCAAGCCGAGCTGGCCAAGCGTATTAACCTAGAAAATACATCAAATAAAAATAATAATATATTGAAAGAAGATAGTAAAAATTACAAAAAGGGTGGAGGTGAGGCGCGTAGGGCCAAAGCCGCGCCGACGCGAAGAAAACGGGCTGCATCGGCGGTGGTTCATAGCGGGACTGTGGAGGTGCGGGCGCGCGACAAAGCGGCTTTTACGCTGCGCTTGGATGCAGAGCGGCATTTGCGGTTGCGGCTTGCCAGTGCGGTGCGCAATCAATCCTCTCAGGCGATTATGACACAATTGTTAGACGATTTTCTTGCATCCGTGCCGGAAATAGGCGATTTAGCAGGCCGAGTGTCGGCTGCGCCGCCAGCGCGAATGAAGGTGACGCGCTGAAATCGATGCCTATGGGGGGGCAAAGATGATGTATAACCGTCGGATAAAATTCGTCATTTCTACGGCATTGATCGGCATTGCGCTGACGGGATGCGCGGCATCGCCTTTTGCGACCCGATCATCGGCGCGGCATCATGACAACCCATCCTTGGCACAGGCCAATATATCAGATGATTCTGGCGCACAGGGCAGTGTGACCGAAAATTTCGTTGCCGCTACGGATGATGCCCGACAGGCGCAATTGGCGCTGCGCAATGGCAAGACCAGCGATGCCATCCGTTTTGCGGAAGGGGCCGTGTTGGCCGCGCCGCACAGCGGGGAGAATCGCTTGATTTTGGCCCGTGCTTATATGCAGGACGGGCGTTTTTCGGCGGCGTCCTCGGCTTATGAAGACGCGCGAAAATTGACTGATTTTCAAAGCGATAATATCATTAACTATGCCCTAGCCAAAATTGCCGAGGGGGATCGGGCGGGCGCGGTCGAATGGCTGGCGGGCCAAGCGGGCCGCCTGTCGCCATCGGATTTGGGATTGGCGCTGGCGCTGGCGGGCGACCATGATGGCGCGCTGTTTGTTTTGGGGGATGCGGCGCGGCGCGGGGATGCCAGCGCCCAAACGCGGCAAAATCTGTCGTTGGCCTTGGCTTTGGCGGGGCGCTGGGCGCAGGCGTCTTTGGTGGCGTCCCAAGATTTGCCCGCGAACCGCGTGAAAAAACGCATGCTGGAATTCTCCGCGCTGGCCTCTGCGCCAGACAAGGCGACGCAAATCGCCAGTCTGATGGGCATTAAGCGGCGCGGCGATGATGCCATGCCCGCTCGCTTGGCTTTGGTGAATTTTCCGAAATTAGACAATGGCCTATCGCATGATCATGCGATGGTGGATCAAGATGAAAAATTTGCCGCGCTGCCAGAACAAGCGCTGGCTATGTCGGACATGTCCGACATGGCGCCCTATGCGACGGGTGCTGCGACGGACATGACCCCTGTTGCGGTGGCTTCGGGTGTCGCGGTGCCAGTGTCTGGGGCCGCTTCCCCGCCGTTGGCGGCGGCCAGTCGGCAGGCTTCGGCAGCGTTGACCCCCGTGGTGGCAGAGGCGCTCTTTGCGGATCTTGACCATGGGCAGGGAAGCAAGGCTAGCGCGGCGGGCGCTTGGTCGGTGCAAATTGGTTCGTTGAATAGTGCGGCATCGGCGCGGCGTTATTGGGGCGAGTTGAAACAGCAAAGCCGTATTATCGGCAATCATCCGGCATCCAGCCACCGTGCGCTGGTTGGGCAGCGGGCCTATTATCGTCTGACGCTGGATGGCATGGCCAGCCAGCGCGCGGCGCAGACGCTTTGCAATCGGTTGAAGGCCGAAAATAAGGGCTGTTTCGTCCGCCGTATGACGGGGCGCGAACAAGTTCTTTGGTCGTCCAATGGTCGCGGAACAAAATTGGCTAGTCGGTAAACTTGTTCATATATCAATGTGTTGATATGCGACCTGTCATGATATTTTAACTTTATAAATTCACGCATAAAAAAAAGGGCGTCATTCCATTGGAATGCGCCCTTTTTTACATGTTTCGGTACCTTAGCGGATGCGTTTGCCGCCCTTGAACAACATGGTTGCGCGGCCTTGGACAGGCATGCCGTCAAAGGGCGTGTTGCCCGCATAAGCGGCCATTTTCTTGGCATCAATTTGCCAAGGCGTGCCTTCGTTGATCAAGATCATGTCCGCCTCTGCCCCAATGGCCAGTCGGCCCGCATCGACGCCCAGCAATTTGGCGGGATTGGCGGCCAGCAAGTCGAACAGGCGCGCGGTGTTGACATATCCATCGCGCACCAATTGCAGACCCAATGCCAGCAAGCTTTCCGCGCCAGCCATGCCTGGCAGGGCTTCGGCGAAGGGCAGGCGCTTATCCTCTGGCCCGCGTGGGTCGTGACCGCTGGACAATATGTCGATGGTGCCGTCCGCAATGGCGGCGAGGCAGGCGGCGCGGTCATCCTCGCTGCGCAGCGGCGGCGACAGGCGGGCAAAGCTGCGAAAGCCGCCAATGGCGGTTTCGGACAGGAATAAATGCGCGGGTGTGATGCCGCAGGTGACGGGCAAGCCCTGTGCCTTGGCCGCGCGGATCAAATCCAGCGCGCGGGCGGTGGTGACTTGGCGGATGTGCAGCGGAGCACCCGTTTGTTCGACCAGCAACAGGTCGCGGGACACGGCGATGGCTTCGGCAATGGAGGGGGCAGAGGATAAGCCAAGGCGGGTCGCCATTTCACCGTCGGTGGCGACACTGCCAGCCGTAATGCCTTCGTCCTCGGCATGGGTGATGGTGGTGAGGCCAAGGCTGGCGGCATAGGTCAACAGGCGGCGCATCACGCCGCTGTCCGCGATGCGGGCACGGCCAGTGGCGACGGCCCGGGCACCCGCTGCCTTCATCAGGCCGATTTCGGCCATTTCGCGGCCGTCCAGATTTTTGGTGGCGGCGGCAATGGGGTGGACCCACAAATCTGGCTTGCCACCCTTGGCCGCGCGTTCGACAAGGCCAGCGCTGTCCAACATGCCGCTGTCGGGCATCAAGGCGGCGCGGGTGATGCCGCCGAAATGAAAGGCGGGTTTATCGGTGGCAAAGACGCCCAGATCGATGATGCCGGGGGTCAGCCATTGGCCCTGTGCGTCGATAATGTCTGCGCCCTGCGCGGTGGGGGCTTGCGGGGCATCGCTGTTGATGGCGCAAATACGGCCTTGATCGACGCTGATGCTGCCAAGCGCGCCGCCCATCAGGCGGGCGTTGCGAATGGTGAGGGGCTTCAGTTCCATCCGGACACCTTGCGCTTGCGGCGGGTTAAAATATCAAGGCAGGCCATGCGGACGGCGACGCCCATTTCGACCTGTTGTGTGACCACCGAACGGGTGGGATGATCGGCGACGATGCTGTCAATTTCGACGCCCCTGTTCATCGGGCCGGGGTGCATGACAATCGCATCTTCTTTGGCCAATTCCAAACGCTTGGGCGTTAGGCCATAGAGTTGATGATATTCACGGGCGGATGGCAAGTAGGCCCCATCCATCCGTTCATTTTGCAGGCGCAGCATCATCACCACATCGGCGTCCTTGATGCCTTCGTCCATGTCGGTGAAGACGCGAACATGCATGCGCTCCATGGCGGGGGGCAGCAGGGTGGCGGGGGCGACCACGCGCACTTCATTGCCCAGCAGGGTCAGTGCCAAAATATTGGAACGGGCCACGCGGCTGTGCAACACATCGCCGCAAATGGCGATGGTCAGCCCCTCAACACGGCCTTTGTTGCGGCGGATGGTTAGCGCATCCAGCAAGGCTTGGGTGGGATGTTCGTGGCGGCCATCGCCCGCGTTGAGGACGGGGCAGTCGACCTTGTCTGCGATCAATTGCACCGCGCCGCTGCTGGCATGGCGGATGACAATGGCATCGGCGCGCATGGCGTTGAGCGTCATGGCGGTGTCGATCAGCGTTTCGCCTTTTTTCACGCTGCTTTGCGCGGCGTTCATATTGACCACGTCTGCGCCCAAACGTTTGCCTGCAATTTCAAAGCTGAGCAGGGTGCGGGTGCTATTTTCGAAAAAGGCGTTGATGATCGTCAGGCCCGCCAAGGCATCGTCATGTTTGGCGGCGCCAGAGCGGTTCATTTCCACCCATTGTTCGGCAGCGTCCAAAATGTAGGAAATTTCCCACGGGGTGAGTTGAGCGATGCCGATTAAGTGACGATGCGGAAAGGCATCGCCGCCGGGCGGATAGTCGCTGGCGGGTCGAGGAATATGGCTGTTCATTAAAGCCTGCCTTTAGGCCGAGATTGCGATTCCCGCAAGGCTTGCCAGCGTGTCGGCGGGCACAATTGGGTCGGCAATGAAGAACCACCAGATCAGCGCGCCGACTTGCAGGACGCAGAGGAAAATCATGGTTCCGCGAAATGGCTGTTTTTGCGTTTTATGGCGAAAGAGTTGCGACGCCAGCAAGCCGCCGAGCGCGCCGCCCAAGGCCATGATGCGCAACAAGCCGCGTTCGGACATACGGCTTTTGTCGGCAATGGCGCGTTGTTTGTCGAACCACATGTCGAAAAAGGCCGCGGCGCTGAAGATGGCAAACCAATAGAGGATGATATTATTGTTCATGGTCCGAATTCTATGTTGGAAAAACTATGGTAACGCAATGCAGGACTGCGTGATTGGCAACCGCAATGCGCCGCCCGAAGCGTCAGGCCGTGCGGAAATTTTTTTAAAGATGGGCGAAACAATCTGGGTGATTCCGGTGATGGTAAATTGCGCCATATCGGCTAGATCGTTGACATAAGTTGTTGATAATGAGCATTGATGTAATTTATGGTTATGCAATCGGATAAATTTGTAGGTTTGTTGTCGGCGACGCTGGTCGATGCCGAGAATATCGAGCAACTGGTGCGGCCCTTGTTGGTGCTGCTTCAGCGCGTGACGCAGTTGCACAGCGTCTATTTGACGCAGGTGCATCATGAGGCGGCGGAGCAAGAAATCCTTTATTCGCTGAACAGCCAGACGATGCAGATACCCGAAGGGTTGAGCGTGCCTTGGGGCGATACGCTGTGCCGCCGCGCGCTGGAACAAGGCCAAGCTTTTACCGATGATGCCAGCCAATGTTGGGGCGATAGCGAAGCCGCACGGGCTTTGGGCATTTGCACCTATGTTTCGACGCCCATCTATTATGCCGATGGGATATTATTTGGCACCTTATGCGCGGCCAGCGATGAGGTGTGCCAATTAAGCCCAGAAGGGCAAGGCACGGTGTCGCTGTTCGGCGCGCTGATCCAGCAATATGTCCAGCGCGAGAAGTTGATCGAAGAATTGCGCCAAGCCAATTTATTGTTGCAGGCGCAATCCTATCGCGATCCGTTGACCGATCTGCCCAATCGGCGATTGATTTTGATGGAGCTAAAGCGGTTGATGGGGCTGGCGCAGCGCGAGGGCCGGTCCATCTATGTCGCCTTCATTGATTTGGACGGATTCAAACAGATTAACGATCAATATGGCCATGAAGCGGGGGATGCTTTTTTGGTGAAGGTCGGACTGCGCTTGGCCAAAGGGATACGCAGCCATGATTTGGTGGGCCGATTGGGCGGTGATGAATTTGTCGTTGTGGTCATGGGCGGGCCGCAGGGGGAGGACCCACAGCAGCAAATGGCGCAGCTGCATGATCGTTTGGGCGGTTTAATCAAGGGCCATTTTGATTTGGGCACGGTGCGTCTGGATTATCCGGGGGCCAGCCTTGGGATTATTCATGCCGAGGTCGATGGCTGTGAGCCGGAAGATTTGCTGCGCCGCGCCGATGCGGCGATGTATGTAGCGAAAAACGCCCGAAAAGCGGCGCTGTCCTAAACCGTTCTAAACTGCCTTAAAAGTTTATGATGCCCCCCAAGCCGCGCGGTTTAGGGGGCATTTTTCGATTATCCGACCATGGCGTCAATCGCGCCTTGCAGAATGAAGGCGGCGGCGGCGCTGTCGACCCGCTCGGCGCGTTTGGCGCGGCTGATGTCGGCGGCGATCATGGCGCGTTCGACAGCGGCGGTGGACCAGCGTTCGTCCCACATCAAAATGGGCAGGCCCAGCACTTCGCAATTTTTGGCAAAGGCCCGCGTGCTTTGGGTGCGGGGGCTGTCGGTGCCGTCCATGCTGAGCGGCAGGCCGATGACCAGACCGGCGATTTTTTCTTGCGCGATACGGTCGCGCAAGATCGCCAAATCGACGCTGAATTTTTTGCGGATGATGGTTTTGTCGGGCGTCGCAAAGGACCAGCCCGCGTCGCAATATGCCACGCCAATGGTCTTGGTGCCAACGTCCAGCCCCGCAAGGCGGCCCCCATTTGGCAGGGCGTCGTAAAATTCAAGGGCGGAAGCGGTGATCATTTGTGGGCGGCTTTTGGTTGGGCGGCGGCACGATGCGGTGCGGCGCGGGCGGTTGTTTTGCGGGCGGCGGCCTTGGGCGCGCTTTTCATATAGGTGTCAAGGCGGCGCAGCGCGTCGGCGCGCAGGTTCGACCAAAATAGCGTGATATCATAAACATGGTAATTGTTACCGGGCAGCACATAGCCAGAAACCACATAATCTTTGGCGATTTGGGCATCGCCGATCAGCAATAAGCCAGTGTTGGCATCGCAGCGGGCACCGATTTTCCCGACGAACAATTGGCCGGAACGGAAATCTTGGCTGGGCTTCAGCGTGCCGATATTTTGGCTGGCGTCGGCGACCGTGTCGGGAATGCCGGTGATGGGGTTGCTGCACAGCATGGCGGACCCATTGCGCGGGCGGCCATCAAGGCCGATCGTGCTGTCATAAGCTTCCAAGACCATGGTGGGGTCCGCTGGCTCCGCAAAGGTCAGATAGCTGATGACACAGCCTTTTTCATCGGGCGTTTGGCAAGCGGGCATACCCAATTTGGGCAGGTCCGTTTCCATGCTGATTGGCCAGCCAATGGCGTAAACGGCGGCGATACGCTTGGTCAGCGGGGTTCCGGCGATGCGCTTGTTCAGCAGGGTAATCAGGTGCAAGGCACCCTGACTATGGCCCGCAAGGATGATGGGTTTGTTGGGGGCTATGCCCGCCAAAAAGGCGTCAAAGGCCTGTTCAATATCCAAATAGGCGGCGGCGATGGCCTTGTCGGCGTTCACACGGTCCTTGGCCAAAAAGGCGCCCATTGTGGCTTGGCGATAGCGCGGGGCCCATGTTTCGCCCGCATCAGCAAAGGCGCTGGCCATGCCGCGCACGAACAAATTGGCGCGGTGGTCGGCATCACGGTCGGCCAAGGGGGCGTTCCATGACGAGCGGCTGTAATAGCTGGTCGGATGCACAAAGAAGACAGCGGCGGGGCCCGCAGGGGGCGGGGGGACGGGGCTGCTGTGCGGGTCGGTGACGGGGGGCTGTTTGCTATTTTCATTCGCCGCAGCGGTGCTTGCCCCTTGTTCGCCGTCGGTGGGGGCGGCCGCATTGGCGGCGTCGCCTTCTAAATCGGCAGGGGTGGGACGCCAGTCGGCGGGGTTGTCGGCCATGCCCGGCTTGGCGAGCCACAAAATGGCATTGTCATAGGCGTTGGGCTTGGGGGCTTCTTGTTCCACAAATTCGGTCGAAGGAACCAAAGCGGTGCGCGCCAGCCAGCTAGGGAAAAGCTGATAGACAATAGCGGCGCCAAGAATGAGGAAAATGATCGCAGCGATGAGGTAAAGAAATTTGCGGGCCAACGCGCGCTCCCAAGCATAAAATCAAGCGAAAAATATCGACGCTTCTGTAGCGCCCTATGCTTTGCAAAGTCGAGGGTGGGGGCGCATTTTTTGCGGGCGATAGATTGGGCTTGCGCGGTGAGGCGATTTGCTTTGCAATGCGGGCATGACAGATCAGACAGAAAATTCCGCTGCTGGCGCGGCTGGCCCCGTGGATAATATTGCGGGGCAGACTGGCGATCAGGCGAGGAGCGCTTGGCCAATACTGGGCGGTTTTGAAGCGGCGCGGCTAGATGATGCGGATGATCCATGGCCGATGCGGCCTTGGATTTTGGCCGCGATTTGTGCGGTGGCGGGGCTGGGATTTTACCATCTGATCGAAGGCAGCTTTACCGCCCGCAATAGCGCGGTGACGGCGGGTCTGGCCGCTTTTGTTGCGGTATCCAGCCTGAGCTTTGCGCTGGGCGTGGAGCGCCGCCGATGGACTTGGGCGGCGGGATTTTCGCTGTTTTGGGGCGCTGTGATTGGCTTTATTATGTGGCGCATCGCGGGATATGCCCATGACGGAAATTATGGCGCTTGGCCGGTATTTTCGGCGATTTTGGCGGCGCTGATCGCCACGCCATTTTTCCAGACGCGGCGCGATGTGGCGGCGGATGGTCGATATTGGAAATTGTGGCAATTATCCTATGCACGGTTGCACAACCATGCATGGAATGACGCGGTGATTGGCGCGGCGGGCGTGGCCTTTGCGGGGATCAGCTTGTTGTTGGTGCTGTTGATTGGCGGCCTGTTCAACACCATTGGTATTAAATTCATCTCGAGGTTGATGGAGGAGGGCTGGTTCATCGTGCCGCTGGCGGGGGCTGGTTTTGGCGGGGCGGTGGGCTTGCTGCGTGAGCGGGATCGATTGGTATCGGTCATGCAGCGGTTGGTGATGGTGACTTTGTCGGTGCTGGCCCCCGTGTTGGCGGCGGCGGCGGCGCTGTTTTTGCTGTCGCTGCTGGGCACGGGACTGGCGCCATTATGGGCGTCGGGTTTCTCGGCAGCGGTGATGATGTTGCTGTCCAGCGCGGCGGCGGTGCTGCTGGCCAATGCGGTGATCGGCAATGTGGCCGAGGATAGCGCGCGTAGCCCCATTTTGCGCCACGCAGCGGCGATTTTGGCGGCGGTGGTCCTGCCCTTTGCGGTGATTGCGGCGGCGGCCATGACGATGCGGATCAGCCAATATGGTTGGACGCCGGATCGCTTGTGGGGCGCGGTGGCCGTGTGGGTCGCGCTGGGATATGGGCTGATCGGCGTTTATGCCGTGGCGCGCGGGCGGCGCGAATTTGCGGCGATACTGCGCCCCTTGCAACAGATTTGGGCGATTAAGGTCATGATAGTGGCGGCGTTATTGGCGCTGCCCTTGGTGGATTTTGGCAGCATTTCGGCGCGCAGCCAGTTGGCGCGTTTGGAACATGGCAAAGTGACGGCGGAAAAATTTGATTGGGCGGCCATGGCCTTTGATTATGGACCAGCGGGACGGGCGATGTTGCAGAAAATGGTCGATAATCAGGCTGGGCCACAAGGGGGATGGGCGGTGTCCGCCAAGGCGGCGCTGGCGTCCAAAAGCCGTTGGAGCAGCACAAATGATGTGAAGGCGGCAACGGCTGCCCCGCTGGTGGAGCGGCTGCGTATTTTACCAGACGGCGCTGCAGCCCCCGATGGAATTGTTGCGAAGCTGGAGGAGGGTAGCAGTTGTGACGCCGCCTATATGTGCGTCCTTTATGTTTTGAACGACGAACATGTGCTTGTTTTGACGCAATTCCACAAAGCTGATGCGCCCAGCCAGCAGGAATATGCGAAAAATGCCGCTGGCGCATGGCGGGTTGTCGACCAATGGGTTGAACCCCGAAAGACGGAGCCTGATTTGAAAAATGCTGATATTCGGTTGGAAAATGTCACCAGGCAGCGTTTGCTGGTCGACGGTGTGCCGCAGACCTTGTTTGAATAAAAGATGCTGTTGGAAGCGGCAGGGGGTGGTTGGGGGCTGATTTGCCGCCCATAACACCCCATATATAGATCGAATATGGATCGAAACTTGATGAAGGCGGGTCAGGGTGCTAGCGGCGCTCTATCTCCCGCAAAGGCAGGACAACATGGCAATCGATCAGGCAACTGTGAAGAAAATCGCGTCTCTGTCGCGCATCGCAATCAGCGATGAAGAAGCGACAGCGATGGAAGGTGAATTGAACAACATTCTGAACTGGGTGGAACAACTTGGTGAAGTGGATGTGACGGGCGTGGAACCGATGACGGCGGTTATTCCCAATATCTTGCGCTTGCGCGACGATGTGGTGAATGCGGACCCGTTAATTGGTGGCAACCGCCGTGATGATATTTTGGCCAATGCGCCCGCAGCGCAGCACGGCTTTTTCGGTGTGCCGAAGGTAATCGAATAATGACCGATTTAACGAATTTAACAGTCGCGGCCATTCGCGACGGCCACCGCGCGGGCGAATTTACCGCTGTCGAAGTGGCAGAGGCGTTTAACGCCAATGTGGCAGGCGCGAAGGCGCTGAACGCGTTTATCGTCGAAACGCCGGAATTGGCGCTGGCTGCGGCCCGCCAAGCCGATGCGGACCGCGCGGCTGGCACGTTGAAGCCCTTGTCGGGCGTGCCCTTGGGCATGAAGGATTTGTTCGCCACCAAGGGCGTGCAGACCACCGCCGCCAGCAAGATTTTGGAAGGCTTTGTGCCGCCTTATGAAAGCAGCGTGTCCCAAAAATTATGGGATGCGGGCGCAGGGATGCTGGGCAAGCTGAACCTTGACCAATTTGCCATGGGTTCGTCGAACGAAACCAGCGCCTTTGGCAATGTGATTTCGCCGTGGCGCCGTGACGGCAGCGATGCTGCACTGGCCCCCGGTGGCTCGTCCGGTGGTTCGTCCGCCGCCATTGCAGCGCGTCTATGCCCTGCGGCGACCGGCACGGATACGGGTGGTTCGATCCGCCAGCCAGCGGCCTTTACGGGTATTTCGGGCATTAAGCCGACCTATGGTCGCTGCTCGCGCTGGGGCATTGTGGCCTTTGCTTCGTCGCTGGACCAAGCTGGCCCGATGGCGCAGGATGTGCGCGACTGTGCGATCTTGCTGGAAAATATGGCCGGTTTTGACGCCAAGGACGGTACCAGTCTGGATATGCCTGTGCCCAATTGGGAAGCCGCTTTGTCGGGCGACCTGAAAGGCAAGAAGGTCGGCATTCCCAAGGAATATCGTATCGAAGGCATTGATGCCGAAGTCGATGCGATGTGGGAAGCTGGCGTGGCCATGCTGAAGGATGCGGGCGCAGAGGTTGTCAGCATCAGCCTGCCGCACACCAAATATGCCTTGGGCGCATATTATATCATCGCCCCCGCCGAAGCATCGTCGAACCTCGCCCGTTATGACGGCGTGCGCTATGGTTTGCGCGACTTGCCCGAAGGCGCTGGCTTGCAAGACATGTATGCCGCGACCCGCGCCGCTGGCTTTGGGCCAGAGGTAAAGCGCCGTATCATGATCGGCACCTATGTGTTGTCGGCCGGTTTCTATGACGCTTATTACACGCAGGCGCAAAAGGTTCGCACCTTGATTTCGCAAGATTTCATGAAAGCCTTTGAGCAATGCGATGTCATCTTGACGCCAACCGCCCCATCGGCGGCCTTTGGTTTGGGTGAGAAAAATACCGATCCGTTGGAAATGTATTTGAACGACGTCTTCTCGGTTCCCGCCAGCCTGGCTGGTTTGCCCGCCATGTCGGTTCCCGCCGCGATCACCAAAGAAGGTCTGCCATTGGGTCTGCACATCATCGGCAAGCCCTTTGATGAGCAAGGCGTGCTGAACGCCGGTCTGGCCATTGAGCAGCGCGCTGGCTTTGCCGCCAAGCCTGCGAAATGGTGGTGATATGACAGAGGCTGTCACCGAAACCCCTGCGGCGTTGAAGCCATTGCCATCGCTGATCTTCAGCTCGCGCTGGTTGCAATTGCCACTCTATGTTGGCCTGATCGTGGCGCAATGTGTCTATGTGTTCCTGTTCCTGAAGGAATTGGTGCATTTGGTGATGCATGCGTGGGAATTTACCGAACAGCAGATCATGCTGGTGGTATTGGGCCTGATCGATGTGGTGATGATTTCCAACTTATTGGTGATGGTCATCGTGGGTGGTTATGAAACCTTTGTGTCGCGTTTGCGCTTGCAAGGGCACCCCGACCAACCCGAATGGCTGAGCCACGTCAATGCTGGCGTGTTAAAGGTGAAATTGGCGATGGCGATCATCGGCATTTCGTCGATCCATTTGCTGCGCACCTTCATCGAGGCCAGCAGCATTGGCACGCCGGGCGCGCGCGTTACCGAAACGGGCGTCATGTGGCAAACCATCATCCACATGGCCTTCATCCTCTCCGCCGTTGGCATTGCTTATGTCGACCGCATGACACAGCAGAAGCACTGATATGAGCGATTATCGGATCAAAGGTGAAACGGGTGAGTGGGAGGTCGTGATCGGCCTGGAAGTCCACGCACAGGTCACATCCAATGCCAAGCTTTTTTCGGGCGCGGCAACCGCATTTGGCGCAGAACCCAACACACAAGTCAGCCTTGTGGACGCGGCGATGCCCGGCATGTTGCCCACGCCGAACATGGAATGTATCCGCCAAGCGGTGCGGACCGGCATGGCGATCAACGCGCAGATTAACAAATATTCGCGTTTCGACCGCAAAAATTATTTCTATGCCGATTTGCCGCAAGGCTATCAGATTTCCCAGCTTTATCATCCGATTGTGGGTGAAGGTTCGCTGGAAATCGAGGCTGATGAAAAGGCCGGTATTGCCGCCAATAAGGTGATCGGCGTGGAACGTATCCACGTCGAACAGGATGCCGGCAAGCTGATGCACGACCAGCATCCGACCATGAGCTATGTCGACCTGAACCGGTCGGGCGTGGCCTTGATGGAAATTGTGTCGCGGCCGGACATGGCCTCGCCAGCCGAAGCGGGCGCTTATTTGCGCAAGCTGCGCGCGATCCTGCGCTATGTCGGTTCGTGTGACGGCAATATGGAAGAAGGGTCGATGCGCGCCGACGTAAATGTGTCGGTTCGCAAGGTTGGGGACCCGCTGGGCACCCGCACCGAAACCAAAAATGTGAACTCGGTTCGCTTTGTGATGCAGGCCATTGAACATGAGGCGCATCGTCAGGTGGAAGTGTTGGAAGCTGGCGGCAAGGTTGATCAGGAAACCCGCCTGTTCAACCCTGATACGGGCACCACACGGACCATGCGCAGCAAAGAAGATGCGCATGATTATCGTTACTTCCCCGACCCTGATTTGCTGCCGCTCAATCTGACGGATGAATTTGTGGCGGCTTGCCGTGACAGTCTGCCCGAATTGCCGGACGCCAAGCGCGACCGTTATTTGGGCCTTGGCATTTCGGCCTATAACGCCGCGGTGCTGACCGCCGAAGTGGAAAGCGCACGCTGGTTTGACGCCTTGTTGGACGCGGGCGCCAAGCCTGCCGCCGCCGCCAATTGGGTGGCCAGCGAATTGTTCGGCGCGCTCAACCGTTTGGGCCGTGACATTAGCGATAGCCCCGTTTCGCCGGACGAAGCAGCCGAATTGCTGGGCTTGGTGAACGATGGCACGATTTCGGGCAGCATCGCCAAGCAGGTCTTTGAGATCATGCTGGAAACGGGTGATGGCGCGGCGAAGATCGTCGATGAAAAGGGCCTGAAGCAGAATAGCGACACCGGCGCGATTGAGGCGGAAATCGCCAAGGTCTTGGCCGCCAATGCTGATAAGGTCGAACAATATAAGGGCGGGAAAGAAGCCTTATTTGGTTTCTTTGTCGGCCAGACCATGAAAGCGATGCAGGGCAAGGCCAACCCCCAAGTGGTCAATGAACTGCTGAAAAAGGCGCTGGGCTAAGAATTATCTTGGCTAAGTTTATGCAATGAAACCGATATAGTCTTGCTGAGTGAAAATGCTTGGCAAGACTATATTGTTAACTTAGTCTTTCCCCCATTCTATTGGGGGGATAGACGTTGAAATATATGTTGCTTGCGGGCGCGCTATGGGCGTTGCCGATGTCTGCGGGGGCGCAGGCGATTAAGGCGCCGGAACCACCGCGCCAATTCACCGAAGCAGAAGTGGCGGCGCTGGAACGGCCCGATACGCGTTTTGATGAAACGCCCGAAATTGCCTTGGGATATGATAAATATTTCTATTTCCACCGCGAAAATACAGATTTTTCTGCGGCTTATCATGACATCAGCGAATGTGACGCGCTGTCGAGCGGTAGCAATTTTTATGGCGGCGGGGATGCTGGCATGACCAGCTATTATGCGATGCAATATGGCATGGCGGGCGCGGCGGGCGGGGCTTTGGGGTCTTTGTTCGCGGATGCCGTTTTTGGTTCGGCGGAACGGCGAAAAATACGCCGAAACAATGTCCGTAAATGTATGGAATTTAAAGGTTATGCGCGTTACGGAATGGAACGTGAGCGGTGGCAGGCCTTTCATTTCGAAGAAGGCTTTGGCCGCGTAAAGGATGAAAAACGCACAGGCTTTTTGATGAAACAGGCGCTGGTCGCATCCGGTCCAAAGCCCGAAGCGAAGGAGTTGCTGCCATGACCCGTATATTTTGGCGCGCTGCTGCGCTGGCCTCTTTGGCTATACCGACCATGGCATCGGCCCAGCCAATTGGTGAAGCGAAAATCCTATCGGGACAAGTGGTGATTGAGGCCGATAGCGGATATTTGTTCGTGACGGGGCCAGAACGGCAAATGGGCACGGTGCTGCGGATGCCCGATGCAGAGGATGTCACGCAATATGAAGAGGAATGGGCGAAACAATTGGCCCGCGTCCAAAAAAAATATCCTGGTCAATTGGCGAGTTGGGAAAGCAAAAAGGCGGTTGCAGAGCAAACCAAAGCGAAAGTTGCGGACAGGCCGATTGAGCCGACCGCCGAAAATTTCTCGATCGAGCCCATTGAAGCGCGGAATTTGGCGACCTTTGGTTATACGTCCATCTATAATAAAAGCGCTGCACCGCGCAGCTTTAGCTATTTGACCAAGATGAAGCCCGGTCGTTATGTCTATCATGGGCCGATGTGGGCAGGGCCGCAGGGGAGCTTTGGGACTTGCTATTGTATGGGTTCCGTGGCGTTTGACGTGAAAGCGGGCGTCATTACCAACAGCGGGAATTTCTTCGCAGTTGCCGCATCAGCAGGGCAATCGGCGGCGGCGGCCGTGGATATGGCGGCGGTGCGCTATGAACTGCCCGCGTCGTTGCAGGCATTACCCAATGTGCAGGCGGAATTTCACGCGAGCGGGAAATATGATAATTTCTTTCGCGGAACCGTTGGCCGAATGCCCGCTGTTGCGGGGGTGCTGGCTTATGATCGCGACAAAGTGATTGATGTGAAAACCGGCCTGCCTGCGGCGGGAATGGTGCGGGCTGCTGTGCCGCCAAGCGGTGCCGATCAGGTGGCGGCCGCTGTCGTAGCGGGCGAAGGGGATGTCGCGGAGCAGATGTCGTCGCAGCCCTGATTGCTCGCTCGGGATAATATATGATGAAAACCGGTGGTGGGCATGGTTCGCCACCGGTTTTTTATGGGGTCTCCCCATCTGTTCGGACCCAATTCAGGCTGGGACTGGTCCACCGCCTATGTTGTTCATCACAGCCTCAGCCTCTGTCATGCTAGAATAGGTGGCTGTGAGCATGTGAGGACGAATCAATGATGGTGAAGATCAAAATGCGCCAGATGGCGGCGGTCGCTGCGCTGGGCGTATCTTTGTTGGGTGGCGCAGCATTTGCATCACATGGGCAAGGCTTTGACTGGGCCTATCGCGTCAACGAAGGCCGTGTGTCGGACGCGATTTTGGCTTATGAAGTGCCAGAGACGGATATGCAGCCGGTGAATTTGGTATGCGAAGACGGCGGGCAGCGCATTTTTGTGAATGTGAACGGCGGCCCAAGGGACTTGCGCTCCATCGGTTTGAAGGCTGGCGGCGTGAGCAAGACATTGTCCGGCCAAGGTGAATTTCATTCAGAGGTGGGCGAATCCCGCTTTACGTCATCCGAAATCTCGTCGTCTGAGCCCTTGATTGCGGAATTTGCGCGGTCGGGACAGTTGACCATCCAGATGAAGGGCGGGGAGCGTGTGCTGGATGGCGGGCCACAGGCGCGCAGCATAGTGCAACGCTTTGTGCGCTTCTGTCAGGGTTAAGCTGCCTTTTATGACGGCGTAGAATAGAAAAAGGGCGCGCTGGGATCAGCGGCGCCCTTTTCTATATTGGGTAAAGCGAAATTACCGCGTCATGGCGCGTCGGCGCGCCACATGCTGCGCCCTTCTTTGATCGTTTCCAGCACTTTGATGGATTTGATATCGTCGGTCGGCGTGTTGAGCGGGTTGCGGTCGAGGATGACGAAATCGGCCAAGAAACCGGCTTTGATCCGACCTTTGCGATCTTCCTCGAAAATTTGCCATGCGGGACCGGTGGTGAGGGCTTGGAGTGCTTGATAGGCGCCCAGCCGCTCATCCGGCCCGCTCATCACGCCGCTGATCGAGCGGCGGGCCATGCTGGACCAGAGCATGAAGCGCGTATCCAGCGGCGTGACGCTATAATCGCTGTGGTTGGACACATGCAAACCCATCGCGGCGGCGGATTTTAGCGGGCTGATGAAATCGACCGTTTCGGCCGGAAAATTGCTGCGGTGAATATCCGCCCAATAATATGTGTGGTTAGAGAAATAGGATGGGCCAACACCCAGTCGCACATAAGCGGGCAGTTGGTCTTTGCGTTGAAATTGTGAGTGGATGATGATGGGCCGCCGATTGTCGGCGGCGCGGAAGCCCAATTGGTCAAACCCCGCAATCGCCATATCAATGGCCGCATCGCCATTGGCGTGGACGAACAATTGCCAGCCGCGATCTGTGGCTTTTTTCGCGGCTGCCGTGAAATCTGCGGCGGATGTCACGGGCGCGCCATGCCATGGGTGATGGCCTTCGGGGCTGCCGCGCGCATAATCTTGGGTGAAAAAGGCGGTGCGGGCTTGGGGCGAACCGTCGAGGACGAATTTTATCCCCTGAAGTTTCACATGCCCCCGATATTCGCCGAATTTCAGGTCGTTCCGCGTCAACAAATAGTCCAATTGTGACGCGAAGGGCAGCAGCGCTAGGTCGATTTTGATGCGCGCGCGCGCCGCTTCGCTGGTTAGAAAGGCGAGGTCGGGCGGCTGGGTCGCGCCGTCTTGGGCGTGGGTATAGCCCTCCGCAAAATAGCGTTGCTGGGCGGATTCCAAGGCATGGAGATTGTCGGCATCGCTGGCCTTGGGGGCATTGGCGAGCAGGGCGAACATTGCGGTTTCCAGCAACAGGCCGTTCAGCTCGCCATCCGCATCGCGGCCCATGATGCCGCCTGCGGGGGCCTTTGTTTCATCATTGATGCCCGCTGCGGCCAAAGCGGCGCTGTTCGCGACGGCCCCATGCAGCGAAACATGCATCACCACCAAGGGCTGATAGGGCGATAGCGCGTCGAGTTCGGCGCGGGTGATATGGCGTTTTTCGGCCAGAATTTCGGGGTCATATTGCCAGACCATCACCCAATCACTGGCTTGTCCGCTGGTGGCGGGGGCGGCGAGATAGGTGCGGATGGCCTGTTGCAAATCGGCGACGGTGCGGATTGGCGGCAGATTTTTATTCCATAAATCCAAGCCGCGGCTGGTGTGCAGGGCGGCGGAAAAATGGGAATGGGCGTCGATAAAGCCGGGCAGCATGGTTTTGCCCGCCAAATCATGGATGCGTTGGTCTTTGTCTTTAATTCTCGGGGCCTTCGCTTTGGGCCCCGCATAGATTATCTGGCCATCGCGCACGATCACCATATCGACCAATTGCGGCTGTTCGCCGTCCATCGTGATGATCGGGCCACCGCGATAGGTGGTGGTTTCCGCCAATGCTGATGCGGGGGCGATGCTGATCGCCCCCAATAGCGCGGCTATTGGGCCATATTTTGCGATTATTGCACCTGTTCGCGCGTGCTGTTTCTGGCCTGCTGATGCCATGTCGTCATCCTCCCACCCCAAGGTCCTAACCCTAGTCTCTATTCTCTTTATGGGGGGAGGGTGGCCGAACGGATAAAAGGGGTCAAGCTTGGCGGCTGCCGACGAGGAGTGGGTCAGCAGGATAGGGCGTTTCGCTCCTAGGGGTGCGGCGGCATTTCCTGTGGGCCTTTGCCTGGTTCATCCATGTCATGCCCGCCAGGCTTGCCGGGGAATTCGACAGGGCGATGGGCAGGCTGTTCGGCGGGGGCGGGCTGCGGCGGTGTTTCTGGCGGAGACTGCGGCGCGATAATGTCCGGTTTGACGGCCGGATCAGGGGTTCGGATGGGCTGGGCCGCGGCGGTTGCGGGGTGGTTCATGGCTATATTGACGCCTTTCTGGGCGGGATGGGGCCGGGGCGATGGTCGCTGCTGGGGCAGCAGTTGCGCTGCTGTGGAATGAAACGCCCGCCTATATGGCAATGTTCCGGATGATTTCGCCGATAGAAAAGCGGAGATTGGCACAAGGGACTTGTTTTTCCTGACTTGCCCTCCTTACTATGTCTGCTATAGCCCCGCGCGGCCCGCATGGGCATGTGCGGTTTCGCGCATGGCTTCATGCACATTGGCTGTTGGCGCGCGCGGGCGTGGCGGAATTGGTAGACGCGCTGGTTTTAGGTACCAGTATCGTAAGATGTGGGGGTTCGAGTCCCTTCGCCCGCACCA